>NZ_CP042819.1:1485000-2227500 GCF_008065155.1 Octadecabacter sp. SW4 | reverse complement strand
ACATCTGTCTTGCTTCGCCGGCTCAAGCAGAAGGAGAGCCTTGTGGCCGAGGTGAACGACAAAGGTGAAGTGAGCGTCGAGGGCGAATATGTCGGGCGTTTGGAAGGTTTCCGGTTCCGGCAGGACAAATCCGGCAGCCCCGACGAGGCAAAAACCCTGCGCCAGGCATCCGAACAGGCGCTTGCGCCGCATTTCCATCTACGTGCGGACCGTTTTTACAACGCGCCCGACACCGAAATTGATTTCACCGAACAGGGGGGCCTGATGTGGGGCAGCGACGCGGTGGGCAAATTGGTGGCTGGGGCTGACCCGCTGAAGCCTACGGCGCAGGCCTTTGTTGACGATGAGGCTGGTGCGGATGTGGCGGCCAAGGTGCAGCGCCGTTTGCAGCACTTTATCGACCGCAAGATTGCCACGGCATTTGAACCGTTGATCAACATGCAGCGCGACGAAACCCTGACCGGTCTGGCGCGCGGTTTTGCATTCCGCATGATCGAAGGGTTTGGGTTGTTGACCCGTGCCGATGTGGCCGAGGAAGTCAAGGCGCTGGATCAGGACGCACGCGGTGCGCTGCGCAAGCACGGTATCCGCTTTGGCCAGTTCACGATCTTTTTGCCCTTGTTGCTGAAACCCGCGCCAACCCGCCTGCGTCTGGTTTTGTGGAGCCTTGCCAAGGGCTTGCAGGAGTTTCCCGAAAGTCCGCCTCCGGGTCTGGTGACTGTGCCGACAACCAAGGACGCAGTGGAGGGATACTATACGATGGCCGGGTATCGCGCCGCTGGAGAGCGGGCGATCCGGATCGATATGCTGGAACGGCTGGCCGATATGCTGCGCAATGAAAACACTCGCGCAGGGTTTGAGGCCAAGGCCGATATGCTGTCGATCACCGGCATGACCCTGGACCAATTCGCCGACCTGATGCAGGGGCTGGGATACGCGGCCGAAAAGGGTGAACGCGTCAAGGTGAAGGCCGCGCAAGACCCCAAGGAACTGCCCGAACCGGCACCGCAGGAAGCGCCCGTTGAAACACCGGTTGAAACACCCGCGCAGCCTGATGAAATACCGGCCGAACCGCCCGCCGAGGTGCCCGCCGACGCCCCCGCCGACGCCCCTGCCGAAGTGCCCACCGAGGCCCCCGAAATGGAAGTGTTCTATACCTTTACATGGGGGGCACGTGCGCCGCGCAATCAGGGGCGCCGCCCGCAAGGCGACAAGCCCCGCGCCAAGGGCAAACCCCGTGGCAAATCAGAAGGGGGCAAGCCGCAAAACCGTGGCCCCAAAACCGTATCGGCCCGCCCGCCCAAGCCGGAAAAGAAGATCGACCCCGATAACCCCTTTGCCGCCGCCCTGTCGGGTTTCAAAACCGATTGAGTGAACCGCGCGACACGATTCGGATCGACAAATGGCTGTGGCATGCGCGATTCTTCAAGACACGTGGGCTGGCCACAAAAACCGTGGCCGCAGGCAAGGTGCGGGTCGATGGCACCCTCGTGAGCAAGCCCGCGCGCATGGTCGGGGCGGGCGATGTGCTGACATTCGCCAAGGAAAAAGACGTGAAAGTCGTGAAGATCATCGCGATTGGGCTGCGCCGTGGGCCGGCCCCCGAAGCGCAGGCTCTGTATGAGGATCTGTCGCCAGCGCCTGTCGCCGATCCGGTCAAAACCCGGAACGCTGGTTCGCCAAATCCGCGATATGAAGGGAAGGGTCGCCCCAATCGCAAGGAACGCGCAAACCTCGCGTCCCAGAAGCGCGATATCGGGCCGTCCCGCCTTGAATGAGCGGCGCGTCTGGACTAGCTAGGCGGCAAAGAAGGATGGACGTGCCATGACATATATCGTCAACGACAACTGCATTGCCTGCAAATATACAGATTGCGTTGAGGTCTGCCCCGTGGACTGTTTCTACGAGGGCGAAAACATGCTGGTGATCCACCCTGACGAATGTATCGACTGTGGCGTTTGCGAACCTGAGTGTCCCGCCGATGCGATCCGCCCCGATACCGAGCCGGACATGGAAAAATGGGTCGAGTTCAACCGCAAGTATTCCGAGATGTGGCCGGTCATCATCACCAAGAAAGACCCCCTGCCGAATGCCGACGAGATGGACGGCAAACCGGGCAAGATCGACCTGTTTTCGGAAAACCCGGGCGAGGGCGGGTAAAACGCGATTCGCGTGGTTTGCCGTGTGACGTTGCGTTCAAAACGCGGCAAAACACCCTGAAAAACAAGCTATATCGCCGCTTGCTGCATCGCGGCGCTTTGTTTGGGGCGTTTTTTGTGGTATGGTAACGCCAATGCTACAAGAATATTGATCTTGACCGCCCCTGAAACACCTGCTGGTGACATTGTCACTTGCGGGTTTTTTGTCGGCTCCGGTCAAGATGTCTGGAAAGGACACCTATGAGCAAGTCAAAGAAAAGTGAATTCCGCCCCAATGATTTCGTCGTTTATCCGGCGCATGGGGTTGGCAAGATTGTGTCAATCGAGAAGGACGAAGTCGCCGGTTTTGAACTGGAACTTTTCGTCATTGCGTTCGAAAAAGACAAGATGACCCTGCGGGTGCCGACCAACAAGGCAACCGAGGTCGGGATGCGTGGCTTGTCTTCGCCCGATATCGTAGCACATGCGATGAAAACCCTGCGCGGCAAAGCCAAGGTCAAAAAGGCGATGTGGTCGCGCCGTGCGCAGGAATACGAGCAAAAGATCAACTCGGGCGATCTGATCGCGATTGCCGAAGTGGTACGCGACCTGCACCGCGCTGACGATCAACGCGAGCAAAGCTATTCCGAACGCCAGCTTTATGAAGCCGCGTTGGAGCGCCTGACCCGCGAGATTGCCGCCGTGGGCAATGGCGACGAAGGCGATGCGGCCAAGGAAATCGGAGATGTGCTGATCAGCCGGGCCGCCTGAACCGACTGTCCTGACATTGAAAAAGCCGCGCCTTGGGGCGCGGCTTTTGCCGTTTTTATGGGGGTCTTGCAGCGCGAGCCCGCCAGAAATCCTGACGCGCCGGTCGGTATGTTGTTGCGCTCAGAGGGCGTATTTTTGAACAGAAGACGTCAGAGGGCACGCCAGCCGATGTCGGTGCGGTTGAACCCTTCGGGCCAATCGATTTGTTTGATCATTGCGTAGGCGCGCGCGTGGGCCTGTTCCAACGTATCACCCCGCGCAGTGATGTCGAGGACGCGCCCGCCACTGGCGATGATTTTGCCGTCTTTTTCCGCAGTGCCGGCGTGAAAGCCCATGTGATGTGAATCTTCGGGCAGATCGTCCAGCCCATTGATCACACTGCCTTTTTCATAAGAGCCGGGGTAGCCTCGGGCCGCCATGACCACGGTGAGGGCGTGATCATTGGCCCAGTTGACCTGCATCCCCGCCAGACGCCCTTGGGCGCAGGCTAGCATCAGATCAAGCGCTTGCGCCCCAAGGCGCATCATCAGCACCTGACATTCGGGATCGCCAAAGCGGCAGTTGTATTCGACTAGCCGTGGTTGGCCGTCCTTGATCATCAGCCCGGCATAGAGGATGCCCTGATAGGGAGCGCCGCGCCGCACCATTTCGGCCAGTGTGGGTCGGATAATTTCATCCATTGCCTTGGCGGCGATGGCATCTGTCAGCACGGGCGCGGGCGAATAGGCGCCCATGCCGCCGGTGTTTGGCCCCAGGTCGCCGTCAAAGGCACGTTTGTGGTCCTGGGCGGTGCCGATGGGCAGGGCTGTTTCGCCGTCACAAAGGATAAAGAACGAGGCCTCTTCGCCGTCCATGAATTCTTCGATCAAGACTTCGGCGCCCGCATCGCCAAATCCACCGCCGAACATGTCGTCGATGGCCGCCAGCGCCGTTTCGGTGTCCATCGCAACGACCACGCCTTTGCCTGCGGCCAGCCCATCGGCCTTGATCACGATCGGTGCGCCCTGTTCTTTGACATAGGCGCGGGCCGGCGCGGCTTGGACAAATCGCGCATACCGGGCCGTGGGGGCATTTGCCGCGTCACAGACAGATTTGGTAAAGTATTTCGAGGCTTCCAGCTGCGCGGCCGCTGCCGAAGGTCCGAAAACCGTAAACCCTGCATCGCGCAAACGGTCGGCGACACCGGCGGCAAGGGGGGCTTCTGGCCCGATAATGACAAAATCGACCGCGTTTTCGGCGGCAAAGGTGGCGACCGTGTCACCATCGTTGATGTCGATATCGGCGCATTCCGCGATCTGGGCGATACCTGCATTGCCCGGCGCAACAATCAGCCGGTCGCATTTCGGGTTCTGTTGCACAGCCCAGGCCAGGCTGTGTTCGCGACCGCCGCCGCCCAAAATCAGGATATTCATGGATGCCCCCGCTTTCCCTTGGTTGATCGGCGTTCTAAGGTCGCAGGCAAGCTAGCACAAGGTGACAGATGGACCTGATCGACGATCCCGAACAGGCGGGCAACGCGCCGGAATTTACCGTTTCCGAGATATCGGGCGCGGTGAAGCGCACGATCGAGGGCGAATTCGGTTTTGTCCGCGTCAAGGGCGAGGTCGGGCGCGTGTCGCGGCCCCGCTCGGGGCATGTTTATCTGGACCTCAAGGATGATCGCGCCGTGCTATCGGGCGTCATTTGGAAGGGCCGCGCCCAAGGTCTGGTGACCCAGCCCGAGGAGGGGATGGAAGTCGTCGCCACTGGCAAGCTGACCACATTCCCCGGTCAGTCGAAATACCAGATGGTGATTGAAGATATCGCGCCGGCCGGCGTGGGTGCGCTGATGGCGATGCTGGACAAGCGCAAAAAGGCGCTTGAGGCCGAGGGGCTGTTTGCGGCCGAGCGCAAGCGTGCGCTGCCCTATCTGCCCGAGGTGATCGGCGTGATTACATCGCCCAGTGGTGCCGTTATTCGCGATATTTTGCACCGTTTGCGGGATCGGTTCCCGCGCAAGGTGCTGGTCTGGCCGGTGGCGGTTCAGGGCCAGCAATGCGCCCCCGATGTGGCCCGCGCAATTGCGGGGTTCAATGCGATGACGCCAGGGGGCAGCCTGCCGCGCCCCGATCTGCTGATCGTGGCGCGCGGTGGCGGTTCGATCGAGGATCTTTGGGGCTTTAACGAGGAAATCGTTGCCCGCGCTGCCGCCGCTTCTGAGATTCCACTGATTTCGGCGGTCGGGCATGAAACGGATACGACCCTGATCGACTATGTCAGCGACAGGCGCGCGCCCACGCCCACGGCGGCGGCGGAACTGGCCGTGCCGGTGCGCTTGGAACTGCTGGCCTGGGTTGGTGATCAGGATGCGCGCCTGACGCGTGCCCTGACAGGTGGGATTGCGGCGCGCGACCAACGGGTGCGTGATTTGGCCCGCGCGCTGCCCAAGCCGGATATGTTGGTGGAACAGGCCCGCCAACGGCTTGATTACTGGGATGAAAGATTGGATGGCGCGCTGCGCGGTGTAGTGCAGAAACGCGGGCTGCGGCTGTCACAGGTGTCGGGAGCCTTGCGCCCGTCACTTCTGGCAACACGGGTAGAACGCGCGCGCGAAAAGGCGGCGGCGCAGGGCGCGCGGCTGGCCCCGGCATTGGCACGCGTGGTGCGCGATGGTGGCCGTGATCTTGCGCGTCTTGCCCCGCGATTGCGCCCCGATGCGCTGATGCAGATGATGACGCAGCAGGCGGATGCCTTGCTGGTCTGGACGGGGCGGATGGCGCGCGCAGGCGTTGCGCAGGAACATCGCCGCCGTGCGCGCCTTGATGGCCTGGACCGTTTGCGCGAAACGCTTGGGTATCGCGAGACATTGAAGCGCGGCTATGCGGTGGTGCGCGGCGACGGCGATGTCGTGACGGGTGTGGCCGCGGCCAAGACGGCCCAGGCTCTCGAGATTGAATTTGCCGACGGGCGCTATGATTTGACCGGCAAGACCCCGAAACCGGCCAAGGCAAAGACACCGCCGCCTGATCAGGGCAGTTTGTTCTAGGGCTTGGTGGCCCATTCATCGGCGCGCGGGTCCATCACGCGCCGCCACAGGCGCGGATAAAGGGCCACGCAGGCCATGACAGGTAGTGAACGGGGCAGCATCGGCGCATCGGCGGGCAATTCAAGTGCGGGGTAGGGCCGCGCGGGATGGGCGTGGTGGTCGGAGTGGCGCGGGGCATTCAGCATCAGCGCCGACGAAAACCAATGCGGCGTATTCCATGAATGACGCGCGGCGACGGGAACAGGTTTCCCGTTCCCGCCAATGGCCCGCGTCAGCCCGTAGTGCTGCACATAATCCGACATCAAAAGCTGTGTTTGCGCGAAGCCTGCCAGCGCCAGCAGGGCCGCGATGCCCCAGGGTCCACCGATCAGCGCAGCAAGGGCAAGCATGATCGCGCCGCCGCCGATATACATCATATAGGGGTGGTGCCAGCGGGGCTTGCCTGCGCGTTTGAGCCGCGCGCTTTCCACCGCCGCCCCCTGCCGGAACGACCCGCGCCACGCCCGCCACATGAACCGATAAAGGCTCTCGCCCTGCCGTGCGGAACTGGGGTCGGCGCGGGTTGCGACATGGATGTGATGCACCAGCGGATGTGCCGAAGTGTGATGCCCGAACAGCACCGAAATATAGACCCATTTGCCCAGACCATGCAGAAACCGTGATGACCGGTGGATCAGCTCGTGGGCGTTGGAATTGCTCACTTGTCCGAAAAACAGCCCGGCGGCAGCGAAAGCTGCCAGCTTTTCAAGCGGATTAAGCCAGTCCCGGGTCAGGGTGGTGATCATCAGGGCCAATAGTGCAAAATGCGCCAGCGCAAGGGCCGTGGAGAGCCTGTCGGCCTCGGGAAATTCGCGATCCTCGCCGCCCGGTGCGCTGGCAAAGCTGACGAATTCGTCCAGCGACGCGGTAATCGCCGTCAGAAAAGCGAGCGCGGCAACCGCCCACCAGCCGCCCCATAGCGCAGCGGCGGCGATCAATACGGGGGCCGTCAGGGTGACGGCGGTGAAAAGGATCATCTGGCGTGACATTGCAGCCCTCGGGTTGGTTGCCCATGATATAGCACAGGAAAATGGCGGGCCTAGGGCGGGTCTGCGCAACCTTGGGGGCAGAAATGACGGAGATGCTATTTGGCGCGGCGGCGGCCCTGTCGCTGCTGTTCTGGCTGGGGTTTAGTGCGCGCGGTCCAAGCTGGGTGAAATCACTGATCAAGACCGCTTCGGTGGCTTTGCTGGCCGCGGCTGCCCTGACCGCAGGCGGGCCTTTCTGGCTGGTCGCGGCACTGATGCTGGGGGCGGTTGGCGATTTTTGCCTGTCGCGTCATGGGGAACGTTGGTTTTTGGGTGGCGTCGCCGCGTTTGCCCTTGCGCATATTGCATATATTGTTTTGTTCCAACAGGTTGACGGGTTTGATCTGGCGCAGGTCACGCAGGGTTGGCGCGCCACCACGGCCCTGGCTCTGGTCGCATTTGCCGTTGTTATGGCGCGTTTGCTGTGGCCGCGCACCGGTGCGTTGCGCGGGGCGGTCATGATATATTTGTGCATCATTGTCGCGATGGGCTTGGCCGCTTTGGGCTTGCCCGTCGCGGGATTGGCGATGCTCGCGGCTTTGTTTTTCGTCATCTCGGATGCGGTTCTGGCGGCGGAACTGTTCCTGATCCCGAAAGGTCACAGGGCGCATTTTCGCACGCCTTACGTTGTTTGGGCCACATATTGGGGGGCGCAGGCGCTGTTTTACTGGGCATTCGCGCTGGCCTAGGCTTCCATATCGGGCGCGAGGGGATTAGGTGGAATAGGCAAGGTTATTCCAAAGGTTCCCATGTCCTTTTTCAAGAAACTGAAAGACAAACTGTTCAAATCGTCCTCGAAAATCGAGGAAGGGCTGGACGCGATCGTCGATGACGGTGGCACCGCCGAGGAAATCGAAACCGAAGTGATTGAGGAACAGGCCCGTATCGCAGCCGAAAAAGCCGCTGCCGAACAGGCCGAAAAAGCTGCGCGTCTCGCGGCTGAGGAAGCGGCGAAACAGGCGGCGGAAATAGCGCGGGTCGAAGCCGAAAAAGTGGCCGAAGCGGCGGCGCAAAAGGCAGCGCAGGCCGCGGCCCAAAAGGTCGAAGCGGCAGAGCGAGCGAAACTTGAAAGCGAGGCAGCGGAAGCTGCGCGACAGGCAGAAGTGGCCCAACACGCCGAAGCCGCACGGCAGGCCGAGGCCAAGCGCGAACAAGACGCGCGTGAGGAAACTGCGCGCCAAGACGCAAAACGCCAGGAAGACCTTGCCGAGGCAAAACGCCAAGAGGAGGCGCGGGCAGAAGCCGCGCGCCAGGACGCGGCCCGCACCAAGGCAGCGCTGGAAGCCGCCCAAGCTGCGCAGGAAGCCCAAGAGGCGGCGCAGGCTGAAAAAGCCGCGCAGGAGGCCCAAAAGCCGGGTCTGATCGGGCGCCTTCTGGGACGCACCGAAAAGAAAACCGTGGTCCGGCGCGAGCTGGACGACGACATGCTTGAACGCCTCGAGGAGTTGTTGATCAGCGCCGACATGGGCGTTGATACCGCCCTGCGCGTGACCGCAAACATGGCCGAGGGGCGTTTTGGGAAACGCCTTTCAAGTCACGAAATCAAAGAGTTGCTGGCAGCCGAAATCACCCGTATCATGGAGCCTGTGGCACGGCCCATGCCGCTTTATCCCAAGAAACCGCAGGTGGTTCTGGTGGTCGGCGTAAACGGATCAGGCAAGACGACGACGATTGGCAAACTGGCCAGCCAGTTCCGCGCCGCCGGAAAATCCGTGGTTATCGCCGCTGGTGACACCTTTCGCGCTGCCGCCGTGGAACAGTTGCAGGTTTGGGGTGATCGCGCCGGTGTCCCCGTGCTGACCGCACCCGAAGGATCGGACCCCGCGTCGCTGGCCTTTGACGCGATGGAAAAGGCCGCCGCCGATGGCGCGGACCTGCTGATGATCGACACGGCAGGGCGTTTGCAAAACCGCGCCGATCTGATGGAAGAGCTGTCGAAAATCGTGCGTGTGATCCGCAAGAAAGATCCCGATGCACCGCACAATACCCTGCTGGTGCTGGATGCGACAACGGGGCAGAACGCACTGAATCAGGTCAAGGTGTTTCAGGAGCTGGCGGATGTCAGCGGCCTTGTCATGACCAAACTTGACGGCACGGCCAAGGGCGGGGTGCTGGTGGCGCTGGCCGATAAATTCGGCCTGCCGATCCATGCCATTGGCGTGGGCGAACAGATTGATGATTTGTCGCCCTTTGATCCGCAGGAATTCGCCGCAGCTTTGACCGGGCTGGAGCCATGAAAACCATTCTGACGATGGTGGTGTTTCTGGCGGCCACGCAGGTCAGCGCCTTTGGCCGGATGAGCATGTCGGACTGCACGCAGTCGTGGGAGGTGTTTAACCTTTTGATGAACGAGGGCGATCGCGATGATCCCCGCCTTGGTGCGTTTGTGCGCGTCACGCCGCAGGGCTGGTGCGCAGTGCGGGGCAGCGATCCGGCATTCGCGACATCGCGTTTTGACGAAATGACATGGCGCGCCGAGGAGATATCGCGCTTTGTCGATGATGGCATCCCGCCGCTTGCGCTGGAATTTCGCATAAGCGGCCTTGACCCCGACGAAATGGAAGCGGGCGATATCAGCACAAACCGCCCACCGCTGACGCTGTCGGCGACCCTGCGCCAGATTCCGGCGGCCGGACAGGTGATCGTGGAGCGGGCCGAGTTGGCGTCCGATGCGGGCGATGTGATTGCCGGGTCGATGGTGTTTGAACGCCTGTTCCTGTCGTCGAAATCCATGATGCAGGTCAGTATCGGCTCCGTTACCTACAAGGCAGGCTTGTTTGAAATGTCCTTATCAGGGGAATACGAAAATCCCTTTGGTTTCAATGGTAAGCTGACGATGCGCGGCAGCCCCGAGGCACAGCGCCGCGCCGCTTTTGACCTGATTTCGCGACTGCCCGACGGGTTCGTGGATGATGCCAGTCGCGCCGAATTGACGGGCTTTGCCGGTGAATTGCCACGCCCGCAAGGGTCGCTTGATCTGGCGCTGGATTCTGAAACCGGATTTGGCTTGGTCAAGGTCGGGACGTTCGCGGCAATGGGCTGGGTCGATATGGTCGAAAACGGGGGCTTGGATGTCCTGCTGGATGGTATGACCCTGGGTGCGGACTGGTCGCCGACCACGGGGCAGACGGACTGACGCGACATGGGTGACTGGCTGGTCAGCATCGCGGGCACGCCGCAGGGCGCGCAACTGGCCACGGGGCTGGCGTTGATGTCGGCCCTTGCCCATGCGGTGTTTGGCGCGCTGCAAAAGGGGCGGCACGATCCCTGGTTGATGCGCGGGTCAATTGACGGCTGGCTGGTTGTTATGTCCGCCCCCGTCGCGTTTTTTCTGGTGCCTTGGCCCAACGCGCAGACATTCGCGATTCTGGGCGGCGCGCTGTTTATTCACTTTGGCTACAAGATGACTGTGGCGCTGGCCTACGAAAGAGCCGCCTATACGGTGGTTTATCCGGTCATTCGCGGCACGGGGCCATTGGTCACGGTGCTGGCCGCTTCGATCTTGTTCGGGGAACATTTCACGCCGCTGCAATGGCTGGGCGTAGCCTGTTTGTCGGGCGGAATGCTGTTGCTGGCATTGCGTAATCTGGGCGAGGAAACGCTGGACCCGCGCGGCTTGCGGATCGGCCTGATCTGGGCGGTGCTGGGGGGGATGCTGGTTGCGTTTTATACGGTTTATGATGCCTGGGGCATCCGGCAGTCGGCCAACCCGTTTACCTTTCTGGCGTGGTTCTTTTTCATCACGGCGCTGGATTTTCCGGTGATTGCATGGGTGCGCATTCGCCGCTTTGGCGCGCCTGGTGGCATCGGGTCACTGATCGCACGCGGGGCGGCGGGGGCGGTCATTGCCTGGATCAGTTTTGGCGGCGTGATGGTCGCCACGCGGCTGGACAAGGTCGGCGAGGCAGCGGTGCTGCGCGAGACATCGACGGTTTTTGCGGCGCTGATCGGCTGGTTCATCCTGGGCGAAAAAGTCGGCCCGCGGCGGCTGGTTTTGATGGCAATGATCGCTTTGGGGGCTGTCATTGTGGAAATGGGCGGCTAAAAGGACGCCATGACAGAACGCAAAATCAATCCCGTGCTGAAACAGACCCTTGAACTTGGGCCGACGATTGCATTCTTCGTCGTCTATCTTTGGATCAAGGACGAGACTTTCAGCTTTGCTGGCACGGAGTATTCCGGCTTTATCGTCGCGGCTCTTTTGCTGATCCCGCTGTTGCTGGGGGCGATGGCGGTCTTGTGGATATTGACCAGGAAAATCAGCCGGATGCAGGTGTTCACCGCCTTTATGGTGATCTTTTTCGGCGGGTTGACGGCCTGGTTCAACGACGAGACGTTCTTCAAGATGAAGACCACGATCGTTTACGGGTTTTTCGCTGCTGTGCTGGGGTTCGGCCTGCTGCGCGGGCGCTCGTTTCTGGAATACGTCATGGGGGAATTCCTGCCCATGCAGATGGAAGGCTGGATGATTTTCACCCGCCGGATTGTCTGGATGTTTCTGGCTTTGGCCATCGCCAACGAGGTGATCTGGCGCACGATGAGTGAGGCGACATGGGTCACGCTGGAAACCTTTGCCTTTCCGGCGGCGTTAATCGTGTTCATGTGGTCGCAGATTTACGCGCTTCAGCACTTCTTGATCGAGTCCGAAGACAGCAAAACCGACTGACCCGTTCTTGACCCCGCGCCAAGCTGGGCGTAATGACGCGATGTGGCGATTTGTTACCGGATTGCGGGCCACGTTAAACATGCCGCTAAAAGGGTGAGGGATAAACAGCCCGATACCTGCACCGGTATCGGGTTTTTTGTGCCAAGGGGACAAGCACATGGCAGACTGGGACAAGCGCACCAAAGCGGTGCACACAGGATCGCGCCGCAGCCAATATGGCGAGCTGAGCGAGGCGATATTCCTGACGCAGGGGTTCGTTTATGACAGCGCCGAGGACGCCGAGGCGCGGTTTTTGCAGGCGGGCGAGGATGAATTTATCTATGCCCGCTACGGCAACCCGACCGTGCGCATGTTCGAGGATCGGTTGGCAGCGCTGCTGGGCTACGAGGATTGCTTTGCCTGCAATTCCGGCATGTCGGCGGTCAGCGGCGCGCTGATGGCCCTGCTGAAAGCGGGCGATCACGTGGTGTCCTCGCGCGCGCTCTTCGGGTCATGCCTCTATGTGCTCGAGGATATTCTGGCGCGCTTCGGTGTTGAAATCACGCTTGTGGATGGCACCGATAACGCCGCATGGGACGCGGCCATTCGGCCTGACACGCGGCTGGTGTTTTTTGAAAGCATTTCCAATCCGACGCTGGAAGTCGTCGATATGCGCCATGTGGTAAAGGCGGCGCATAGGGTTGGCGCGCTGGTTCTGGCCGATGATGCGATGGCCACCCCGGTCTATTCCTATGCCCGCGCCTGCGGGGCGGACCTTGCGCTTGTGTCCACCACGAAACATATCGATGGGCAGGGCCGGATGCTGGGTGGTGCGATTTGCGGATCGCGCGAATTGATCCGTGGGCCGGTTGAAACCTACGTCAAACATACTGGCGGAGCGATGAACCCTTTTGCCGCCTGGACCCATCTCAAGGCCTTGGAAACGCTGGATTTGCGGGTGCGCGCGCAGGCAGGGGCGGCCGAAATGGTGGCCGATGCCCTGGCGGGGCATCCAAAACTGACGATGCTGCGCTACCCGACCCACGCGGCCCATCCGCAACAGGCGCTGGCCCTGTCGCAAGCCGATAGTGGCGGCACGGTGCTGGCATTTGAAATCGCAGGTGGGCGTGACGCCTGTTTCAGGTTTCTGAACGCCTTGGAGGTGTTCACGATCTCCAATAACTTTGCCGATGCCAAATCCATCGTGACACACCCGGCAACGACGACCCACCAGCGCCTGCCACAGGACCAAAAGGATACCTTGGGCATTTCGGGGGGGCTTGTGCGCTTGTCGGTGGGGTTGGAACACCCTGATGATTTGATTGCCGATCTGATGGCTGCACTTGACAAGGTGTGATTGCGCAGGCTTGCGTGCTAGGCTGGCGCGACCTGCGTGAAAGGCCCCGATATGACTGATCCAAAAGATGCTTTTCAGCGTAATCTAGATGATTTCGTTGGAAAACTGTCACGTGAGCGCCATATGAATGGGATCACGTCAAAGGGGGACGCCATGAACATTCACCAGCCCGATGCCGCGCGCGCACCCAGCCGCGCCGAGGCCGAGGATGCGCTTGCCCTGCTGCGCCGCTGGGCCGTTGATGCCACTGCCGAAGAGGTCGCGACCCTTGATCCGCTGGTGTCGCGCCTGATCCCCGGATCGGAATTGCCGAACTATCCCGCTTTGGCGCGCGCCTACCCCGAGGATTTTGCCGTCGATGAGGCGTATCGCGCCATGTTGCCCGATCTTCAGAATGGCCCCGCCAGTCTGATCCGCGGCGCCAAGCAGCAAATCCAGCACGTCGGAATCAGCAATTTCCGCCTGCCGATCCGCTTTCACACCCGGGACGGCGATGATCTGACGCTTGAAACCAGTGTCACCGGCACTGTCAGTCTTGAGGCGGAAAAGAAGGGCATCAACATGTCCCGCATCATGCGCACGTTCTACAAACATGCGGGCGAGACATTCAGCTTTGACGTGATCGAACGCGCGCTTGAAGCCTATAAGGCCGATCTGGACAGCTTTGATGCGCGCATACAGATGCGGTTTTCCTTTCCGATGAAGGTTCAAAGCCTGCGCTCGGGTCTGGAAGGGTTCCAGTATTACGACATTGCGCTGGTACTGATCGAACAAAAGGGTGTCGCGAAAAAGATCGTGCATCTGGATTACGTCTATTCCAGCACCTGCCCCTGTTCTTTGGAACTGTCTGAACATGCCCGCCAATATCGTGGGCAGTTGGCGACACCGCATTCGCAGCGATCCGTCGCGCGCATTTCGGTCGAACTGGAACAGGACGCACCCTGCCTCTGGTTCGAAGACCTGATCGACATTTGCCGCGCGGCCGTGCCGACTGAAACGCAAGTCATGGTCAAACGCGAAGACGAACAGGCATTCGCAGAACTGAACGCCGCCAATCCGATTTTCGTCGAGGATGCGGCGCGGTCATTTTGCGAAAAACTGCAACAGGATCAACGTATTCGCGATTTTCGCGTGGTGGCAAGCCATCAGGAAAGTCTGCACAGCCATGATGCCGTATCGGTCCTGACCGAAGGGCAGACATTCGCCGCCGACAGTCTTGATCCCAAGCTGTTCGCGACCCTGTTCCACATCGGCTAGGCCGTCAGGGCGGTTTGCAACTGCGTCAGCGTCACCGCCCCATATGCGGCATTGGCGTGCAGGATGTCCTCTTTGGGTTGCTTGTGGCGATCTTCGCGGGCCAGACGCATTGCCTCGCTGGTAAACGGTTCAGCGGTCAGGATATGTTGGGCGCGGGTGTGATCGGGTTGCGGCAGGAACGTGATCCCGGTTTGGGCCAGCATATCCGTCACCACAGAATCAAAGCGCGCCGAAAGGGCTGCGCCGTCACCTTTCTTGACGATCCGCAGGTGACCGGTGGAGAGCTTTTTGCCCCCCAGCAGCACGCGTTCGCCGGCCCGCGGCTGGCTCAGGACATAGAGCGGCAAATCGGGGGCCGCATCACGGATTTTGGTGGCAAAGCGCGCGCCCAGTGTCTTGGCAACCTCGCGCCGCAGGCAGGTATCAAACAGGCTGACCGACACAAGGCGTTCGCGCATCAGGGCCGGGTCTTCAAGCGCGGCGAGCGAGGGCAGACCAAGCCAGCGCGCATCCTTATAAAGCACCGAGGCCAGATTGAAGGTGATCTGGCAGCCTGAAATTGCCACGGCGTCAAAGGCCGCAAGGTCCACCTCGCGCAGGCCATTCAGGGACTGAAAGGTGCGTTTGGCGGCGGGCGATGTGGGGCGCAAAACACCATCCGTGATGTCGGTTTCCAAAAGCTGGGACTTGTGTGCGCCGACGAATGTGATGTCGATATCAGGCCAGGCATCGGGGCTGTCGCGCAGGGCAAACTTCTGCGCGGCAAGATGCGAATTGCCGAAGATGGCGATGCGTTTCGTCATTTGGCAAAAGCATCCAGCAGCAGTTCGTCGCAAAACAGATCGTCGTCTTCGTCGTCTTCCCTTTGCGAGGCAGGCGCGTTGGTGACGGGGTGCGGCGCAAGCCCGTGTGCGGCCAAAAACAGCTGCATCACCTGCGCCACACCCTCGGGGCGCACGGTGCGTTTGTTGTCGCCAAACCACGGCCCGCCCAAAGCGTGCGAGGTAATGATTTCAAACGATGGGAAATAATCGACATCCTCGAAACCGGCCATGGCCTCGCCTGCGGCGGCGCGCAGAACGGCTTTGGAATAGGTCGTGGCAGGCACCACATGGGTCTGCGAGGCGGTCGCCGTCAATGGAACGGGCGAGACCGTCAACAACAGCCGCATCGCGGGATTAAAGCCCAGCAGCAGGTCACGCATGCGGATCAGATCGGCCAGCACCTCGGCGTGGGTAAAGTTGCGAAAACCGTGGGCACTGGCATCGAATGTGCCCGCGACCGTGCCTGGACACATCGGGAAGACACGTTTGGTTTCAATGTCTTCCCAACATTCGGTCAGGCCAAGGGTAAAGATGAACACATCCGCCTTGCGCAGCATCTGTGCGGTGCGTTCAAGGTGGTAGTCGCGGTGAAACAGAACCTCTTGGGCGGTGTCCAGTCCTTCAGGTTCGACGGTGGGGCGAAAGGCATCGACAAAACGCCCGCCCTTGGCCCAGACGAACCGTGGATCGGGTGCGCCATCGGTCATCTCCTGCAGCAGTTGCACCATCTGACGGGCGGTGTAGATATTGCCATAACGCCCTGAAAACAGGCCATATCCAAAGGTCTTGCAGATATTTTTGTCCATCGTCACCGGGCGCGGTTCGGCATCAAGCACGTTGACACCCGCGCCGCGCAAGGCCTGCGCGATGTGCTGGGCAAAGCAGCTTCCCGCGGTGGCGACCCGCGTTTCCGCTGTCACCGGGAATTTCGGGACATGCAGGTGTTCAAGCCCGCCCGCCGCCGTGCCGGTGCGCCAGAATGCCCGTTGCGGCAGGTTTTCATAAGGGTGCGACACGCTGTTCTCCCGGGGTGGCAAATCTGCCCCTGTTGGTGAAATTACCATTGAAATTCAGGTGGGTCCAGCTTGGGGCGGAGGGCATATGGCGCGACGCGCTTGACAGCCATGCGCGGGCAGGCCAACCCTGCGCCATGTTCGATCTACGCCCCGTGGGATATGTCATTGGCTTGCTGGTCTGCGCCCTTGGGGTGACGATGCTGGCCCCTTTGCTTGCCGATCTGGTCGCGGGCAACGGGCATTGGCCCGCATTTCTGGAAAGCGCGGTGATCACGATCCTGAGCGGCGGTTTTATCGCGCTTTCTTGTGCCAATGGCGTGTCCTCGGGGCTTAGTATCCGACAGACCTTTATGCTGACGACGCTGGTGTGGTTCACATTGCCGCTATTCGGGTCGCTGCCCTTTATGCTTGGCGCGACCGAGGCAAGCTTTACCGATGCCTTTTTCGAAGCCATGTCGGGGCTGACCACGACCGGATCAACGGTGATTGTCGGGCTTGACGATTTGCCTGACGGGCTGAAGCTGTGGCGCGGGGTTTTGCAGTGGTTGGGCGGTATCGGCATCATTGTTGTGGCGATGGTGTTCCTGCCCGAACTGCGGGTTGGGGGGATGCAGATTTTCCGGTCTGAATCCTTTGATACAATGGGAAAAATCCTGCCCCGCGCGACCGAGATTTCCAGCAATATATCGGTGATCTATGTCGGGATTACGCTGGCTGCCGCGCTGGCCTATGCGGCCACGGGGATGAATGCCTTTGATGCGCTTGTGCATGCGATGACGACCGTGGCGACGGGCGGGATGGCCAATTACGACAGCTCCTTCGCGCAATTCGGGGCGGGCACGCTTTATGTGGCATCTGTCTTCATGATCCTTTCTGCGTTGCCTTTTGTGCGGTATGTGCAACTGATTTCCGGCACGGCCAAGCCGCTGTTTCAAGACAGCCAGATCAGGGTTTTCTTCGCCACAATCGCAGTGATTGTGACCGTCATGACGCTGTTCTTGTGGCGAAACTTTCACGGATTCGAGGAAATCGCCTTTCGCGAGGCCTTGTTCAACGTGGTCTCGATCATGACCGGCACGGGGTATAGCAGCACGGATTACATGGCCTGGGGGTCATTTGCTGTGGTGGTGTTCTTTTTCATTGGCTTGATTGGCGGATGCGCCGGATCGACTGCCTGTTCGATCAAGGTGTTCCGCTATCAGTTGCTGTTCACCTCGATCAAGGCGCAGGTGCGCAGGATCCACTCGCCGCATGGGATGTTCACGCCGCGCTATGATGGTCGCCCCGTCAGCGAGGATGTGTTGAATTCGGTCATGGCATTCTTTGTGGCCTTCCTTGTGTCGATGGGCGCGGTGGCGGTGCTGTTGGGGCTGACGGGCCTTGATTTCATCACCTCGATTTCGGGCGCGGCCACGGCGCTGGCCAATGTTGGCCCCGGATTGGGCAATGAAATCGGGCCAGCGGGAAATTTTGCCGGATTGAATGATGCAGCAAAATGGATTTTGTCAATTGCGATGCTGGTCGGGCGGTTGGAAATCATGGTCGTCTTTACCATGCTGACCTGGCAGTTCTGGAGGGTCTGATGTCTGAACGTCCGCTTGGCGCGCAAATTTCGCATATGCTGAAATCCCGTGGCGTGGATGTCATTTTCGGCATTCCGGGCGTCCACAACCAAGAGATGTATCGCGGCATCGAGGAAGCGGGGATCACTCATATCCTTGCGCGCCACGAACAGGGCGCGGGGTTCATGGCCGATGGCTATGCCCGTGCAAGCGGCAAACCGGGCGTGGCCTATGTGATCACGGGGCCCGGGCTGTGCAACATCATGACGCCGATGGGGCAGGCCTATTCTGATTCTGTGCCGATGCTTGTGATCTCGAGCTGTCTGGATGAGACGGCGGCACGTCGTGGACAGCTGCACCAGATGCGCGACCAGCGCGCGGCGGCGGCGATGGTCTGCGACTGGTCGGAGGAGGCGCGCAGCCCGCAAGCGGCCTATCAGCTGATCGACCGTGCCTTGGTCGAGTTCGAGACGCAGCGCGCACGCCCGAAACATATTCAGGTGCCGATCGGCGCTTTGGTGGCCGCAGCCCCGCCGCCGCCTCCGCCAAGCCATACGGACATGTTGGGCACGCCGGAATGGGACGGTCACGCGGTCAGAAAAATCGCATTGGCACTGCGGCAGTCGAAACATCCACTGTTTGTACTCGGCGGCGGCGCGGTCGAGGGCGGCACGCTGTGGGACAAGCTGTTGCACGCGACAGGCGCTGCGGTTTTCACCAGTTATGCGGGGCGCGGATGTGTGTCGCCAGACTATCCGCTTTCTTTTGGCTCCTATCTGGCGCGGCCTGACACGCCAGAGGTTTTTGCACAGGCCGATCTGGTTATCGTGGTGGGCAGCGAACTGGCGGAGGTTGACCTGTGGAAAGACCATCTGGGCCATAACTGTCCGATGATCCGTGTCGACATCGATCCTGCAACGCTGATTTCCGATGGCCACCCTGCGAGCGAGCAGCATATTGGCGATGCCTATCGGACGTTTGAAGCGGTCTATTCAGAACTTGCGGATCATAGGGCGCGGACACATTGGAACCCAGATCAGGTAGCCGCCATCCGTGCGCGGTGGCGGGCTCAGACAGACGCGGAGCGGCCCGGCATCGTGCCCGTGTGCGACGCGCTGCGCGCGGCGGTGCCCCCGGACACGATGATCTACTCCGACATGACCCAATTTGCCTATGTCGCCAAGGAAGTCTGGGACATGGACCGCCCTGGTCATTGGCACCACCCCTACGGCTTTGGAACCCTGGGTTATGCGCTGCCCGCGGCCATTGGCGGCGCGGTGGCGCGCAAGGGGCGGCCCACGGTGGCCATCGCCGGTGACTATGGGTTCCAGTTCACGGTGCAGGAACTGGGGGCGGCAGTAGAACTGGGCCTGCCCCTGCCGATCATCATCTGGGACAATGGCAAGCTGGGCGAGATCGAGGATGGCATGGTGCGCGCGCAGATCGCGCCAAATGCCGTTGTTCAGCGCAACCCCGATTTTATCATGCTCGCCAAGGCATACGGGGCCTATGCGGCCGCGCCCGAATCACTGGATGCCCTGCAAAAGGATGTGAAACAGGCGCTGACCGCAGACCGGCCAACGGTTATTCATGTGCGATCAGATATCGTTGCGGGGTAGGGTGGGGGGCGACCCAAGTTGCGTTTTTAGTCGTCCCAGCAGCTAACCAGCACGGTCACATCGGCTGCCATCAGTGTCATGATTTCCGGCGTCATATAGGCGACAGTATCGGTTGTTTGCGGGCTGATTTCGGCAGTCTGCAAGGAGGCGATGATCTGGTCGGCATCGACGGCAAAGCCCACCTCGGGGGGGAGGATCTGGCCGTTCACCGGCACCCTGGGCAACAGCATCCCCAGCACCGCGCCGCCGGCATCAAAGACCGGCCCGCCCGCGTCACCCGGTTGGGTGTGAATCGCAAGGCGTTTGATCGTGTCTTCGCCGTTCAGCCCGCGAATATCGGCCAATGTGCCAAACGTCAGCGACGGGGCCGACAGCACCCCACCATAAGGGAAACCGGCCACGGCCACCTCTGACGTGATACGCGGCACCCGGGTTTGAAGGGCCGCGACCTGCACCGGTGCAAGGGGCGTGTCAGGGCGCAACACCGCGATCCCAAGTGCGTCGTCGCGATGCACGACCGCCGCGTCATACTCGGCGTTGATGGTGATCGACGCACAGTCATCCACGGCCTCGGTTGTGGTCAGCACATCGCCGCGCGCGTCGATGAAGAAACCGGAACGGGCCAGACGGGGCTTGCGAACCTGCAAGCCCGCGATCAGGTCAATCGCCTGTTCTTCATCAGGGGTGGCGATGGCGGGGTCCAGAACCCCGTCGACCGTAGTAAAGCTGGCCTTCATTTCGTCCAGGATGCGCGTGCGGCGGTCTTCGTCACCTGCGGGCCAGATCAGGCTAAAGCCCTTGATCTGCCCGTTTTCCAGCCGCGCAAAGGTATAGGATGCGATTTTGTCGTCCATGCCATTGATTTCAAACGCGCGATCAGCGCGGTTGCGCGCCCCCTCAGCGGGGATGATCGCCAAGGTTTGCAGGATTTCGTAAAGGCCGAACAGGCGTGTCTGGTCGCCTTCCTGCGAGATCAGCAAGACGCGGGCGTCAATGTCACCGATTGGATCAAACCGCGCGAAGGGCGGTTCGTATTCGGCAAATTCAACCACGCCCGTAGGGATGCTGATTTCGATACCGGTGGCATCGTCACGCAGGGTTTGCAGGTTCATTCCGTCAAGGACCGCGTTGTAATCATTCAGCAGGTCGGCCCTTTGTTGGGTGGTCAACACGCCGGTGACCTCGACATTTCTGGAGTCCTGCCATGCGGACATCGCCGCGCGGGTGCCACGGCCAAACGCCCCGTCAATCGCCGCGTCGTAGAAACCGGCCCATTTCAGGGCGATTTGCAGCTGTTGCTTTGCCTCGCGATCAAGTTGGGCTTCGCTGGCGCGCGCCTCGCCAAGGGTTTCATCGGGGGCGGGAATGGGATTGGGTTCAACCTCGGGTGCGATCACGTCGGCGACCTCGGCGTCTTGATCCGCCGTTGCCGTGTCGCGCGCAGCGTCACTGCCCGGGATCGGTTGCGCCGTGGTTGGCGCGCCGACGCCGACGGGCCAGAACTGTTGCTGAAAGCGGCTGCCATCGGCGATAAAGCTGTCCTGAGGGATCACACCGGCATTGCGCAGGTCGCGCAGCACGGTTTCGGCGTCTTGTGGCGTGTAGGGACCAAGGGCAATGCCATACCAGCCCGACCCAAGGTAGTAGCCGTTCACGTTCTCGAGACGGCCCGCATAGACACGGACGCGGTCCTGCGCGCCGCTCAGGGTCGGTTCGGCCTCGACCTGGACCCAGACGATTTCCTGTGCGTATGCGCCGCTGGAAATGAATGAAGTGAATAAAAGCGCTGAAAGTGCCGTTCTCATAGCCGTCCCGAACCCGTCAAATCTGGTGTCAACTGCCCCGCACGCGGAGGATTACCATGAACATTAACAGACCACTGCGCGGGTGCATCAAGATTTTCGACAGCCTTGGCGGTCTGGATTCCAGCGCTGTCTGATTGACCCGCGCCGCCCGCGCGCCTATTGAACGCGCAAAGCTTTGACGAGGGCGGATATGGCCGACAAACCACGCAGTTTCCAAGAGATCATCCTGCGGCTGCAAACCTATTGGGCCGCCAAGGGCTGCGCGATCCTGCAACCCTACGACATGGAGGTCGGGGCAGGGACGTTTCACCCTGCAACGACCCTGCGGTCCCTGGGGTCAAGACCCTGGGCGGCTGCCTATGTGCAGCCTTCACGCCGGCCCACGGACGGGCGCTATGGTGAAAATCCGAACCGCCTGCAGCATTACTATCAATTCCAGGTGCTGATCAAACCCAGCCCGCCGGATTTGCAGGACCTTTATCTTGGGTCTTTGCAGGCGATCGGCATTGATGCGGCGCTGCACGACATTCGTTTTGTCGAAGACGATTGGGAGTCGCCAACCTTGGGGGCCTGGGGCCTTGGCTGGGAGGTGTGGTGCGACGGTATGGAAGTCAGCCAGTTCACCTATTTCCAGCAGGTTGGTGGCCACGATTGCCACCCGGTATCGGGCGAATTGACCTATGGGTTGGAACGTTTGGCGATGTATGTGCTGGGTGTGGATCATGTCATGGACATGCCGTTCAATGACCCCGACGCGCCTATCGCCCTGAAATACGGTGATGTTTTCCTGCAAACCGAACAGGAATATGCGCGCTGGAACTTTGATGTGGCCGATACGGACACGCTGTTGCGCCACTTCGAGGACGCCGAGGCCGAATGTCAGCGTATTCTGGATACGCCCGCCGTTGACCCGAAAACCGGCGCAAAAATCATCATGGCGCACCCTGCCTATGATCAGGCGATCAAGGCGTCGCATTTATTCAACCTTTTGGACGCGCGCGGTGTGATTTCGGTCACCGAACGCCAGGCCTATATCGGGCGGGTGCGCGCGCTGACCAAGCTGTGTGCCGATGCCTTTGTGCAAACTGACGCCGGAGGAGCCGCCGCATGACCCCGATCCGTATCGCAATTCTAGGGCTGTTCGCGACGGCCTTTATCGCTGGCTTTGCCATCTATTACCTTCAGGTCTATGCCTATTATGACGAGGTCACGGTAGAGGATGTTGGAGAAGTGCAACTTACCTCAGTGGAATTTGGCGCGCCTGCACCCATTTTGTTCGAAAACTTCAAGGCGATTGATAGCAACAGCAGCCCGATCCGGTTCCGTTCCTGCTTTGAAACGCCGCTGTCGCAGGACATGTTGCAGGAAACCTACGAGGTTCTGGAGGATGCGGCCCCGCTGGTCGCACCATCGTGGTTTGATTGTTTTGACGCCCGCGAAATTGGTGAAGCCCTTGAGAGCGGCGAAGCGATTGCCTTTATGGGCGTCGAGAACATCACCTTCGGGATTGACCGGGTTGTCGCGATCATGCCTGACGGGCGCGGTTTTTCGTGGCACCAGATCAATATCTGCGGCGAAAACGTATTTGACGGCAATCCGGCCCCCGAAGGCTGCCCACCTGTGCCGGAAAGGGGCGAGTAATGCCTGATCTATTGATTGAGCTGTTCTCCGAGGAAATTCCAGCGCGGATGCAGGCCAAAGCCGCTGCCGATCTGCAAAAGCTGGTCACGGACGGGTTGGTTGATGCGGGCCTGACCTATGCCGGGGCGGCCGCGTTTCACACGCCGCGCCGCCTGACCCTGTCGATCAACGGGCTGAGCGGCGAAAGCCCTGACACCCGCGAAGAACGCAAAGGCCCCAAGGTGGGCGCGCCCGATCAGGCGATTGACGGGTTTTTGCGCGGCGCTGGCGTTGCGCGCGAAGACCTTGACGTGCGCGACGACAAAAAGGGGCAGGTCTATTTCGCGGTGATCGCCAAAAAAGGCCGCAAGGCTGATGCGATTGTTGCCGAAGTTCTGGACACCACGATCCGCAGTTTCCCTTGGCCGAAATCAATGCGCTGGGGTGCGGGCAGTCTGCGCTGGGTGCGCCCGCTCCATTCCATCCTGTGTATCCTCAGCGACGAGGCGGGCGCGCAGGTGGTGCCGTTGGACGTGGACGGGATTGTGGCGGGCAACACCACGCGCGGGCATCGGTTCATGGGGCCGGATGCGTTTAGCGTCACGGGTTTTGACGACTACGAGGCCAAGCTGAAACGGGCCAATGTGATCCTGCGCGCCGATGAACGTGCCGAGATGATCTGGCACGAAGCCACCAATCAGGCCTTCGCCCAAGGGCTTGAGGTGGTCGACGACAAAAGCCTGCTGGCCGAGGTCGCCGGGCTGGTGGAATGGCCCGTGGTCTTGCTGGGTGAAATCGGCCAGGACTACTTGAACTTGCCGCCGCAAGTCCTTCAAACTTCTATGAAAGAGCATCAGAAATTCTTTTCGGTGCGCAATGGCAAAACCGGCCGGATCGAGAAATTCGTGACCGTCGCCAACATCGAGACAGCCGATCAGGGCGCGACCATTCTGGCGGGCAACCAAAAGGTGTTGTCGGCCCGTCTTGCGGACGCCAAGTTCTTCTGGGAGAACGATCTTCGGGTGGCCAAGGATGGCATGAAGATATGGCTGCAATCCCTTGAAAACGTGACGTTTCACAACAAACTGGGTTCACAGGCTGCGCGGATTGAACGCATCGCCGCGCTGGCCAAGGATATCGCGCCGCTGGTCAAAGCTGATGCTGCGCTGGCCGAAAAGGCAGCGCGCGTTGCCAAGGCTGACCTGTCATCCGAAATGGTCTATGAATTCCCTGAACTTCAAGGACTTATGGGGCGTTATTATAGTGCCGAGGCAGGGCTTGATCCGGCGGTGGCAGCGGCCTGCGAGGAACATTATTCCCCGCTTGGCCCCACTGACGATGTGCCAATCGCACCCGTTTCGGTGGCCGTGGCGCTGGCCGACAAGATCGACCTGCTTACAGGGTTCTGGGCGATTGATGAAAAACCTACGGGGAGCAAAGACCCCTTTGCGCTGCGCCGGGCGGCGTTGGGGGTGATCCGGCTGGTGCTTGCCAATGACGTCCGCACGCGTCTTGATCAATCGATCGATGCGCAACTGGTGCGGCACAAGATTGCGATCAACGGCAATGCCCTTGATGCGGGCGAACTGGATGGGTTGAACGCATTACTGCAAGAGATCGCGGAACATGGCGTTTTCGGAGCGGCAATCGACGCGGTGCACGACCAGCTCAGTAAGAAGTCAAAGGCCGTCGCCGATAAGATCCCGGATGTGTCCAGCGATCTTCTCGCCTTCTTCCACGACCGCCTCAAGGTGTTCCTGCGCGATGAAGGCATTCGCCACGATGTCATCGACGCCTGCCTTGCGATGCCGGCCAATGACGACCTGACGTTGCTGGTTAACCGGGCCCGTGCCTTGCAGGCCTTTCTGCAAACCGATGACGGTGAAAACCTGTTGCAGGGCTTCAAACGTGCCAACAACATCCTCACCCAAGCCGAGGAAAAGGATGGGGTAGAGTATTCGTTCGGCGCGGATGTGAAATTTGCAGAAGACCCCAGTGAAAAGGCGCTGTTTGCCGCCCTGGATAAAGCCGAGAAAACCATCACTCCGGCGATGGAGGCCGAGGATTTCGGCGCTGCCATGACGGCGATGGCGGCCTTGCGCGCGCCGATCGATGCGTTCTTTACCGATGTGCAGGTCAATGCCGACAGTTCGGTGGTGCGGCGCAATCGGTTGAACCTTCTTAACCAAATTCGCACGATTTGCCTTGGTGTGGCCGATTTGACGGTGGTCGAGGGCTAGGTTTCCCTTGTGATAGGGCGCGGCAAGTCTATGCTGCGCCCACACAAAGCAGGTGCCGCAGTGCAGAAAATCGTAACTCTCAAAGAAGTGACGCTGATCACCCCGACCGCATCAATGGATGCGACGGTGCATGGCGGGCGCGCGAAATGCCTGCAACGGTTGGTGTGTCTTGAAATGCCGGTGCCCACGACGGTTGCGATTTCGTTTCAGGCGGTGCACGGGATTGCAACGGGGCGGATGCCCAATGTGTCCGCGATCCTGTCGCATTTTGGTGAAGCGCCGCTGGTATCCGTGCGCCCCAGTAGCCAGGACCCTGATTGGGGCGGGCCGGGTGCGATCCTCAATATCGGTATGAATGACGCACGCTTTGACGCCATGTGCGAGACGATGGGCGAGGCGGCGGCGGCAGCAGTTTATATGCGCTTTATCCAGTGCTACGCTGAACATGTGGCCCGTCTGGACCCTGAATCGTTTCATATGCCCGACACGCCCAGCGGCGAAACCCTGCACGCGTTTCTGGCCACCTACGAGGCCGAAACCGACGAGGAATTCCCGCAAGACCCGCAAGAGCAGTTGGCCGAGGTGTTGCGCAGCATGGCGCGCACCTGGGAAGGCACGACCGCGCGATTGCTGCGCCAAGCTAAGGGCGCGCCTGCGGATGCGGGCCTTGGGCTGGTGGTGCAGGCGATGGCGCTTGGGGTTGGTGCGGGGGAATGTGGTGCGGGTGTTGTCCAGTTCGTCGATGCCACAACGGGCGCGCCCAGCCTGATCGGCCGCTATCAAAGTCAGGCGCAGGGCCGCGATGCCCTGCATGACAACAAGCGCGCGATTTATCTGACCAAGGACAAGCGCGGCGCGGCGCTGGAAGATATCTGCCCGGATGCCTTTGCCGAACTCATCCGTATTGGCGGCTTGGCGCGCAAGCATTTACGCGAAGAAATGCAGATCGAATTCACCATACAGAACGGGAAACTCCATATTCTGGACGGTGTGCGCGTGCAGCGGTCGTCGCGCGCAGTGGTGCGGGTGGCGGTTGATCTGGCCAATGATGGCGTGATCCCGCGTGAAGAGGCGGTGATGCGCGTGCCGCCTTCGGCCCTGTCGGAGATGCTGCACCGTCAGGTGGACCCGCGCGCCAGCCGCGACCTGATCGTGCGCGGGATTGCCGCCAGTCCCGGTGCCGCCACAGGGCGGATCGTGTTTTCTTCAAACGAGGCGCAGGCCAGCGCCGCGCGGGGCGAGGCCTGCATTCTGGTGCGCCGCGAAACCACGCCCGAGGATATTCGCGGGATGCACGCGGCCAACGGTGTGCTGACAATGCGCGGCGGTGTCACCAGCCATGCGGCGGTGATTGGTCGCGGGCTGGGGTTGCCTTGTGTCGTGGGCGCGTCCGATCTGGAAATCAACGCCAAGAAACACGCGATCATCACCCCGGACGGGCGCAGTTTTGTCGAAGGCGATGTGATCACTGTTGATGGCACGACGGGCGATATTCTGGCCGGTGAACCTGCCATGCTCGAGGCCGCTTTGGATGAATGGTTCCGCACGCTGCTGACCTGGGCCGAGGAATTTTGCGATATCGGCATTCGCGCCAATGCCGACACCCCCGCCGATGCCCAGACCGCCCGCAATTTCGACGCGCAGGGTATCGGTTTGTGCCGCACCGAGCACATGTTCTTTGAAGGCGACCGTCTGGGTGTCATGCGCGAGATGATCTTTGCCGACGATGCCGATGATCGCCGCGAGGTGCTTGAACGCCTCTTGCCCATGCAGCGCAGCGATTTTGTCGAGTTGTTCAAGATCATGCAGGGGCTGCCGGTGTGCATTCGCCTGTTTGATCCGCCGCTGCACGAGTTTTTGCCCTCAGACAAGGCCGGGATGCGCGATCTGGCCGAGGGGCTGGATTTGCATCTGTCCGAGGTCATGGCCCGCGTCGCGGCCCTTGAGGAATATAATCCCATGCTGGGGATGCGGGGCGTGCGTCTGGGCATCAGCGTCCCCGAGATTTACGACATGCAGGCCCGCGCCATTTTCGAAGCCACCGTCGTGGCATCGCGCAAGGGTGATCCCGTCGCGCCCGAGGTGATGATCCCGCTGGTGAGTGCGGTGCGCGAGGTTGAACTGGTCAAGACGCGGATTGATGCGGTGGCCGCCGCCGTCAAGGCCGAAACCGGCGTCGATTTCAGCTATCGTCTGGGCGTCATGGTCGAAACGCCCCGCGCGGCCCTGCGCGCCGAGGATATCGCCCAGCACGCGGCCTTTATGTCATTTGGCACCAACGATCTGACCCAGATGACTTATGGGTTGTCGCGCGACGATGCGGGGCGGTTCATGTCGTCCTACGTGCGCCAAGGCGTTTACGCCGAAGATCCGTTTCATACACTTGATGTCGAAGGGGTCGGAGAGTTGCTGTCGATTGGCGCCGAGCGGGGGCGCAAGGGCAACGAAAACATCGTTCTGTCGATCTGCGGCGAACATGGCGGAAGCCGTGCCGCGATCGCGTTTTGCCGGGCGCGCGGGTTCGATTATGTCTCTTGTTCACCGTTTCGTGTGCCCGTTGCGCGGTTATCCGCCGCTCAACTCGCTATTTCCAAACCGGAAACAATCTAGGGATAGGGGCGATTTACGCTTTTATTTCTATGTGTTGTGTGCGTTTTCGGACCCGTTGCCATTGTGCATCGGTTGTGGCGGAGCACCGCACCTGCATGGGTGGACCGTTGCCACATTTTCGCCTAGATGCCCCCTGCCTGTGCGGGGCTGGACCGCATGGAACTCTGGGTTTGGGATATGCGGATTGTATTGGGACGATTGACACGCGCGGCTGGATTGGCCGCATTGGTTGCACTGGCAGCGGTAAGCGCGCAGGCCGAGCCTCTGCTCGAAAGCCGTCTTGGCGCTGTGCTTGGACAAGAGCGCGAGGCGCTTCGTGTTGTGCCATCGTCGCGCATGACAGCCCTGACATCGCCACCTCCCGCCGAAGCCCGCAATATCGCCGTTGGTCCGGCGTCGATCACTTATGATCGCGCTTTTCTGGCCGCCCAGCCCCGCGCCAGCGGTGGTGCCGAATGGGAATGCCTGACCGAAGCGCTGTATTTCGAGGCGCGTGGCGAAAGCGTGCGCGGCATTTTCGCCGTTGCCGAAGTCATCTTGAACCGTGTCGATAGCAGTGTATTCCCGAGTTCGATCTGTAGTGTCGTTAATCAGGGCACCGGCCGTCGGTTTGCCTGCCAGTTCAGCTATACCTGTGATGGCCGTCCCGAAAGGGTCTCCGAACCTGCCGCATGGGCACGTGTTGGCAAGGTCGCGCGTCTGATGGTTGACGGGGCGCCACGTGATTTGACCGGTGGCGCGACCTATTACCATACCAAGGCCGTGAACCCGTCATGGGCGCGCCGTTTCCCGCGCACGGCCAGCATCGGGGCGCATTATTTCTATCGCCCGGACACCCGCACCGCGTCCAACTAGTCGCGATTGACCCAAGGGTGGCGCATCCCTGTGCTTGCGATGACGCGCGTGGCTTAGTATGCGGCAAGTGCTGCTGCTGATAAGGACCGCGCCATGCCATCGGACACTCGCCTTGCCTTTGCCCATCCATCGGAACGGGCCGAAGCGACCACACCCGAAGGGGCGCAGGGGCTGCGCGACCGGATATCGTTGCGCGACTATGTGACCGAAGTCGAAATCGGAGCCTTTCAGGCCGAACGCGGCACATTGCAGCGGATCAGTTTCAATGTGGTGGTCGAGGTCGAACCCTTGCGGGGCCCCGTGGATGACGATGTCGATCGTATCCTGTCCTATGACCGCGTCACCGAGGCGATTCAGATCGAATTGCAGGCCGAGCGGTTGAACCTGTTGGAAACGCTGGCGGCCCGCGTGGCAGAACGCATCCTTTTGGAACCCCAGGCGCTGCGCGTCTTTGTGCGGATCGAAAAGCTGGATCGGGGCCCCGGTGCCTTGGGTGTCGAAATCGTGCGTAGTGCGGATGGCACGATGCCGGCGGGTGTTGAACTGGTCGATGTGCCCCATCCGCGTTTGCTGTTCCTGAGCAATGATGCGATTGCCGCGGTGCACTTGGCCGGATGGATTGATCGGCTGACTGGTGATGCGCCTTTGATCATCTGTGTTGGTGCGCCCGATGCCTCTGCGCCCAAGGTGGGGGCGGCGATGCCCCAGCGCCGGATTGACCTGCTAGCGATTGAACAAAACGCCTGGGTGCTGGCGGCGCGTGACAAGCGCTGTGTCGTGGTTGGCACCCGCACCGAACTGGACTGGGCGATGAAGAACGGCCAGATCTGCGTTTGGGCGCCGTCCAAAATGGTGCTTGATGCCGTGGATGGCCCCAGCGCCTCCCCGCGCGATGCCCTTGCGCTGACGGCATGGTTTGCCGATGAAATGCAGGCGGTCGAGCTGCTGGTGATCGGGGCGGATGTGCCCGCGACCAGTATACCGACCCGCGCCGTTGCGGTGACCGAGGCGCAGCTTTGACGACCTATTACCGCCCCATTTTGCAAAGCGATCCCCATCGCCCCGACGACGCAGTGACGCTGGCAGGCGGGTGGCTGTGGTTTACCCATGTTGCAGTGTCGGGGCGCGAACAACCCGATCGCCTGCTACCCGCGCTGGACTTGCCTGCCGACGCGCGCGCCCGTCTGACGACGCCGCGCGCGGCGCTTGCTGGCCTGTCGCTGGACGCCCCGCGCATCATGGGCATTTTGAACGTCACGCCAGACAGCTTTTCCGATGGTGGGCTGTTTGACGACCCTGCCGCCGCTCTTGCCCATGCCCGGGCGATGGAAGCGGCGGGCGCGGATATCCTTGATATTGGCGGCGAAAGCACCCGCCCCGGCGCAGCCGAAGTGACCATAGCAGATGAAATCGCCCGCACCGCACCGGTGATTGCCGCGATCCGTGCCGACAGCGCCGTGCCGATCTCGATCGACACGCGCAAGGCGGCTGTGGCGCAGGCCGCGCTCGCGGCGGGGGCCAGCATGGTGAACGATGTGGCGGCCTTTACCTTTGACCCCGAACTGGCCGATGTGACCGCAAAGGCGCAGGTGCCTGTCTGCTTGATGCATGCGCAGGGCGATCCTGAAACGATGCAGGCCGATCCGCGCTACGACGATGTGCTGCACGATGTGTACGACTTCCTTGAGGCGCGTGTCGCCCTGGCGGAAGCGGCGGGTATTCCCCGCCACCGGATCGTCGTCGACCCCGGCATCGGCTTTGGTAAGACGCTGCAACATAACGTGACGCTTTTGCGCGGTATTTCCCTCTATCATAGTCTTGGCTGCGCCATTCTACTGGGCGCATCGCGCAAGCGGTTCATCGGCACACTGGGTCACGCGCCTGACGCGCAGGACAGGATGCCGGGATCGCTTGCCGTCGCGCTGCACGGGGTGGCGCAGGGCGTGCAAATTTTGCGCGTTCATGATACGAAAGAAATGCGGCAGGCGCTGAACCTGCACATGACAATGAGCGGGCAAGTGGCTGATGACTAAGACACTTTTCGGAACTGACGGGATTCGCGGCACGGCAAACAAGTGGCCGATGACTGCTGAAAACGCCTTGCAGATCGGTGCGGCGGCGGGGCGGTATTTCCGCAACGATGGCAGCAATGGCCACCGTGTCGTGATCGGCAAGGATACGCGCCTGTCGGGCTATATGTTTGAAAATGCGCTGACGGCGGGGTTGACCAGCACCGGCATGAACGTACTTTTGCTGGGGCCGATCCCGACACCGGCGGTGGGGTTATTGACCACCTCGATGCGGGCCGATGTGGGCATCATGATCAGCGCCAGCCACAATCCCCACCACGACAACGGCATCAAGTTTTTCGGTCCCGACGGGTTCAAGCTGTCCGATGAGGCCGAAGCCGAAATCGCGGCGCTCGTCGCAGGCGAAATCCAGCCCGTCCAGCCCAACAACATTGGCCGCGCAAAACGCATCGATGACGGGCGGTTCCGCTATGCCGAGCGCCTGAAGTCAACCTTTCCGTCGGGCATGCGGCTTGATGGTCTGAAGGTCGTGATTGACTGCGCCAATGGTGCGGCGCACCGGGTCGCCCCCGAAGTGTTGTGGGAACTTGGTGCCGAGGTGATCCCCGTGGGTGTCAGCCCGAACGGCTTTAATATCAACGACGGTTGCGGATCGACCAACACGCGCGCCGCGGCGGAAACGATCGTCGCACACGGAGCGCATCTGGGCATTTGCCTTGATGGGGACGCTGACCGGGTCATGATCCTTGACGAAAACGGCGCGGTGGCCGATGGCGATCAGATCATGGCACTGTTCGCCGCACGCTGGGCGGCGCAGGGGCGGCTGGCCCAAGACACGCTTGTGGCCACGGTGATGTCGAATCTGGGTCTGGAAAATTTCCTTGAAAGCAAAGATTTGCACCTGAAGCGCACCGCGGTGGGCGACCGCCATGTGGTGGCCGAAATGCGCAGTGGTGGCTATAATCTGGGGGGCGAACAGTCCGGCCATATCGTGATGACGGACTACGGCACCACGGGTGATGGTCTGGCTGCGGGCCTGCAATTTCTGGCGGCGATGATTGAAACCGGTGAACCGGCTTCGGCCCTCGCGCGCAGTTTTGACACCGTGCCGCAGATGCTGAAAAACGTCCGTTTCGGGGAGGGGCAAGACCCGCTCGGCGCTGCGTCGGTGCAGTCGGCGATCAGTGCCGCCGAGGCTGCGGTGCAGGGCCGCGGCCGTATCCTGATCCGCAAATCGGGCACCGAACCCTTGATCCGCGTGATGGCGGAATGTGATGACGACGGGCTTTTGTCACAGGTTATTGACGGGATCGTTGCAGAAATTACATCTGTGACAGCAGCTTAGCTGCGCATGAATAGCTTTTGCAGGCCGACCCACTGGCTGATCAGCAACCCCGTGAGGATCAGCGCAAGGGCTGCAAAGAAACGCAGCGGCAAGACTTCGGACAGCACCAGCGTGCCGAATACCACGGACCACAGCGGAACCTGGTAGTTCACCAGCGTCATGAAGACCGATCCGGCGGTGCGGATCGTCTGCACCCGTAAAAGCGCTGCAAAGGCCGTGGGCACGAGGCCAAGAAAGATGATCGCGTAGCCTGCGCGCCCCGCGGGCCAAGTTGGCAGACCTTCGATCAACAACATCGCCGGGATCAGGCAGATGGACCCGACCACCAGCGTTAGCGCCGCCATCGAGATACTGTCAACGGGCGGACAGCGCCGCGTCAGGACCGAACTCACCGCATAAGACAGCGAGGCGGCGATACAGGCGAGTTGTGCCAGCGGCACGATCCCCTGACCGATCCGCAGGGCGTTGGGGCCAATCAGCACCGCCGCGCCGGTAAAGCCGACGACAACGCCGAGGGCTTTGCGCCCGCTCATCTTTTCGTCACTGAACAGATGCGCCAACGGCAGCACGAACAGTGGCAGCGCGGCCATTGAAATGCCCGCAAAGGCAGAAGGCACATATTGCTGGCCCCAGGACAACAGCGCAAAGGGCAGCGCAGTGTTGAGCGCACCGATTACCGCCAGATACCCCCAAACCGCGCGCCCCGATGGCATCGGGCGACCCAGCGCGCGCATCAGGATCAGCAGCGATACGGCCCCCAACGTTGTGCGCGCGCTGGCAACCGTCAGCGGCCCGAAGCCTTCGAGGGCGATTGCGACAACCATAAAGGTGCCACCCCAGATCACGCCCAGGGCGGCGATGGACAGCCAGTTTGAAAGGGTAGGGTGCGTTGTCATGGGATCGCTTGGACCAGAGGGGGCGAAGTTTGTCCAGAAATCCCTGTGACTTAGTGCGCCGATGATGGTGGGCCACAACTTGGAAAGGGGCCGCATCGCACATGAACAAGGGCGTTACGGCGCCTTTTTTGTGATCGTGACGGCCCGCCCTAGCCCAAAGGCCAAGCATAGGGATTTGCGTCGCGCACTTGCGCCCAGTAGGTCGCAAGCCTGTCGCGCCCCTGGCTGACAGGCAGACTGTCAGCTTCCGGGGTAAAGATACGGCGAAAAAGGGCGAACATCACGCATCCTCCTCTTGCAGAAAATACGACAGTTGTTCGACAAAGCCGAAGCGGCGCATCATGGCATCGCCTTCGGCGGTGCGGCTGGCACTGCGGACACGGTCAATATCCTTGACGTCGCCGACCAGAGCGATCTGATAGGGATCGTTTGGATCGCGCAGAAGTGCCTTCAGCGCCATCGCATCCCCGAAAATTTTGTCATGCGCGTCGTGAAAATCCTTTGAACCAAAGGGGTTTTCGGTTGTAGACACGCGCGCGATCGAGACCATCAATGTCATTTTGTTTCCTTTCGACTTTTGCTGCAATGCGCCACCATCCGGTGACTTGACCATTGATCGCAGATGTCAGATCATACGATAATCCGGTATGTTTCGGTTTCATAATCCCATCCAGTCGAACAATCGGGGGCTTTCATGATAGACCAGTTGCGGGCAATGGCGATCTTTCAGGCAGTGGCCGAAGCGGGATCATTCAGGCAAGCGGCGGCCAAATTGCGCTTGTCCCCTTCAGTGGTGAGCCATCACATCACCCAGTTTGAAGCGCGTCTGGGAACACCGCTTCTGTATCGCTCGACGCGACGGATATCCCTGACCGAGGCGGGTACCGACCTTCTGCGTGCCAGCCAGCAGATGTCGCGGGCCGCGCAGGAAGGGCTGGCTGCGATTAACCGGCGTGTCAGCCAGCCGCAGGGCCGCCTGTCCATCACGGTGAACACGTCCGCCGCAAACCGACCAGTCTGTGACATCTACACCGGATTTGCCAAGGCCTATCCCAATATCCAGCTTTCGATGCACATCAACGATCGTCAGGTCAGCCTGGAAGGTTCGCCCTACGATCTGGCCATTCGCGGGACCACCAACGGTCTGGACGACAGCAGCTACAAGGCGACGCGGCTGGGGTCTCTCAAATTCTGTATTTTTGCATCGCCTGAATATGTCAACGCGCGACCGCCTGTGCGCAGCCTCGACGATCTGACAAACTGGGACTGGGTTCAAACACCGCAGATCGCATGGTCGTCCTTTGCAGGGATGTGCGGGCTCGCCCCCACAAAGAAGGAACCGCGGATCGCGGTCTCGTGTGACAACTTTGAAATGGGGATGCAGTTTGTCCGCGCAGGCTTGGGGTTTTGCGCCGAGTTCAAACTGCTTGTGGCCGCAGATCTGAAATCCGGGGAGCTGGTGGAAGTCCTGCCCGGCGCATTTTCAAAAAGCTTGGATGTCTTTGCCGTCTACCCGGCCAACGCCCCCGACGACAGCCCCGCCCGCTTGTTCGTCGAATACATGCTGGACCAGAGCTGGATTCTCGAGGGCGGTTATTTTTCGCGGGATTAGGCGATACGGGGGCGCCAAGGCCGACATCGGACAAGGCTGCCTTTTCGGGGCCGCCCGTTTATGGGCTGTTCAGCAAAGGCTGGCGTTCAAGCCGTCTTGTTCTTTCAGCAATTCTTTGAAATTCACTTCCAGTATGCCGTAACTGATATTGCCAAACAGGGTCTGGCGACCATTGTTGAGGATATAGGTCGGGCTGCCCTTGATCCCCATTGTCTGAACAAGCTCGTAATCAGAGGCCAGTTTTGCCATCGCTTCGCCTGTTTCAATCTTTTTGCTGACATCCGCAAAGTCGACACCAATTTTGTCACTCACGTGCCGTTGCACCCCCCAATCGGAAATGTCGTGCGCTTCCTTGAAAAAGGCCTCGCGCAGAAGCTTGGCGGCTTTCACGGACAAGCGTGACTGGAACGGCGTGGCACCGGCGTGTTTTTCCAGAAGTTCAACGGCCTTGATGAACAACTGCGGGCTTGCCGACGAAAACGGCCGGGTCTTTGACCAGACATCTTCATGGATTTCGACGCCATCAAAGCCATCGACAACTTCTCTCACGTGGCGGGCATATCCTTCAAACTCGCCTTTGTCGCGCCAGAGTTTGGACATCTTGGCTTGGGTGTCGGGAAACACGGAACAGTAGTGCACCTCGATATCCAAATGGTCCCCAAACCGTTCGGCAAGCCGGAAAAGCGGTGCCTGCCCGACATAGGCCCAGACACAAAGGATATCTGAGAAATGAACCAGTTTCAGCGGGGCCATGGGGGCATTCCTGTGTTGCTATAGGGTGAATATTTGCGGGCGCGGGCTTATTCAAGGCCTTCGTTTGTAACGCAATGTCGCGGCGGCACGACCCAGGGGCTGCATCAAGGCCGTCATTGTCTTCATTTTGCGCCCTCGCTTCAGGACGTCAGATGACCGATCCGGGGACAAGGGTGTGCCATTGAAAGAAATGATCACCCACGATGAAAGCCCTTTTGTGGTTCAGGCGTGGCGCACCACAAATGCCTTTCAACATTCCGGGTGCCCCTGTTAAGATTTCAACAAGGAGAGAGTGATGACATCTGATGCGATCAAGGTTGAAGTAGTTACGGATCTCGCTGATGCGCCCGGCTGGGCAGAAATGATGCGCGAGTATTTGCACTTCGCCGCCGCTCGTCATCGGGAGGCGACAGGCGAAATTGTCGATCCCGACGCGCATATGAAGCTGACCACGGAAAAGATCGACCATTATCTTGATCAAGATGGTCGCTTTATCGTCGCCCGACATCCCAAAGGCGGGTTGGCAGGTATGATCCTGTTGCAGCGTCTGGCGAACGGGAAGGGCGAAGTGAAACGACTTTATGTGGCCCCGACGGCGCGGCGCATGGGGATTGCAAATAAGCTGATGGCACGACTGGAGGCCGAGGCGCGCGCAATGGGCTGCATGACCCTTTATCTGGATACGACGACCGGACTTCCCGAAGCGATCGCCTTTTACAGAGGGCTGGGTTTTGTGGATGCCGTGTTCGATCCCGAGAGCGTGCAAGACCCCGCGATCGTCGCGCATCTTGTGTTCATGGAAAAACCCCTCGCAGATATAAAGCAGAAGTGAGCCAATAGAAAAAGGGGGATCAAGCTGACCCCCCTTTTCCTTTGTCTTGCAGATTTGACCTAGTTCCGGGCTTTGTCGACCATCTTGCCAGCGGAAATCCACGGCATCATGTCGCGCAGTTTCTGGCCGACCTGTTCGATCTGGTGTTCGTCGTTGGCACGGCGCGACGCCTTGATCGTCGGCTGGCCAACGGCGTTTTCCAGCATGAAATCACGCACGAATTTGCCCGACTGGATGTCGTTAAGCACTTCTTTCATGCGCGCCTTTGTCTCGTCGTAGTGCAGGATGCGCGGGCCCGACACATACTGGCCGTATTCGGCGGTGTTCGAGATCGAGTAATCCATGTTGGCGATGCCGCCCTCATAGATCAGATCAACGATCAGTTTGACCTCGTGCAGACATTCGAAATAGGCCATTTCGGGTTCGTAGCCAGCTTCGACCAGGGTTTCAAAGCCCATGCGGATCAGTTCGACCAGACCACCACAAAGAACGGCCTGTTCACCAAAAAGATCGGTTTCGCATTCCTGACGGAAGTTGGTTTCAATAATGCCGGACCGGCCGCCACCGATGGCCGAGCAATAGGACAGGCCAATTTCATGGGCTTTGCCGGACGCGTCGCGGTCAACGGCGATCAGGCAGGGCACGCCGCCGCCTTTGGTGTATTCGCCGCGCACAGTGTGGCCGGGGCCTTTGGGGGCCATCATGATCACGTCGACGCCTTCTTTGGGTTCGATCAGACCAAAGTGCACGTTCAGCCCGTGAGCAAATGCGATGGCCGCGCCGGGTTTGATGTTGTCATGCACGTATTTCTTGTAGGTTTCGGCCTGCAATTCGTCGGGCATGGTGAACATGATCAGATCACACCAGGCAGCCGCTTCGGCGATGCCCATAACCTTGAGGCCTTCGCCCTCGGCCTTGGCCTGGCTGGGAGAGCCTTCGCGCAGGGCGACGACAAGGTTCTTGGCGCCGCTATCGCGCAGGTTCAGGGCGTGGGCGTGGCCCTGGCTACCATAGCCAAGGATCGCGACCTTCTTGTCCTTGATCAGGTTCACATCGCAGTCACGGTCATAATAAACGCGCATGTCGGGCGTCCTTTCGGGTTGGGGTGCATTGGTGGCGTTTATGACCCGACGTTGCACCGTTGGCGAGTGGTGTTCTTTTGAGTTGTATTGGCCAAGATGAAGTTGTTATGCGTAGTTTTGTAAATAATAGGGTTTTTCATGCTTGATGACATTGATCGCCGTCTGTTGCGCCAGATGCAGGCCGACCCGAGCCTGACCGCTGCCGATCTGGCGGCGCGTGCGGGTGTTTCGCCGTTGAAGGCGCAGCGGCGTCTGGGCCGTTTGCAAGAGCGCGGTATTCTGAAGGGCCAGCACGCGGTGATTGACTGGCGCGCGCTGGGCTACGGCGTCACGGTGTCGCTGCGCATCACGCTGGACAAGACGCAGGCCCGCGCCTTTGACGAATTTATCGCCGCGGCGCGGGGCATTGCCGAGGTCACCGAAATCCAGACCTTTCTGGGCCGTGTCGATCTGCGCCTGTCGGTCATTGCCCGTGACATGGGCCATTATCAGCAAATCTATCGCGACAGTATTCTTGCCCTACCACATATGGCCGATATCGAGGCCTTGATGACGGTCGCGACACTTTATGACGATGAAAGCCTGCCGCTGTGATGGATCTGGATGACACTGACCGCGCGATCTTGCGCGCGCTTGAACGCGATGCCAGCCAATCGGCGGCCGCTTTGGGCGGGCGCATCGGGTTGAGCCAGCCTGCCACATGGCGGCGCATGAAACGCCTGCGCGACGGCGGCGTGATAGCAGGGCGGCGCGTGGCATTGGATGCGGAAAAGCTGGGCTTTGGTGTGACGGTGTTTTTGGGCGTCAAGCTGGCCACCAAAGGGCGCGTATCGCTTGAGGATTTCGAGCGCGCCGTCATGGCCATTCCCGAGGTGCAACTGGTTGAGCATGTGCTGGGCCTTTATGATTACCGGTTGCGGGTTGTCGCCCGCGATCTGGCGGATTTCGAGCGGGTCCTGCGCCGCCGCGTGATGACCCTGCCGGGTGTGGGGAATGTCGAGGCCAATGTGCTGCTGAGCGAGGAGCGCCGCCCGGGGCCGCTGTAAGAACGTGGCTTACACTTGGCCGGTGGCGCGCTAGTATGGGCAAAACCCATGATGGCGGAGCCGCACAATGATCAATACCCCAGTCGATCCCGATGGCCTTATGGAATTCAGCGTCGTGTTCACCGACCGCAGCCTGAACCATATGTCCAAGGCATTTCAAGGTGTCATGACGGATATCAGCGGCATGTTAAAGGACGTCTACAAGGCCGATGCCGTGGCCATCGTGCCCGGGGGCGGCACCTATGGGATGGAGGCCGTGGCGCGCCAGTTTGGTGGCGATGCCCATGCGCTGATTGTGCGCAACGGCTGGTTTTCCTATCGCTGGAGCCAGATTTTTGACGCAGGTCAGTTCACGGCGCAGACAACTGTGTTCAAAGCCCGTCAAACCGGCAATGACAGCCGTGCCCCCTTTGCGCCCGCCCCGATTGCCGAAGTCACCGATGCGATCCGCGCGACCAAACCGGATGTGGTGTTCGCGCCGCATGTGGAAACCAGCGCGGGGATCATCCTGCCGGACGATTATATCACCGAATTGGCCGCCGCCGCCCACGAGGTTGGCGCGCTGATGGTGCTGGATTGCATCGCTTCGGGGTGCGTCTGGGTGGATATGGCGGCGACAGGGGTCGACGTGTTGATCTCCGCGCCGCAAAAGGGCTGGTCCTCTACGCCCGCTGCCGGATTGGTGATGCTGTCAGCGCGCGCTGTTGAGCGGATGGGCAGCACCGCTTCGGACAGTTTCGCGCTGGACCTGAAAAAGTGGCATGCGATCATGCAGGCCTATGAAAACGGCGGTCATGCCTATCATGCGACCATGCCCACTGACAGCCTGCGCGCGTTTCGTGATGCGATGGTGGAAAGCCGCGAATTTGGCTTTGACAAGCTGCGCGCGGCGCAATGGGCTTTGGGCGACGGGGTGCGGGCATATTTCGCGGGCAAGGGTATCAAATCTGTCGCGGCGGACGGGTTTGGTGCGCCCGGAGTCGTTGTCAGCTATACCGATGATGGCGATGTGCAAAACGGGTCAAAGTTTGCGGCACTGGGGATGCAGATCGCGGCGGGGGTGCCGCTGCAATGCGATGAACCGGCCGATTTCAGAACCTTCCGCATCGGGTTGTTCGGATTGGATAAATTGTATGACGTCGACGCCACACTGGCACGGTTCAGGCCGGTCGCCGATCAGGTATTGTGACTCCCACTTTGGCTTGAGGCACCAAGGCCCATTTGCATCAGTGTCTTGCGCAGGGGGGCGACGGAATAAAGCGCCTCTATGCCCTTGGCGCGCAGGTCGCGCAGCATTGGCGACCCGGCGATTGACGCGCGGTTGAGGGCATCGACACCTTTGACGCGCAGCACGACCTCGGGGTGGCGGCGTGCGTGATAGGCGTCCAGCATCTTGCGATCCCCAAGGGTGGAGGGGCTGGCCACAGCCAGATCCAGCAGGCAGGTCATATCGGCCAGCGACATGTTCAGCCCCTGCGCGCCGATGGGCGGGACCACATGCGCGGCCTCGGCCACAAGAGCGACCCGTTCGCACGACATGCGGGCGGCCCGCTGGCTGATGATCGGCCAGACCATGCGGCGCGAGGCGAGGGTGAGCGGGCCATAGGTTCCCGCAGATCGTGTGGTGGCGGCCGCCTCGAAATCGGCCGCTTGCAACGCCGCCAATCGCAGCGCTTCGGGGCCGCTTTCCATCCAGACCACGGCAGAACAGGGCTTGCCATCGAGGTCGGGCAAGGGGACCAGCGTAAAAGGGCCGCCGGTGCGGTGCACTTCGGTTGATACATTGTTGTGGGGGGCTTCGTGGGTAACGGCGAATGTCACCGCTTTTTGCCCGTAGCGCGTTGTTTTCACGTCAATTCCCACGGCCTGACGCACGGGGCTGTCACGTCCGTCAGCCGCAATGACCAGCTGCGCGCGGACCTGCGCGCCATTGGACAGGGTCACCAGGGCCTCGCCCTCGCGGGTCAGCAGGGACTTGAAGCCGACGCCGGCGCGGAAATCGACCGTATCAAGTTCAGCCAACCGCGCGGCCATCTCGCGGCGCAGCAGCCAGTTGGACAGGTTCCACCCGAAGGGTGCGTCGGAAATATCGGCGGCGTTGAAATCGCGGGTGACGCGGGCATCGGGCGCATCGCCGCCCGCATCGACGATCCGCATGATCTGCAACGGCGCAGCAAAGGGTGCAAGGCGATCCCACAGCCCCGCGCGGTCCAGCAAATCGCGCGCTGGTTGCAGAAATGCCGTGGTGCGCAGATCGGCGCCTGCAGCCGTTTCATCCGTGACGGGCGGCGCAGGATCAACACAGATCACGCGGAACCCGGCGCTGCCAAAGGCGGCCGCTGCGGTCAGCCCAGCGACACCGCCGCCGGAAATCAGGATATCAGTGTCTTGCCGTTCCATCCCTCAGACATAGGCCTGTGCGCAGGTAGGGGAAAGGGGTGTCAGACCAGCTGCGACAAGAAGGCGGTCAGATCTTCGGTGTGGTGATGGATGTGATCGGCCAGAAAGGGCGCAGGCGCCACATGCACCGTGCGCATTCCCATCGCATGTGGCGCGGCAAGGTTGCGGGTGTCGTCCTCGAACATCGCGCCCTGTCGCGCATCCAAGCCGTCTAGGGCAAAGACCGCTTCGAATGCGGCCTGTTCGGGTTTGGGGCGGTAACCGGCGTGTTCAACACCGTAAACCGCATCAAAAAGCCCATCCAGACCGCGTGCTGCCAGCACGCGCTGCGCATAGGGTTCGCTGCCGTTGGTATAGACGATGCGCCGCCCGGGCAGGGCGCGGATACGGGCGGCCAGATCGGGGGCTTTTTCAAGGTGGGACAGATCAATATCGTGGACCGCACCCAGATAGGGGCCTGGATCGACACCGTGCTCGGCCATCAGTCCTGCCAGTGTCGTGCCATATTTGCGCCAATAGTGGTCGCGCAGGTGATCGGCGCGCGTCGCATCGACGCCAAGCGCGGATTGCACCCATGCGGTCATGCGCACCTCGATCTGGTCAAACAGACGGGCGCTGGGCGGATAAAGCGTGTTGTCCAGATCAAAGACCCAGGCACGCACATGGGCAAAGGATGCGGCAACCATAGCGTCACCCTAGGGCGCGCGGCGCAGGGTCGCAATCGCTTTGCCTTGATTGGCAGGGCTGCGCGGGAGTAGGGTATGCAGACTGAACACAAGTGAGCCGCATGACTGACCAAACCACCCCGCAAAAAGATGCATACGCCCTGATCCTCGAGGCGATTGATACAGGTCTTTACCGCCCTGGTGACCGGCTGGTCGAGAACGAGCTGGCGGATCGTTTCGGTGTGTCGCGCACGCCTATTCGCGAGGCATTACAACGGCTTGAGACCCAAAGCCTGCTGACACGTGACGGCCGGTCATTGATCGTTGCGTCGCTGGATCACAACCAGTTGGCCGAACTGTATGTGGTGCGCGGCGAGTTGGAGGGGCTGGCGGCCCGTCTGGCGGCGCGTCATGCCAACCCCGAGGAAGTGCGTGTCCTGCGTGATATGCTTGAGGCGGATCGCGCTTTGGTGGATGATCCTGCCGCGCTAAGCCGTGCCAACAAGCGGTTTCACAAGCAGATCCATCTGGCCAGCCACAACCGGTTTCTGGTGCAGCAGCTTGATCTGGTGCATCGTTCGATGGCCTTGCTGGCGACTACATCCTTGGCGGCCGAGGGGCGCCCCGAAGGGACGCTTGAAGAACACGCCGCCATTGTCGCCGCGATCGAGGCCGGCGATGGCGAGGCGGCGGCGGCGGCCCTGCGCGATCACATTTCAAAGGCCTTTGTCACCCGCCTGAAACTGGATGCCGAGAAGGTCGAGGCGGCAGAGTAGCCGCAGCGTCAGGCCCGCCCAGCACGCCATGTTCGGTTTTGTCCCAGTAAAATGGCTGGGTCGCCAGTTCCAGCACGCCCTTATAGGCGGCGATGGCGGCAAGCGGGAAGTAGACATGCAGCGTGGGCGTCCATTTCAGCAGGCGGGGTTTTCGGGCGCTTTTGACGGCCACCATTGCCACGGCGATATTGATCAGTTCCGACATGAAAAACACGCCCCCCAAGCTCCAGAAGGCCCAGGTTGGCAATACGCCGGCCAGCGGATGGGGCAGACCTAGGGCGACCAGCCAGAACGACCACAAGACCGGCGCAAGGGTGAATTGTGAGAGCGTTCCCGCGAACAAAAGTTGCACACCAAAGAACCGCCACGCCCCGAGTTCACGCCACGATTTCTTTGGGTTGCGCATATGAACCCCGTAAGTGATCGCATACCCCTTGAGCCAGCGCGAGCGTTGCTTGACCCAGGGCCAGACGCGGGCATTTGGCTCTTCTTCGGTCACCGAGGCGATCAGTTCGGTGCGATACCCGTGTCGTGCAAGACGAATACCAAGATCCGCGTCCTCGGTCACGTTATGGGCATCCCAGCCGCCCAATTCCTCGAGAACCGCGCGCCGCATGAACAGGGTCGTGCCACCCAGCGGAATGGCCAGTCCCAGCCGTTGTAGGCCGGGCAGCATCACCCGGAACCAGGTGGCGTATTCAACGGCAAAACAGCGCGACAGCCAGTTGGTTTCGTAATCATAAAAATCAAGCACGCCCTGCAGGCAGGCCACCTGCGGGCCGCGTTGGGCGAACCGCTCCACGACCTTGCGGATCTGGTCAGGGGCGGGGGCATCTTCGGCGTCATAGACGCCAATGATCGTGCCGCGGGCAAAATTCAGCGCGTAATTCAGGGCGCGCGGTTTGGTCTTCAGCAGGCCATAAGGCACCATGATCGGCCTGATCCACGGCGGCAGGGTGGCGCGGGCCACGGCGGCACGGGTCATGTGATCGTCTTCTTCAAGGATCAGGCAGACATCCAGCAGTTCACGGGGATAATCCAGGGCCGATAGCCGCCCGATCAGCGCGCGCGCCACGTCCTGTTCGTGGAACAGTGGCACAAGGATTGTGACGATGGGCAGGCGGGCGGGTGTCGGGTTGGCCGGGGTTTCCCGAGGTTCGCGGGCGCGCAGATGCATCACCCCAGCCGTGGCCTTGAGCGCGGTGTTGAGGACCAGCGTCAGCACTGCCCAGACGCTAAGCAGGCCAAAGGTAGCGGCTGGCCAGTGCAGCGCCGCGGCGAGCAGTGCAAACACGGCCGCCAACCCGATATTTCGCGCCGCGCGGCGGTTCCATGTGCGGCAGCTTTGGGCGGCGGGCACACGCGATTCTGCGTGCCGGATCAGTGGCATATCGCAGGCCTGCTTGATCGCCTTGTGCAGCAGTGGTTCGCTGGTGACGGCCATGCGCACGGGGCCAAACAAAACGCGCAGCGCATCACGGTGACGCGGGAAAAGATCGGGGCGCGTGGTCAGCACCAGCGTGCTGCCGCCAGTATTGCGCAGTGGCAAAAGCCCGTGTTTGAGGCAGACAGCAACCCCCAGTTTATGAACCAACCGTCGGTCTATCTGTTCACGGGTCGGATCGACCAGCGTGGTTTTCGCCGCCTCGGCTTCGGCGCGAGCAAGGGTGTTGGCGGGCAGGTTCAAGCGGTTGCGCAGCACATCCGCGACCCGCACTGCCGCGTGATTTGCACGCTCGGTCTCCTGCATCAAACGACGCGCAGAGATAAGCCCCTTTGCCTGCAACACATCCCCCACCGTCAGGGGTTGTGCCAGCCTTGCTGCGCGGTTTGGCGCAGGTGTATTGGCGTGGGCATGGCCCACGGATGTGTCTGATTTCAGTGCCATTGCCTACACCGTTACTGTCCCGAGGATCACCTTGGGGCAGGGGTGGTTAACAGGCCGTTAAGTATGATTATGAGCGCGTAAATTAAGCGTCGCGCGCGGCCATTGCAGCGGCAAACCGTTCAAAAAGATAGTAGCTGTCCATCGGACCGGGGCTGGCTTCGGGGTGATATTGTACCGAAAATACTGGCCGGTCGGCCATCGCGATGCCGCAGTTGGAGCCGTCAAACAGCGACACATGGGTTTCGCGCACACCTGCGGGCAGGGTCTGGCTGTCCACGGTGAACCCGTGGTTCATGCTGGTGATTTCCACCTTGTTGGTGTCATAGTCCTTGACCGGGTGGTTGGCGCCGTGATGGCCGTGGTTCATCTTGATGGTCTTGGCCCCCAGTGCCAGCGCAAGCATCTGATGCCCAAGGCAAATCCCGAAAACCGGCAGGTCGGTCGTGTTCAGGACGTGCTTGATCATCGGCACGGCATAAACGCCCGTCGCCGCCGGATCGCCGGGGCCGTTGGACAGGAAAACACCGTCGGGGTTCAGTGCCAGCACGTCTTGGGCGGTGGCTGTCGCGGGCAGCACCGTCACATCGCACCCCGCGCTGGCAAGACAGCGCAGAATGTTGCGTTTCGCGCCGTAATCAATGGCGACGACCTTGTGTTTGGGGGCGTTCTGGGGCTTGTAGCCTTCGGGCCAGGCCCAGCGCATTTCGTTCCAGTGGTAGGATTGGGCGCAGGTCACGTCCTTGGCCAGATCAAGCCCTTCAAGCCCTGCAAAACCACGCGCGGCCTTGACCAGAGCGTCCAGATCGAAATGACCTTCGGGATCATGGGCCAGTGCCACATGCGGCGCACCCTGCTGGCGGATTGCCCGGGTCAGGCGGCGGGTATCAACACCGCCGATGCCGATGCGTCCGCGCCGTTCCAGCCAGACGGTCAGTTCTTCGGTGGCGCGCCAGTTGCTGGATTGGGTCGGGTCCCATTTGACGACCATGCCCGCGGCGACAGGATCGGCTGTTTCATCGTCCTCGGGGGTGACGCCGGTATTGCCGATATGGGGAAAGGTAAATGTCACAACCTGACCGGCATAGGACGGGTCGGTCATGATTTCCTGATAGCCGGTCATGGCGGTGTTAAAGCACAATTCAGCGGTTGTTTGCCCTTTTGCCCCAAATCCCTTGCCGTAGAACACCGTGCCATCTGCCAGAACAAGGCAGGCCGTGGGTTTGCTGGATTGACTGGTCATGGCAACAGATCCCCCGAGGCGCCCGAAACCGGGCCAAACTTGGCGATGTCTAAGGTTGCGGCAGGGGCGGGTCAAGGGTTGATCGGCCCTGTCACGGGCCAATTTGACGTAGCGACACGGCCCGTTGTCACCGCGCGATTGTCGGGGTAGTGTCGCGGCCTTGTCACCGCTCACATCAGGGATACATCGATGGATATGCGCGAACGGGTCTCAACCGCCCTGAAAGAGGCGATGAAGGCAAAAGATGCCGACCGCCTGTCGACACTTCGTTTGATCAATGCCGCCATCAAGGACCGTGAAATCGCCGCCCGTGGCACGGGGGATGACGATACGGTCACGGATGATGACGTGCTGGGGATCCTTGGCAAAATGGTCAAGCAGCGTCAGGAAAGCGCGCGCGCCTATGAAGAGGGCGGACGGCTGGAACTGGCGGAAAAAGAGCAATCGGAAATCGGGATCATTGAGGAATTCCTGCCCCGCCAGCTGGACGAGGGCGAAACTGCCGCCGCGATTGACGCCGCGATTGCGAAGGTCGAGGCGCAAAGCGTGCGCGACATGGGCAAGGTCATGGGGATTTTGAAAAAGAAATACACCGGTCAGATGGACTTTGGCCGTGTTGGCCCGATGGTCAAGGACCGCTTGGGCTAGGAGCGGATTTGCGGCGTAGCAATCGCCCGTCCAACACGATCAACCCAAGCGCAAGCAGCGCCAGCCCGGCGTAAACGTTGGGTGACAGCACCTCGTCAAGCACGAGCGCGCCCAGCACGATCGACACCGGCGGAATCAGCAGGGTAACGATCATCGTGTTACCCGCACCGGCTGCCGCCAGGATGCGGTAATAGAGCAAATATGCGCCTGCCGTGGCAAAGATCACGTAATAGGCAATCGCTGCGACTGCCTGCCAGCCGATATCAAAGCGCGGCGCGCCATCCATCAGCAGCGCTGCGGGGACCATCACCAGTGACGATCCCGTCAGCATGCCTGCCGCCGCGACCTGCGGAGCCAGCCCCGTCAGACGCAGCCGCGCCCAGATGCTGGCAAAGGCATAGGATACTGTCCCGGTGATCACCGCCAGTTGCGCAAGGCTGCGGATATCAAAATCGCGCAGTGACTCCAGCCCGATGGCGACGGCGACCCCTGCAAAGCCGAGCCCGATGCCGATGGATTTGCGCAAGGTCAGCCGTTCATCCGCCAGCAGGAGTGCGGCAAGCAGCGCGCCAAAGATTGCCGTGCCTGCGTTGAACACCGATGTCAGCCCGGTGGGGATATGCAGCTGTCCCCATGCCATCAAGGAAAAGGGGATCACATTGTTAAGCAGCCCCATGACGAAGAAGGCGATCCAGATGCGCGGGTCGCGCGGCACCGGCAGGCGGGCCACGGCGACATAGCCCCACAGGATCAACGCCGCCCAGAACACGCGATGCGCCACGGATGTGACAAAGCCGACCTCGTTCAGGGCCAGTCGGATCGCAAGGAAACTGCCGCCCCAGATCACCCCGAGTAGGGCGAGTTCGATCCATGTGCGGGTCGGGATGCTGCGGGCTGTCATGGGGTGACGCTAGCGGTGGTGCAGCGGTCTGGCGACCCGAAAGATGCGGATTTCGCGCCCCGGGGGCTTGCCCCTGACCCCCAGAGTTTTTTTGAACAGAAGAAGGTGGGGTCAAGGATTGGTAAAGGCGCGTCGCAGGTCGCCGTAAAGCGCGCGGCGTTCGTCCTCGGACAGGAAGGCGCCGATTTCGACCTCGCGCGGGCCGCCCTTGAGCGTGAGGTAAAAAGGGACGGGGCCACCGCCCTCGTGCAGTTCAACGCGAATCCAGTGGGGATTTGCCTCCCAGGTTTGGGTGGGCTTGCGCGGGGTATGGCGGGTCAGCGTCGCCCGGTCATCCCAGATGCGCAGTTCCTCGAGCAGTTCACCGTCGCGGTAGCTGCGGTTCAGCGCGAGCCAGACTCCGGCGATCATGGCAGCCAGAAACGGTAGCAGCGCCCAAAGCACCGGCGAGCCGATCACCGCGAGCAGGGGGAGTGTCACCAGCGTGGCCGTGCCGGCAATGAAGATCACGAAATCACGGCGGAGTAGCGACCGGTAGGGCCAAAGGTGCAATTCGGCCCGTGGCGAATCGGGGGTGTCGGGCGGGGTGATCCATTCGACCGGCATCAGCGACGCAGCCGTGCGATCACCGACCAGAGCATCAGCGTGACCATCAAGAGGAAGGCCAGGGCGGCAGAACCTGCAAGGATCATGTTGATCGTGTTGGGCATCGCCGAGGCTGCCGTATAGTCGGTGTAACGGCGCGGCATGCCCTGGCGACTCAGCAGCAGCGCGACAAACGGCATGGCAAGCACACCGAGGTGCAGCACCCAGAACAGGGTTTTAGCCAGCCATTGATGCACCAATGCGTTCCAGCGGGTCAGCACCCAAAGGATCAAGCCGATCCCGCCAAACAGCAGACCGGGCATGATGACCGGTCCGATATTGGCGACGACGTAATAGGTATCAAGATAAGGACTGTTGTCACTGGTTTGCGACAGGGTGATTGTGCGCAGCACGGTTTGGGCGATAGCGGGCGGCAGGGCGGTGATCAGCCAAAGGCCAAAGACCATCAGCGCATAGATCGCGGCGACTGACAGGGCCATGCCCGCCGCCCCGACCCCACGCAACTGCATGGCCAGCGGTATGGCGATCAGGACCAATGCGAACAGAATGGCCAAGAGCGGTTTCCTTCATGAAAAAGGCCCCGGCGTTTCCGCCGAGGCCCGATGTTTTTCAGCCTCTGGCGCAGCTAGTGCGCGTGGCCCTTGTCCCAATCGCTTTGCTTGGGGAGGGTTTCAAAGGTGTGTTCCGGGGGTGGGGATGGCAATGTCCACTCAAGCGTATCCGCATATTCGTTCCACGGGTTCGCCGGTGCTGTGCGTTTTGCAAAGATCAGCACATAGAACAGCACCACGATGAAGAACACGAAGGATGCGAACGACAGGAACGCGCCCCAGCTCGAGACGTAGTTCCAGTATGCGAATGCCTCGGGGTAGTCGATGTAGCGGCGTGGCATCCCCTGACGACCCAGGAAGTGCTGTGGGAAGAAGGTGACGTTGGCCCCGATGAACATCGACCAGAAGTGGATCTTGCCCGCCCATTCCGGGATCATCTTGCCCGAGAACTTGGGCAGGTAGAAATAGATACCGGCAAAAATACCGAACACGGCACCAAGGCTCATCACATAGTGGAAGTGGGCGACCACGTAATAGGTATCGTGGTAGACACGGTCGACACCGGCTTGTGACAACACGATACCGGTCACACCGCCAACGGTGAACAGGAACAGGAAACCAAAAGCCCAAAGCATCGGCGTCTTGAATTCAACCGAGCCGCCCCACATCGTGGCGATCCAGCTAAAGATTTTTACCCCAGTGGGCACCGCGATCACCATCGTGGCCAGCATGAAGTAGGACTGCTGCGTCAGCGACATGCCGACGGTATACATGTGGTGCGCCCAGACGACGAAGCCCAGAACACCGATCGCAACCATCGCATAGACCATCGGCAGGTAGCCAAAGATCGGCTTGCGCGAGAAGGTCGCGATGACGTGGCTGATGATCCCGAAGGCGGGAATGATGATGATATAGACTTCGGGGTGACCGAAGAACCAAAGGATGTGCTGATAAAGCACCGGATCGCCGCCGCCGGCGGGATCAAAGAAAGACGTGCCAAAGTTGCGGTCCATGAGCAGCATGGTGATGGCACCGGCCAGCACGGGCAGCGCCAGCAGGATCAGCCAGGCGGTGACAAAGATCGACCAGCTAAAGAGCGGCACCTTGTGCAGGGTCATGCCCGGCGCGCGCATATTGAGGAAGGTCGTGATCATGTTGATCGCACCCAGGATCGAGGAGGCACCCGAGACGTGCACCGCGAAGATCGCAAGGTCCATCGAGAAACCCGCCTCGTTGGTCGAGAGCGGTGGATAGAGCACCCAGCCTACGCCCGAGCCGGACTGGCCGTTGCCACCGGGCGCCAGAAGCGAGGCCACACCGAGCGCCACACCGGCCACGAACATCCAGAACGACAGGTTGTTCAGGCGCGGAAAGGCCATGTCGGGCGCGCCGATTTGCAATGGCATCAGGTAGTTACCAAAGCCACCGAACAGCGCCGGAATAACCACAAAGAACATCATCAGCACACCGTGATAGGTGATCATGACGTTCCAAAGATGGCCGTTGGGGGTACAGTCTTCAGCCGCCGCAGCGATAAAGCGCGCGCCTTCGAGGCACATGTATTGCACGCCCGGCTCCATGAGCTCCATGCGCATGTAAACGGTGAACAGCACCGAGATGAAACCAACAGCACCGGACACGAAAAGGTAAAGGATACCGATGTCTTTGTGGTTGGTGGACATGAACCAGCGGGTAAAGAAACCGCGCTCGTCGTGATGTTCTTCGCCGTGGATGGCTGCGTCTGCCATGTGGCACTCCCCGTTTATGACTGCGTTTCAGACGGCCCGAGTCATACCCGGGCCGTCATGTTGATACATGTTCTAGTGCGTGTCGCATGGATCGGCAACTGTGGATGCACCGGATATGGTGGGTAAAATTGGCGCAGGTGCACCCCGCAGCAGCTGGGGGGATGTTGCGGAGTGCAGTTCAGGTCTGCGGCTGTTGCCGATGGGGGCGTGATAAGGTGATTCTGATGGCGTGACTTTGCGCTGGATCAAATGGGCATTCCTAACCGCGTGGCGATATGGACAATTCGACATCGTCGATGCAAATCTCTTGCGCGCTATCGAACCCGTCCTTGATATCAAGGTTCAGGGTGACGCGGTCGATCTGGCGCACGATCTGCGACCAATCGCCGTCTTCTTCCCACCAGAGAGCAGAGATCGGCACGAAGACATCCTCGTAGGGGAGGTCGTTATACGAACTCAGGGATTCATAGCGGATGGCAGTGCCATAGGGGCTGTGCAGTGTGATCACGATCGGCCATTGCGTTGTGCCGGTGTAATAGGCGCGAAAGGCGAAGTGGCCGCGGCTGCCTCCCCAATCGCCAAGAAACCTGGCGGGCAAATCGACGATCAGATCACCTCTTTGATTGTCGATCAGGCACAGGGCTGCGGTGCGATCCACGATCAGGGCATCCGGGCCGTCATTGGTTGTCCAGTCCGGCGCCCCATTTGTGAAATCTTCGGTCACGATGATGGGTGGCCCAAGGCCGCGAAAGCGCAGATCGCGCGCGGTTTGCGCGACGCGGGGCGCGCGCCATCCCGCAAAGGTAAGCGGGGCGGTGGCCGCAAGCCCTGTGGCCCCAAAGCCGCGAAACGCCATGCTGTCGGTGGCGGCGGTCGCGGGCGCAGCCCAGCCTGTGAAGGTCACGGCGGCAAGCGGATCAGGGGCCGCCGCCCAGCCCGCGAACGCCAACGGTGCGCTGGGTGGCGGTGCAGGGTTGCGCCAGCCGTTGAAACCGATCCGCGCTGTTGTCGGGCCGTTCGTATCGCGCCATCCCGAAAATCCCAGTTGCGCCACTTGCGCGTCAGGCGCGGCCCAGCCGACAAAGGTCAGTGCCTTGGTTTGCGTCGCGCCCTCTGCGCCAAAGCCCGCAAAGGCAAGCCCTGCCGTGACCACCGCTTCATCCCCCCAGCCCCGAAAGGCCAGTGGGGCGGTGGCGGGTGCAGTGGCGGCTTTCCACCCGGTGAATTTCAGGGCTGGCGTGGTGGTTTGCGCGCTGCCTGTGCTGGTCAGCGTGATCCAGACCGCACATGCGGCCAGAGCGCGCAAGGCCCGCCCTGTCATCTACTCGGCCGCGCTGTTGGGCATGATCACGGTGCCGTCCTCATTAAAGCTAAGCCCTTCGCGCTGAAAGGTGACTTCGGTCAGGCCCTCGGAGCCGGGAAAGCGGCAATGGGCAACGCTCGCCCCACCAGATTCGCCGCAAAACTCAGGGCGGCGGAACCGGACCTCAAGAGACCTTTCCATCGCGTCGTCAGCCGACAGGATATCAAGGCTACATGTCCCCGAAGCCCAGGCGTCGATGTAGTATCCGGGAAAGGCCTCGACGGTGACCACGACATCGCCGGAATACCCTTCGAGCGTGGTGACGATGTTGTAGAAATCGTCACCTGTGCTGACCAGAGCATACCGCCGTTCCAGTTCTGTCGGATCGACATCGTCAATCAGAAAGGTCTGTCCCAGCGCGAAAGGTTCACCGTCGCCCGAGAACACCTCGCAGGCGACCGACACGGCGATCACGTCTTCTGTCAGGTCCGACAGGCTGACCGGCACGGTCACGTCCAGCGTATTCGCGGTGTCGGCGTCCTGTGCGATGGCCGTGTTTGCGCCCGCGGCAAGGCCAAGTGCGACCGCAAGGATCGGCGTCAAGTTGTGCATTGTCATTCCCCCATCACCCGACACCCCCACGTGCCGTTTCAACACCGTAGCAGGGTTTTTGGGATCGGCCAAATGTGGGGGCAGGGGTGCGGACCCAAGCTGTCAGTGACACCGCGCCACTACCGTCGCACCATCACCTGATCAAAGGTCTTGCGCAGGGCGACATCGACATCCTCCATCGTCACGGGCAGGCCCAGATCGACAAGTGACGTGACACCATGTTCAGTGATCCCGCAGGGGACGATCCCGCTGAAATGGTCGAGGTCGGGTTCGACGTTGATCGACAGCCCGTGAAAGCTGACCCATTTGCGCAACCGGATGCCAAGGGCGGCGACCTTGTCTTCTTGCGGCTGGCCTAGGGCGGTCAACGGTTTGTCAGGGCGCTGCACCCAGACGCCCACGCGCCCCTGCCGGATTTCGCCCTTGAGGTTGAATTCGGCCAGCGCGGCGATGATCCATGTTTCAAGGTCATGCACAAAGCAGCGCACATCACGGCCCCGTTCGGCCACGTTCAGCATGACATAGGCAACCCGCTGGCCTGGGCCGTGATAGGTGTATTGCCCGCCGCGTTTGCTGTCGTGCACCGGAAAACGGTCGGGGTCGGTCAGATCGGCGGGTTTGGCGCTGGTGCCGGCCGTGTAAAGCGGCGGGTGTTCGACCAGCCAGATACATTCGTCGGCTTCTCCGGCGGCGATGCTTTGGGCGCGGGTCTCCATGACATCGACGGCCTTGGCGTAGTCGGTCAGCCCAGTGGTGGTAATCCATTCAACCATGCGTATCGAGGGCTATAGCCCCGTCTCCTTCTTGCGCGAGAACATCGTGGCGGGCGTGAATATCGCCGTCTGACCAGACATAGGCAATCAAACGCGGACTGCCAACGACCAAGGCTGCACTATCCGCGGCGCTGCGCGCGCGGTGGCCGCAAGTAGCGCGGGTTTTTGCGCGCCCCAGAGCGCCGCGAGGGGGCCTATTTTAGCACTTGAGGTGGCGCAAGCCTTGGTCTAGAGAACCGCCAGCCCTGACTTGCGGTCGTGGCGGAATTGGTAGACGCGCAGCGTTGAGGTCGCTGTTCTGTAACAAGAGTGAGGGTTCGAGTCCCTCCGACCGCACCATAGCCTGAATTTGATTTTCTGAAACGACTTTGGGCAGCGGCGGCGAAGGTTTTGCCCTCGCCATCATGGTCCATCTACATCGGGAATCGGGTGGGTTTGGCTGCATTGACGGGCGAAAACGCCTACTTCTGAACGGTTCTAAGAGCTGGGGCCAACAGCGAAAGGACGAATGTCCTGCGTGTGGGTAAAATTTACGCGTTTTCGCCTGTAAGGTAGGCAATCCCGTGGCGATTGTCCTGCGGCCATTTTGTTTGCGAAAACATTTTGTGTTTCCAGTTGCAATGTCGGAGTGGCTTTGTTTTGCTGCGTATCTGACAAGGCGGAACAATCCGCTGGCAAACGGGGAGATACGTGTTGGCCGATGGCACAACCGAAAATGCGTTCGTTGAATTCGAGCGTGTCCAGAAAAGCTACGATGGCGAAGTGCTTGTCGTAAAAGACCTTAACCTCTCGATGCCCAAGGGCGAGTTTCTGACGATGCTTGGGCCTTCGGGTTCCGGCAAGACAACTTGCCTGATGATGCTGGCCGGGTTTGAAACCGCGACTCACGGCGATATCCGCCTTGATGGTGTGTCGATCAACAACATTCCGCCGCACAAGCGCGGCATTGGCATGGTGTTCCAGAACTATGCGCTGTTTCCGCATATGACGGTGGGCGAGAACCTCGCGTTTCCGCTGGAGGTGCGCAAGATTGCCAAGTTAGAGCGCGAGGAAAAGGTCAAACGCGCGCTTGATATGGTGCAGATGGGGGCTTTTGCGGGCCGCCGCCCCGCGCAACTGTCGGGTGGTCAGCAACAGCGGATCGCGCTGGCCCGAGCGCTGGTGTTTGAACCCGAACTGGTGCTGATGGACGAACCGTTGGGCGCGCTGGACAAACAGCTTCGTGAAACCCTGCAGTTTGAAATCACGCATCTGGCTCACCGGCTGGGGATCACCGTGGTTTACGTGACCCACGACCAGACCGAAGCCTTGACCATGTCAGACCGCGTGGCCGTGTTTGATGATGGCCGCATTCAGCAACTGGCCCCGCCCGACAAGCTGTATGAAGAGCCTGAAAACAGCTTTGTGGCGCAGTTCATCGGTGAAAATAACACAATGGAAGGCGTCGTTGCCGAGATCAAAGGCGATGTCTGTTCCGTCAAGCTGGACAGTGGCGATATCATCGATGCCAAGCCGGTGAATGTGGCGACGGTGGGCGAGCGCACCAAGGTGTCGATCCGCCCCGAGCGGGTCGAGATCAACCCCGCGCGCCTGCAAGAGAACGCACATACGCTCAAGGCCGAAGTGCTGGAATTCGTCTATATGGGCGATATCTTTCGCACCCGTCTGCGGGTTGCCGGCATGGACGATTTCATCATCAAGACACGCAACGCGCCTGATCAGGTCCGCCTTGAACCGGGCACCCAGATCGACATCGGCTGGTTGCCGCAAGATTGCCGCGCGCTCGACGCCTGAACGTCAGCGCGCGAACATACGGGGATGCCGCCGCCCGGAGGCGCCCTCGAAACGTTTTAACCGGGTTAACTAACGGGAGAATACGAATGAAATTCACCAAAGCACTAATGGCGACAACGGCGCTTACGGTTGCCGGCTCGATGGCCGGCGCCGAAGCCCACATGGCCAGTGAAATGACAATCGTCAGCTGGGGTGGTGCCTATCAATCCAGCCAGACGAACGCCTATTTCACCCCCTACACAGAAATGAACGACGGTGTGACCATCATCACCGACGAAAGCTCGGCCGAGGCTGTGACCAAGCTGCGCGCGATGTCCGAAGCGGGCAACGTGACATGGGATGTGGTTGACGTTGTTGCCTCAGACGCCATGCGTCTGTGCGACGAAGGTTTGGCGCTGGAAATCGACGCTGACACGCAACTGGCACCTGCGCCAGATGGCACGCCCGCCTCTGAAGACTTTGGCGACCTGATCGTCAGCGACTGCTTTATCCCACAGATCGTCTATTCGACGACCTTTGGCTATCGCACCGACCTGATCGACCAGCCCACGTCCGTCTGCGACATCTTTGACCTCTCTGCATACCCCGGCCAGCGCGCCCTTGAAAAGCGCCCGATCGGTAACCTCGAGTGGGCGTTGATCTGTGACGGTGTCGATATCGCCGATGTTTATGACGCGCTGGAAACCGAAGAAGGTGTCGCGCGCGCATTTGCCAAGCTCGACACGATCAAGGACAGCACTGTCTGGTGGTCTGCCGGTGCGGAAACGCCACAGCTTCTGGCTGACGGCGAAGTCGTGATGGGATCGACCTACAATGGCCGTCTGTTTGCCGCGATTGCCGAACAGGGCCAGCCGATTGGCATGCTGTGGGATTGGCAGATGTTCGACCTTGACGGCTGGATCATTCCTGCCGGTCTGTCGCCGGAACGCGAAGCCCGCGCGCTGGACTTCGTTTACTTTGCCACTGACACCCAGCGTCTTGCTGATCAGGCCCAGTATATCTCTTACGGTCCTGCACGTCTTTCTTCGGCCCCACTGGTTGGTGACCACGCCGAACTGGGTATCGCAATGGCACCCCATATGCCGACCGATCCGGCGAACGCTGTAAACACCTTCCTGTTCAACTACGAATGGTGGGCCAGCTACCGCGACGATCTGGACGCACAGTTCCAGGCCTGGTTGCTGCAGTAATCTGAACCCGGCGGGGGGCTTTGCGGCCCCTCGCCATCCTTGTTTTCGACAAGCGGAGCGCCGCTTTCCCAAGACAAGTCAATGACGCCGATCACGGCGCGCCAAGACCGACAGGGGGCACCAATGGCCGAGACCCACACCGATGCAAGCGGACTCGTGCTTGCCGCCGATGGCACACCGCTCAGGCAAAGCCTGAACCGGGCGCTGCGGGCGCAAAAGATGCGCGCGTTGCTGCTGATCGCGCCGCTGTTGCTGTTCATTCTCATCAGTTTCGTGCTGCCGATTGGTGAAATGCTGCTGCGCTCGGTGCAGAACAAGGCCGGCACATCCTATATTCCCGACGTGATCCCCAATGTTGTCCAGACTCTCGAAGACTGGGATCCGCAAAGCGGCGAAATGCCACCCGAAGCCGTTTACCGCGCGCTGGCCATCGACCTTGCCACCGCGTTCGAGGATCGCAATCACACCCAGCTGGGCCGCCGGTTCAACTATGAAACGCCGGGCATGTCATCGCTGTTCCGCAAATCAGGGCGGCCCGTGTCGCGCTGGGACATCGAAACCGATGGCCCCTTCCGCGAGGCATTTCTGGATATCGACGACGATTGGGGCAACATCGAATACTGGGCCACGATCAAGGCCAATTCCGGCTATTACACCAGCAGCTATTTCCTGGCGGCGGTTGATTCCCAGCGCACCTCTCAAGGGATCACGATGAAAGATCCTGATCAGAGGGTTTATCAGAAACTCATGGTGCGCACCCTGTGGCTGAGTTTTGTGATCACGCTTTGCACGCTTGCGCTGGGTTATCCGGTGGCGTGGCTGTTGGCGGACTTGCCCGCACGCACGTCCAACCTGTTACTGATCCTCGTGTTGCTACCGTTCTGGACATCCCTTTTGGTGCGGACATCGGCATGGAAAATCCTGCTGCAACAACAGGGCGTGATCAATGATTTCTGGATAGCGCTGGGCTTTACCGAACGATTATCGCTGATCAACAACCAGTTGGGCGTGATTATCGCGATGACGCATATTCTGCTGCCGTTCATGATCCTGCCGCTTTACTCGGTGATGAAGACAATCCCGCCGTCCTATCTGCGCGCCGCCAAATCGCTGGGCGCGACCAATACCACGGCCTTCTTGCGGGTCTATTTCCCGCAGACCACGCCGGGGATCGGGGCGGGGGCGCTGCTCGTGTTCATTCTGGCGGTCGGTTACTTCATCACGCCCGAACTGGTGGGTGGTGCCGACGGCACGTTCATCTCGAACCGGATTTATTACCAGTTCTCAAGTTCCGGCAACTGGGGGCTGGCGGCCGCCCTTGGCACGATCATGCTCGCGGTCGTGCTGGTCCTTTATTACATCTACGACAAACTTGTCGGCGTCGATAACGTGAAGTTGGGATAGATCATGGCAACCACACTCCAACCCTATGCCACACTTGGGCAGCGCATCTGGTTCTACGCATTTCGGGTGATCTGCGGTTTGATCTTTTTCTACCTGATCTTTCCGATCCTGGTGATCATCCCGCTGTCGTTCAACGCGCAGGATTTCTTTACCTTTACGCCGGAAATGCTGCGGTTTGATCCCGATGGGTATTCGCTGAAACACTACCGCGACTTCCTGGGGGCGAATGGTGACTATTCCTGGCTGCAAGCCCTTGGCAATTCGTTCAGCATCGCGCCGCTGGCGACATTGATCGCGGTGTCATTCGGCACCTTGGCATCGATTGGTCTGACCCAACCGCATGTTCCCTTCAAACGCCAGATTACGGCCCTGCTGATTTCACCGATGATCGTGCCATTGATCATTACCTCGGCGGGGATGTTCTTTTTCTACGCCAATATCGGCCTGCAGGGCACGTTTTTGGGCGTGGTGCTGGCGCATGCTGCCCTTGGGATTCCGTTTGTGATCATCACCGTGACAGCCACGTTGTCATCGTTTGACACATCGCTGACCCGCGCGGCGGCGAATATGGGCGCGGACCCTGTGACCACGTTTTTCCGGGTGCAGATGCCGCTGATCCTGCCGGGCGTGATTTCCGGTGGGTTGTTCGCATTCATCACCTCCTTTGACGAAGTCATCGTGGTGCTGCTGGTCGGGTCGGCCGGTCAGAAAACCCTGCCGTGGCAGATGTTCCTTGGCCTGCGCGAACAGATCAGCCCGACCATTCTGGCGGTGGCGACGATTTTGGTCGTGATTTCGATCGGTCTGCTCACCACCGTGGAATTGCTGCGCCGCCGATCAGAACGTCTGCGCGGAATGACGCCCAGCTAAGGCAGGATCGTCAGCCAGAACAGCGCCGTGAATATGGTCAGTCCCGTGCCAATCAGCACGGCGCTGGCCGCCACACGCCGCGCCGCGCCATACATATTTGCAAAGACATAGGCGTTGATTCCCGGCGCCATTGCTGCCGTGACCACAGCGCTGCGGAAAGCGGGTGTATCAAGGCCCGTGGCGCTGCCCAGGCCCCAGACAATCGCCGGATGAAGCAGAAGCGACACCGCACAGACAAACAGGATTGCGCGCAGATCGCCTTCGGGGCGGTAACGGTAAAGCACACCGCCAAGGCCAAACAGCGCGGCGGGCAGGGCGGCGCTGGTCAAAAGGTCAATGGCTTCGGTCAGGACTTCGGGCAGGGTGATGCCACCAAGGTTGACGACGAACCCCAGCCCGATCCCGATGATCAGCGCGTTGGAAAACATCGCCTTGGCCACCGTGCGGGGCAGCGCGCGCAGCGGTTTGCCACGGGCGCGCACGATCTCCATCGCGGTGATGCCGACGCCGTAGCAGAATGGCGAATGGATCGCGATGATGGCGTAGTTCGCGGTCAGCGCAGCCACGCCATAGGCGCGTTCGGTGATTGGCAGGCCCAGCAGTAGCGAATTGGAAAACAGACAGCAAAAGCCGATGGCAACGCTGTCTTCCCACGACCGGTTGAACAGCCAGCGCGCGCCAAACAGCCCGACAAAAAAACCCGCGAGCGCGCCCATGTAAAAGCTGAACAGCAGTGCCACGTTAAAATTCTGCCCCAGATCCAGCGTGGAGATCGCGCTGAACAGCAACGCCGGGATCGCGAATTTCTGGGTGAACACCATGAGGCCATCCACGCCTGCATCGCTGAACAGCCCGCGCCAAACGGCGACATAGCCAAACCCGATCAGGATAAAGACAGGCAGGATGACGCTGGTCAGGTCGCCCATCTAGACGTCAAACGTCAGGGTCATCCCGTCATAGGCGGGGGTCACGTGATCGGGGGTTTCCACCGCGATCGTGTCATGGTCCAGATCAATGTGCATATTGGTCAGCACCGCATGGCGCGGCTTGGCCTTTGCGATCCATTCCAGGGTGCGGGCAAGGTGGGCGTGGGTCGGATGCGGCGCGCGGCGCAGCGCATCCACGACCCAGGTGTCAAGGTTGTCCAATACCGGCCAGACGTCGGCGGGAATGTCGGACACGTCGGGCAGATAGGCCATATCGTTGATCCGGAAGCCCAGCGCGTCGATGCTGCCATGTTTTACCTCGAACGGGGTGAAGGTAATGTCGCCTCCCTTGCCGCCGATGGTGGTTGGGCCGGTGATTGTATTCAGCTCGCAAATGGGTGGATAGGATGACCCCTTGGGCTGCACAAAGGCATAGCCGAACCGCGCCAGCAGTTGGTTCCCGGTCTCGCCGTCTGCCCAGACTTGCAGGCGTTGACGTATGTTGAAAACCACCATGCGCAGATCGTCCAGCCCATGCACGTGATCGGCATGCGAATGAGTGTAGATCACGGCATCCAATTCGCCCACCTCGGCGGCCAGCAGTTGATGGCGCAGATCAGGCGAGGTGTCGATCAAGACGCGGGTGGTGCCGCCGCTGTCATGGCGGCTGACCAGCGCGGAACAGCGGGTGCGGGTGTTGCGCGGGTTGGTCGGGTCGCAATCGCCCCAATGCCCACCCAGACGCGGGACGCCACCGGATGATCCACAACCAAGGATGCGAAATTCAAGGGTTGCCATTACGCTGGTGTCCACGTGGCGGCCTTGGAGAACAGCCGGTTAAAATTCGCTGTGGTCCGCGCCGCGAATGTATCGAAATCCACGCCGAACAGTTCGGCCCCGACGCGGGCGGTGTCGGCCGTGTAGGCCGGTTCGTTGCGTCGCCCGCGATGGGGTTTGGGCGCAAGGTAGGGACTGTCGGTCTCGACCAGAACCCGGTCCAGTGGGGCGGCGGCAAAGATATCGCGCACCTCTTGGCTTTTGGGAAAGGTTGCGATGCCGGACATGGACAAATAAAATCCAAGGTCCAGCATGGCACGGGCCAAGGCGGGGCTGCTGGAAAAACAGTGCATGACACACGTGAACGGTTTGGCCTTGTAGCCCGCTGTCAGGATCTTGGACATGTCATCGTCGGAAGCGCGGTTGTGGATGATCAGTGGCAATCCGGTTTCCTGCGCCGCCGCGATATGAATGCGCAGGGATTGTTTTTGCACCTCCGCGCTTTCGGCGGTGTAGTGGTAATCAAGCCCGCTCTCACCGATCCCGACCATTTTCGGGTGCTGCGCAATGGCGATCAGGCCATCGACCGTTGCCATCGGTTCGTCAGCCGCGCTCATCGGGTGGGTGCCTGCGGCGTAAAAGACGGGGGCGTAGCTTTCGGCCAGCGCGCGCACGGTAGGTTCATTGCGCAGGCGCGTGCAGATCGTCACCATGCGTGTCACGCCCGCTTCCGCCGCGCGCGCGATCAATGCTGCGTGTTCCCCGTCAAAATCGGGAAAGTCGATGTGGCAGTGACTGTCAACAAGGGTGGTCATACGCGCCTTCAGGCTTTGACGGCCTTTTTCGCCGTGGCTTCGATCTTGAAAATCATATCAAGGATCAGCGCCGCAGGGTCAAGGTTGACGGCCCGCCCGTGACGGCTGCGCGCGGACAGATCCTGGCCCAGCTCTGCCCAAATCCGCGCCGCACGATCCGTGGGCGAGAGTTTGGCCAGCAACAGGGCTTCGTGGGGCGCGCCTTGGGTCGTGGGGGGGCCGGAAACGCCGGCGCGGGCCGTGCGTGACAGAAACCGGTCCATCAGATCAAGGGTCATGGCAAAGCGCACTTCGGCGCCCTTGCCTGCGCAGGAATTGGCCAGCGCAAGGGCGATCTGACGGTCACCGTCAGGCAGGGTGCCAAAGAGTTTGACCAAATCCCCATAAAGCGCGAGGCCATCGTGGTGCAGCAGACGCACCGCTTCACCCACGGAACCTTCGGACAGGGTGGCAAGGCTTTCGGCGTTGGGAACATCAATGCCCGCCTGATGCAGCGCCGCCGCCATATCGTCATGCCCAAGGGGCGCGCAGCGCAGCACGCGGCAGCGCGACCGGATCGTCGGCAACAACCCCGATGGTTGGTGCGAAATCAGAATAAACGTTGTGTTTTTTGGTGGTTCCTCAAGTTCCTTGAGGATCGAGTTGGCAACGGTGCGGTTCATCTCGTCGGCGCAATCAATGATGATCACGCGCCGCCCGCCCTCGGTCGCGCGCATGTGCAGGAACGCCTTGAGCGTATTGGGGCCATCGTCGTGCCCGCACAGGGCCGCCATTGTGATATCTTGTTGCAGCGCGGTTTCGGTCTTGTTCATCACGCGGCGCAAGACGTAAAGGCGCGGATGCGCGCCCGATTGCACAAGGCGTGCGTCAGCATTATCAGGCGAAACGGTCAGCGATGTGGGCGGTGGCGCCTCGCCAAACAGGCCTGCATCGGCGGGCGGTTCTGTCAGCAGGAAGGTCGCGATTTTCCACGCCAGCGTTGCCTTGCCAACCCCTTGGGGGCCGGTGATCAGCCAGCCCGAATGCATACGGCCTGTGCTGTAGGCTTCGAGAAATGCGTCTTGGGCGCGCGGCTGGCCAAACAGGGTCCGGGTTTCGCGTGGATGCGGTGCGCCCGCGATCTGGTCGGGGTGCGGGTGGTCGGGCACGGTGCTCATGGCGCGCGCATCGCCACATGAGCGGCGATTTCACTGGCGATCTGGGCGGGATCGCGCCCGCCATCGACCACCACACAGCGTTCGGGAAAACTGTGTGCCAGCGACAGAAAGCCGTGGCGCAGGGTTTCCTGAAAGCCAAGGCCGAAATCCTCGAAACGGTCCTCGCCGGATTTGCGTGCAAGACCACGTTGCAAGGCCTCGGCGGGATCCATGTCGATGATGAATGTCAGGTCAGGTTCGCGCCCAATCATCAGGGCATGAAGCTGATCGACGGTGGCGCGCAAATCACCACGCGTCGCCCCCTGATACACGCGGGTGCTGTCGGCAAAGCGGTCGCAGATCACCGTGCGGCCCGCGTCCAGTGCGGGCTGGATCGTCTTTTCCAAATGGTCGCGGCGCGCGGCATTGAACAACAGCAGTTCGGTTTCAGCCGACCAGCGGTCCGGATCGCCCGTCAGGACCAGCTGGCGGATTTCCTCGGCGCCGGCACTGCCGCCCGGTTCGCGGGTCAGCACAGGTTCGCTACCGGTCGCGCGGATGCGTTCGGCCAGCAAGCGGGTTTGCGTGGATTTGCCCGATCCGTCGATGCCTTCAAACGTGATAAACAACCCTTGCGTCGGCACTGCGCCTAGGCCCCGCCGGGCAGGGGCGGCACGCCCATCTTGCCAAGAACGACCTGAAAGGCGGTGCGCAAGCGCGTCGTAAAGCCGCCCTTGGCCACATCGGATTCCGCGATCAGCGGCACGCGGGCTTCGGGCAGACCTTCAAGGGTGACGACAAGTTCGCCAAGCTGATCACCGGCGGTGATCGGCGCGGTGACCGGGCTGTCATAGACCACTTCTGCAATCAGACCTTCGGCCGAAATTGTGGGCACCAAGAGCGACAGGTCTTCGGCCAGCGTCATACCAACAGAGGGGCTTTCACCCATCCAGACCTCGGCCTCGGCAATGCGAGTGCCAGCGCGGGACAGATCGCGCTGGGTGAACTGCCGGAAGGCCCAGTTAACGATGTTTTCGGCTTCTTCGGCGCGGGCCTGTTCGGTGTCGAGGCCCGTCAGCACGAAAACGATGCGCCGGTCTCCCTGTTTGGCCGATCCGACAAGCCCGTAACCGGCCTCTTGGGTGTGGCCCGTTTTCAAACCATCCGCACCAATCCCCAGACCAAGCAGGGGATTGCGGTTGCGGGTGTTGGCGGGGTGTTCGCCATCGTAATCAAATTCCTCTTCGGCAAAGAGCGGATAAAACGTCGGGAAATCCAGGATCAGCCGATTGGCCAGAATGCCAAGATCGCGGGCCGACATCAGATGGCCCGGTGCGGGCCAACCGTTGGAATTGAGGAAGGTTGACTGGGTCATACCCAACGCCCGGGCGCGTGTGGTCATGGTTTGGGCAAAGCCAAGCTCGGTTCCGTTAGGCGACAAAGCCTCGGCGATAACGCAGGATGCATCATTGCCGGACAGCACGATGATGCCGCGCAACAGATCCTCGACGCTGACTCGGTCCCGCGTATCAAGGAACATCGTCGAGCCGCCGTAATCCATGCAGCGCTGCGAGACGCGCAACTCCTCGGACACCGAAAGGGTGCCCGTGGCAATCGCCTCGAAGGCCATATAGATCGTCATCAGCTTGGACATCGAGGCGGGGGGATAAGCACATCCGCGTTCTTGGACAGCAAGACGGTGCCTGTTGTCTGATCGATGACATAGGCTGCGCGCGCGCGCGTATCAAACGATTGGGCCGCTGCGGCAAAGGCGCTGAGCGCAAGTATTCCGGCGGCGACGAGAGTAGTGGCTGTCAAACGGGCGGGCATTGCGCGCATCCTTTCGAGTAGATCAGTTGGTCACGAAATAGGCATCCGCAAAGCCTTGGGCCCTGACTTTTTCCAGCAGGGCGGCGCGTTCGGACGCCGAGGTTGCGGGGCCGACAATCACGCGCCAGAACGGGCGACCCTGGCTTTCCTGTTCCAGCACCGTCGGGACAATGCCTGTGGCGCGCATCTGGTCGGCTGTGCGGGTGGCGTTGGCTTCGATACTGAAAATCCCGATTTGGATGAACGGTTTTTCAAGACCCGAGGGTGCACGCGGGGCAGGCGCAGGGGCGGGCGCTGTCGGGGCCATCTCGGCCGCGGTTTCGGCTGCGTCAATCGCGGCGGCGGCTCCGGCGATCGGATCAAGGGTGGTTTCCTCGATGGGTGTCGCGGCGATGTCGGTGGGCTCTGCGAAATCTGTCACGGCCTCGGATGTCGCGGCCACGGGGGCTTCCTCGCGGCGCAGGGCGGTAACGTTCAGATCGGCCGGCGCGCCGGCAAGCATATCAAGCGCCGTGGCAGCATCAGAGGACACTTGCAGGCGCGGGCCGTTATTGTCGCGTTCACGCCGGAACAGCGCACCGATCACAAATGTGCCGTTGGCATCATTGCGGATGATCACCCTTTCGGGGTCTTGCACATCCGGATGGGCGACCCAAACGCCGCCAAGCGAGGGGCGCCCGTCCCACAATCCCGGTTCGGTGACTTGGAACACGTCGGGCGCTTCGACGTCGCGTTCAACCAATTCAACGCTACGGGTCGTTCCTTCGCCCGCTTGCACGGCACTTTCAGCGCCGCCACCGGCAAGGATGAACTGGCCGTTTTCGTCACATGCTGCCAGCGTCAGGGCCAATGCAATGGCTGCCGGAAGTTTGAAATTTGCCAGTCGTATGAATGGTTTGCCCAACGTGACTTGCCCCTTTGTTTGCGCCTGTTTTCAAGCGCGTGACCGTTGACCGATCGTTGATGCCCGAGAGGGAGCGGCGAAAATCCGCTCCGTTTCGGGGACAATAGCGCTGCAAGGTGCGTTTTGAAAGGCTTGCGGCAGCACTGTCGGCGGATTTCCCCAAGTCGTGATCGCGCCTTGATTGACCTTCCCGAATCGCGACAGGCATACTAAGGGTGCGCCCGACGGAGACTTGGCAGAGTGGTCGAATGCACCGGTCTTGAAAACCGACGAGGGTGAAAGTCCTCCCAGGGTTCGAATCCCTGAGTCTCCGCCAATCACCGGCATCAAGTCATTGAATTTAAATTAATTTCTTTAGGTACTCATTGGTAGACCCTAACTGTAACCCTAACTTGGACGCGTTGCTGACTATCAAAATTGTGTAGATTGACTGGGAACGATGCTCGCTGCTGTTACCGCAATCAATCGATCCAATCCTCATTAGCCAGCGGCGCAGCATTGAGTTCATCTCTGATCAGCCGCCATTGTGGCAGCTTTTGATCAAGAAGTGCTACAAACCGATCCGAATGGTTCCGCTCGAAGAAATGGCATAGCTCGTGTACGATGACGTACTCAAGGCAATGCGGAGGTTTCTTTACCAATTCCAAGTTAAGCCAAACCCGCTTCGCCTCGATATTGCAGCTGCCCCACTTGGTCTTCATCCGCTTAATCCCCCATTTCGGAGGATTGATGCCGAAGACCTCAGCCCACGCAGCCATCAAGGGTGTGGCACTGCTTCGTAACTCGCGGCGATACCATTCAAGAAATACGCGTTCTCTCGTTGCCGTTTCACTCCCCGTCCGAACATACAGGTCCAACGTCCGACTGTTGCGAATGCACACACGCCCAGCAGGCGCGCCATCAATAACATTCAGACGGTAGCGCTGGCCGAAGAAGAAATGGCTCTCGCCCGAGACATAAGAACGCTCGGACTGCCTCGGCTGGCGGTCAAACTTAGACTGCTGTCGTTTGATCCAGCCCATCCGCGTGACCACTGCAAGTCGGACGGCTTCATCGCTTACACTCACAGGGGCGGCCACTCGGATGCGTCCATCGGGCGGGTACACTCCCAAATGAAGGTTCTTGATTGGCTTTCGAACGACTTCAACATCGAGACCACCAACCGTAATCTGATGCCCCTCAGTACTCATGTTGATTTCGCACCAGATCGAAGATCACATCGACCAAAGCAGGATCGGCAATATGGGCTTTGATCGCATTGTGCACTTCTTTTTCCTTGAAGCGGTTGCCACGCCACGCGTCTTTCTTTGTGGCGCGAATGGCAGCGTCGACTGCCACAGCTAATTCGTCATCTCCACCAAGGTTATCGAACAAGGCCCGCTTTGCTGCAGAGTTGATCGACGCTGGGTACGACGTCGTAGTTTCGGGGCTTTTTGCCTGCTTGGTCAGTTCGACGATCTTGGCAAGATATGCCTCATAGTCGATTGCATCGGTTTTCCGCTGCGCAATCAGCGCATCCAAGAGTTCCGACATTTTCTCATAGTATTTCGGATTGATCGGGGTCTCGTCGATAATCAATTTACGGACGTTGTTTTCGATGGTTTCGGCGACCGCTTCCTTGTTCTTGCGGATGCCACTTGGCAATGCGTCGACAGCATCAACGCCCCGGTTAACGATCAATTGGATCAGCGACAAATCGTCGAACTTCGAAATGACTTCGCTTTCCTCGGCACGGATGTATGTGTCGATCAAGTGACGCATCGCAGGTTCGTACATCTTGAGGTCGATGTAGTCGCCGCTGGCAAGCTTTACCTCGTTTCGGACCTTTTCGAAATGATCGACATCCGCCTTGATCGCCGTTGTTTCACCGTCGGAATATCCAGCATCGGTCATCTCATTCGCAATATCGGCGTAGGCGCGCAAAAGCGCGGCCGCCAGCCGATAAAGAGCCAGACGCTTCGGCTCGTTTTTCTTCAAAGCGTCTTTGTCAGCGGTGTCCTTGGCACAAAAGAACTGCAAATAGGCGTGAGTATCCCGAGGCGCCTCGACTGGCTCGCAAAGCGCCCTTACTTCTTCCAGCGCATCGTCCAGGCGCTCCCGCGCCATCTTCAGCCGATCGGTCAGCAGCCCGGCCACATCCTCCTTGTCATACCCATCGAAAGCCTCGGTCGTGTAATCCTTAATCGAGGTCTCAAGACTTTTGAACAAGTCCTTGTAGTCGATGATGTAACCGTATTCCTTATCGTCACCGTCCAAACGGTTGACCCGGCAGATTGCCTGGAACAGGCCGTGATCCTGCATCTTCTTGTCAATATAGAGGTATGTGGCGGACGGTGCATCGAACCCCGTCAGAAGCTTGTCCACAACGATCAGCAGCTTCATCTGCGCGGGCGCGTCGATAAACTTCTTCTTGGCCTGCTTCTCGAAGGCCTCGGCCTCCATACCGCCCAACATCTTTGTGTAAATGTCGTATTGCCGCAACCGTTCGGTCAGGCCCTCACCGCTTTCTTCGCCTTTGATATCGCTCGCTGTCGGCTTGTATGACGTGACGATTGCGCATTTGCCTGCCAGATCGGTCTTGTCAAACAACTCATAGAACTTGCACGCCTGATAGATACTCGACGACACCAGCATCGCGTTTCCGTGGCCGCTTTTGAGCCGGTCTTTCAATTCCATGTCCATCAGGATATCGCCAACGATCTTCTCAAGGCGCGACTGGCTGGACAGCACTTTCTGCATGGTTCCCCAACGGGCCTTCAGCTGCGCCTTGGCCAGATCGTTCAACCCCTTCGTCTTCACCTCGAACCATTTGTCGATCTTGTCCTGCGATGTGATGTTCTGATCGACATCCCGCGCCTCATAGCGCAGGTCGAGCACGACACCGTCGGCGACAGCTTCGTTGAACTTGTAGGTGTGGATATAGGGGCCAAACACTTCGAGGCTGGTCTGCTTGTCTTCCTTCAAAAGCGGCGTTCCGGTAAAGCCGATGAACATCGCATTCGGCAGGATTACCTTCATGGCCTTGTGCAAGTCCCCGCTTTGCGAGCGGTGGCATTCATCGACAAAGACGTAAAGATCACCCTTGGCACGAAAATCCTTGGGCAGCGCCTGTCGCACGTCTTCGATGTAGCCGCTGACATCACCGTCGGCCTCTTCCTTGCCGCCAAACTTGTGGATCAGCGAACACAGCAGCCACGGCGCCTCAGCGTTCAGCTCCGCGATCAGCTCTGCGCCGCTCTTGCTGCGCTGGATGTCCTCATTGACGCCCTTGAAAACCTTCTCGATCTGCTCGTCCAACTCGGTGCGGTCGGTGATCACCAGCACGCGGGCGTCTTTCACGTTTTCCCGTATCCACTTGGCCAGCCACACTGTCCGTCGTCAGGGTTTTTGGAACCAATGGCAGCTTAAACTAAGTGAGAGTTTGGCTCATCTGGTTGGTTTCATTATGCGGCGTGCTGTCGGTGATGCAAGCGCCGCGCTTCGAGTGTCTTTCGTTTGATCCTTTCCCTTTGTTTTAGAATGGCTTTGTCACGGCCAAAGTAGACGTCGGCGGGTGTGACGTTGTTGATGCTCTCGTGATACCGCTGATGATTGTAGTGGTCGACGAAGGCTTCGATTTGAGCTTCAAGATCACCCGGCAGGAAGTAGTTTTCCAGCAGGATGCGGTTCTTTAAAGTCTGATGCCAACGCTCGATCTTGCCTTGGGTTTGCGGATGGTATGGCGCGCCGCGAGAATGCTTCATGCCTTTGTCCTGCAACCATTCCGCCAGATCTCCAGAGACGTAACTCGATCCGTTGTCGCTGAGCAGACGTGGCTTGTGAACGACGTGAACTTGGTCGCAGCCGGATGCTTGCAATGCGAGGTCAAGCGTATCGGTAACGTCTTCAGCCCGCATGTTGGTGCAGAGCTTCCAGGAGACGATGTAGCGGCTGTAGTCGTCGAGGACAGTGCTGAGATAGAACCAACCCCATCCCAGAACCTTGATGTAGGTGAAGTCTGTTTGCCAAAGCTGGTTGATCGCAGTTGTTTTGTCTTTGAACTCGCTGGCTGCCTTGATGACGATGAAGGCCGGGCTAGTGATTAGATCATGCGCCTTTAGCACCCGATACACTGTGGATTCTGAGACAAAATAGCGCTCCTGATCCGTGAACGTCACCGCCAACTCGCGCGGTGACAGTTCCGTTTCCTGCAAGGCGAAGTCGACAACCTTGCGCTTCACCTCGTCAGGCACGCGGTTCCAAACGTGCTTGGGCTTGGGGGATTGATCCTGCAATCCGGCCTCACCGCGCTGCAGGTACCGATCGTACCAACGGTAGAACGTCGTGCGTGGGATACCCAGCTTGGCCAGTGTCAGACGCGCCGACAGATGGCTGCCCTCAACCAAACGAATGATCTCCAGCTTCTCTGATGCAGGATACCTCATTCGTGGTCGCCCCCATCGCCTGTCATGCTTTTTTTGAGAAGACGCAATTCGAGCGTCTGTTCCGCGACAACCTCTTTGAGATCCTTGGCCTCACGGCGCAGTTCTTTGACCTCATCGGTGTTTGCAGCCCGCGCAGTGTCGCCTGCCAGACGCCGCTTACCGGCTTCCATGAAGTCCTTGGACCACTTGTAGTAAATGCCTTGCGATATGCCTTCACGGCGGCACAGCTCTGCAATGCTGTCCTCGCCACGCAGCCCATCCAGTACGATCCTGATCTTCTCTTCGGATGAATAATGCTTGCGCGTGGCGCGCTTGATGTCTTTGACGATCTTCTCGCCAGGGCTCTTCGTTGTCTTTCTCATCGTCCACTCCTCAGTGGCTACGATGAGCAACAAACACTCTCTTAGCAAATAACGCTATTTGGACCCATGGGCGCTGACGTCAGACACCGGCCGATTTTGTTGAAAAACTCCGAAATTCAGATGTCGCAATTTTCCGACAAAACCCCATGATGCCAAGAAGTCAGGTGAAATCGTTTGCAAGGCGCAGAGAGCTGGCACATGAGCGGCGAAAGACCAATTTGGCCGACGCCCTCGCCGCCGAAAGCTGGTTGATCTGTATGGCGAAAAATTTCGCTGCTCTGGGTCAAAAATGGAGCTTTTCAACAAAATCGGCCTATTTTGTTGAAAAACTCGGGGTTGATCGAGAGGTAAGTCGCTGATTCAATTCGTCCTGCAAGGGGGGATTTTGCGATGATGGGCCCGAGGCAGGAAGCACAAGCAGCGTTGTTCTATCAGTTCTCGCTGGAGGATCATGTTCCCCAAGATCATCTTTTGCGGTCAATCGACCAGTTCCTCGATCTGAGCGACATTCGTCAGTATCTGGCCGAGTTCTACAGCCATACTGGTAGACCTTCTGTCGATCCAGAACTGCTGATCCGTATGTTGCTGGTGGGGTATTGCTTTGGAATCCGGTCCGAGCGGCGTTTGTGTGAAGAGGTGCATCTGAACCTCGCCTATCGCTGGTTCTGCCGTCTGGATTTGAGCGATCGCGTTCCCGACCACTCCACCTTCTCGAAGAACCGCCATGGCCGTTTCCGTGAGAGCGAGTTGCTTCGGCATCTGTTTGAGACGACCGTGGCCCGCTGCATCACCGAAGGTCTGGTCAGCGGGCAGCGCATGGCCATTGATGCCAGCTTGATTGAAGCGAACGCGAACAAACAGAACTCGACACCGAAGGAAGATTGGGACGCGGCCAGCATCGATCCGACCGATGCGCCGAGGGCGATTCGCGAGTATCTCGACACGCTGGACGAGGCTGCGTTCGGCGCAGCCAGCGAGGTGCAGCCCAAGTTCACCTCGCATTCCGATCCGGCCAGCCAATGGACCGCAGCACGCAAAGGGCCGGCATTCTTTAGCTATTCCGACAACTACCTGATCGATACGGATCATGGCGTGATCTTAGATGTTGAAGCCACCAGATCGATCCGGCAGGCCGAGGTTGGATCAACGAAGACCATGCTGAAACGGGTCAAAGCGAAGTTTGATCTGCATCCTGAACGCATAATCGCTGACACTGCCTACGGTACTGGCCCGATGTTGGGCTGGCTGGTCGAACGCAAGATCGCGCCGCACATTCCGGTCTTTGACAAGTCCGGGCGCAACGATGGCACCTGGACGCGGGCCGACTTCGAGTGGGATGCCGAGAACGATCAATACGTCTGCCCGGAAGGGCACGCTCTCAAGCAGTTCCGGCGTAACTACTCGGACCCGAACCGGGGACCGACCGGAAAAGGCACAGCGCGCTATCGCGCCTTGAAAGAAGTTTGTCAGGTCTGTCCGTCTAAGTCCAAATGCTGCCCGAACGCCGATACGCGCAAAATCACCCGCGAAGAACACGAAGATGCACGCCAGGTTGCCCGCGACATCGCCAAAACCCGCCAGTACGATATCTCTATGAAACTCCGAAAGAAGGTCGAAATGCTCTTCGCCCACCTCAAGCGCATCCTTGGCCTGGGACGGCTGCGATTACGTGGGCCATGCGGCGCAAACGACGAATTCCTCCTCGCAGCAACAGCCCAAAACCTCCGCAAACTAGCTAAGATCTTTCCTGCACCGCAGCAAACGCGCAAAGCCTGATCACAAAGGCACTCGCGCTCAGTTCAACGCATCACTTCCTGCGCTAGCAACACGTTGTTTTTCCACAGAATCGGCCCATAGCCGCCGTTCGACGTCATCGCAGCGAACGGCAACTCCGAGCCCACAATGACCAATGCTGCGTTTTGCACCAACGACCAGTCTGGAAAAGAGAGATAAATGCCTCTCAACATCCCTGCCCATTGCTGCCGTTCACCTACCCTCGGTCATGCGGATGTGCAGCCTACCAGACCGGACACTCGCCAAACACGCAAAATTGGGAGGTGGTTGAACTCACGGTCTGCGATCTGTTTTCATAGGGTATGCGCAACACTTTAATCTTTTGGGAAATATGGAGTGGCTAATATAAAGTATCGCACATGAAAGTTGTATACGGACCTAGAAATGTCCGAGATGTGGGATCGGTGGCAACGCGGTGATTCAATGGGCTCGAAAGGCCGTCAAATCAACCGTGAGTCGTCTTCGATTGCTCAAGATTTGAACCCGTCAACTTCGACGGTCGGTCGCGAAGTTCGCAAAAACTGAGGACTAACTGCTTAGCCTCATGTAGGGCCGCAAAGGGCACACCATATGATTTCACTTCGTACGCTCAGCACTCAGTGGAATTGCGAGCCCTTGAGAAGTCTGCGGTAAGCGTTTGGCAATAAGTTCTACCGTCGTGTCGATGTGGTTTTCAACCAGCGCAACGCAACGTTCGATGTCGCCATCAATCGCGCTTTCAAAAATTTCGGCGTGTTCCTGGCTAACATCACGGTGTTTGCGATTGTCCTTCAGAACAAGGCGGTGATAGCGATCGCTGTGTTGATGAAGGAGCCGTCTGAAATCAATCAGCCACGGGTTTCGGCAGTTCTGCACCAGACAATCATGGAACTGTCTATTCCGAAGATGCCATTCGCTCGTCAGATTGAGATCTTGCTTGGATAACAAACGGTCTTCGACAAGCTTTAATTTGCGATAGGCCGCAAATAGATCACCCTCCCAATTGTCGTCGCGGTGATCGAGTGACGAGCGTAGCGCGCCTATTTCGACGATCTTGCGGGCTTCGCTGATGCTGCGGAAATCATCGAGGCTCAGATCACGAACCCAGAACCCGCGCTGGCGCTCTGTTGTGACAAGGTTGTCGATGAGTAGTCGCGACAGGGCTTCGCGCATTGTCGCTGTCGAGACATCGAACTTGAGCCGTAGTTTGTCCACCTGGAGGCGGGTTCCGGGTGGCAGGTCGAAGTTGAGGATCTGATCCCTAAGCTGTGCCTGCACCGTTTCAACGGCCGTTTTCTTGGTCTGATTTGGATTTTCAATATTCATGGGGCCCTGCACTTCAGAGATTTTGTCATACTTAGCGCAGATCATACTGACAACCAACGATAAAGTTCTGATAAAACGTTTATACAAACCTAAAGCGTTTATAAAATTGACAAAACGTTTTTTCAGGAACACTGTGCAGGCTGGGACTGGTCAAATTTCAGAGGGGGACACCATGACGGATCACGAACAAGGGGGTGTGGGCGATGTGCCGAAGATCACTCTATACAACAACAGGATGTCTCCCTGTGCCCAGAAGGTGCGCATAGTCTTGGCGGAAAAGGTAATTCCCTATGAAACACGGGATGTTGATCTTCCGGGGAAGGAGAACTTGCAGCCCTGGTATCTAAAGCTCAATCCGGCGGGCGTGGTGCCGACTCTTGTTGATGGGGACCATGTTCTGCGGGAATCGTCACTGATCTGCGAATATCTTGACGAAGCCTATTCCGGTGACGTGTCACTGCGGCCGGACGCGCCGCATCTTCGGGCTGAAATTCGACTGTGGATGAAACATGTCGATAACAGCCTGCATCCGTCATGTGGGGCGTTGCAATGGCCGTTGGCGATGCGACCGCGGCTTTTGGAGATGGACCGGGATGAAGCGCTTGCGCTGATTGCTCAGGTGGTCGAAGCCCCACGCAGAGAGCGTCAAAAACGACTTTTTGACAAAGGGCTTGATGCGCCTGATGTCAGGAATGCGGTTGGCGTTTATTGTCAGACGATTGATCGGATGGAACGGGACTTGCAGGATCGCGATTGGTTGATTGGCGACCACCTTAGCCTCGCTGATATTGTGGTTGCACCATATTTCCAGACGCTTTTGCAGTACGGCTGGACCGATCTTTACGCGGCAACACATCCGCGCGTCACCGGTTGGATTGAACGATTGCAGGGTCGGGACAGCTGGAAGGCGGCAATCAAGGCAGACTTTGACGCCGAAACACGGGCGTATTTGCGCGGAATCGGCACCAAGGCGTGGCCCAAAATCCAAACCCACATGGCGTATACCGGCGCATCCTGACGAATCTGTCATGAAATGGTGGAACGATCCGTCCCACTGTCAGGAACGTGTCCAACCAAAATCTAAAGTGATAAGTTGCTTCGCCATCGCGCGAATGCCTTGCAATACAAAGGAAAATCAATCCCACGAAGAGCAAAAACGTTCTTAATGTTTCAAAAACGTTTTTAAGGTTGACGAAACGACTTTAACTGAGCATCGTTCTGAATAGCTGGTTCGGCGGTGTGCCGGGCATTGATCAAACTCTGGAGATGATATGCTGGATAACGGGACCCTCACTGAACACATGCTGTTTATTGACGGCGAATATCGGTCGGCTCTTTCGGGGCGAATGTTTGATAAGGTGTCGCCTGCGACGGGTCAGGTCATTGCGCATGTCCATGAGGCAGGCCGCGAGGATGTGGACCATGCTGTTCGTGCCGCAAAGGCTGCGCTGAATGGTCCCTGGGGCCGTATGGCTGTAGTAGAACGGGCGGGCATCCTGCAGCGCGTATCGCAAGGCATCAATGATCGCTTTGAAGAGTTTCTGGCGGCCGAAGTGGCTGACACCGGCAAGCCATCCAGTCTTGCGCGGATGGTTGATATTCCGCGCGGCGGGGCGAATTTTTCTACTTTCGCTGATATGATAAAGAACCTCGGTTCGGAGTTCTTCGAGACCGATACTCCCGACAGCGGCAAAGCGATCAACTACGGCGTGCATCGGCCCAAAGGGGTAATCGCGGTAATCAGCCCTTGGAATCTGCCGCTGTTGTTGATGACATGGAAAGTTGGACCCGCGTTGGCATTGGGCAATACGGTCGTTGTCAAACCGTCCGAGGAAACACCGCACACGACGACCCTTTTGGGCCAGGTCATGAATGACGCGGGCGTGCCGAAAGGGGTCTACAATGTCATCCACGGGTTTGGCCCAGAGTCAGCCGGTGAAATGCTGACGCAACATCCGCTTGTCAACGGGATCACGTTTACTGGTGAGACCGCGACCGGCGAGGCGATCATGAAGCAGGCCGCCGTTGGGCTGCGTGATATTTCGTTGGAGCTCGGTGGCAAAAACGCGGCGATCGTCTTCGCAGATGCCGATCTGGATAAAGCCGTCGCAGGCACGATGCAGTCCGTATTTGCCAATTGCGGCCAGGTTTGTCTTGGAACCGAGCGAGTCTATGTTGAGCGCCCGATCTTTGATGAATTCGTTTCCCGGCTTAAAGATGGCGCGGAAGCCATGGTTCTGGGCGGACCGGACCATTCGGGTGTGAATATGGGGCCGCTGATTTCTGCGGAACACCGCAAGAAGGTGCTGTCCTATTTCGAGCTGGCCAAGCAGGAAAATGCAATCGTTGTGACAGGGGGCGACGTGCCAACGTTTGATGATGCGCGTGATGGCGGCCATTTCGTAGAACCGACGATTTGGACTGGCTTGCCAGAAACCAGCCGCGTTGTTCGCGAAGAGATTTTCGGCCCGTGCTGCCATATCACTCCGTTCGATTCAGAGGATGAGGTGATCGCAATGGCTAACGACAACGATTATGGCCTCGCGAGTGCGATCTGGACACAGAACATTTCTCGCGCACACCGCGTCGCACCAAAAATTGAAGTGGGCCTTGTGTGGGTAAATTCCTGGTTTTTGCGCGATCTTCGCACGGCTTTTGGTGGCTCCAAAAAGTCAGGCATCGGACGCGAGGGCGGCGTGCACTCGCTCGAGTTTTATTCAGAGCGCGCAAACATTTGCGTGAAGCTTTAAGGAGAGAATTGGCGATGTCTGACACGATTGAAACCACAGCAAAAGCCCTGATTGCAGCGGGACGCGATTGTGCGGCGGTCGCGCCGATTGCCGCGGACTTCGGCAACAAAGCCGATGTTGACACAGCCTATGCCGTTCAAAAAGCCGTGACAAAAGCCGCGCTAGCGCAGGGTCGTCGGATTGTTGGGCGCAAGATCGGCCTGACTTCAACTGCGGTTCAAACGCAGATGGGTGTGGATCAACCCGATTACGGGATGCTGTTTGCGGACATGGAATATGCCGATGGCGACACCATTCCTGCTGATGCGTTGATTCAACCGAAAGTCGAAGCGGAAATTGCTTTTGTTCTGGGGCGTGACCTGCCGGCCGTGGATGTAACAACCGCAGAATTGATCGGCGCGATCGATTATGCGTTGCCCGCTATTGAAATCGTAGACAGTCGTATCCGGGACTGGAAAATCGGCATCTTCGACACGATTGCCGATAACGCATCGTCCGGGCTTTATGTGCTTGGGTCGCGGCCCGTGCGTCTTGCCGATTTTGATCTGCGGCTCTGCGGAATGGTGATGGAGCGGATGGGGCAACCGGTCAGCTTCGGGGTTGGCGCTGCCTGCATGGGCAACCCGCTGATCGCATCGCTCTGGCTTGCCCGTCGCATGGCACAAGTCGGGCGTCCGCTGATGGCGGGTGATGTGATCCTGTCCGGTGCGCTCGGCCCGATGGTCACCGCCGCTCCAGGGGACACGTTTCGCGTTTCAATCAATGGCCTCGGCGAGGTTACAACCCATTTCGCAAAGGAAGAATAGGCATGACTTTTAAGGTTGGGATAATTGGGTCGGGCAATATCGGCACGGACCTCATGATGAAAATCCTCAAAGGCTCGGATGAGCTTGAGATGGGCGCGATGGTCGGGATCGACCTGGAAAGCGACGGGCTGAAACGCGCAGCTGATCTTGGCGTGCTTATCACTCACGAAGGGCTGGAAGGTTTGCGCGCTCTGCCGAATTACAAAGATATATCCATCGTGATGGATGCGACGTCGGCCGGGGCACATATGAAGCACCATCCTGTGCTGGTGGCCGATGGCAAACAGATCATCGATCTGACGCCTGCGGCGATTGGGCCTTTCGTCGTGCCATCCGTGAACCTCAATGAAAACCGTGGTGAAAGCGCGCTGAATATGGTGACTTGCGGCGGGCAGGCGACGATTCCCATGGTTCACGCGGTACGCCGTGCGACGGATCGTCTGATCTACGCCGAGATCGTTGCATCGGTCTCGTCGCTCTCGGCAGGACCGGGAACGCGGGCAAATATTGACGAGTTCACCCAGACCACCAGCCGCGCAATCGAGAAGGTCGGCGGAGCGGAGCGGGGCAAGGCGATTATTATCCTCAACCCTGCCGACCCACCGATGTTGATGCGCGATTCCGTCTTTACACTCAGCCAGGGCGGCGACGAAGCCGCCATCCGCGACAGCGTCGCGCGCATGGTGGAAGAGGTGCAAACCTATGTGCCAGGCTACCGTTTGAAACAGGACGTGCAGTTTGAAAGCATTGGCGACAACGCGCCGCTGAACGTGCCTGGCATCGGGCGGGTTTTTGGCCTGAAAACGTCGATCTTCATCGAGGTCGAAGGCAACGCCGACTACTTCCCGTCCTATGCAGGCAATCTCGACATTATGACGTCAGCAGCGAAGGCGGCTGCGGAAAACTGGGCGCGCGCCCATAAAGTGGCGGCAGCGTAAAATGGCAATCCTCAACAAAGACAAAATTTACGTTCAAGACGTGACAATGCGCGACGGGATGCATGCCCTGCGCCACCAGATGAGCCTCGACGATGTGGCGACAATCGCAGGTGCGCTTGATCGGGCGGGTGTCGATGCGCTGGAAGTTACCCATGGGGACGGGCTTTCGGGGTCGTCGTTTAACTACGGGTTTGGCAGCCATTCCGATCTAGACTGGATTGGTGCGGCGGCGGACGCTGTGGAAACGGCCCGCATCACGGTGCTTTTAGTACCCGGCATCGGTCTGGCAGATGATCTGAAGGACGCATATGGCGCCGGTGCCCGATCAGTTCGGATTGCCACCCATTGCACAGAGGCTGATGTATCACGCCAGCACATCCGTGTGGCCCGTGACCTAGGATATGACACGGCCTGTTTCCTGATGATGGCGCATATGACGTCGCCTGAAGCCTTGGTCGCACAGGCGCTGTTGATGGAAAGCTATGGTGCGGAATGCGTCTATGTCGTGGACAGTGCGGGTGCAATGCTGCCTGCTGATGTGACCGCGCGGGTGACTGCACTGCGTGAAAATCTGAAGTCGGAAACGGAAGTCGGCATTCACACCCATGAAAACCTGCATCACGGCGTTGCCAATGCGGTGGCCGGAATCCAGGCCGGCGCGGTGCGGGTCGATGGATCGCTTGCCGGACTTGGGGCAGGGGCCGGAAACGCCCCGATTGAAGCCATGATCGCGGTCTTTGACCGGCTTGGGATACAGACCGGGTGTGATTTCGCGCAGCTTTCGGCCACGGCTGATGATGTTGTGCGCCCGTTGATGGACCGCCCTGTTCGGGTGGACCGCGAAAGCCTGATGCTGGGGTATGCGGGTGTCTACTCGTCGTTCCTGCGTCACGCAGAAAAGGCAGCCGCAGACTACGGCATTCCGACTTCGGACATTCTTGTTGAGTTGGGTAAACGAAAAATGATTGGCGGTCAGGAAGACATGATCGTCGATGTCGCTTTGGACCTTGTCGCTGCACGAAAGGATGCATCATGACGAACTCTCTCTCAGCAATCGCAAAACGGCTTGATGATGCCATCCAATCTGCCACAGCGACCCACCAGTTGCCGAATGACCAGCAGGTCGATGCAGCCACAGGTTACGCCATTCAGGCCATGGGGATCGAGCTGCGCCAGCAGCGTGGTGAACGCATTGTCGGTGTCAAAATGGGCCTGACCAGCCGCGCCAAGATGGAACAGGTGGGTGTCGAGGAGGTCACATGGGGACGTCTGACCGACGCAATGCGTCGCGAAGAAGGCGGCACGCTGGTTCGGGCCGATTTTATCCACCCACGCGCAGAACCCGAGATTGCGTTCGTTCTGGGCCGTCGCTTGACCGGAGAGGTCAGCATGGCGGAGGCCGCGCTTGCCATCGAAGCGGTCGCACCCGCGATTGAGATCATCGACTCCCGATATGAGAATTTCAAATTTTCGCTGGGCGATGTTGTGGCTGACAATTCGTCGTCAGCCGCGTTCTTTATCGGCCCCTTTGCGCGTCCCGATGTCGACATTGCCAATCTGGGCATGGTTCTTTCCATCGACGGGAAACCGCGTGAGGTGGGGTCGTCCGCCGCAATTCTCGGCCATCCGCTACGCGCACTTGTTGCGGCAGCACGGATGAGCGCGCGTGCGGGCCATGTGCTTGAACCAGGCGATATCGTTCTTGCCGGTGCTGCAACAGCGGCGGTGCCGGTGACGCCCGGAATGCAGGTTGAAGTCGAAGTTCAACACATTGGCCGCGTCAGATTTGACGTTTCCTAAGGGAGAAATGACATGCCGCTCGTAGAAATCACGATCATCGAAGGGCGCACCAGCGCGCAGAAATCAGACCTCATCACGCAGGTAACGGATGCTGTCGAACGTGCGATTTCCGCCCCTCGTCAAGCCATCCGTGTGGCGATCCGCGAATTGCCCGCCGAGCATTGGGCCATCGGCGGGGTTTCCATCGCTGAAACCCGTGCGGCACAGGCCGAAAAGAAAACGCCGAGCTAGCCGTTGCCGACATGAAGATATTGCCGCCCCGATCGTGGGGCTGCCACGAATAAACGTCTAGAGATGCGGGAGGGCATTGATAAATGTTAGAAAACCCAGAAATTGGTAGTCAAATCACGATCGACGGCATCAAGACGAATTACCATGATATCGGGGACGGCCATCCGGTCTTTTTCATTCATGGCTCGGGGCCGGGTGTGTCCTCCTGGGCGAACTGGCGGCTGAACCTGGCGCCGATTGCCGCCCATGGGGTCCGGTGTATTGCACTGGATATGGCTGGCTTTGGCTATACTGACGCGCCCGAGGGCTTGCAGTTTTCCCGCGATGCCTGGGTCGAACATTTTGCTGCATTCGTGGATAGCCAGACGCGCGACAAGATTTCCATTGTCGGCAATTCGTTTGGTGGCGCGATTGCCTTGGCTTATGCGATCCGGTTTCCGGAGCGGGTCGACCGCTTGGTCCTGATGGGCGCTGTCGGGCTGGATTTCCCGATCACGCAGGAACTTGATCAGGTTTGGGGACACGTTCCGACTGTGGAAAACATGGTGGAGCTGCTGAAGATATTCGCTTTCGACGCGTCATTTGTGAACGACGACCTAGCAGAACTGCGCCACCGCGCTGCGATGCGTCCGGGCGTGATGGATGCTTATTCGTCCATGTTCGAAGAACCACGTCAAGACGCCCTGAGCTCCCTTGCATCTCGCGAGGATGACGTCGCGCGGGTGAGAGTTCCTACCCTGATTGTTCACGGGCAGGACGATCGGGTTATCCCTGTCGATGTTTCCAGACGGCTGTTCGCGCTGCTTGGGAACTCGGAACTGCATCTGTTTCGCAATTGCGGACACTGGACACAAATCGAAAAGGCCGACCGTTTCAACACGATTGTCGGTGATTTCTTAAACTGATTGCGATCCGCTGGAATGCCGGCGCCAGAACAAAGACGAACTCTCCCGGTCCTTGCGGCTGGCGGATTACTAAAAGGAGGAGGCAACATGTCTGTGAACTATAATAATGCGGCGGCCGGAGAGACGATCAGTCTTGCAGGCGTGTCGAAAACCTACATGACCGCAAAAGGGCCTCTGCCCGTGTTGCGCGATATCGACCTTGAGGTCAAAGCGGGTGAATTCGTTTCGTTCGTCGGACCATCCGGCTGCGGCAAATCCACTTTGCTTAAAATCATCGCCGGCCTTGTAAGCTATGACACCGGCAATGTTTCCGTCGGCGGTGATGCACCGCGTGAGGGACGCGAAGATATCGGTTTCATGCTACAACAATCGGTTCTGATGCCTTGGCTGAACGTCAGCAAGAATGTGGAACTGCCCTTTGCAATCTCGGGCCGTCGCGATGGCAACACGGCCAAACGGGTAGCGGACCTCCTTGAGCTTGTCAGCCTTACTCCTGTTGCAAAACTTAATCCTTGGGAATTGTCGGGCGGCATGCAACAACGCGTTGCGCTTGCGCGGGCGCTGGCGCTCGATCCGGGCATCATGCTGATGGACGAACCATTCTCGGCACTTGACGAATTCAAGCGCGAATTTCTGAACATCGAAGTTGCACAGATGGCCGATACGCTTGGCAAGACCACATTGCTGGTGACGCACTCTATTGCCGAAGCCGTCTTGATGTCGGACCGCATCATCGCGTTGGGGGCCAATCCAGGGCGGGTTGTCGGCGATATCAAAGTCGATCTCGAACGCCCGCGTCGCTCCGACATGGTCGGCACCGACCGTTTTCAAGAAATCAGCAACGAAGTGCGCGTCGCATTGGCCGCCGATCTACAAGGGGCCAAGTAATGACAAATTCAATTCTCTATCGGGTCGGGTTGCCGACCTTCGTGGGGGTCTCGATCATCGGACTCTGGCAGTTGATGAGTGTTGTCGGGGCGATAAATCCGATCATGATCCCGTCGCCGTGGGACATCGGCGTTGCTTTCAGTGAGCTCGTGACGCGCGGATATTTCTGGCAGGCTACATGGTTTACCTTGCAAGAAACAATTTACGGTTTCGCAATTGGTGTAACGCTCGGGTTGATCATCGGTGCACTGACGGGAACATTCCCGATGTTTCGCACTGCTATCTACCCTTTCGTAATCGCGTTTCAAAACACACCCCGTGTAGCATTGGCTCCGATCTTTCTGACATGGTTCGGCTTCGGCATGACGTCCAAGGTCGTGATGGCTGCTGTGATCTGCTTCTTTCCTGTCGTGATCAACACTGTCGCCGGTATGGCAAGCGTTGGAGACAACGCCAAGATGCTGTTCCGGTCATTGGGTGCGAGTAGGGCACAGACGTTTTTCCGCCTCACTTTGCCGGGCGCGTCAGAAATTGCCTTTGCCGGCATAAAGACGGCGCTGACGCTTGCTTTGTTGGGTGCGATCGTTGCCGAGTTTGTCGGTGGATCCGTCGGTCTTGGCGTGTTGATCAAGGAACTGAATTTCCAGCTCGAAGTCGCCAAAGGATTTGCTGTTGTGCTGTTCCTCGCCGTGATCGGCCTAACCCTCTATGGGCTGATCGAGCTGCTTGAACGCTACCTGATCACTTGGAAACACGACTGATAAATGCTGCTTAGATTTTGTTTATCGGAGTATCGGAAAGGAGACGTCGATGAAGAAGCTAAAACCAAACACCAACGCGGTCGTGAACTTGCCGCAATCAAATCAACAAGGGAGAAGACAATGAAGCAACTGTTTAAAACCACCGGCATGGCCGCAATCGGCGCTGTGGCGCTGCAAATGGGAACGATGAATGCGGCGTTCGCGCAAGACCTGACACCGCTGGAAGTGCTGCTTCCGATCCCCGAGGGCTTTGCCTTCACACCGCTGATCGTTGCCCGCGAGCTGGGATACTTCGCCGATGAAGGCATCTCTGTCTCGACAGTGGTCGCTGACGGTTCCGGCTACCTTTCTCAGCAGATCGTGGCGGGGAACAGCGAATTTGCACTTATGGGCGCGACCGATGCGGTCGTCGCTTTCAACCGGCGCGATGATATTCGCGTTCTTTTTTGCAATCAGGTGAAAAACGTCTACAGGATCGTTGCACGCGCCGATACGGGCATCACGTCGATGGCAGGTCTGGAAGGCAAAGTGCTTGGCTACACCGAGGCCGGCGGCGGCGAAAGCCAGCTCGTCTCGGCAGCGATCGCCGAGGCAGGCTTGGTCGTCAACCAGACGATCACTGTACTTCCGATTGGCCCAGCAGGCCCGCAATCTCTGGTCGCTTTGCAACAAGACACCGTGCAGGCTTATAGCTCGAGTTTTCCCGATGTCGCAGTTCTGGCTGCATCGGGTATCGAGTGGGTCGACATTACGCCTGAAACCTACTCGAACGTCCCAGGGGCATGCATGGTGACGACTGAGGAAGTTCTTTCTACAGAGGAAGGGATGAGCGTTGCAAAGGCTCTGACGACCGCGTGGGTCGAAGGCCAATACTATGCTATCGAAAATTCACAGGCGGCATTTGATCTTGTCTGTGACGCCGTCGAGGTGGCATGTGAAAGCCCAGTCGTCGCCGCAGCATTCTATGCCGAAGCTATGAACCTCATCACGCCTCCTGAGGGTCAGCGTCCGGGCGAACTCAAGCTGTCGTCGTGGCAAACTGTTGTGGACATCCTTGCGTCAAGCGAAACGGTTTCCGCAGACTTTGATGTTGCGCCATTGATTTCCGGCGACAATGTGCAAGCAGTTATCGACGCGGCCTACGCCGACCGTTAAATTCGCTGTTTTGTGCTGCAGTTAGTAACGGTATTTGAACTTTAACAAGAACGCCCCGACTATAAAGCTCGGGGCGTTCTTGCCTCATACCGCGGCAATTCGACCACCCTAAAGCGAACTCTCACAGCATTGTCCACGATTAGTAATTTGGACTCACGGCCGTCATTAGAAAAAGTCGCAGCATTTTGGGGTTCAACCCTCAATGAACGGCAGCTTTCACGAGGCCGCATGAGAACTGGCGCAAACGAAACGAAGGGCCGGTTTCCGCCCTTGGTGCATTTTGCCTCAATTGTAACCAGATGAGAGCGGCCTTTGGTGAAACAAAACTTAAGGTCGGGTTCGTCCCGCACAGCAGACCTCTATGTAAAGCGCCGCGAATGTCTCCTCCCCGCCCTTGAAGCATACTGTTGATACCGACCACTAAGCATCTGTTATGCACTTCGTTGAATGCAGCTTCTTAAAAGCTCTTGAGATTTCTTGTTTTCGAGCTTGTTGCCGCGCCGCATTCCGCCGTCTCTCGTCGATTGCTGAACGAGAACTGCCGAGGTCATTGGCAACTTCAGACGGCAATATCTTGAAGATCTGTGCCAAGAAATAGCTGAATGGCGTCAACTCTTCTTTCTTGGTTTCCGCGGGAAACCCGGTGCTCCGTAGCCACCAGTTGTCCAAGTCCAATTGCAAGTCTGCCTTTAGACCATCTTGGTAACGCATACCGACATTCTTCTTTCCATCTTCATCCTTTGGACTGCGCGGGTCCATCCTAGCAAGCACGTCCAGTGATGCCAAAAGCTGGCCTGACGTCATGGGCGCTAGATCATAGTCCAAAATCTTGCCCAGACCGAGTTGTGTAGCTTGGTCAATTGCTAACGATAATTTACTAGCCTTCGATGCTATCCCTTCAATTTTCACCACTTCACCCTTGTTGAGATACCCGCGCCAATCGACGCAAGTCCGGCTAAATTTATGAAGTAAAATTTCCAAGAGATCCCACTCCGAGACTGAAACTGTTAGCTCAATGTGGAAATTTCGTTTCAAACCAGCGGCGATCTCGTCGCGCCGTTTTTGATCAATCGGCCTTAGACTGTCCCTTTCATCAAATTTTTCTGTCTCTGGCATATGATCCCTTCCTTATGACTGGGCGATAGACAAGCAGTGACCAGCCCAGGCAGTCATCAGTTCACGCCTTTTTTCTAAAGCGTCGGCACGCCGATATGCTCTTTCTGTTTCGTTGCCAACTTGATGCGCCAGCGCTTGCTCCGCGATATCTCGCGGGAAGTGTGTTTCATCTCCGGCCCAATCGCGGAATGCAGACCGAAAGCCATGGACGGTGTAGATGTCCATTTTGATACGCCTCATAAGCATCGTATTGGCCATGTTGGACAATGGTTTATCCGGTTTCTGTCCAGCAAAGACAAAGTCTGACACTTTGCGGTCAGATAGATCCTTAACGATTTTTGAGGCACGGGCTGACAGCGGCACTCGGTGTATTTTTCCGGCCTTCATCCGTGATGCAGGCACCGTCCAAACACTCTTCTCGAAATCAAATTCACTCCATACCGCCTCGCGAACCTCGCCCGACCTAGCGGCCGTCAATATGAGGAACTCAAGGGCGCGCGCTGAGTTCGCTTCAAGGCTCTGCAACCTTTCTACAAAAGCTGGAACTTCCGAGTATGGCATAGCGGCATGATGGCCACGCGACAGTTTGGTTCTAGCGGGCAGTATGCTCTTGAGGTGCCCGCGCCACAGCGCCGGGTTTTCACCCGATCGCCAACCACGGACCTTGGCATAGTCAAGAACCCGTTCAATGCGGCCGCGCAGTCGAGACGCCGTCTCGGGGATGGTCTGCCAAATCGGGTTTAGGATCCGAAGCACATCGTCGGTATTGACGTCTGATACACTCTTCGATGCGATCGGCTTGGCATATGTCAAAAGCGTTGCCCGCCATTGCGCACGATGCTTTTCATTGCGCCACTGAGGCTCCATGGATTTGATGAACAGTTCAGCGCATTCGCCGAAGGTTGGAACAGCCTCCCTTTTGCGCTCGACGATCGGATTGCGGCCATCAGCTATCGCCTCACGGTGTTCCGCGGCCAACGCGCGCGCCTTCGCTAGAGAAACTGCCGGGTAAGGTCCGAGACCCAACTCATGGCGTTTGCCGCCGCTCTTCCAGATAAAGCTCCACGAGCGGCTGCCCGAAGTTCTAATGCCTAAGTATAACCCTCCACCATCGCCCAACATGCCAGCTTTGGTAGACGTCTTGCAGGTCCGGTCAGTCAACTTGTGAATTGCGCGTGCCACGTGGATGTCCCTAACTTTGACCCTAACTTGAGTTAGGGATAATAGTGGACTTCCGTGGATGAGCAAGGACATGTTTTCGCATAATGAGTATAAAAACATAAGATTAGTGGGCGGTTACAGACTAATACGGACGGCAGTTCGGCGGACTGAGTCTCCGCCATCCACACCCCATTGATATTGTTGGCAAGTATGGCGCCGCACAGGGCGTGTGTACCGCTTGCTTCGGGTATGTAATCGGGGTGTGAGGCGGCGAATTTCCGCATCTCAACGAATTTTGGCCACTTAATCTCAAATCCAGATGTTAACGGGTCACTTTTGTGCAGAGCATTGCGTTCAAGGTGCAAATTTTTTGATGGCCTGAAGCACCGGCTTCAATATCTTCGGAAGGCTGTGGAGTATCATCCGCTGGGCGTCCCAATCGGCTGGGTGCCGGTTGTGACCTGTGCGCGCAAATCGGGTCCGAGGAACGACAGGTCGTGTAAGTCGCGAAAACGACTGCGGCAGGTGCCTGAGTTGGCGATCGCGCCGACGGAAGTCCAGTCGAGAAGGGCGAAAGGCGGGCGTTCGCTGGAATTGGCAGCCGGAATGAAACCTTGATCCACCTTAAATGGGGCGCAAACTGGTCAAAATTCTGGGACCACCACTGGTGGGGGTCCCCACATTCAACTTCGATGCTGGAGATACGTCACGACCAGACAGGTTGATCAGCCGCGCAATGATTGCGTCTGATCAAATTGTAAGTTGAAAATGTCGGCCACGAATGGCGCAACAGTCCGCCCGCATACATTTGCCAAAAATAGACCGGCTCGCGACCCGGACGCGACACCGTTGAATGATGTGCAGCCATCTGAACTTGGGGGCGCCGTTGCCTCACCCAAGGGTGAAACAACGGCACTGTTTCGTTGGCGTTTATTGCAACGCTTGATCAGTAATCACGCTTGTCCACGCCCCTTCGGGTGCGACTGTAATTACCGGATCCGAGCCACCGCCAAGCAGTGTCGCGACGGTGCGTTCGTAGTCCGCCTCGTCCAAGGCACCGTCAGAACCGGCTGTCAGTTTGGCAATCTCGGTCATCATGCGGATCTGTGCTTGCTCGGACTGCGTACCAGTTTCATCGTTGTCCACGACGATACCTGCCGCTTCCTCGACGTTCTCCTCGGCGTATTTCCAACCGCGCATCGACGCGCGCACGAAACGCACCATGTTATCAACGAACACCGGATCCTCGAGGTTTTCTTCAAGCACATACATGCCGTCTTCGAGGGTAGCGACACCTTGATCTTCATACATGAAGGTCACCAGTTCGTCAGGATCAACACCCGCATCCAGCACCTGACCGTATTCGTTGTAGGTCATCGTGGAAATGCAGTCCGCCTCGCGGTTCAGCAGCGGATCAACGTTGAAACCCTGCTTGAGGACCGTGACACCGTCTTCGCCGCCTTCGGTCGGAATACCGACCTGGCTCATCCAGCTGAGGAACGGATATTCATTGCCAAAGAACCACACGCCGATGGTCTTGCCGCGGAAATCCTCGACGCCGGTGATGCCGGTGTCTTTCCAGCATGTCAGCATCAGGCCGGACGTCTTGAACGGCTGGGCGATATTGACCACAGGCAAGCCGCGTTCACGCGCCGCCAGCGCTGACGGCATCCAGTTCAGCATCACATCGGCCCCGCCACCGGCAAGCACCTGCGGTGGCGCGATATCGGGACCGCCCGACAGGATCGTCACGTCCAGCCCTTCTTCCTCGTAGAACCCCTTGTCCAAGGCCACGTAGTAGCCCGCAAACTGAGATTGTGTGACCCACTGCAACTGCAACGTTACGCTGCCTGCGTGCCCTTCGGCGTGGACCGCCGTTGCGCCGATGCCCGTCGCGAGCGCGGCTGCTATCATTAGATTTTTCATCGTGTTGACCTCCTAGTCAGTTGAATGATTTGGCTATTCCGCCTTGTTATCGTTGAGAGGGGTGCCAGAACGTCACCCGTTTTTCGATGAGCGCCACCGCGCCATAGAATGCTGTGCCCACAAGTGCGGTGACAACGATTTCGGCCCAGACCATATCCATCGCCAGACGCCCGACCGAAGTCGAAATGCGAAACCCCATGCCCAGCGTCGGCGAACCGAAGAACTCGGCAACAATGGCACCGATTAACGCCAGAGTCGTCGCAATTTTCAATCCGTTAAAGATAAACGGCATCGCCACAGGGATGCGCAACTTGAACAGCGTGGCCCAGTATCGCGCGCCGTAGGTGCGCATCAGGTCGCGTTGAATGGCCGAGCTATCCTTGAGCCCCGCAACCGTATTCACAAGGATCGGAAAGAACACCATGACACTGACGACCGCCGCCTTGGACTGCCAGTCACTGCCCAGCCACTTCACGAAAATTGGCGCGGTTCCGACGATGGGAAGGGCTGCAAGGAAGGCGCCGACGGGCAAGATGCCTTTGGTCAGGAAATCGGATCTATCAGCGATGATGGCAACGAAAAAGGCAGCAACCGCCCCGACCAGATAACCTGTCAAAGCGCCCTTGATAATGGTTTGCTGAAAGTCCGCCCAGAGCAGTGGCAATGAATTGGCGAACTGCACGGCGATGGCGGATGGCGCGGGCAGAATAACCGCGCTGATGTCCAGCATCTGCACCAGAACCTCCCAGATGAGCAGGATTGTGACGCCGAAAATGGTCGGGATAATCAGGCTCACCACGGGCGCGTCAGCGGCCGAGGAATTGGACAGTCGGGTGTTGAGCCACCACCCGCCAATCCAGATGACAAGGGCAATCGCATAGGCCATCACGCCGCCTCCATGCCCATTTGGCGCAGGGTGCGCCGTTCAATCATGCTTAGGATCGCCAGCAATCCAGCGGCGGTAATCGCGGCGGCAAGCAGCGCCGCCCATGTCACCAAAGGCTGGCCATACTGATCGCCCACCAACATCCGCGCGCCAAAACCGGCCTTGGCCCCTGTCGGCAATTCACCGACAATCGCGCCCACCAATGCGGCCGAAATACCGATCTTGAGCGAAGCAAAAAGATAGGGGATCGACGCGGGAAGCCGCAGCTTCCAGAACCCTTGGCTGTCGCTCGCATTATAGGTGTGCAGCAGATCAAGCTGCATCGCGCCGGGGCTGCGCAACCCCTTGACCATCCCTACGACGACGGGAAAAAAGCTGAGGTATGCGGAAATTACCGACTTGGGCAAAAGCCCCTGTATCCCGACCGACCCCAAAATCACGATGATCATCGGCGCCAGCGCGAGGATCGGAATGGTCTGCGAAACGATGGCCCAAGGCATCACGGATTTATCCATCGTCTTGTTCAGAACGATCCCGATCGCCAGCAATATCCCGAGGGTTGTGCCAATCGCAAAGCCCAGCAATGTGGCCGAAAGCGTGACCCAACCGTGATAGACAAGGCTGCGCCGCGAAGTGACTTTCTGTGTGAATACAGTGTTATACAGCTCGACCGCGATCTGATGCGGTGACGGCAAACGCGGGCGCACCTGCACAAAGGTCAGCGGAATAATATCTGGGTTTTTCAGGGCCAGCGTCAGCCCCAGATAGTCTTGCCGGTCGGCTGCAGATGCAGGGGTGATCACGATGTCATCGCGCGCCGCCTGATCGGCAGTCAGATGCGCGTTCATCGGAATGACGGCCAGCGTCCAGATCAAAAGGATCGCTGCAATGATCGTCAAAACCGGAAAGAACGCGCCGCTTTTATTCATCGCCATGCCCCGCGCGCAGGCCTTCGCGGACGCGGTGCGCAACCGCGATAAACGCGGCTGAATCGCGAATATCCAACGGGCGTTCTTTGGGTAGCGGGCTGTCGATAATGTCGGAAATTCGTCCCGGTCTAGGTGACATCACAACGATTTTCGTGCTCAGATATACGGCTTCGGGGATCGAGTGCGTTACGAAAGCGATGGTCTTTTGCGTGCGCGCCCAAAGCTGCAACAACTGCTCGTTCAGGTGGTCGCGCACGATCTCGTCAAGCGCGCCAAAGGGTTCATCCATCAACAGAATATCGGCATCAAACGCCAAGGCACGCGCAATCGAGGCGCGTTGCTGCATACCGCCGGACAACTGCCAGGGAAACTTCTGCTCGAACCCCGCGAGTTCGACCAGTTCCAGAACGCGGGCGACACGCTCGGCCTGCTCGGCTTTGGAAAACCCCATGATTTCAAGCGGTAAACGGATATTCCCGCCAATCGTGCGCCACGGATAAAGCCCCGCCGCCTGAAACACATAGCCATAGGCGCGCGCGCGCCGCGCCGCATCGGGCGTCATCCCGTTGACGGAAATGTCACCCGCCGTCGGCGTTTCCAGCCCGGCGATACAGCGCAGGAACGTGGTCTTGCCACAGCCCGACGGGCCGATGAAACTGACGAAGTCTCCCTTGTTGATGTCGAGGTTCACGTCCTTGAGGGCATGGACGGGGCCATCGTTCGTCTGAAACGTCAGGTCGAGGTTTTGGGCGGAAATGACTGTCATCGCGGGGTTTGCACCTCGCCCCGGACCTGATCCGGGGCCTCGCCGCCAAGTTCATAGAGGCCCCGGATCAGGTCCGGGGCGCGATAAGTTTTTCTCACTGAATCAAACCCCCGTCACCGGAATACCGGACCGTTTCACCGGCCGTGGCGAGGTGAGTTCTTTCCATGATGACAGCGCCTTGTTGGTCGCGGTGTTGCCCTCGCGACGCACGAACTTGCCGTGGCCTTCCTGCGTGCGAATTTCGCCATCGTGCACGGCGACTTGGCCGCGTGTCAGGGTAAAGCGTGGCAGGCCTGTCACTTTCTTGCCCTCGAACACGTTGTAATCAATGGCAGATTGCTGCGTGTCGGCGGTGATCGTTTTGGACTTTTTCGGATCCCACACCACCAGATCGGCATCCGCCCCGACCAGCACCGCACCTTTGCGCGGATAGCAGTTGAGGATTTTCGCGATGTTGGTCGAGGTCAGCGCCACAAATTCGTTCGGCGTCAAACGTCCGGTTTCAACGCCGTGCGTCCAAAGCATCGGCATCCGGTCTTCCAGCCCGCCCGTGCCGTTTGGGATTTTCGTGAAATCGCCCACGCCGTGGCGTTTCTGGTCGGTCGTAAAGGCGCAGTGATCCGTCGCGACAACCGACAGCGAGCCTGACTGGATACCAGCCCAAAGGCTGTCTTGATGTTTCTTGTTGCGGAAGGGCGGTGACATGACGCGCCGCGCGGCGTGGTCCCAATCCTTGTTGAAATACTCGGACTCGTCCAGCGTCAGGTGCTGGATCAGCGGCTCGCCCCAGACGCGTTTGCCTTGGCTTCGCGCACGGCGGATCGCCTCGTGTGAGTCCTCGCAGGATGTATGCACCACATAAAGCGGCACGCCCGCCATATCGGCGATCATGATCGCGCGGTTTGTCGCCTCGCCCTCGACCTGCGGGGGGCGGGAGTAGGCGTGTGCCTCGGGGCCGGTGTTGCCCTCGGCCAGCAGTTTGGCAGAGAGTTCGGCCACCACATCGCCGTTTTCAGCGTGCACCATCGCAATCCCGCCAAGTTCGGCAAGCCGTTGGAAAGACGCATACATTTCGTCGTCATTCACCATCAGCGCGCCCTTGTAGGCCATGAAGTGCTTGAAGGTGTTGATGCCGCGGTCCTTGATGACGGTTTCCATATCTTCGAACACCTTTTCACCCCACCACGTCACCGCCATATGGAACGAATAGTCGCAATTGGCGCGGCTTGATTTGTTGTCCCAGCGCTTCAGCGCCTCGTGCAGCCCTTCGCCCTGATTGGGCAGCGCAAAATCAACAACCATCGTCGTGCCACCGGCCAGTGCGGCGCGGGTGCCGCTTTCGAAATCATCGGTGGAATAGGTGCCCATGAATGGCATCTCGAGGTGCGTATGCGGATCAATCCCACCGGGCATGACGTAGCAGCCCGTGGCGTCCAACTGATCATCACCCTTCAGGTTCGGCCCGATCTCGATGATCTTGCCACCGTCGATCAGGACATCGGCCTTGTAGGTCAGATCGGCAGTGACGATTGTGCCGTTTTTGATAACTGTGGTCATGGGGTTTCTCCTTGACGATACCCGCCCCGAACTTGATCCGGGCCCTCGGCCACAGAGATCAAGGAATGGCGTGTGTCATGTCTTGCCAGTGTGGGTTTGCTTGGGTGATCAGCGCATCTTTCCATGCGCGGCGCCATCTCTTGAGCAAGCGCTCGCGTCGAAGGGACGTCTCGAAATCGTCGTGCGCCTCGAACCAGACGAGGGTTTTGATTTTGTATTTTGCCGTATGGGCAGACAGGCCAGACCGGTGCGCTTCTACGCGCATACGCAAGTTTCGGGTGCGACCCATGTAGAGAGCACCGCCGGGTCGCGAGGCCATGATGTAAACAAAGTGGGGCATACTGTTTTTGTGCCTGACCTTGGTTAACGACAGGTGAACCACGCCCCGGACTTGATCCGGGGCCCCTCGGCGTCAGAAGCATGAGGTCCCGGATCAAGTCCGGGGCGTGATTGACAGGATCCCTCACGCCACAATCTCCGCCGTCTCAACAACCGCATGCAGCAGCACATCTGCGCCTGCCGCGGCCCACTCCTGCGAGATATCTTCGGCTTCATTGTGCGATAGCCCGTCAACGCAGGGGCACATCACCATCGCCGTGGGGGCGGTGCGGTTGATCCAGCAGGCGTCGTGGCCCGCGCCGGAAATCAGGTCACGATGTGAATATCCAAGCCGTTCGGCGGCGTTGCGCACCGCCGTGACGCAGCCCGCGTCAAACGTCACGGGATCAAACCCGCCGACCTTTTCAAACTCTACCGTCATCCCCATGTCATCAACGATTTTCCGCGCCTCGGCATGCAGCCGCGCTTCCATGTCTTCGATCACCGCGAGGTTGGGCGAGCGCAGATCGACGGTGAACACCACCTTGCCGGGGATCACGTTACGCGAATTGGGATAGACGTCGATATGGCCCGCCGCACCGACTGCATGGGGGGCATGGGACAGGGCGATTTCCTCGACCTTATCCAGTATCCGCGCCATCGCCAGCCCTGCGTTCTTGCGCATCGGCATGGGCGTTGAGCCGGTGTGGCTTTCCTTGCCCGTCACCGTGACTTGGGTCCATGACAGCCCCTGACCGTGGGTGACAACGCCGATATCCTTGCCCTCGGCCTCGAGGATCGGTCCCTGTTCGATGTGCAGCTCGAAGAAGGCGTGCATCTTGCGATCGCCGACCTTTTCGTCGCCCTTCCAGCCGATCCGCTCCAGTTCGGCCCCGAATGTCTTGCCCTCGGCGTCGGTGCGCCCATATGCCCAGTCCTGCGTGTGCATTCCCGCAAACACGCCGGACGCCAGCATCGCGGGGGCAAAGCGGGTGCCTTCCTCGTTGGTCCAGTTGGTGACGACAATCGGGTGTTTCGTTTTGATCCCAAGGTCATTGAGCGTGCGGATAATCTCGAGCCCGCCAAGTACGCCCAACACGCCATCGTATTTGCCACCCGTGGGCTGTGTATCAAGGTGCGAGCCGACATAGACCGGCAGCGCGTCAGGGTCTGTGCCTTCGCGGCGCGCGAACATATTGCCCATCTGGTCAAGGCCCATCGTGCAGCCCGCGGCCTTGCACCAATCCTGAAACAGGTGGCGCCCTTGGCCGTCTTCGTCGGTGACGGTCTGGCGGTTGTTGCCGCCGGCGACGCCGGGGCCGATCTTGGCCATCTCCATCAGACTGTCCCACAAACGGTCGCTGTTGATTTTCAGATTTGCCCCGATGGTCGCCATTTGAATTTCCCCGCATATTTGACCAACTGGTCAAAGGAACGCTAACAGAGGGTATGGGTGAGTCAAGGATTGTGCTTAACCATTGCGCCTTATGTCGCTAGACACGCCCAATGATTGGGCAACTTGCCTTGATGTAGCCAGCAAAGTGGATGCCCTAGATGTCGAAATCCGAAACACGCATCCAGAAAAAGAACCAGGCCACGATTCTTGCGGCAGGGCTTGAGGTTTTTTCCCAATACGGATTTCGCGGATCGACATTGGATATGATTGCCGAGGTCGCCGGGCTGTCCAAGCCGAATCTGCTCTATTATTTTTCGTCCAAGGACGCGATCTACAAGACCCTTTTGGCCCAGCTTCTCGAGAACTGGATGGAGCCTGTTTACGCGATCAATGCGGACGGTGATCCGGTCGAGGAAATCCTGAACTATGCAAAGCTCAAGCTGAAGATGAGCCAGAATTTCCCGCGTGAAAGCCGCCTTTTTGCCAACGAAATCCTGCAAGGCGCGCCTCAAATCAGTGATGTGCTGCACGGTGAATTGCGCCGCGCCGTTACCGATTTGGCAAAGGTCATAGAGGGCTGGATTGCGGCGGGGCGTATCCGCCCTGTCGATCCCTATCATCTGGTGTTTTCGATCTGGTCGCTGACCCAGCATTATGCCGATTTTGACGTGCAAATTCGCGCTATCATGGGCGACACCGACCCGATGATCGGCGCAGAACATCACATCGAAGACATCCTGCGCCGCCTGCTGACGCTCTAGCTATTCCGCTGCGGTCACCGACGGATTGTTCGGGTGCGTCGTCCAGTTTGCATAGTCCTTTTCAACGACCTTGCCTGTGCGCGGATCGATCGTGCCGGGGGTCATTTGTTCCATCGTGATGCAGTTTTCGACCGGGCAGACATCGACGCATAGATTGCAGGCCACGCATTCCTCGTCGATCACGGTGAAAGTGCGATCTTCGGACATGGCGATCGCCTGATGCGAAGTGTCCTCGCAGGCCGCATAACAGCGCCCACAGGCGATGCAGGCGTCCTGATCAATCTTGGCCTTGGCGACATAGTTCAGGTTCAGATACTGCCAATCGGTGGTGTTGGGCACGGCCGCGCCCATGAAATCGGCGATGCTTGTGTGGCCCTTTTCGTCCATCCATTGTGACAGGCCGGAAATCATCTCATGGACGATCTTGAAACCGTATGTCATCGCCGCCGTGCAGACCTGCACGTTGCCGCAGCCAAGGGTGATATATTCCGCCGCATCGCGCCATGTGGTGATGCCGCCGATGCCGGAAATTGGCATGCCCGCCGTTGCCGGGTGGCGCGCTATTTCCGAGACCATCGACATGGCAATCGGTTTGACCGCAGGACCGCAATAGCCGCCGTGCGTGCCCTTGCCGTCGATGCTGGGCTCGGGTGACATCGTATCAAGATTCACAGAGGTAATCGAATTGATTGTGTTGATCAGGCTGACCGCATCCGCCCCGCCGCGCCGCGCGGCTTCGGCGGGTTTGCGCACGTCGGTAATGTTGGGCGTCAGCTTTACGATGACGGGTTTCGAGTAATACTGCTTGCACCAGCGCGTCACCATTTCGATGTATTCCGGGACCTGGCCGACGGCGGCGCCCATACCGCGTTCCGACATCCCGTGCGGGCAGCCGAAATTCAGCTCGATCCCGTCAGCGCCTGTGGCTTCGACGCGCGGCAGGATCGCTTTCCACGATTCCTCCTCGCAGGGGACCATGATCGACACGACGATCGCGCGATCAGGATAGTCTTTCTTGACGCGGGTGATTTCTTCGAGGTTGATCTCGAGCGAGCGGTCGGTGATCAGCTCGATGTTGTTGATCCCCAGAACGCGGCGATCTGCCCCGTAAATGACACCATACCGCGGGCCGTTGACGTTAACGATCGGTGGCCCCTCCTCGCCAAGCGTTTTCCAGACGACACCGCCCCAACCCGCCTCGAATGCGCGGCGCACGTTGTATTCTTTATCCGTGGGCGGGGCCGAGGCCAGCCAGAACGGATTGGGGCTTTTGATGCCCAGAAAATCAGTTGTCAGATCAGCCATATTAAGCGCCCTCCATCAAGGTTGCGTGCATGTCCATCGCGGCGTCGCGGCCTTCGGCGACCGCCGTGACTGTCAGATCGTCCCCACCTGCGGCGCAATCGCCACCGGCCCAGACCTTCGCACGGCTTGTGCGGCCCGCACCCGTGACGGCGATCTTGCGCCCGTCACGTTGCAGGCCCGCGTCGGTGACAAGTGTCTGGCCAATTGCGCGGTAAACCTGATCGGCGGGCAGGCGGATCACCTCGCCCGTGCCTTTGAGCTTCCCGTTGTCGGTGGCCGTGTATTCCAGTTCAATCTCGGCCACGGCGCCATTGCCGTGAATCGCCTTGGGCTGCACATTGAACAGCAGTTTCACCCCGTGCGACGCCGCAAGGTCTTGCTCGTATCGGCTTGCGCTCATCGCATCGCGGCCGCGGCGATAGGCGATTGTGACTGTATCCGCGCCCAACAGCTTTGACTGCACGGCGGCATCAACTGCAGTCATCCCGCCGCCAATGACAACCACGTTGCGCCCCACTGGCAGCTTGGACAGGTCACTGGCTTGACGCAGGTCCGCGATGAAATCAACCGCATCTTCGACGCCTTCCGTGTCGTCCCCTGCGATCCCCAAGGCATTGACGCCGCCCAAGCCAACCGCAAGGAACACTGCATCAAAATCACCCGTCAGCCGATCAAGGCGCAATCCATCGCCAAGCGCCTGACCCGTTTCCAGCATGATGCCACCGATGGACATCAGCCAGTCAACCTCCTTGGCCGCGAAATCATCCGTCGATTTATACGCGGCGATCCCGTATTCATTCAGACCGCCCGCCTTGGGCCGCGCGTCATAGATCACAACCTCGTGGCCAAGCATCGCCAGCCGATGTGCATTCGAAAGCCCCGCAGGCCCCGCGCCGACCACGGCAACACGCTTGCCTGTCGCTTTGGCCCGCTCAAACGGGTGGGTGTCTTTCGCCATCAGTGTATCGGTCGCGAACCGCTGAAGCCGCCCGATTTCGACCGGTTTGCCTTCGGCCATTTCGCGCACACATGCCTGTTCGCATAGATCTTCGGTGGGGCAGACCCGCGCGCACATGCCACCCAGAATGTTCATCTCGAATATCGTCTTGGCGGCCGCTTCGGGTGTGCCGGTGCTGATCTGTCGAATGAAAAGCGGGATATCAATGTCGGTCGGGCAGGCCGTGATGCAGGGCGCATCATGGCAGAAGTAGCACCGATCCGCCGCTACTGCGGCCTCGTGCGCGCTTAGCGGCGCGTGAAGGTCACCAAAGTTCTGCGCCAATTCCTCTGCGTTCAAACGCTCAGGCACTACGCCGGGGGTAAATGCACTGTTCATGTCTGCTCCGTCCATCAGATTCACGCCAATGTTGGCACAGAACGAAATTTTATCAAACGGTAAAATATTGATCGGCTCTCATGAGAGCTTTTCCCCTGCGCTAGCTTGAGTTGATTCCAGTCTCGACGGCCTTCTCCGACTCGCAAACGAAACGGTCCGACGCGCTTTTCGTGTGATGATGGTTCACACGCACATCCATTTTCTTAAAGAGTTGAGTGTTGCGTCGACCCATTGAAACCACCACCCAACGCAGGGATTCGCGACCGCGACAATTCAATTGCCGGGTCAGTACATCTGCGACGTTTGGTGATTAGAGCTGCCCGACCCGGTTCGGAACATAAAAAATACGCCGATAGTGCAGCCTTTGCATTTGCACCGCGATGGGGCGGGATACTCCCGTGTCGGACATAAGTCCCATTTTCACCTCGAACCTCACCGGTCTAGCAACAACGTCGTCGCATCCTTCGCTTAGGCGGCAGATTGGTGGAAGGGTGGTTCGCATGCCGGTTCTCGCCCAGATGGGCTCTCTGTCGCAAAAAACCTCAAGATAGCCAGTGTCGCGGTCCGTCAGTTTGACCCGAAACTCAACCCGGTGCCAATTACCCAGCTCATTTGGCCCAATACACGTCCTGCCCATCACCGTCACACCCCGGGCCGCGCTTAGGTCTGCTGAAATAATGTCAGTTGGCGATGCACCCGCTCGCGTCAGCCGTGCGAGGGACACAGCCTCGTTTCCGATCCCTCCGGGGGCGACACGTATGTCAAAACCGAACAGATAAGTTTGCCCCGTGCGCCATTCATTGCCGCCCCATTCGCCGGTGGCCACCAGAGCGCTGTTGCGTTCGCCGTTTTCCAGTCGAAACGTGACGGTCGGGTCCTCCACAAGCGGCGCGCGATCTGACGCAGGATGGACGGAACCTGGCGCTGTGACCCAACTGTAAAGCTTTGAATCGACCTGATATACTGGCCCGGTTTCGGTTGCCGTACAGCCAGGCAAAAGCAATACAGCCAGCAGAAGGAGGGCCCAACGTGTCATCCGACCGTCGCCGAGGTGCGTTGTCGTTCACGCAGCATCGCCCGGGACGGAAAGGGGATCATCCTGCCAATCTCTTCGTCAAAAAGTTTCCAGCGCAAGCAACGCAAGCCCTCCAGGAAATTAATCTTTTCTGACTGAATCAGACCCTCGGCCTCGAGTGCGGCATGCGCATTTCGCAGAGAATACCCGGGGATCTTGGCGTTGAAGTGGTGCAGATCATGGTAGCCAATATTCAGTGTCACCAGATCGAACAGGCGGCCCCAGTCCAGCACGGCGCTGCCGTCAAGTGCGGCCGACGCAAAGGTCAACTCAGGTCGCCTTCCCCAGCGCACGTTTTCAAAGTTGTGAACGATATACGGAATCAAACCGCCAAAAGCACAGGCGAAATAAACTGACGCGACCCAAAATCCGAGGCCCGCCCAGCCGGTCGTCCACCAAATAATGCCAAGATAGGCCGCAAGCAAAACGTTGTGAAAGACGAGGTCGCCCACGCCGGTCTTGAACCCGTAAAGTGGAAGCCGTCTCAGCACACCAAAGAGGACGAAGGGACCAATCAAGATCAGGACAACGGGGCTGCGATAAATCCGGTAATGGAGCCGCTTCCATCCGGGTGCGGCCTGCCACTCGGCAAGCGTCATGGTAAATATCTCAAATGAATCCCTGCGTTCGAGATCACTGACGTAGGTATGGTGAAGGCCGTGAATATAGCGCGTCGCCTTGTAAGGCGTCATCGCAATCGGCGATAGCAGCATGCCAATCAAATCGTTCGTTTCGCGTGATGCGAAAAACGACCGATGCAAACAATCATGCTGGATCATGTAAATCCGAAGCCCCATTGCAGATGCAAGCAGGACTGTGGGGAGTGTGATCCACCAGATGCCAAGCGTCGCCAAACCGACAAAGACCGAAGAAACATATAACCCGAAAGTCACCGCAAGCTCGACCCAGGCGCGTCTGCCGTCAGATCTTGCAAATCTTTGTGTGGCAGAAAAAATATCGGAGGTGGAACTCAAAATACAACACTCCCATGGATCAATGCTTAACATAAAACCTACTCTGCGAGCTTACTTTACGTCAAGTTCGGGGGTTGCCAGACTCGGTTCGCGCGAAACGTCGGTGACTGGTCGAAAAGCCTAAGGGTCTCAATTCACTGCGTATTTGACATCTTGTTGTTGGGAATTGGTATCGGCTTTGGCCCGGAATGCTGCGGGTTCGTTGTCAGTCATGGCCATCTGACATCACGCAAGCCGCGGCACGGAAATTGTTTCTTTCCACGGGAATGCATGGCATTTTTACGATGCGCGCTGCCGATGGTATTTCGGGGCAGACTTGCGAAATTTTGGGTTGGGGAAACGGGGAAAGGCATTTGGGCACCACTGGTTTGTCACGCGCGGTCATTCATGGGCTGCTGGTCGAGGTAACGGCGCAAATTCTGCAGGCGTCTGTTGATCCGCAGCAATCGCTTGTCGCGCAGGGGCTTGACTCCTTGGGAGCCGTTGATCTGCTCGAGGCGCTGCACGCGCATGGCTATGAGGCGGATTATGAAGACCTGCTGAGCGATGCAAGCGTCGATAGTCTTGCCGGTTTGGTGCGCGAAAAGGCGGATGCCGGGCCAACTCCGACGCCGCGCGACCTTGCTGGCAAACCTGTGGCACTGACCGGGCCGCAGGTGCTTTGGGCCAATCTTGAACGGCAGGGGTGGGGCGATTGGGCCAACATCAGCCTTTGTCTGTCGATGCCCGCATCTGTCATTTCCGCAGCCTATTTGCCCGCGATTGCGCAGTCGCTTTGCGATGCCAATGATGCGATGCGGATGGTTCTTGTCCGGTCGCAAGACGGCGATGAGACGATCATGCAGCGCTGCATCCCGAACGTCCAACTGCCCTGTCAGTCTTGCGATGCGCCCCGGAGCGCGCGTGATGCGATGCGCTTGGTTGAAGCGTTTGAAGGACAGCCGGTATCGGCCTTTGCGCCCTCGGCCCGCGCGTTGGTTCTGGCGTCAGCAACTGAGGACGGGCGGCATTGGCTGTGTATCACGATGCACCATGCCTTTTGTGATCGCATCAGTATGCAAAGCCTTGCGCGCCAGATCAAAGAGATGATTGCACTGGGTGGGGTCCATAGCGCCAAGCCCCCTGCGATTGGCTATGTCGACTTTGCCAACTGGCAGCGCAAACTTGCAGCGCGTGCGCACTCCATACAAGGCTTCCAAAGCCTTGGCGCGCGCTTGGCAACCCGTGCAGGCCCGCCGGGCCGTCCCACGCCGCGCTTGATGAAGCCTGCGGATTTTGACGTGACGGATACCCCAGCGGTTGCAAACCTGCGCCCGTCCGAAAGTCAGGCGCTTGAAGGCCTTGCGCACCGTCTTGGCACGACCCTTCCTTTGCTGTTGCATGGGGTTTTTTCGCTGCTTGCGGCGCGTCTGACGGGTGATGAAGGTGCCACGGACGGCACATCCGATGTGCTGGTCTGCCATGTTGCTGCAAACCGCGAGCGCCACGTTGCGCTGAAGAACCTGATCGGGTGTTTTGATACATCGGTGCCTGTGGCCCTGCGCATCGGCAAGGCGGAAACCCTTGAATCCTTTAGCAAACGGACGCGGCGTTCCTTTGCGCAGACCTATGGGGCCGTGTCCGATTTTGCGCGCGGCGGCTGGCTGGCACCTGACGTAAGCGACCCACTAAGCCAGCATTGGCCGGCGTTGCTCGAACGGGTGCCGCATATCAATATCGTCCGCGCGCCTGCCAATGATCCGCGCGACGATGGCGCCTGCGATATTCGCGAACATCCGGTGCGGCGGGTTCAGAAAACCCGCTGGGGTCTGCTGCTGCGCGTAACACTACCCCGGTCGGACGATGCCAAGGCAGAGGGCATGAAGATCCGCGCATTTGCCGAAGATCGTGCGCTGGCGAGTGTCACCCAGCAGTGTTTTGTCGATCTTCTGCATGACCTGCTGAGTTACCCACCCGCCGAGGCGGCGCAGTTGCCCATTCTTGATCAGGTTGATCGGGTGATCGACCGCGCCAGATTTGCCGCCGCACAGGTGCGCCGCGCCGCCGCCCTTGTGCCCAAAGGGTCCGCTGCCCCCTTTATCTACGAGAAACTGGTTGCGCGTCAGCAGCGATGGTACGAGCATGATGCCCGTTTCGACCTGTGCCGTGACGCTGACAATCGCTTTGTTGGCACGGCGGAAAATCCGTTTCCCTTCACGCAGCTTGATAAGCTGAAAGAGCGCGCCTTTCTTGAAGGTCTTGGTGCGCCGATGCCCAGGCTGCGTCAAGTTCTGCCCAAGGATGGCCTGCAGGAGGCGTTGATGAACATCGCGTCGCAACTGCCTGAAAGCTTTGTCATAAAGCCTGTCGGAGCGGGGCATTCCTTTGGCGTGACGGTTGTGCGCGATGGTATTGATCTGACTCGCAACGGCGTGGCGTTTGATGTTGCGGCGGTCGCCGCAGAGCTGGCGCAAATGGCCGCACGCGGCTACTGCATGCACGAAGGCCGTCGGTTCGCGTTCAACTTTTCGGCCTTCCTGATCGAAGACCTTGTGATTGACGAAAGGGGGTTTGAAGCCCCGTCCGATTACAAGGTGTTCATGATCGGCAAGACACTGTTGTGGGTGCAGCTTCACTTTCGCCACGACGGTCACACCTGGGTCGCTTTCGTTGATGCCGATTTCAATCTGTTGCCGCAACCGGCGTGGGATCCGACAGTCTGTTGGCGCACGCACAAGGCACTTGTTTGCACCGATCAGGCCATGGTCGATGCGCGCAAACCCGCGTGTCTGGCGGCGATCCTTGATCATGCGGCGCGTCTTGCCGGGCAGATGGGTATCTTTGTGCGCCTTGACTGGTATGCCGACAAGGATCGTGGGCCGTTGTTGGGGGAAATCACCACATTTCCGCATATGCTCCAGCCGCGCAATTTCTACACAGCATGGGCGAATGACAGGGTCAGGGGCTTGTGGCAGGACCCTGACGGCGTTGGTGCACCAGACATTGGTTCGACAGCCGATCAGGGTGATATCGCAGGATTGATGGGCAAGGCGGGCGCAGGCGGCATTGCACTTGCCGATATATTGGCCCGACCGTCCCAAGGTATCTGGGCGGCTCGGGACGGGGTGACCTACGCGGACTTGCATCGCTATCTGGATGCGTTTGATCTGTCACCCTGGGGCGTGTCGCGCGGTGATCGTGTCGGGCTGCTGATGGGCAATGGCGTGCCCTTTGCGGCAACATTGCTTGCGGCAATGACCCGTTATGTGGCCGTGCCAATCGGGTCGGCGCAACCGGCCGAATTCGTCGCCGCGCAACTGGCGGCTTGTCGTGCCAACGCGCTGATCGTGATCGCAGGAACCGAGGCGGCGCAAATGGCCCGAGTGATCGCCCGCCAGATGCCCGGCCTTGTGGTGATCGCATTGGACCTGCCCCCGCAGGCGGTGCTTCCTGAACCGCCGACAGCCGCACAAACTGTCCGAAAAGCGGTGCGAAACCTGGATGATGTTGCGCTGGTCTTATGCACCTCCGGGGCGACCGGCGACCCCAAAAGCGTCTGTTTTTCACTTGAAAGGCTCGTGCGGTCGGCGGCGATGATTGGTCGGTCACTGGACCTTGGCCCGGATGATCTGGGGGTGTCGATGCTGCCGCTGCATCACGTGGGCGGGATTGCATGCAACCTGGTCGCCCCGATGCTTGCCGGTGGGCAGACGCGGTTTGCAACGGGGTTTGATCCCAAGGCCTTTTTTGCTGCACTTGCTGGCCCCGAAGGTGCAAGCTGGTGCTATTTGGTTCCGGCGATGTGGCAGACGGTGCTGGACTACGCCAAAGAGCACCCCGAGCTGGGTGCAACCAGACCTTGGCCCCGCTTGCGCGCGATCCGCAGCGCGGGGGCCGATCTACCCCATGCCCTTGCCTGCGCCCTGGCGGACCTGTTTGGTGATCGCGTGCGTGTCCTGCCAACCTATGGCATGACCGAAGCCATGCCCATCGCGGCCCCGCCATTGACCTACCGGCTCACGCATGCCGGAAGTGTGGGGCGCGCGTTGCCCTCCTTGTCCATCGAAATCATCGACCCAACCGTGGGGGCGGGCTGCGCTGTCGTGCCAGACGGGACGGTCGGCGAGGTGACGGTCAAGGGCGCGGCGGTCTTTGACGGATATGACCAAGGCGGCCCCGTGCCGGTCGAAGTCCTTACCCCGCGCGGATATTTTCGCACCGGCGATCTGGGTCGCCTCGCCGCAGATGGGTCGGGCTGGCTGTCCATTCATGGCCGCATCAAGGACGCGATCAATCGTGGTGGCGAAACCATTGCACCGGCACAAATCGAGGCTGTCTTGCGCGATTATCCGGGCTGGCAGGGTGGTGCCAAGGTTGATCTGATGGTCTTTGCCCGCGCGCACGCCGACCTTGGCGAAGATGTGGCGCTGGCAGTAGCCCCGATGGCTACTGAAATTGATCTGGCTGATCTGAACGATTGGGCGCGACAGCATTTGCCCTCGTCGATGCTGCCGCAAACCCTGATCCTTGTGTCTGAAATTGCCCGAACCGAAATGGGCAAACCGCATCGCGTCCGGTTTGCGCAACAGATGAATGGGCTTTTGCCGCCTGGCAAACTTGGGGTGATGCAAAACTATGTTCTGGATGGGCAGGGCGGTGCAGCGCAGTTGCGCGCCCAAAGCAAATCGCCGATGCGTGACATCCCGCAACAGACCGTCGCCGATGTGACCCTGGACGCCGTGTTGGCGGTCGCGCGTGGTTTTGTGCAGGGCGAGGGCCACATCGGGCCGGATACGCGGTTTGACGATCTGGGCGTCAACTCGCTTGCGGCGGTTGAACTGTCGGCGCGCCTGAGTGCCCGCTTCCGGTGCGATCTGCCCACTTGGTTGATCAGCGATCATCCAACCCCGCGCGCGGTCTTTGAACACCTGATCGATAAGGTGCAGGGCGCAACGCCGGAGCAGACAGCGGGCGAAAACCTTGCGGCGCCGCCCCGGCAAACCCGCCCGCTTCGTATGCTGTTCCTACATGGTGAAGGGGCGGATGGCGATCTGATGGACCTCAGCCTGCAGGCGACATCCTGGAAAGGGCAGCTTGCGACGCGTATCGAATTTGTCTATCTGGACGCCCCGCATATCTGCGCGCCCAAACCGGAACTTCATGCCAAAGCTGTCGCGGCGGGGATATATTCCAAAGACGCCTATCGCAGTTGGGGTGTTTATGATGCGGACATGCTGGCGCAAAGCCTGTCTGCGGTGACAACCGCCCTTGAAACGCTTGGACCGATTGATGCGATTGGCGGTATCTGTGACGGTGGGCTGGTGGCCGCCCTGATTGCGTCGCGCAGGCCCGAGTTGCGGCTGTTCCTGAACATCGCGCCAAGCCCGCTGCACAGGGTGGCCCGCCAGGGCATAAAGACGGATTGGGCGATCGCATGCCAATCAATCCATCTGGTTTCTCATGATGACCCGCTTCATTCCTTTGCGGAGCTTTCGAATATCTTTGCCCATTGCGAAAAGGCAACCCTGCTGCAGCATGATCACGGGCACGCGGTTCCGATGCTGAAGGGCGCGCTTTGCGATGATATTTGCGCCGCAATTGATTGGGTCACGGGCGCGCCGCCGCAAAGCTTTGGCAAATCGCACAGGTCCGGACATGACCGGACACCAGTGACGGGCGATCGGCGGGCGAGTGCCAAACATGAAGCAACGGTCGAAAAGGCGATGGCAGAGGTTCTTGGCCACGCTGATTTCCGCAGGGATGATGATTTTTTTGATATTGGCGGCAGCTCGTATCGGGCGGTGGCGTTTGCGGCGAAACTTGAGCAGTTGTTTGGCGTCGAATTCCCGCTCGAAAGCCTGTTCCTTGACGGCACGAGCGTGCGCGACCTTGCCCATAAGATCGAAACCTTCGTTAAACAAGAGGACGAGGTTGTGCTGGTCCCCCTGAACCGGTCGCTTGCAGATTCCGTGTACTACGCCCTCCCGACATTCTCGGGTGGCCTGACGGATTACCTGCCTTTGGCCGCGACCTGCGCGGGCTCTGCAAAGCTGGTCGGGCTTCGGATCAAGGCGCTGCAATCGACTGCTTGGGCAAAAACCATCACGATTGATGATCTGACAGATATGGCCGCAGATATGATCATCGCGCGCGAGGGTCGCAAAGCGATCAATCTGATCGGATTTTCCGCCGCCGGAATGATCGCGTTTGAAACAGCGCGCAAGCTGCGTGAAAAGGGGCATGAAATCAACAGTTTGATCCTGATTGATGCGGGTGCGCATGCATCGCGCAAACGTTGGCCCGTGCCGATGCATGTTTTTGCGAACCGGTTGCGTGCCTTTTCGCGACGTCTGCGCGGCAAGGAATACTGGCTCCAGCGATATCATTATGTCGGGCTGCACCTGAAAAAGCAGTTCGCCGATTGGCGCCCGGCCCCAATTCCGGTCAAACGGCCGATCCTGCTGGTGGCCGCACACGGCCCGCTGCAGGCGCGCGAAATTGACAGGTGGCGGGCGGCCTTTGATGGCACGCTTCAGGTGGTACCTATTTCCGGCAAACACACAGGGCTACGCAGCCCCGATATCGCCGCCGAAATTGCACAGGCGATTTTTGGCAGCAATGGCTGATGGGTTGCGTTGCGGGCGGCCGATTAAGGTGCCTTCAAGATATGAATCGTTGCGATGACAAACCCGTCGACAGCGGCCCATTTGCCGCCTGATATCACCATCGGCGCGGGCAGGGCGGGGGCTGTATCGCACAGGGTGGCGGTCCAGTTTCCGCTCTCGTGTAGGTCCACGTTGGCGTCCAGAAAGCCGAAAAACTGCCCTGTGATCGGGTAGATGGCTTTGAAAAGTGCCTCTTTCGCCGCAAAGGTGGCCTTGCAGCGCGATGAGTTGGCGACCAATGGTCGCGCCTTGCGCGCCGCGGCTTCGCTGCGCGTCAGGATATATTTTCGCAATTCTTTCTTAAGCGGGGCGTCCCCTTCGATGTCCAAACCCACACTGGCCGTGGTTTGATCATGCCCGACTATCGCCGCGGCGATCCCATCGGTGTGACTTATGCTGCCGATGATGCCGTTGGGCCAAAGGGGGCGGCGATCAGCGGCACGTGGGATCGGCACAGGCGCGATGGCAAGGGTCGCGAGTGCGCCACGCGCCGCCGCGCGACCGGCCGCAAATTCGTCCCGCCGACGGGGTGCGGCGTTGTGGATCGCGCGGTCTTCGACATCGAACAGATCATGAGAGCCGTCGATAGGAGCGATCTTTGCCGCCATACCATCGGGTGTGACACTGACCAACACGGCGCTGAGGTTTGAATGTTCCATGTCGTCTTGGTGCAATCCATCACTTCGGAGGGTTCCGCTGGGCGGACATTGATGGGCAGCCGCGACGCGGCTGCCCATATCGCCTTCATGAAACAGGCAGCGCGCGGTGGCAAGCGCGCCGAACCTTTTGCGATTATTGCCCTTCACTATCGGCAACAAGAGCCTCCATTTGACCAATATCGCCGCGCTGCGCCTTGATGATTGATGTTGCCAGTTCCTGCACGCGCGGGTCGGAAAGTTCGGCCCGTTCTCTGGTCAGGATGGCGATGGAGTGGTGCGGGATCATGGCCTTTATCCAGCTGACGTCCTGAACCGTGGCCTGGGATCGCACTAGCCAGAGTGCCAGGACGAAAAGCAGAATAGACCCGGCATAAATGCCCAGTTTCGACCCGCGATTGCGATACTTTGCCAGCATGAAGGTCAGCATCACGACCGCCATGCTGGCAAAGTATCGGAAGATTGAGTTGTGTCGTCTTGCATCTTTATGTCTCCTCTTGACGGTAATTGAGGGGACAACAACCTTCCGAAACTGGAGCGTTTAGAAAACTCTTGAAAGATGCGGTCTTGACGGCGTCCAGTCGCGTCAAGGCGAAGGGGCTGTGGCGACTGGAAAACCTGCCAAAAAAACAGCCATAAGGGCACCTTTGCCCAGCCAGGCTGCGCGCCGTTACTGTTCGCGGAAGGCGCGGTTCATGCTGTCGGTGATGGGTTTCATCAAATATTGAAAGAAGGTGCGTTCTTCGGTCTGGATCATGATTTCGGCGGGCATGCCGGGGGTGGGGGTAAAGCCACGGACACGATCCAGTTGCTCTGGTGCCACCGATACGCGGGCTACATAGACTTCCTGTGCCAACTCCTGACTGCGATCAACGATGCTGTCGGCCGACACGTAAAACACTTCGCCCGTCAGGACCGGCGTTGTCCGCGCGTTCAACCCGGTCAGGCGCACCGTGGCCTCCTGACCTTTTTGCACCACATCCACTTCGGTGCGCGCAATGCTGACTTCGATGATCAGCGGCTCGCCAGCGGGCAAAATCTCGGCGATGGGTTTGCCGCTTTCGATCACACCGCCCGGTGTATAGTAATGCAGCGTCACGATCGTGCCCGACACCGGCGCGACGACCTCGGATCGGCTCAGGACGTTTTCGGCGCGGCGCACCTGTTCACGCACGCTTTCCAGTTCCGATTGCACGATCTGCAATTCATCAAGAGCAGCGCCCTGGCGTTCGCTGATCGTCTGGGCGATTTGCGCTTCATAGCGTTTTGAAACTTCGGTGATTTCATCAATTTCGGCGGTCAGCCGCCCGATCTGGCCTTCGGCCTCGGCGATGGCGCGCCGGATGCTGTTGACTTCGGAGCGGCGAATGAGGCCACGATCCAAAAGCTGTTCCTTGGCGGTCATGTCTTCGCGCAGAATTTCAAGTTGGGTGCGCGTCGAGATAAGTTGATAGTCATAGCCCGTCGCGCGCACCGTCAGCGCTTCGATGCTTTGCTCCAAAAGCGAAAGGTCGTTGTTCAGCTGGCGCGCAGCCGCATCAAATGTCACCGTTTGTGCGTCCAGCATCGAGGCGATGGAAAAGTCTGATCGCAGGGCCTCGATACTTGCGGGAAAGATCAGCCTGTCGGCGCCGCTGTGTTCGGCCAGAATACGCGCTTCCATCGCTTCAAGTCGGACCTGACGCAGGAAAAGCTCGCGTTCGGTCGCCAGGGCGGCGGTTTCGTCGAGCAACAGGATGGGCTGCCCTTCGACGACGGTATCGCCCTCTTCGACAAGGATTTCGCGAATGATGCCGCCCTCGAGGTGCTGAACGATCTTGTTACGGCCCGTGGCGACGAAACTGCCTTGTGCGATCACGGCGGCCGCAAGCGGCGCGCGCAAGGCCCATGCGCCAAAACCGCCGAACGTCAGAATAAACAAAAGAATCCCGAATGTGATGTGTTTGGTGACCGAGCGGGGCACATCCGCATACCATTCGGCGGGTTCGGCATAGATCGTCACGTTGCTCATCTTATTGGCCCCCCTGTCCACCCTGTGCGGGCGGCAGGTTGCCCCCGGCATTGCGCTGCGCCAGTTGTTCAAGCACCTGCTGGCGGTGCCCGAACATCGCGATGTTGCCGTCAGCCATCAGCATAATCTTGTCGACGACACTTAGCAGGGACGGCTTTTGCGTGATGACGACAACGGTGATCCCGTGTTCGCCGGCATGTTTGATGGCCGTCGCAAGGGCGCGATCCCCCGCCGTATCAAGGTTCGAGTTGGGTTCATCGAGCACCAGAAAACGCGGGTTACCAAAGAAGGCGCGTGCCAGTGCGATCCGTTGCTTCTGCCCGCCCGACAGTGGCGAGCCATCGGCCTGCACCATCGTTTCATAGCCGTGCGGCAGCATTGCGATCATGTCGTGCACATCCGCCAGCATGGCGGCGCGATAGACGTCTTCGTCTTTGGCATCCGCCCGCATCCGCGCGATATTGGCCTTGATCGAGCCGGGGAAAAGCTGCACGTCCTGCGGCAGATAGCCGATGTTTTCGCCCAACTGGCGCGTGTCCCAGTTGCGCAGGTCCATCAGATCAAGCCGCACGTTACCCGACGTCGGCAGGATCGACCCCACCAGCATCTTGCCCAGGGTGGTTTTGCCCGCGCCCGAATTGCCGATCACACCCAAGGAGTCGCCGGGGTTCAGGGAAAACGTCAGCCCGTTCAGGATCACCTGCTTGGTCCCTGCGGGGACAAACAACAACCGCTCGACGTTCAGGCGGCCTTCGGGGTTGGGCAGCACCAGTTTCTCGAACCGCTGCACTGAATTGTGCATCAGCGATTTCACCCGGTCATACGCGCTACGCGACAGGATATAGCCGTTCCAGCCTTCGATGGACCCTTCGATGGGGGCCAGTGCACGTCCGGCAATGATCGAGGCGGCAATCACCATGCCGCCGGTGATTTCACCCTGAATGGCCAGAAAGGCGCCCCAGCCCAGCATCGCGATCTGGGTCAGCAGACGCGCCGCACGCGACACGGCGGCCCAGGCGATGTTGCGGTCCTGCGCCTTGACCTGCGCGCGCAGGGAATTGGCCGTGTCCTTGCCCCACAGCGCAACCGCCTCGGGGACCATCGCCAGCGCGTTGATGATCTGGCTGTTACGGGTCATGGAATCGAGGTGCATATTGGCGTGGCTTTGCGCGATATTGGCTTCGGCAAAGGGTTTGGCAGTGGCCTTTTGGTTGATGATCGCGATGACCATCAAGACCAGAGAAGTGGCGATCACGATCATCCCAAGGTGCGGATGCACAAGGAAAATCGCCACGATGAAGAGCGGGGCAAAAGGCACATCCAAAAAGGAAATCAGCGTGCCAGACGTCAGAAACCCGCGCAATTGCTGCAGGTCGCCCAAGGTTTGATACTGTCGCCCGTTGTCTTGCAGGGATGCATGGGCGGCGGCACTGAGAACCGGCGCGCCAAGCCGCACTGCCACCTCGACGGCGGTGCGCATCAGGATAAAACGGCGCACCGCGTCAAAGACGGATTGCATGACCACCGCACCTACCATCACGATGGTCAGCATCACCAGCGTATCTAGGGACCGGCTGGTCAGAACGCGGTCGGAAATCTGGAACAGGTAGATCGGGATCGCCAGCACCAAAAGGTTCGTCGCGCAGGTCAGAATCATGACAAAACCAAGGTTGCGTTTGACGATGCGGGTGCCCGTGTTCAGCTGTTGCACGAATTGGTCGGGGGCCGCGCGTTTGTGAAAACCCTGCGATCCGCCACCGCCGCCACCGCCCTTGCCGCCGCCTGTCGTGCTAGGGGGCTTGCCCGCGCCGTCCTGTTTCATGATCGGGCCGGTATCACCTTCGATCTGTTCGCCGCCCAGCCCCTTGGCCGGTGTGCCCTTGCTTTCAAACGCCGGCGCTTCATCGGGTTCGGCCCGCTGATCCGGGGTCAGGGTCAGGGGATCTGTGCGCCGCGCCGTAGACCGGGCCTTCGCAGCCTGGGGGCTGTTTGCTTGATCTGTCTGTGAGTGGGGCGCGGCGCGTTCGAAACGTTTGGGGTCATCGAAAGTCATTCTTGCAATATCCTATTAGGCGAGCATTGTTTGCATCATATCCGGTGATGCGGTGCTTTCGGGTGCTGTCGCCACAATCGGCACATCGACCGGGCCGTTGTCTGGCGTCAGCATGTCATCGGCCAGAAATACGACCGCCTCTGACGCAAGCGCGGGCATGTCCACACCCAGCGGATCGGCGTCGGTGTCGATCAACTCGGCCTGATATAGGAGGGCATCATCATAGACTTCACCGCCCACCATGACGTTTGAATCGACCCCGTAGTCGGTGATGGTGGCCAGGTTTATGGTAGCGTTCGATCCTGTGATGACATTCACTTCACCACCGTTTTGCGCGGTGAAATCATCAAGGGCCAGATGCACCTGATCGCTATCGCCCAGCACGTTGGTCTGTTCGATCCAGTTGATCGTCGTATAATCGCCCTCGATATAAAGGACGCGCAGGATATCGATGCCTTCAAAGACGCTGTCCTGGGCGAGGCCGGCGTTGATACTGGTCGCGCCTTGGGCAAAACTATCGGCGGCGCTGGCGAAATTGTCCTGCATTTCGCCGTAGGCATCGACGCCGGAACTGGTGATGCTTGCGCCGTTGAACAGCAGGTTGTCACCGCCCAGCATGCTGGTTGGGGTCATGCCGGAATAGGTCATGGTATCGTTGTCGATCATCACATTGATCTGATTGATCCAGTTGATCGAAATCATGCTGCCCCCGACGACGATCAGGTCATAGCCAAAGCCCAGTTCGGACAGATTGGTAAGGTTGATCACGGTGTTGTCGCCCAGCCCGATGTAGGTATTGGAGCCGTTAAAGGTGATCTCGGCAATGTCGTTGTCGGTCTGGAATGTGTATTGGGATACCTGATTGACGCTGAACAGATCGCCATCGATCCGCGTCACTGCCCAGTTAACGGGCAAGCCCAGATCGCCCGTATCTTCGGAGGCTTCAGCGCCCTCTTCGGGCACCGGGGCGGTGCTTGTGAACGCGAAGGTTGCGGCGTTCATTGCCACGGATCCGACAACCTCGCCGATGCTGCCCAAGTCATGATCGACCAGCACGTTGATCTGCGAAATCATGTTCAGATTTACGACATCGCCCATCACCGAAATGACAGAGGCGTCCAGCCAGGCCGTCGTGATCGAGACCTCGTTGACGACAAGGTTACCCCCGGACACGACCAGATGGCCCTCGTCCACTTCGAACAGGCTGTTATCGGTGCTGCTGCCGCCAAGCCCTTCGAAAGGGTCGGGAAACTCATAGTCGGCGGCGGCGTCATCAGCCGCATCCTCGGACGTGCTATCGCTCGCGTCTTCGTCATCCGTGGCGGTTTCTTCCGCATCATCGGGCGCCATGAAGGCGGGCATCAAATCCGCAAGCTCGGGGGCTTCCTCGGCGGCTTCGCCGTTCACATGCAGGCCAATCGCATCGACCCCGTGCAGCACGGTCGCCGCGACCCCGGTCAATGTCGTGGGGGCTGTGGAGCCCACTTGCGCGTGCAGGGCGATCGCGTCTTCGGTGACGGTTTCGCCGGGGGCGACCATCTTGGCGCTCACGGGGGCGGCGATGGCTGTCGCGATCATTTCGTATTGCTGCAGCTCGGCCAGGAACACGGCGGGGTCGACAAACTCGATCCCGGAGTCGGTCATGCGCAGGGTGTCGTTGTCGTAGAGAAAGGCGCTTTGATATGTGAGAACGACCACGCTTGAGGGTGGTTCGAGCGTCAGAAGCGGACGTCCGGCACCAAAAAGCGGAAAGGCTGCCGGCACGGTATTCGCCGCCAGACCGTAGAACGGGGACTGATACCACACAGGGAAAAGTGCATCAAAGAAAAGCGGGTCGGGTGAGCTGACAAACGGGCCAGCGGGTGCAAAGGGGACATAGATCAGACCGGGGTTGAAATCGCCAAGATCATATTTGGCACTAAAGCGCAGCGCGACGGCCTGGGTATCATCGAGGTCGGGATCTTTGGCCTTGAGAGCGCTGAACTTGTCATAGACATCGCGCATCCGCTCTTCTTCCAGCGTGATGTGGAAAATGCCGATCATGTGGGCGACCATTTCGGTCACTTTGTCCATTAACATCGCAGCCTCGCTATGATTTCTAATGGTTTACCCGGTCGTCAATCATGAAATACTGTCGGTCGCGACCTCGGGGTCGAATAAAAGGGATCGTCATAAAATCTGGTGCCAAAGCCCGGATCATGCCGGGCTTTGGCGTTGTTAAGGTCAGCGCCTATGCGCCATCGGCATCGTCGCCGATGTAGCTGGAGCTGAACGAGCCGCCGACAACTGTCATATCGACAGTGTTGCCCAGCACGTTCGCGCCTTGCACGATGGTCTGGTTGAACGCCGAGGTGTCGATCTGCGACGCGGCCGAAGCAAAGCTCTCGCCGGTGATGTAACCATCATCCCCGTTGCCAGAGCCCCACTGACCGGCGTTGCCACCGGCACCACCACCGCCAGCGGTTGCGCTACCGCCAGCGCCACCTGTGCCGCCACCGACACTTGCACCGCCTGCAGTTGCAACGCCGCCATAGCCGGCACCGCTACCACCGCCCATCGACATGCCGCCAAAGCCAGCACCACCATCACCGCCATCGGCATAGTTGTGGCCACCCGAGCCGCTTGTTGCGTTGGACGCACCAGAGAGCGCGCCGGAATCGCCGCCGTCTCCGGCGTTCGCGTTGCCTGCGGTTCCGGTGCCCATTCCGGCACCAATGGCACCCGAGTGCGCGTCGGCTGCGCCGCCGTCACCGCTTACGCCCTTGCCAGCGCCAAGTCCGGCACCCATCGCATCGGCATCCGCCATGCCGGTGGACCCGTTGTTGGCACCTGCAACACCAAGGCCAAGCAGGCCAAGGCCTGCGCCGATTGCACCGGCATCGCCCGTGTTGCTGCTGTCAGCACCGGCGCCTGCAGCGCCAAGTCCTGCACCAAGGCCACCGGCATCACCGGAATCGCCACCATCAGCATGCGCACCGGACAGACCCAGGCCTGAACCCATGCCAGCCGCAAGAGATGCACCGCTTCCGCCAGCACCAGCAGTCGATGTTGCACCCGAAGAAGCACCACCAAGGCCAAGGCCAACGCCTACGGCTGTTGCACCGGCACCGGCACCACCGGTTCCACCCATAGCATGCGCGTTGCCGCCATTGCCGCTTGTGCCACCGCCTGCAAGAGCAACGCCGCCCCCGCCGATGCCACCTTGGGCCTGACCGCCGTCGGCATAGGCTTCGCCTTTGCCATCACCACCAGCGGCACCTGCGCCGATGCCGTCATCGGCTTCAGCCTTGCCACCAGTCGAGGTGTTGGTCTGGGTTATTGAGCCGTTGTTGTCGACCTTCCCCAGACTGTCATTGTCGGTGAGGTTGTTGGTCTGGACGTTGACCGTGGCCACATCATTGCCCATCCCGAAGACCGCGTCATTCAGGAAGTCATTGACGTCGACGTCATCGCCTGGGTTGTAGTCGATGTCGCCCTTGGCCATGATGAAATCACCGGCGCTCGCGCCATGGCCCAGATCGATGTCGGCAAAGTCGTCATCGGTAGGCATATAGCCTTCGATCCCGACACCCACATTAACTTGGACACCAACGGTCGTTTCCGAGGTGTTGGAGTTCGCGTTCAGGTTGGCATTCCCGTTCAGGTTCCCATTCAGGTTGCCGTTGGCGCTGGTGTTGGTGCTGGAATTGTAGTTTCCGTTGCCGTTCAGGTTTCCGTTCCCGTTCAGGTTACCGTTCCCGTTCAGGTTACCATTGCCGTTACCATTGTAATTGTCGTTGTCACTGGTGGACGACTGTTGCTGGCCTTGGCCCTGACCTTGAAGCTGGGCCTGAAGTTCGGCCTGCGCCTGATGCTGATCCTGATCTTGGTCCTGATCCTGGTGGCCACCGCCACCCATCATTGGGAAAATCATGTTGTTATTCTTACCAGACATTTTGGTATCTCCGTAAATGACATCTACGGGATCGCCACTCTATCAAAAGCGATCAACGTGCAGATGTGGTTTTGAATTGAAAGTTTGGTGTGTCGGGCCGTCGGACGATAACTCGGTCCAAGGTTCACCCGGGATGTCTGTGCTATTTCTCGATATGTAATCCCCCCCAGAATTATTTTCGCCATTTCTTAGGTGCGGCGCCGGAATGATTCGGGGTAAATCCCCACCAGCAATCGCCCTGACGACCGCAATCAGTGATCGTCGCCACTTCAATAATGCGTGACCCCATCAGCTTTGCCTGAACCGAGGCATCCGTTAAGCTACACAAAGGGTTAGGGTGCAGATTTCAGCTTAAGTATATGATTTAAAATGAGAAAACTGACAGGTACTAATTCATATCGCAAGAAGCATACCGATTCGATCAGGGGGGATTAGCATCTGAAAAACAGTTAAAGATCAGTTGCCTAGGGCACATGTCTTTTTAGATAAGCGGACATTAACCGAAAGATGTGTTACATTAACCTTTCGGTAAGGTTTGCCTGACTGGAGAGGGAGCTTTGGAAGCGCTACACTGAGCATGATTTGAAGGAGAATTTGGTTATCGCGATACGGTATCTGGGTGGCGGCTTTTCGCGTCACACCGCGTCCGATTTAAGAAGAGGCGAATAAACGCTTCGTATGTTGTGAATTTGTGATGTGTTCGTCTTAACATATGTCAATTCAACCCCGTGACGGGGGATATAGTTCCAAAAGGAACGCTGCATTTTGTAATACTAATCATTTGGGTTCTTTGGGGGGATCTTGTTATGTTTATCAATTCTGAACCACCTGCGAAAACTGTCAGCGGTTTGTTCGTTGGAAACCCGCTCAGCTTTTCGGACAGCGTGCTTCGGCTGGCGGATATGGAAATGCCCTGTCTTGGGTTTACCCGGGCCGCATCGTTGCATGACCTGTTGTTCATGAGCGACGACAGGGCAGAGCCTGTCTGCATCATCATCATTGATGAAACCATGCTGGGTGAACTGATCGAGGTCATGCCAGAGCTGCGCGCGCGTTTCCCGCACGCCAATATCGCTATGGCCTATCGCGACGATGCGATCGCACGGCGGTTGATCGCCGTGATCAAGGATACGCCGCGCGTCGGCCAGATTGGGCTGCTTCCCATGAAGCTGCATGTGGATAGCTGGCTGTCGGTGCTGCGCCTGCTGGTCTGCGGTGAAAACTATGTGCCTGCCGACCTGATGGCGCAGGCCCCCGCTGTCGATGCGCAAACCGCGCATGTTCCCGAAAACACTGCGGAAGACGCGGACGCGGTGCATCTGACCGAGCGCGAAATGCAGGTTCTGCGCTCGGCGGCGGAAGGCAAGCAGAACAAGATCATCGCGGATGAACTCAAGCTGTCTCAGCATACCATCAAGCTGCACATGCATCATATCATCGCCAAGCTGGGCGTGCACAACCGGACCGAAGCGGCCGTTTGGTTTCTGGATCAAGGGCAACGCGGGCATTGAAATGGCCAGGCCAGCGGACCCAATCGATTTCGATGATTTCCTGCTTTTGATTGGCAAGCTGAACTACACCTGGACCAACACCGAAAGCCTGCTGATCCATCTGATTGCCGGGCTTTCGGGGATGGACAAAGAGATCGCCACCGTTGTCTTTCTGACCCTCAACACATCGCGCGCGCGGATCGATATGGTCGAACGGCTGTCCAAGCTTGACCGGATCGCCAAGGCAGAACGCGACACGACGCTGGCCCTGACAAAACGGATTCAGAACCAGTCCGCGCTGCGCAACCGCTATAACCATTGCATCTATGCCTTCGACAGCGAGGGAGGGCATCCGCGGTCTATTCTGATGCGGATTGCTGACCGAAAGGACAAGCTGATGATGGGGCAGGTCAATGATCTGGACGCCGAGGCGGCAGACAACATCAAGGCGGCGATCGCCGAATTGGGCGCGATCAATCGCGATATCTGGCAGGCTGTCAGCGACTTTGGCTATCCACAATAACTATTTGCGGTAAAGTCCGGTAACCAGCCCCTCGGCCAGCCGTTGCAGATTGTCGGGGGCGGTGCCGGGTGGCTGGATCGGCCCATAGTGCAGGTCATACTGGCCGCCAAGTTTGCCAAACAGCTCGGATGCATAACGCAGCGAGGCCACGGCGCGCCCGAAATCATCATTCCCACCGCTTGCCATCCGCGCCAGCTTGCGGGTGCGGTAATAGTGGCGCGAATTGCGGGCGTCGATTGACGCGGGCACGATGGGTGCCCCGCTTGCTGCGGACATGCGGGTGATGCCCGACCGCCAGGGCGGTTCAACCAGCATCCCGCCAACCATATCGGGCACGCGCCCCGACCCGAACACCAATAAAGCCCCGCCAGCGTCCAGGTGCGCCTGCATCCCTTCGCGGGTGTGGCGCGCCGTCAACACATTGTCCTTGCGGTCCAGATCCACGGCGATGATCCGGTCAGTGCCCAGGAACCTTTCGGCCTCGCGGTTGGCCACAACCTTGAGATCGGGTCGGTGATCCAGCAGGACACCGGCATGGGCGATGAAATCAAAGGTGCCGATGGGGTGGGTGGCGCCGATCACGACAGCGCCTTTGGCTGGCACATGCTTGAGGCCATGCGCGCGCAACTGCGTCCCGCCATTTCGCGCCAATAGGGCCGCGACAAGGTCCGGTCCCGTGCGCCCGTCAAGATCAATCAAGACCTGTTCGGTCTCGCGCAGGGCAAAGAAAGACTGCCCCGTCACCGCGCGATTGACCGCATCCACCGAAGCCATCAGCCCCCGCAACGCCCGCAAGCGCAGCCCAGCGCCGTGGGGAATGCGTAGCCGCGCGCGCAAGAGGTCGTCCATCGGGTTGGTGCTGTTGGATTTGATCAAGGTCTGCTTTGGATAAGTGTTAGGGGTTGCGATCGGCTTGGCCTATCATGGCGACATCGCGCCGCGAGGCAATAGCGGCGCGCGGGCTTTGGGTGATCGGGGACAATATCATGAACGGTCTGGACGGCACCGGCATTGACGCGGTCATGCTGAACTTTTCGCCCACGAGCCTGCAAATCCTGAATGCCGTGCTGGCGATCGTCATGTTTTCAATCGCGATCGACCTTAAGCCGTCAGATTTCAACAAACTGCTGCGCGCGCCCAAGGCCTTGCTGACAGGGTTGTTTTCCCAGTTTTTGGTCTTGCCAGCGTTGACGTTTGGGATCGTGCTGGTGACCACGCCGCCGCCTTCGATTGCGCTGGGCTTGATACTGGTCGCCGCCTGTCCGGGCGGGAATATCTCGAATTTCATCACCCACCGGGCGGGCGGAAATTCTGCCCTTTCGGTGTCGATGACGGCCTTTGCGACGGTCGTGGCAATCTTTTTGACACCGTTCAATATCGCGCTTTGGGGCAGTCTCTATGCGCCAACCCGCGCGATTCTTCGCGAAACTGCGATTGATCCGGTTTCGGTGGCGGTGACGGTCGGTGTCATGCTGGTATTGCCGTTGTGCCTTGGGGTGCTGCTCAATATGAAACGGCCCGAGGTGACGGCGCGGTTGCGCACGCCGCTTCAGTTTCTGTCGATGGGGATATTCGTTGCCTTTGTGGTCCTGGCGCTGGCGGCAAATTGGTCGCTGTTCGTGCAATTTGCCGGGGCGGTGGCCTTGCTGGTGCTGTTGCACAATGCCGTGGCCTTGGTCGGGGGATACGCGACGGCGACGGTGATGGGCCTGTCCGATTTTGACCGGCGCGCGGTGATGATCGAAACCGGTATCCAGAATTCCGGCCTTGGTCTGATCCTGATCTTCGGATTTTTCAGCGGCTTGGGCGGGATGGCGGTGGTTGCCGCGTTCTGGGGGATCTGGCACGCGATTTCCGGGATCGTCATGGCGATCTATCTGGCGCGCACCAAAGTGGCGTGAACGCGCGCCTGTTTCTAGCGTCCGCGTGAAACGTGGCGCAACGCGAAATAGGTAGCGGGCGGCCCGACAATTTCAAAGAACACTGTCGCGGCGATGGTCAGTGTCATGATCACCGCTTCCCATTCGGGCAGGGTTTCGGCCGCGACCAGCGCCATGCCGACGGCAACGCCTGCCTGTGGCATCAGGGCAGGGCCAAAGGCATGGGCCTGCGCGGGGGGCACCCCACCGATGCGCTCTCCGATCTCACCCCCCACAACGCGTGAAACGATCCGCAGTGCCATATAGGCCAGCGCAATCCAGCCCAGCGACCGCAGCGCCTCCACTTCAAGCGACGCCCCGGCGAGCACAAAGAACAGCAGCATGAACGGCCATTCGATATTTTCGATTTCGTGAAAAGCGCGCGCATGGTGGCGCGCAAGATTGGCGATCAGCGCGCCTGCGGTCATGCCCGCCACAAGGAAGGAGACCTCGAGCCAGATCGCAAGGCCCGCAGTCAGAAAGACAACGCCGATGGCCTCGGTCTGGAGGGGTTCACCGGCTTTCAATCGCCCCGTCAGATAGGCCGACGGCACACCGATGATCGCACCCAGCAAGACAGCGCCGCCAATGTCGCGCCCGGCACCGATCAACGGTCCGGCCCAACCGCCCGATTGATCGACCAGCGCAAGGCAGATGCTGAACACGATCAGCCCCCAGACATCATCAATCGCGACGATCCCGTTCAGGGTTTCGCTGAACCCGTTGCGGATCCCGGACTGGCGGATCACATCGGCAATCGCTGCCGGATCGGTGGCGGTGGCGATTGCCCCCAGCAGCAGTGCAAGGCGCGGGTCCATCCCCATCAGCGACAGGCCTGCCCAGACAATCGCCGTGGTTGCCAGAACCACACTTAGCGAGATTGCCGATATCGCCCGCCCGTGGCGCGCCAGGTTTTCGCGCGTCAACTCGCCTCCCAGCAGGAAGGCAACCATCGTCAGTGCGACGTCGGATATGGGTGCGAACCATTGGGCCGATGCATCTGGCAGCAGTCCAAGGCCAGCTGGCCCCACCGCCAGCCCCAACAACAACAACAGGGTCACGCGGGGCAACCGGGTGTAACGCCCGATCTGATCCGCCACCAGCCCGCCAAGGAAAAGCACGCCCAGCGTCATAAGCAAAAGCGGTTGTTCCATCCCGTGCTGTTCCTTTGCGGCGGGTGGCCCGGTCAGGCCGCGGGTGGCTGCTATCTCAGCAGGTTGAGGGTGGCCATGTCGATGCCCAGGGGCGCGCTCAGATCCTCGATCGAGTCATAGAGCAGTTCAAGCGCGTAGTGCGGGTTGTGCGCATAATTGCCCGGATCAGAGGTGACCAGCTTCCAGTTATAGGCCGCGCGCAGACTGCGTGGTGTCCAGCCGTTATAGGCCACATTGCGCCCATCACTTTGGTCAATGACACCATCGCCATTCGCGTCAGTAAAGAAGTAGGGGTAGCTGTTGCCGTCATAGACCATCGGCACGCCCGCAATGTCGGCCGCATAGGATTTTACCGAATCCAGCAACAGTGCCGCGTTGGCCTGAATATCCGAGCTGATGCCCACCGACGTGTCGCCGCTGCCGTCATAGCTTTGCCGTGCGATGCGGATGTCTTGCGGGCTTTCGCCCTGATGACAGGTCAGGCAGGGTTCGAACGCGACCTCCAATGTGTGCGGTTCGTGACAGGAATTACAGCTTGAAACCGGGCGGGCGTGGAAGAAGCGACCGGAATAGTCGCGCCCGTCATATTGATAGCCCGCGCCACCATACCCGCCCAGCCATGTGGCGGCGGCTGTGGCGTAATGCGGGTTCACAAAGCGCAGTTCGGCATTCGCCGTATCCAGATCCATGTCAGTGATTGCCGCGCGCACGGTCACGCCCGCAGTGCGGCCCTGATGGCATGTCATGCAGGACGCCTCGACGCCCTGAACGGGGTGCATCAATCCGCTTGGAAAGGCGACTTCGGTAATGTCGGCAAGGCCCGCATTGTGGCAGGTGCCGCAATCGACAACGCCGCCCACATCAATCGGACCCTCGACAACCCCGGGTTCACTGCCGTCCAGGCCGTGGAATGCGCGGAACCCCTCGCCCGAGTGGCAGGTGGCGCAGGCGGGGGCGATTTCCTCGTCCTCATCCCAGTGGCGAAAGGCCTCGGCGGCGGCATCAGCATGGGCCGAGCGGAACCAGTTGGCGATCGCCTCGTCGTTGTCGATGCTGATATCGGCGGGCGTGAATGGTCCGGTTTGCGGCAGGGCAAAGGGAATGACATTTTCGTCCGCGGCCCCGTCAGCGTCCGCAGTCTGGCTGACAACGCTGCGGGCATCAAGCACGAGGACCAAAACCAGGGTTAAAGCCAAGAGGCTGGCACAAATCTGAGAAAAAAATTTCATGGGTGAGTCTCCGCTAAAGTGGAAATCTGTGCCTTTATTATAATCACAAATCTGTTATCGTGACAGGGAAAATTGTAACACTTCGGGATCTTCCCCTTGCTGGGAAGGGCGTGAGGCAAGAGAGGATTGATACCAATTCTCAGGTTTGGTTCAGGATTGACCCCGCAATTTCCGTCGCCACCCCTTGATGCGGCGGACCCCGAAAAGATGATCACCCAAGAGGCGGGGATTCGCACTTCGGTTGGTCAAACCCTGCGCATATCGCCCCTTGTCGCCCAAGACGATCTTGTCGCGCAGGGCGCGCCGCTTGCCTGCCTGCGTGATGCGCCCGACGTGCAGTTTGTCGCGCCGATGGCGGGCCGTGTGGCGCGGATTTCACTGCAGCCGGGGCGCAAGCTGTCCGAAATCGTGCTGTTTGCCGAAACGGTAGGCGATGTTGTGGAACACGCCAGCAAAAGCGCCACATCAGTTACCACCCTGCGCAAGTTGATGCAGGCGGCGGGTGTTTGGCCCTGGCTGCGCCGCCGCCCCTTTGGCGGGATGCCCGGCGCTGCGGAACGCCCTGCGGCAATCATCGTCATGGCGGCTGACACACGGCCCTTTGCGCCCGATCCGCGGCTGGCGCTGGCAGGGCGGCAGGCGGCGTTCGGGCGGGGTTTGCAGGCGCTGACCCTGCTGACGGACGGCGCGGTTTTTGTCTGCCACGCGCGCGGCGCGCCATTGTCTGATCCGATCGAAGGGGTGCAATCGATCGACACAGGTGTGCGCCATCCGCAAGGGTCGGCGGGTTTTTGCATTCACACGCTTGCGCCTGCGTCGGTCGATACGCCCGTCTGGGATATCCACGCCGAAGATGTGGCGGCCTTGGGGGATTTGCTGGACAGCGGGGTCTTGCCCATGACCCGCCTTGTGCGCATTGCGGGCGCGGGCCTGCGTTCCAGTCGGCTGGTCCATACCCAAGCGGGTGCCGACCTGCGCGAACTGACCCAGCGTATCACCACGCCGGGCGCGCATATGGCGCTGTCAGGATCGCCGCTGGACGGGCACGAGGCCCATTGGCTGGCACCGCGTCACCGGCAGGTCACTGTCTTGCCACGCCCCCGAAATGGCGCAGCCCCGCATTGGTTCAAAGCGGCCCTGACGCAGTCGGCCTTGCCCAAACCGGTGATCCCGACCGCGGCCTTGACGCAGGCCTTTGGCGGTGCCGTTCCGGCGGTGGCGTTTGTGCGCGCGCTCAGCGCGGGCGACGATGAAATGGCGATAAAACTGGGCGTTCTGTCGCTGCTCGAGGAAGACCTTGGTCTGGCCGATTATGTGCTGGGCGGCGGGGCGGATCTGGCCGCGTTGCTGCGCGGCATGCTTGATCGGATCCGCAAGGAACTGGCGCCATGATGCGGGGGCTTTGGGACCGTGAAACGGTGGCGCTGATGCTACTGGCCGCCTATTTGCCGCTGGCGTTGTTCTGGCTGTTTTATGGCGGGGCCGAGGCGCTCGCCCGTTTGGGTCTGGCCACGCTTGTGATAGCTGTCTGGCATCTGGTGTTCATGCTTGCGCGGGCACAGCCGCCGTCGCTGGCGGCGCTTATCACGGCTCTGGCGGTGGCGATGCTGGCCCCCGTGGATCTGGGCGTGTTCCGCCTCGTGCTGGGGATCAGTTTCGGCGTGGTGATGGGCGAGCTGGTGTTCGGTGGCTGGGGGCGCAACGTTGTCAATCCGGCGACGGTCACGCTGGCCTTTCTTGGCTTCGGTTTTCCCAGCTTTGGCTGGCCCGGTTTTGATGATCCGGTAATCTGGGCCGCAATTCCTGCAGCGCTGATCGGCGTCGCCACGGGCGTCCTGCCTTTCGCCGTTCTGGCGGGCGCATTGATTGTGGGTGTGGGCGTCTATGCGGCGGGCGTGCCCATTGACAGCGAGGTCTGGGGCGGTGCCGCGCTTGTGCTGGTGCTGCTGGTTGCCGATCCGGTGACCAGTGCCGGGACCACCCTGGGCCGCTGGCTGAACGGCTTTGCCTATGGCGGGTTTGTGCTGCTTTTTGCGACGGGCTGGGGCGGGGCGGCACCGGTGCAAATCGCGGTCGCGGCGGCGCTGCTGACGTCGCTGGCCACATCCCTTTTTGATGAAATCGCGGTCAATCTCTGGATCGCAAAACGCAGGAGGCGTCATGGCCGGAACTGATTGGAACCCGTGGCGCCGATTGCTTGCGCTTCCCAACGAAAGCCGCACGAAAACTGTCATCGTCGCCTTTCTTGTGTCGGCGATCAGCGCCGTGCTGGTCAGCAGCGCAACGGTGGTGTTGCGCCCGATCCAAACGGCCAACCGCGCTGCCGAAGAACAGGCGCGTATCAGCGATCTGGTGCGTGGTATTCCCGGCATGGCGGCGCTGCTTGAAGATTCCGGCGGCACGCTCTCTACGGTCGTGATCGACCTTGAACGCGGGCGCGCGGCCCAGGATATCACCCCGGAAACGCTTGATGTCGCCCTGACGGATCAGGCCAACTGGACGGTTCTTGAGGCTGGCGAAGACCTTGCCGGACTTGGCCAGCGGCCCAATTTCACACAGGTCTTTTTGCTGCGCGAGGGTGAAGACATTTCCCTGATCCTGCTGCCAGTGACCGGTCAGGGTTACGGCGGGCGGATTGACGCGATTGTCGCGGTGCATGGCGACATGAACACGATCGCGGGTATCGCTGTGACCCAGCATTCCGAAACGCCCGGTCTGGGCGCGCGGATCGAAGACCCATCCTGGCAGGCAAATTTTCCCGGCACCCTGATCCGCGATGACAGCGGCGATGTCCGCTTTAGCGTCGCGCGCGGCGTGGCCACGACCGACTATGATGTCGACGGCATCACCGGCGCCACCCGCACCAGCAGCAGCGTGACGCGGATGATGCGGTTCTGGCTGGGGCCGCAGGGCTATGGCCCGCTTTTGGATGCGATTGGGCGCGGGGAATTCTGATGGCAGAGCGCGTGTCATACTGGTCAACCCTGACCGAGCCGCTGATCAAACAAAATCCGGTGACCTTGCAGATCTTGGGCATCTGCTCGGCTTTGGCTGTCACAACAACCCTGGCCACGGCCTTGACCATGTCCGTGTCGCTGACGGTCGTGATCACGCTGGGGGCGGGCATCATCAGTGTGATCCGGCGACATATTCCCGACACGATCCGGCTGATCGTGCAGATCGTCATCATCGCTTCGCTTGTGATCGTGATCGACCAGTTCCTGCAGGCCTATTTCGCCGATATCAGCCGCGCGCTGTCTGTCTATGTCTGGTTGATCACCACCAACTGTCTGGTGCTTGGTCGCACCGAAACCTATGCGCGCTTTCATGGTCCGCTGCCGTCGATGGTGGATGCCTTCGGGAATGGGTTGGGCTATTCGCTGGTGCTGATCGTGCTTGGCGGTATCCGCGAATTGTTCGGCAAGGGCGAACTGTTTGGCGCGCAGGTTCTGCCCCTTGCGGACGAGGGCGGCTGGTTCACACCGCTCAGTCTGATGCTGCTCGCGCCCTCGGCGTTCTTTTTGCTTGGCGGGCTTGTCTGGGCGCTTCGCTCGGTGCGCAGTGAACAGGTCGAGCCCCCCGATCATACGCCCCCTGAGACGGAGCCCGCAAAATGAGCGAGGTCTGGTCATTCTTTCTGTTCGCGGCCTTTGTCGACAATATGCCGCTGACCCTGTTTTTGGGGCTGTGCACCTTTCTGGCGATGTCACGGCGCACCGAAAGCGCGCTGGGGCTGGGAATTGCGATGACTATAGTGCTGGGCATCACGGTGCCGCTGAACCATATGATTTATCAATGGTTCATGGCGCCGGGTGCCTGGGGTTGGGCGGGCTATCCTGATCTTGATTTGTCCTATCTGGCGTTGATCGCCTTTATCGGTTTGATCGCCGCGACGGTGCAATTGCTGGAAATGGTGCTTGAAAGGTTCTTTCCCGCGATTCATGCGGCCTTTGGCGTGTTCCTTCCGCTTTTGACGGTGCAATGCGCAATCCTTGGGGGCAGTCTTTTCATGGTCGAGCGCAACTATACCCTTGGGCAATCGGCCGTGTTCGGGCTGGGCAGTGGCGTTGGCTTTGCGGTGGCGGTTGTCATGCTGAGCGCGATCCGTGCGCGCCTGTCCTATGCCGACCTGCCTGCGGGGCTGCGCGGGCTGGGCATCGCGTTCATCTTGACGGGGCTGATGTCGCTTGGGTTTGCGTCATTTGCGCAAATGACGGCATCGTTATGACCGAAGTCCTGATTGGCAGTCTGGTGATTGCGGCCCTTGTGGTGATCCTTGCCATCGGGCTGTTGATCGTCCAGCGTCGGCTGGTGCCTCGGGGCGATGTCGATGTGGCCGTGAACGATACGATGCACATCGCGGCGCGGCGTGGCAGCAAACTGCTTGATGTGTTGCACAATGCCGAAGTCCGCATTCCGGCGGCCTGCGGCGGGGTGGGAACCTGCGGGCTGTGCCGTGTGACTGTGACCGGTGAAGGGGCAGGCAAGCATCAGGCGACCGAACGTGGCCTGCTGTCACCCCAGGAAAGGCGCGCACATGTGCGTCTTGCCTGTCAGACGACGCTGCGCGGGGATTGCGCCGTGCGGGTGCCCGATGACATCCTCAGCGCGGGCGGCGGTGCCATCTGCACCGTGTCGTCAACCCGTATGCTGGCACCGCTGATCCGCGAGATCGTGCTTGATTTGCCCGCCGACCATCCAACCGCATTTCGCGCAGGCGATTTCATGCAGATCACCGCGCCCGAATATCATCTTGATTTCAAGTCCCTTTCGGTTGCGCCAGCGTTTCAGGATGCATGGGATATGAACGGCTGGCCGGGGCTGTCTGTCACATCCGACGCCGAAGTGACCCGCGCCTATTCACTGGCCAACCGGCCGCAGGATGCAGGCCACGCCGTGTTCAACATCCGCCTTGCCGTGCCACCCGCAGGGCACGAGGCCGACATTCCGCCGGGAATCGTATCATCATGGCTCTTTGCGCTGAAAGTTGGCGACCGTGTTGCCACATCCGGCCCGTTCGGGGATTTTCACATTCAGCCCACGCAACGCGACATGGTCTTTGTCGGTGGCGGCGTCGGCATGGCCCCTTTACGGGCCATGATCCATCAAGAACTGGGCAAGGGCACAGCCCGTCAAATCTACTTTTTCTATGGGGCACGCTCGGCGGCTGATCTGTTCTATAGCGATGAGTTTGCGAGCCTGGCGAAAGAGCACGGGAACTTTACATGGACACCCGCGCTGTCAGACCCTGCGCCGGGCGATCGCTGGACCGGCGCGACCGGTTTCATTCACGAAATGCTCGGGGCTGAAATGGGCCAGCATCCCGCGCCCGAAGATTGCGAGTATTACCTGTGCGGCCCGCCGGTGATGATTTCGGCGGTGCTTGCCACGCTTGAACGGCTTGGCGTTGAATCGCGCACGATCTTTTTTGATGACTTTGGAGGCTAGGACATGACTGAGCGACACATACACCCAACCCGCCGCGCCGCCCTTGGGTTGATCGGTGCCGCCGTCGCGCTGCCCCGTCTGGCGGGGGCCGCTGCGGGCGCGATTTCGGGTATCGCCTTTGGCACCACCTGGCAGATCAGCGGGGCCGCACCTGCCGATCTGGAGGGCTTGCGCCCGAAAATCGACGCGCTTTTCGCCGCGATTGACGCGCAGATGTCGCCCTGGCGGGCCGATAGCGGGTTAAGCCGCTTCAACGCGATGGGGGCGGGGGATATGGCTGTTGATCCCGAAACGCTCCATGTCACCCGTGCCGCGCTGGCCCTTGCACAGGCGAGCGGCGGCGCGTTTGACCCCACGGTTGGGCCGCTGGTCGCGCGTTGGGGGTTTGGCCCGATAGCGGGTGGCGCGACACCGGACTGGCGGGGCTTGCGCGTCGGCAACGGGGCGATCGGCAAGACCCGCGACGACCTGACGCTGGACCTCTGCGGGATCGCAAAGGGGCGCGCGCTGGATCTGGCTGTCACCTTGGTGCGGGACGCGGGGGGCGATAACCTGCTGTTCGATCTTGGCGGAGAACTGCGCGCGCTGGGCCAGCACCCCAGCGGGCGTGACTGGCGTGTCGCGGTGCAGCATCCCTTGCCCGATCAGCCACCGGCGGCCACCTTGCGGCTGGCGCAGGGGCAGGCGGTTGCGACATCGGGTTTGCGCACCCAAAGCTATGTTCTGGATGGCCGGACCTATGGCCATATCATTGATCCGGGCGCGCAGGCTCCCGCCGATGGGGGGCTTATGTCGGTGACGGTCCTTGCCGACGACGCGATGACGGCAGATGGTTGGGCGACCGCGCTGTTCGCAGCAGGGGCAGGGGGCGGGATCGATCTTGCGCGCCGCAACAGTGTCGCGGCGCTGTTTCTGGTGCGGGACGGGACGGTGATTGCGCAACGCGCGACGGGCCGGATCGCGGATCAACTGCTTTGAGAAAGGACCAGCCCAGATGGAAATTCTGATTGCGATCCTCATTTTCGGCCTTGCGGCGGCGGGGCTTGGGTTTGGTCTGACCTTTGGGCGTGGCCCAGCGCGCACAAGCTGCGGCGCGGCGGCAGGCTTGCGCAAGGATCGCTGCGAGGACTGTCCGTTGCGCCGTATGGCCGCCGAGGAGGCCGTGAAATGACTCAATACCGGGTGGCGGAAATTCTGCGTGACGATGGGCCGATCCTGACGCCGGATATGCCGATCCGGCGCGCCGCAACGCTATTGGTGCAAGCGCGCGCCGCCGCCGCAGTCGTGATCGGCGAAGATGGCCGCCTTGACGGCATTTTGACACAGAAGGACTGTTTCAAGCCCGCCCTGCACGCCAGCTATTATCAGGAGTGGACGGGGCGCGTGGCCGATCAGATGTCGCGCAATGTGATCAGCGTAAATCTGAGTGATGACGTTGTTGCCGTCGCCGAAAGGTATTTGCGCTGCCCGCACCGCGTCTTTCCGGTGATGGATGGGCCCAAGGTTGCGGGGCTTGTGCATCGTTCGGATGTGCTGGCGTTGTTGCTGCGCATTGGCTAGGTCGGCTGCGCGAACCCTTCGATCAGATGTTTCAGCCCCAGTCGCGCGCCGATGAATATCGCCGCAAATGTCAGCGGGGCCGAAAAGGCAAGCAGCGAAAAGGCCGACAGGCCCTGGCCGATGCTGCACCCCAAGGCCACGACAGCACCAGCACCCATCATCGCCGCGCCGATGATCTGGCGGCGCAATTCGCGCGGGTCTTCGCAGGCTTCCCAGCGGAAATGGCCCTTGATCAGGCTGCCGATGAAAGCCCCGGCCAGGACACCCGCAACCGACCCGATCCCAAAGCTGAGCGTCTGCCCCGAGGCGGTCATTGCATATAGCATCGTTTCGCCCAGGGGGGCCGCAAATGTGTGCGACACGACGGGCGTGCCATCAAACCCGTTGGCGGCAATCCAGCTTGTGAAAACCCAGGCGCTGGTGATGGCCAGCCCCACAACGGCGGACCAGAATATCGCGACCTTGTTCGCGCGGATCGACGCGGCCCCCAGCGCCAGCGCAATCACCCCGATGCCGATCGCCATGCCGATCGCCCACACCGGCAAGCCGCTGATATTGCCAAGCAGATAAGCGATGCTTTGGGGCTGGTCCGCCGGTCCCGGGGGTCGAAAAACCACGACACGCAGCCATGCAATCGGGCCTGAAATCGTGGCATAGGCTGCAAGCCCCATCACGATGACAATCACGAATGATCGCAGATCACCGCCCCCCAGCCGCGCCAGCGCGCCAAAGCCGCAGTTGCCCGCCATCGCCATACCATAGCCAAACACCAGCCCGCCGCTGATGGCGGCAAAGGGCGCTACGGTCTGGCTGATATAGAACGAAGACATGGGCGCGACCCAATCAAGTGCGACGCAGGCAAAGGTCGCCAATATGGCCGTGCCAATCGCAAGCACCCACATGCGCAAGCGCAGATCGCTCCCGCCATAGGTGAAATCTTCGATTGCACCCAGGGTGCAGAACCGGCCCAAACGCGCCGCAAGGCCAAGCAGAACACCACCAAACAGGCCAGCGAGTGCCGCAACATTGCCGTCGCCCCAAGCATCAAGCATGGTGAATCCTCCATTGTCCGGACCGGTCACCTGCGGATGGCAGCCTGGTCAGTCCGTTCTGCAAAACAAGTCGTAGACAACCGATATGATCCGCTTACAGCGATCATCCGTCAAGCTATAGTAGATCGCCTTGCCCTCGCGGCGCGGCTGCACCAGCCCCTCAAGGCGCAAACGCCCAAGCTGCTGGGACACGGCGGCCTGTCGGGCTGACAACAGCCTTTCCAGCTCGGCCACGGATTTTTCGCCGGTCGCCAGATGGCACAGGATCAGCAACCGGCCTTCGTGTCCGATTGCCTTGAGGAAATTCGTGGCACGGGTTGCGTTCTCGACCATCAGGTCGATCTCGGCTTCGCTTAGACTGTCGTCTATGACTGGCAAACTCATCTGTTTTGTCCGTTCCTGACGCGACGTGTGGGGCGATCCCCGCAGGTTTGCGCCCCGCTTACATAAAACAATCCCACCTGACGAGGGAGTGTGGCAAATTAATCCAAAACTGTGTCACTGCGCACCCGGTTGCGTGGCGTTATGGAGTTCAAAGGCCACGTCATTGCGGTCCAGCATCATGCCCAACATCCCCCAAAAGAAATCCTCGCCCGGATAGCCTTCAAGGCGGGACACCTCGGTGCCGTCGATCAGCAACACAAAGGTCGGTGTAAAGTTGATGGCGCGTGCCAGCGTGATGTCACCGGGAATGGGGTCGGTGATGTCTACACGGCGCAGGGGGGCGGCGGCCCCTTCGCCGGTCTTGTCGTAAACCGGACCGATATCGCGGTTCCAGGCGGCGCACCAGATGCACCCCGGTTCCTCGGCCATCATCAAAACGGTTTGGGCACCTGCGGTCACAGGCAGCGCGACCATCAACCCCATGCCAAGGCCGAAGGCAATCGTGTGGAAAAGGCTGGTCAAACGCTTATGCATTCACGTATCGTAATGTGAATCATCTTTCGTTTCAAGGACGCCCGCGATGCTAGAGATCACGTATTTCGGCGCAGTAATTGCCGGGCTGTTGTCATTCTTCACGCCCTGCGTCCTGCCGATGGTGCCGTTTTACCTGAGCTACATGGCGGGGATTTCCATGCACGAGCTGCGCGGCGCGGATGACTTCCCGCCCGGCACCCAGCGCAAGCTGGTGTTTTCTGCCGTCGCCTTCGCCCTTGGCGTGACGACGATTTTCGTGCTGCTGGGCATGGGCGCCACGGCAGTGGGGGGCGCATTCGGACAATGGAAACAAGAACTGAGCTATGTCGCGGCGGCGGTCTTGCTGCTGTTTGGTCTGCACTTTCTTGGGGTGATGCGCATCCCGCTGCTTTACCGTGAAGCACGAGTTGAAAGCGCGGCCGCGCCCTCGAACATGCTTGGCGCGTATCTGATGGGGCTTGCGTTCGGCTTTGGCTGGACGCCCTGCGTCGGGCCAGCCCTTGCGTCAATCCTGATGATGGCCAGCGGCTTTGGCAATATCTGGCAAGGCGGGGTGCTGTTGTTCGTTTACGGCTTCTCGATGACGTTGCCGTTCATTGTCGCGGCGCTGTTCGCGCGCCCGTTCCTTGGCTGGGCGCAGCGCAACCGCAAATATCTTGGCGTGGTGGAAAAGGCGATGGGCGTCATGCTGATCGTCTTTGCCATTCTGATCGCCACCAATTCGGTCAACTACATTGCCCAGTGGATGATCGAAACCTTCCCCAGTTTTGCAACCATCGGATAAAGGAGATTTGACCATGTTCCGCACCACACTTGCTGCTTTGGCCTTGATCGCAACGCCGCTGTTTGCCGCGCAATTGGGCGATGACGGATTGTATGATGCCGACTGGATCGAGGAAACGTTCAAGGACCTGCGCGAAGATCTGGCCGACGCCAATGACCAAGGCAAAACCCTGTTGATCATGATCGAACAGCGCGGGTGCATTTACTGCAAGGAGATGCACGAAAATATCTTTCCCGATCCGGAAATCGACGCCGCGCTGCACGACAGCTTTTTCGTAGTGCAGATCAACATGTTCGGGGATGTCGACGTCACTGATTTCGATGGTGAAGTCATGCCCGAAAAAGATATCGTGCGGCGCTGGAATGCGCAGTTCACACCTACGATGATGTTCTTTCCGCCCGAGGTGGCCGAGGACGCGATCGCAAGTGAGGCGGCAATCGTCACCATGCCCGGCGCTTTTGGCAAGTGGACGACCTTGAACCTTCTCAACTGGATTCGCGAGGGTCACTACCTGACCGATGAACCCTTCCAGCGCTACCACGCGCGCATCCTGCAAGAACGCGGAATCGTTGATTAAAACGCGGCGCTCACATCGTCATATTCAAATAATTAATTTTGATGTTGCGAGAATCTGAACGGGTGGTCTACGATACGCCAAGAGGACTGAGTACCCAGGGAGGGACCATGAACAGGATTTTACTCTCGGCATTCGCCGCTGGTTTTGGCACGGTCGCCATTGCGCAAACCGCGCCCGGTGACGTCACATTCGGCGACTACGGGCAGGTCGAAATGTCGTTGTCGGGAACTGTCGGTGATCCGGCAGCCGGGCTCGAGATTATGGTCAACCGGGGCAAGGGCAATTGCATCGCCTGCCATCAGGTTACGGCGTTGTCAGATTACCCCTTTCACGGCGAAGTGGGCCCGTCGCTTGACGGGGTAGGCGCGCGCTGGGAAGCATCGGATCTGCGGGGCATCGTGTCCAACGCCAAGATGGTTTTCCCCGACACGGTGATGCCCGCGTTCTACGCCATCGATGGCTTTAACCGCCCCGGCGACGGCTACACCGGCAAAGCCGCCCAAGGGCCGCTTGATCCGATCCTGACCGCGCAGGAAATCGAAGACGTGGTCGCTTACCTTATGACGCTGCAAGACTACTAGACGCAGCCAGACGCTACAGGAGACAGCATGAGCTATACACGCAGAGAAACGCTTTTGATGGCGATGGGCACCGCGTTTGCGGCAGCCGTGCCCTTCAAGGCATTCGCAGACGTCGACGGCGACATCGCCGCGTTCACGGGCGGTGCCGAACTCGGCACGGGCGGGATCACTTTGATCGCGCCGGAAATCGCGGAAAACGGCAACACCGTTCCGATCGAAGTCGACGCCCCTGGCGCGGTTGCGATCATGGTTCTTGCCACCGGCAACCCGACACCCGCCGTTGGCACGTTCAACTTTGGCCCGCTGGCAGGCGCACAGCGCGCCTCTACGCGCATCCGGCTTGCCGGAACGCAGGACGTCATTGCGATCGCGAAAATGCCCGACGGATCGTTCGTTCAGGCCTCGCAAGAGGTGAAAGTCACAATCGGCGGCTGCGGCGGCTAACAGGAGCAACGACAGATGGCAGAAAACGTAACACCCCGCGTTCGCGTCCCACGCGAGGCAACCGCTGGCGAAACGATCACGATCAAAACGCTGATCTCGCATCCGATGGAATCGGGCCAGCGCAAAGACGGCGATGGCAATGTCATTCCGCGCTCGATCATCCACCGCTTCACCTGCGAATTTAACGGTGAAATGGTGATCGACGTCGGGTTTGAACCGGCAATCTCCACGAACCCGTTTCTGGAGTTTGAAGCGGTCGTGCCCGAAAGCGGCACCTTTGTCTTCACGTGGTACGATGACGATGGCGATATCTACACCGACAGCAAAGACATCGTCGTCAACTAGGTTTCTTGTCCAGGGAGGGGCGAAAAATGAAAAAAACACTACTGTCCGCAAGTGCTGTATGTCTTGCTGTGGCCGTCCCCTTTGGGCCGGCAATGGCAGATGAAGATGCCGATTTGGTCATCAACGGCGAAATCGACATCACCGTGCGTGCGCCTGCGCCCGCGCACATGCAAGGCACCGGGATCAGCGAGATCATGTCGGGTTGGGTGTTCCGTTCGACGGAAACCCAAGCCTTTGAAATGGACGATTTCGAGAACCCGGGTATGATCTTTGTCGAAGAAGCGCTTGCCGCCTGGGACACCGTTGAAGGCGAGGCAGGTGAATCCTGTGCCAGCTGCCACGGCGCGCCCGAAGACATGGCCGGTATCAGTGCCGTTTATCCGCGTTGGAATGAAGAGGCGGGTGAAGTGCGCACGATGACCATGCAGATCAACAGCTGCCGGACCGAACAGATGGGTGCCGAAGAATGGGCCTATGACAAGGACGACATGCTGAACATGACTGCGCTGCTGGCCTCGGTGTCGCGCGGCATGCCGGTGGATGTCGCGATTGATGGTCCCGCGCAGGAAACATGGGAAATGGGGCGCGAGCTTTATTACACCCGCAATGGCCAGTTGGACCTGTCCTGCGCGTCCTGCCACGAGCAGAACTACGGCAACCTGATCCGCGCCGACCACCTGAGCATGGGCATGATCAACGGATTCCCGACCTATCGCCTGAAAAACGCGCGGTTGAACGGTGTGCAATCACGGTTCCGTGGCTGCATCCGCGACACGCGCGCCGAAACCTATGCCGTGGGCAGCCCCGAGTTTATCGCGCTGGAGCTTTACGTGGCCTCGCGCGGGAACGGCCTGTCGGTCGAAGGTCCGTCAGTCCGCAACTAAAACACAGGATTGCCCGCGACGTCCAAGCGTTCGCGGGCTTTCTTTCATATAATATATTCAGATTCACGAATGTGATGGCTGAAACCGAGGTAAGCACATGATTTCACGGCGCGATTTTCTACAGGCCAGCGTAGCTGCCAGCGCAATTGTCGGCGCGTCCGGGTTTGGCAACTGGGGCCGTCTGGCTGCGCAACAGGCGCTGACGCAAGACCAGCTGCTGGAGTTTGAGACCTTTGGAAACGTGTCGCTGATCCATGTCACCGATATTCACGCACAGCTGAAACCAATCTATTTCCGGGAACCCGAAATCAACCTTGGCGTGGGCGTCAACAAGGGCGCCGTGCCCCATATCACAGGCGCGGATTTCCGCCGTGCCTATGGAATAGACGACGGCAGCCCGTCGCATTACGCCCTGACTTATAACGATTTTTCCGCCCTCGCGCGAAGCTATGGCAAGATGGGCGGCATGGACCGTGTGGCGACTGTCGTGAACCAAATTCGCGCCGCCCGCCCCGATGCTTTGCTGCTGGATGGCGGCGATACCTGGCACGGGTCCTACACCTGTTACCAGACCCAGGGGCAGGACGTGGTCAACGTCATGAACATGCTCAGGCCCGATGCGATGACGTTTCACTGGGAATTCACGCTTGGGTCGGATCGCGTGCGCGACATCGTGGGCGATCTGCCCTTCGCGGCCCTTGGCCAGAACATCTTTGACGCCGAATGGGATGAACCATCCGAAGACTTCCAACCCTACCAGTTCTTTGAACGCGGCGGCGTCAAGATCGCCGTGATCGGTCAGGCCTTCCCCTATATGCCCATCGCCAACCCCGGCTGGATGTTCCCCGAATACTCGTTCGGGATCCGTGATCAGCGGATGCAGGAAATGGTTGACGAAGTGCGCGGCATGGGCGCCGAATTGGTCGTCTGCCTGTCGCATAACGGCTTTGATGTGGACAAGGCGATGGCGGGCCGCGTGACCGGGATCGATGTGATCCTTGCGGGCCACACCCATGATGCGCTGCCCGAGCCTGTGCTGATCAACGACACGATCATCATTGCGTCAGGGTCCAACGGTAAATTCGTCAGCCGCGTCGATCTGGACGTGCGCGATGGCCGCATGATGGGGTTCCGCCACAAGCTGATCCCGATCTTTTCCGACGTGATTTCGCCCGACGCCGAGGTCGCGGCAGTGATTGATGAACAGCGCGCCCCCTTTGCGGCGGACCTGTCCGAAGTGCTGGGTAAAACGGCCGATGATACGTTGCTTTATCGGCGCGGCAACTTCAACGGATCCTGGGATGACCTGATCTGTGATGCGCTGATCGAGGAACGCGATGCCGATATCGCAATGTCGCCCGGTGTGCGTTGGGGGCCGTCGATCCTGCCGGGTCAGGATATCACCCGCGAAGACCTGTGGAACGTCACCTCGATGACCTATCCAAACGCATATCGCACTGAAATGACGGGCGAATTCATACATACCATCATGGAAGACGTGGCCGATAACCTGTTCAACGAAGACCCCTATTACCAGCAGGGCGGCGATATGGTTCGCGTCGGTGGGATGGGCTACCGGATCGACATCGGCAAACCGATCGGCGAACGCATCAGCAACCTGACCCTGCTGAAAACCGGTGAAACGCTGGACCCCGCCAAGACCTATGTCGTGGCTGGCTGGGCTTCGGTGAATGAAGGCACCCAAGGCCCGCCCATCTGGGACGTGGTCGAGAATTACATCAAGCGCAATGGCACCGTGTCCGTTGCACCAAACACATCCGTTCAGGTCGCGGGGATCTGAAGCCAATGATCAAAAAGGGGAGATAGATGAGCGACATCTACAAAGGCATGAAGCCCACACGCCGCAATTTCCTGCGTGGCGCGGCCGCCAGTGGTGCGGCCCTGGTGGGCGGGGCGACTATGGCGCGGGCCGAAGGCGAAGCCGCAATCCTGAACACGCAGCCGTGGAACCAATATCTGGGCGCGGGTGTGGACGAGACGCCTTATGGCATGCCATCGCCCTATGAATCCCATGTGCGCCGCCAGAACGTGCCCTGGCTGACAGCCGATCCGGTCAGTTCGATCAACTTTACCCCGCTGCATGAACTCGACGGGATCATCACGCCAAACGGCTTGTGTTTTGAACGCCATCACGCGGGCGTCGCCGAAATCGATCCCGCCGAACATCGCCTCATGATCAACGGCCTGGTTGATCGCCCGCTGGTCTTCACGATGGAAGACCTGATGCGCTTTCCACGCGAAAATCACATCTATTTTCTGGAATGCGCAGCCAATACGGGCATGGAGTGGGCGGGGGCGCAGCTGAACGGCTGCCAGTTCACTCATGGGATGATCCACAACGTCATGTATACCGGCGTGCCGCTGCGGCTTTTGCTGCAAGAGGCGGGCGTGAAAACTGCCGGAAAATGGTTGCTGCCCGAGGGGGCGGATGCATCCGCAATGACCCGTTCGGTCCCGATTGAAAAAGCGCTGGATGATTGCCTCGTGGCGTTCAAGATGAACGGCGAAGCCCTGCGCGCCGAACAAGGCTACCCCATCCGACTGGTCGTGCCCGGTTGGGAAGGCAACATGTGGGTCAAGTGGTTGCGCCGCATCGAAGTGGGTGATCAGCCTTGGCACCACCGCGAGGAAACCAGCAAATACACCGATCTTCTGGCCAACGGTCAGGCCCGGCGGTTCACATGGGAGATGGACGCGAAATCGGTCATCACCAGCCCCAGCCCGCAAATGCCCATCACCCAAGGTCCGGGGCCGCTGGTCATTACCGGCGTGGCGTGGTCGGGGCGTGGCACGATCCCGCGGGTCGATGTGACCATTGACGGTGGCATCACATGGCAGGAGGCCCGCATGTCGGGTCCGTCGCTCGATAAGTCGATGCATCGCTTTTATCTCGACATCAACTGGGACGGAAAACCGATGCTGCTGCAAAGCCGTGCGCATGACAACACCGGCTATGTGCAACCGACCAAGGATCAGCTGCGGGCGGTGCGCGGTGAAAATTCAATCTATCACAACAACGGCATTCAGACTTGGGCTGTCAACGAAAATGGCGAGGCGGAAAATGTTGAAATTTCTTAAGGTTTTCCCGCTGGTTGGTGCTGCGACCCTCTTGGCCGCACCCGGATTTGCGCAGGACACACTTGGCATTGGGCGCCCGGCATTGCCCGATGAAATCGCGGCATGGGATATCGACGTGCGCCCCGATGGACTTGGCCTGCCCGAAGGCAGCGGCGATGTCTGGACCGGCGAAGAAGTGTTCGTTGAAAAATGCGCCGCCTGTCACGGAGACTTCGGCGAGGCCGTCGGCCGCTGGCCGGTTCTGGCGGGCGGTCAAGGCACCTTGGAACGCGACGATCCCGTCAAGACAATCGGGTCATACTGGCCCTATTTGTCGACGGTCTATGACTATGTGAACCGCGCGATGCCCTTTGGCGAAGCGCAGTCGCTTGAACCCGACGAGATCTACGCGATCACAGCGTATCTGTTGTATCTCAATAACCTGGTTGATGACGATTTCGAGCTGAACAATGAAAACTTTACCCAGGTGCGCCTGCCCAACCAAGACAACTTTTTCATGGATGACCGCGCCGAAACCGAACTGGTGGACTTCACCGGCGAGGTCTGCATGACCGGCTGCAAGGAAAGCGTTGAAATCACCCGCCGCGCGGCCGTGTTGGACGTAACACCGGAGGCCGAAGACGACGCCCCCGTTGAAGATGCATCCACCGAGGAAGCACCCGCCGACGACAACAGCGCGGCAATTGATCCCGAGTTGATCGCCCTTGGCGAAGGCGCATTCCGTCAATGCCGTGCCTGCCACGAAGTCGGCCCGGATGGGTCCAACCGCACCGGCCCCGCCCTTAATGGCGTGATCGGGCGGACGATGGGCACGATTGATGGCTTTCGCTATTCCAACGTCTTCAAAGAGGCGGCCGAAGCGGGCGAAGTCTGGACCCATGAAAATCTTGCCGCCTATCTTGCCGATCCGCGCGGTCAGCGTCCGGGCACCAAGATGTCGTTCCGCGGCGTGCGTGACGAGGCCGAAATCGCTGGGCTGATCGCTTATCTTGAAAGTATTGCATCGCCATGACCCAGATCGCCCGCCCTGCGTTGGCCTTTGCGATGCTCGTGTTCAGCACGGGAGCAGCAAAGGCCGACGCAGGCGGCGATCCTGAACGCGGTGCCGCCCTGTTTCAACAATGTGCAAGCTGCCATCAGATCGGCGCGGGTGCGCAGAACGCGATTGGCCCGCATTTGAACGGTATTTTTGACCGCTCAGCGGCGCAAGTCGATGATTTTCGCTATTCCGAAGGCTTGCTGCGGGCGGCGACAAACGGGCTGATGTGGGATTTTGACACGCTTGACGCCTACCTTGAAAACCCGCGCGCTCTTGTGTCGCGCACGCGGATGAATTTTGCGGGCCTCTCTGATCCGCAGGACCGCGACGATGTGGTTGCCTACCTGCGCAGCTTTTCAGCCAGCCCGATCGACATCCCCGAATCCGCACCCACGGCTGTGGCTGTTGATCATGCGGTCGCGCCTGAAATTCTCGCCATTGTTGGCGATCCTGCTTACGGTGAATACCTGTCGGGCGAATGCACAACCTGCCATCAGGCCAGCGGTGAGGCCTCGGGCATTCCCAGCATCACCAACTGGCCGACCGAATATTTTGTCACTGCGATGCACGCCTACAAAGACAATGTGCGCACCCATCCCGTCATGCAGATGATGGCCCAGCGCCTGTCAAACGAGGAGATCGCAGCGCTCGCTGCATATTTTGAAACCATCGAATGATCGATGCCACCCATGGGAGAGAGACATGAAGTTCAACAGACGCGCCTTTCTTGGAACTATTGCCGCAACCGGTGCGCTCGCAGCGCCGATGGTCAGGGCTGCCGCGCACGGACGTGCGCGTGTCGTCGTCGTTGGTGGTGGGGCAGGCGGTGCGACGGCCGCCCGCTATATCGCCAAAGACAGCAACGGCGACATTGACGTGACGCTGATCGAACCCTCGCGCCACTATTACACCTGCTTTTTCTCGAACCTTTATCTGGGTGGCTTTCGCACCATCGAAAGCCTGGGCCATTCCTATGGCGGCTTGGCCGCGGATTTCGGGATCAACGTTTTGCATGACTGGGCCGTTGGCGTGGATCGTGATGCAAAAACCGTGGCCACAGCGGGGGGCTATGCCATCCCCTATGATCGCCTGATCCTGTCGCCAGGCATTGATTTCGTCGATGGCGCGGTGCCCGGTTGGGATGTGAGCGCCCAAAACAGGATGCCCCATGCCTATAAAGCGGGGTCGCAGTCGGAATTGCTAAAGGCTCAGATCGAATCCATGCCCCAGGGCGGCACCTATGCAATGGTCGCACCGCCCAATCCGTTCCGCTGCCCGCCCGGCCCCTACGAGCGCGTCAGCATGGTCGCGCATATGCTGAAAAACATGAACCCGACCGCCAAGATCCTGATCGCCGACCCAAAAGAGGCCTTCTCCAAACAGGGGTTGTTCGAGGAAGGCTGGAACACCCATTACGCAGGGATGATCGACCGGATCGGCCCCGATTTCGGCGGTGGCAACGTCGAAGTGGACCCCGAGGCGATGACGCTCAGCATTGATGGCGATGTGACACGTGTTGATGTCTGCAATGTCATTCCCGCAATGAAGGCAGGGCGGATCGCCGAACTGGCTGGCATAACCGAAGGCAACTGGGCGCCGGTGAATGCGGCAGATCTGTCCTCGAAGATGGATGAAAACATCCACGTTTTGGGTGACGCCAGTGCGCAGGGCGACATGCCGAAATCCGGCTTTGCGGCCAATTCGCAGGCCAAGGTCTGTGCCAACGCGGTGCGCGGTGCGCTGACGGGGTCCACGGTGTTCCCCGCGCGGTTTGCCAATACCTGCTGGTCGCTGATCAGCACCGATGATGGGGTCAAAGTCGGGGCCACCTACGAGGCCACCGATGAAAAGATCGCCAAGGTCGACGGCTTCATCAGCGAAACAGGTGAAAGCAGCGACGTGCGCCAAGCCACCTATGCGGAATCGCTTGGCTGGTATGACGGGATCACCGCCGACATGTTTGGCTGAATCACACGGGCCTTGACGCAGGTTATAGCCCGATCACCGATACCGCGCGATACTGCGGTATCACATTGGAGGACTTGAAATGAAACGTTTTCTATTTGCCGCCTGTCTTGGTCTGGTGGGGTCGCTTGCCAGCGCTCAGGATGCGACCGTCTATCCCTTTGACGGTAGTTTTGATGACGCGACTTTTTCGGTTGAGTCAGCAATCGTCGGCAAGGGGTTGGTGATTGATTACGTCAGCCGCACCGGCGAGATGCTGAACCGCACAGGCGCAGACGTGGGCAGTGATGTCGAAATCTTTGCGGGCGCGGATATCTTCTTGTTCTGCTCGGCGACCCTGTCGCGCGAGGTCATGGAAGCGGACCCCATGAATATCGCCCATTGCCCCTACGGTATCTTCGTGACTGATCGGAATGGCGAGGTCATGATCGGCCGTCGCAATTATCCCGAAGGCGAGATGCAAAAAGTGCAAGCGTTGCTTGATGATATCATCCAGGACGCCATCGGAGGATAAACCCGCCCATGAATTACCAGTCATTTTTCCAGTCGGCGCTTGCGTCGTTGCGGGCCGAGGGCAATTACCGTGTTTTTGCCGATCTTGAGCGGGAGCGGGGGGCGTTTCCGCGGGCGGCCAATCATCGGGGCGATGGGGTGCGCCCTGTGACGATCTGGTGTTCGAATGATTATCTGGGGATGGGGCAGCACCCGGCGGTGCTGGCGGCGATGCATGATGCGCTTGACAAGGTTGGCGCGGGCGCGGGCGGCACCCGCAACATCTCGGGCACGACCCATCATCACGTGCTGTTGGAGCGCGAGCTGGCCGATCTGCACGGCAAGGAAGACGCGCTGTTGTTCACCTCGGGCTATGTGTCCAACTGGGCGGCGCTGGGCACGCTGGCGGCGAAACTCCCCGACTGTCTGGTGCTGTCGGATGCGCTGAACCATGCCAGCATGATCGAAGGCATCCGCCACTCGCGCGCGCAGTGTCAGGTCTGGCGGCACAATGATCTGGCCGATCTTGAGGCGAAACTGGCCGCAGCGCCGCTGGAGCGCCCGAAACTGATCGCCTTTGAATCGGTCTATTCGATGGATGGTGATATCGCCCCGATCGGCGCGATCTGCGATCTGGCTGACAAATACAACGCCATGACCTATCTGGACGAGGTGCACGCCGTGGGCATGTATGGTCCGCGCGGCGGCGGGATCGCCGAACGCGACGGGCTGATGGACCGGATCACGGTGATCGAGGGCACGCTGGGCAAGGCGTTCGGCGTGGTTGGCGGCTATATCGCGGGCAGCGCCGCGGTCTGTGATTTTATCCGCTCGTTCGCCAGCGGGTTCATCTTTACCACGGCCCTGCCGCCGGCGGTGGCCGCAGGCGCCTGCGCCGCGATCCGCCACCTGAAACAGTCCAGCTCTGAGCGCGCCGGCCAGCAGGCCCGTGTCGCGCAGGTGCGCGCCCGGCTTGACGCGGCCGGCATCCCGCATCTGGACAACCCCAGCCACATCATTCCGGTGATGGTGGGCGATCCGGTGAAATGCAAATACCTGTCGGACGTGCTGATGGACCAGTTCGGCATCTATATCCAGCCGATCAACTACCCGACCGTGCCCAAAGGCACAGAACGGCTGCGCATCACCCCCTCACCAGTGCACTCCCAGACCGATATCGACGCGCTGGTCAACGCACTCGAAAGGCTCTGGCAACAATGCCAACTGGCACGCATGCCAATCGCCGCGCAGTAAGGATTTGCCCCGCGCGATGTCAGATCAGGGCCGGATATGGAATATTTGCTAGAGACATTTGGCGAAGGCACGGTCCTGACCGTGCTAGGCTTGTTTGTCGGGATCGTTTTTGGCGCGGCCGCCTATCAGTCGCGGTTCTGTCTGCGCGCTGCCACGGTCGAAGTTGCTGACGGGCAATGGGGCGGGCGCTTTGCGATCTGGCTGGTGGCCTTTTTTGCCGCGGTGTTTGCCGTGCAACTGGCGATTACGCTTGGCTGGCTCAACGTGGTGGACGCCCGCCAGCTTGCCAATACCGGCAGTCTTTCAGGCGCGATCATCGGCGGGCTGATGTTTGGCATCGGCATGATCCTTGCACGCGGATGCGCCAGCCGTTTGCTGGTGTTGTCGGCCACCGGAAACCTGCGGGCGATGCTGACGGGGTTGGTGTTGACGATTGTCGCGCAGGCCTCGCTGACCGGCGTTTTGGGCCCCACGCGCGAAGGATTGTCGACGCTTTGGGCGGTGCCGGGTGGTACGTCGCGCGATCTGCTGGCCCTGATCGGGATCACGTCGCCCATTGCCGCCGCCCTGGCCGGTCTTTGTCTGACGGGTGCGCTGGTTTTTGCCGCGCGCAAGGGGGTGCGCCTGTCATGGATCGTCAGTGCCGCTCTTGTGGGGCTTGCGGTCGCAGGGGGCTGGGTTGGCACCTATCAGGTGGCGCGGGCCTCGTTCGAGGTGGTCGCGATTACCTCGGTGACCTTCACGGGGCCATCGACAGATACTCTGATGGCGCTTGTGAATGCGCCCAATCCGCCGCTTGGTTTCGGGCTGGGACTTGTGCCGGGCGTATTTGTCGGCGCGGGCACAGCCGCAGTGCTGACGGGCGGGTTTCACATCGAACGGTTCGGCAAGGACACCCCGATGGAGCGTTACATGATTGGCGCGGTGTTGATGGGGTTCGGGTCGATGCTGGCGGGTGGCTGCGCGGTCGGGGCAGGGATGTCGGGTGGCGCGATCTTTTCGCTGACCGCATGGGTCGCGGTTGGCTGCATGTGGGTCGGCGCGATGGCCACGCATAGATTGCTGCCCAAGGGGCGCGGCGTTGTGGCCGCCGCGATTTAGCTATCCTGCACGAACCGATAGGCGCTGCCCGCTTTTTCAACCCGCCCGATCCCTGTGTTGGGCAGGTGAAAGCCAAGAATCTGCATTTGCTCGTAGGCAAGCTGATCGAGCAGGGCCACCCGTGTGGCGACCCCCATATCGGTATCCTGATCCGAGGCTGATTTCCAATCAGGGTGATCGAATGCCAGGTGATGATTGCCGATGCAATCGCCAAGAATCATGATCGCATCATTGCCCTGTCGCACCTCGAAGGCCATATGACCGGGCGTGTGACCAAAGGTGGCGCGCGCGGCGACGCCGGGCAGGATTTCCTGACCATCCTGAAAGAATGTCACCTGATCGGCGATCCGCGCCAGCCGCCGCGCGGCCCCCACGGCAAAGGTCGTGCGCCCGCTGTCGATCGTGTTCACGGTGTCGGGGTCGCTCCAGTAGTCCCATTCGGCCTGCCCGATCATATAGCTGGCGTTGGTGAACAGAAGATCGTCGAAATCATCGACCAGCCCCCAGATGTGATCAGGGTGGGCGTGGGTAAAGACGACATCGGTGATATCGTCCGGTGTCAGACCCGCAGCATCAAGCGCATCAAGCAGAAATCCTGCACTGCTCATGAATTCGGGGCCGGCGCCCACATCGAACAGAATATTGTGGCTGTCGGTTTGCAGCAGGGTCACGTTGCAGGGCGGGGTGACGGTCTCGCCAAAGCCGTATTGTTGCGTAACTTCAGCGCGCATGTCTTGCGGGACATATTCCAGCGCCATCGACAAGGGCAGTCGCAATTCACCGTCCGACAGCGAGGTCAGGGTGAAACCGCCTAGACTTGTCTGCGCCATGCCCGCGCGCAGGGGCGCAAAACTGCCGACAATCCCTGCCGCTGCAAGGGTTGTGAAACGTCGCCGCGTGAGGGTCATGGTGCCACCTTTACGTATTCATTTAATAGAATATGTAATAGGCTGAGCATCCGCTTGTCAATCAAGGCAGAGGGCCGATGCCCCGCAACAGCGCGCAAAAAAGGCGCTGTCCCGTCTTTCCATTTCCAAATTTGCGCGTATGCAGGCCGCAACACATGTTAGCGCAAGCATAACCGGCTGGGCAGGGCTGCCCGCGAATTGGCAAAGGTGAATTCAATGACGAACAACGACTGGTGGCGCGGCTCTGTCACGTATCAGATTTATCCGCGATCCTTTCAGGACAGCGACAACGATGGTGTTGGCGATATCAAGGGGATCACGCAGCGGCTGGACTATATCGCCGACCTTGGAGTCGATGCGATCTGGTTGTCGCCGATCTTTACCTCGCCGATGGCCGACATGGGCTACGACGTGTCCGATTATATGGATATCGACCCGTCATTTGGCACGCTTGCTGATTTTGACGCGATGGTGGCGCGCGCCCATGAACTGGGCCTCAAGGTGATCATTGATCAGGTGATTTCCCATTCATCCGATCAGCACCCGTTCTTTCAGGAAAGCAAGCTGAGCCGCGATAACCCGCGCGCCGACTGGTATGTCTGGGCCGATCCCAAAGCGGATGGCACCCCGCCCAGCAACTGGCAGTCGATCTTTGGCGGACCCGCGTGGGAGTGGAGCGCGTATCGCAAGCAGTATTACTTCCACAACTTCCTGAAACAGCAGCCGGACCTGAATTTTCACAATCCCGCAGTGCAGGATTACATGCTCGACACCATGCGATTCTGGCTGGAACGGGGCGTGGATGGTTTCCGCCTTGATACTGTGAATTTCTATTTCCACGATAAGCTGTTGCGCGACGATCCGGCCGATTTCAAACCGGAATCGCGCACCGCGCACAGCACCTACGGGATGCAGTATCATATCTTCTCCAAGAACCAGCCCGAGAACCTTGTGTTCTTGCAACGCATGCGCGCCTTGCTGGATGAATACGATGCACGCACCCTTGTGGGTGAAGTGGGCGAAAGCCACCATGCCATTGAAATAATGGGGCAATACACGACCAATCATCGCCTGCACATGGCCTATTCGTTCGAAATGCTCAGCCCGAAATTCAGCGCGAAACACTTTCGCGATCTGGTCAACGCGTTTTTCGAGGATGCGCCCGATGGCTGGCCGTGCTGGGCGTTTTCCAACCATGACGTGCCGCGCCATGTGTCGCGCTGGTTATCCAAGGGGGCCGATCAGGATGCGCTGGCAAAACAGGCGGCGGCGCTGTTGTTGTCGCTGCAAGGGTCGATCTGTCTTTATCAGGGCGAAGAACTGGGCCAGACCGATACCGAACTGTCTTACGATGAACTCACCGATCCGCAGGGATTGATGTTCTGGCCCGAAGACAAGGGGCGCGATGGGTGCCGCACGCCGATGGTCTGGGATGAAAACGCCCCCAACGCCGGCTTTTCCGCGGCCAATACCACGTGGTTGCCTGTCAAATCGGCGCAATCCAGCCGTGCGGCGGCGGGGCAGTTGACCGATGAAAATTCGGTGCATGCGTTTTACAAGGAAATGCTGGCCCTGCGCCGGGCCGAGACTGATCTGCGCGACGGCGACACCACGTTTCTGGCATCCGAGGAACCGGTTTTGGCCTTTGTGCGCGGGGATGGTCTGGTCTGTGTGTTCAACCTGTCGGCCACCAGCGTTGATTTCACCCTGCCCAAAGCGGCTGATCCGGTGCTGCATCGCAATGCCGCAATACGGGACGGCATAACCATTGCATTAGCGGGCAGTGGTTTTGTGATTGCGCGGCTGCGTCGTTAAACTGTTGCTGAACGGCACGCAAAGCAGCCATGCGCGATAGGCGCGTGCTGTTTTGCGCAACTTGCGTTAATGATAGCGCTACCAGTCTGCCGATTCTGCGCAGGCCAACAGATAAAGACGAGCATGCTTGATACCCATATGAACACCGCCGCAGCCGATGTCAGCCTTCCCGAACTACACGAGTTTCAGGCGCAAATCCTGTCACACCTGCGCACGTCGGTCGGCAAAAATCCCGCCCACGCAACGCCTTATGACTGGCGCATGTCGTTGTCGCTGACCCTGCGCGATATGGTCGTTGACCCGTGGTTCAAAAGCACCCAAGCCACCTACGAGGCGAAGGGCAAGCGGGTCTATTACCTGTCGATGGAATTCCTGATCGGCCGTCTGATCGAAGATGTGGCCGTGAATCTGGGGGCTGAAACGCTAGCTGCCGAGGCCATGAAGGGGCTGGGGCAGGATTACGAAGTGATCGTCGCCAACGAACCGGACGCGGCCCTTGGTAACGGGGGCTTGGGGCGTTTGGCCGCCTGTTTCCTTGATAGCCTGTCCACTCTTGGTATCCCCGCTTATGGCTATGGTATCCGCTATGAACACGGTCTGTTTGAACAGCATTTTCAGGATGGCCAGCAGATTGAAACCGCAGAAGGCTGGCTGAATCAGCGCCACGTCTGGGAGTTTGAACGCCCCGAAGTGGCCTATCCCATCAGCTTTGGTGGCCATGTTGAAACCGCCGATGGCAAAGCCACTTGGCACGCCGGTGAAACCGTGATCGCGCTGGCCTATGACACGCCGATTGTCGGCTGGCAAAAAAAATGGGCCAATACCCTGCGCCTGTGGTCGGCAAAACCAACGGTGCTGTTCGATCTGGCCAGCTTTAATCGCGGCGATTACATCAACGCCAGCGCGCCCGAGGCCCTCGCGCGGACCATTTCTCGGGTGCTTTATCCCGATGATACGACCGATCAGGGCAAGGAACTGCGCCTGAAGCAGGAATACTTTTTCACCGCCGCATCGCTGCACGACATCCTGCGCCGCTTCAAATCCGAATGCCACGATCTGCGCAAGCTGTCCGACCATGTGGCGATCCAGCTGAATGACACACACCCCGCAATTGCCGGGCCGGAACTGGTGCGCATTCTGGTCGATATCCACGGGTTTGATATGGATGCGGCAATCGCCACCGCGCAATCCTGCCTTGGCTACACCAATCACACCTTGCTGCCCGAGGCGCTGGAAGCATGGCCCGAACACCTGTTTTCGCGGGTGTTGCCCCGCCACTACCAGATCATTCAGGATATTCAGGCCCGCGTGCTGAGGCCCGTAGCCGACGACATCCACATCATCGAACATGGCACCGTCAAAATGGGCGAACTGGCCTTTGCGATGGCGCACAAGATCAACGGTGTGTCGGCGCTGCACTCTGAACTGGTCAAGGAAACCGTGTTCGCAGGGCTGCACAAAGCCTTCCCCGACCGGATCGTCAACCAGACCAATGGGGTCACCCCGCGGCGTTGGCTGTATACCTGCAACCCCGCCCTGAGCGGGCTGATCACCGATACGATCGGCACCGGTTGGGTCGATGATCTTGAACAGTTGCAGGGGCTTGAACCCCATGTAGCCGACACCGCCTTTCTCGATGCCTTCGGCCGCGCAAAGCGTGCCAACAAGGTTGCGATGTCCGATTGGCTGGTCGCGCGCGGTGGCGCGGCGCTGAACCCTGACGCCATGTTCGACATCCAGATCAAGCGGATCCACGAATACAAACGCCAGTTCATGAACATCCTTGAAACCATCGCCCACTGGAACGACATTCGCGACAACCCGACCGGCAACTGGACGCCCCGCGTCAAGGTGTTCGGCGGCAAGGCGGCGCCGGGGTATGCGGTGGCCAAGGATATCATTCGCCTGATCAACGACGTGGCCGCGACGATCAACATAGATCCCGTCACGCGCGATGTGTTGCAGGTGGTCTATCCCGAAAACTACAACGTCTCGATGGCCGAGGTGTTGATCCCCGCCGCAGACCTGTCCGAACAGATTTCAACGGCCGGCAAAGAGGCATCAGGCACCGGCAACATGAAGCTGGGGCTGAACGGCGCGCCCACCATCGGCACGCTGGACGGGGCAAACGTCGAAATCCGCGAGCATGTCGGGGCCGACAACTTTTTCCTGTTCGGTCTTACGGCCGCAGAGGTGATGGAGCGCCGCCAAGTTGCGGGATATGCCCGCACTGCCATCGAGGCCAGCCCGCGCCTGATGCGTGTCCTTGCGCAGATGGCCGAAGGGCGGTTTTCAGGTGGTGACACAGGGCGCTATGCGGGCCTGCTGACAAACATCTGGGATCACGACTATTTTTGCGTCAGTCTGGATTTTGACGCCTATTACGACGCACAGCGCACTGTAGACGCAGCGTTTGGCGATGTGTCACAGTGGACAAAGATTGCCGCGCTGAACACCGCGCGGCTGGGGTGGTTTTCATCTGATCGCACGATCAAGGGCTATGCCAAAGACATCTGGGACACGCGCTCGCTGCTGAAATGACCGCCGTGACCGTTGGGGGAAAAATGGACCAGGACGCAATCAATCGCATCACGTCTGGCACGCATACGGACCCGTTTTCGGTGCTGGGGCTGCACGACGTTGATGGCGTGCTGACCCTGCGCGCCTTTCTACCCGATGTGGAAACCGTCACGGTGCTGGATGCAAGGACCGGGCGCAAGATCACCGATCTGGCCCATATAAGCGGAGGGTTCTGGGAAGGGCGCGCGCCACGCCGCAAGACCCGCTTTGCCTATCGGTTTCGCCTGACCAACGATGGCCACACCTGGGAGCAGGGCGATCCTTATGCATTTGGCCCAATCTTGGGTGAAATGGATGAACATCTGATCAATGAGGGCGCGCATCGCGCGCTTTGGCAGGTCTTGGGTGCCCATGTCATGACCCATGAAGGGGCAGAGGGCACGCATTTCGCCGTATGGGCGCCCAATGCGCGACGCGTGTCGGTGATCGGTGATTTCAACCGCTGGGACGGGCGGCGCAATCCGATGCGTCAGCGCGGTCAGACAGGCGTTTGGGAAATCTTCATGCCCGGCTTGGGCGAGGGGGAGGCCTATAAATACGAACTCCACGATCGTAACGGCGCCCTGTTGCCAGCCAAGGCCGACCCGTTCGGGTTTGGCGCGGAACATCCGCCCAAAACGGCATCGGTTGTCCGCGACATTCGCGAGTTTGACTGGCCTGATGATGCCTGGATGACCAAGCGTGAGGCGGCCCATCGCACCGATCAACCGATTTCGGTTTACGAGGTTCATCTGGGATCGTGGAAAAAGGTGGCCGAGGACGGCAATCGGCCGCTGTCCTACCTTGAATTTGCCACGCAGCTTGTCGATTACGCGCGCGACATGGGGTTTACCCATATCGAACTGATGCCGGTGTCGGAATTTCCCTTTGACGGGTCTTGGGGCTATCAGCCAGTCGGGCTTTATGCGCCGACAATCCGCTTTGGCACGCCAGACGAATTTCGCACCTTTGTCGCGGCCTGTCACATGGCTGACATCGGCCTGATCCTTGACTGGGTGCCGGGGCACTTTCCCGAAGACCCGCACGGGCTGGGTAATTTTGACGGCACGCCCTTGTATGAACACGCCGACCGCAAGGAAGGGTTCCACCCTGATTGGCAGACGCTGGTCTACAACTACGGGCGGCGTGAAGTGTCGAACTATCTCATGGCCAACGCCTTGTATTGGTTCAAGGAACATCACGTCGACGGGCTGCGCGTCGATGCGGTCGCCTCGATGCTATACCGCGATTATTCGCGCAAAGAGGGCGAATGGATCCCCAATGAACACGGCGGGCGCGAGAACCTTGAAGCCATCGCATTCCTGCAACGGGTCAACGAGGTATCTTACGGCGAAGTGCCCGGCATAACGACCATCGCCGAAGAATCCACCGCCTTTCCCGGCGTGACCGGGATGACGTCCGGCGGGGGCCTGGGGTTTGGGTTCAAATGGAACATGGGCTGGATGAACGACACCCTGTCCTACATGGCCGAAGACCCGATCAACCGCAAATACCACCATTCCAAGATGACATTCGGGCTGGTTTACGGCTTTTCGGAAAATTTCATGCTGCCGCTCAGCCATGACGAGGTGGTGCACGGCAAGGGAAGCCTGCTGGATAAAATGCCCGGGCAGGGAGCGGAAAAATTCGCCAATCTGCGCGCCTATTACAGTTTTATGTGGGGGCATCCGGGCAAAAAATTGTTGTTCATGGGCTGTGAATTCGCCCAAGGCGCGGAATGGAACCACAATGCCAGCCTAGATTGGCATCTTCTGGACAACGATCTGCACCGCGGCGTGCAGAATCTGGTGCGTGACCTGAACCATGTTTACCGTGACACGCCCGCCTTGCATCAATTGGACTGCAAGCCGGAAGGTTTTGAATGGGTCGAAGAAAACGCCGCCGAGGAATCCATATTTGCGTGGCTGCGTCGTGGCAAGGACGGCACCGCGCCGGTGCTGGTGGTCTGCAACATGACACCAGTGGAGCGCACCGGCCGCCGTGTTGGCGTGCCGAAAATGGGCCGCTGGACCGAGATATTCAACAGCGATGCAACCACCTATGGCGGGGCCGGGCGCGGCAATATGGGCGGACGCGATGCAGACCTGATCGCGGCGTCGGGGCGGGGGCAATCGCTGTCGCTGACCTTGCCACCGCTCAGCACAATCATGCTGCGCTGGGAGGCGTAGATTTCCGGCGCTTTTGCGCCCACACGGGAGGATCGGATGGAAAACGAAACACAGCGGCTTGCACAGCAGTCAATGGCCTTCGTGCTGGCAGGAGGGCGTGGCAGCCGATTGTATGAATTGACCGATATCCGCGCCAAACCGGCGATGTATTTTGGCGGCAAGACGCGGATCATCGACTTTGCCCTGTCCAACGCCGTCAATTCCGGTATCCGCCGCATTGGCGTGGCCACGCAATACAAGGCCCATTCGCTGATCCGGCACCTGCAACGCGGCTGGAGTTTCTTTCGCGCCGAGCGCAATGAAAGCCTTGATATCCTGCCTGCCTCGCAGCAGATGGATGATGAAAACTGGTATAAGGGCACCGCGGATGCGGTGGCCCAAAACATTGATATCATTCGTGGATATGGTCCGAAATATATCATCATCCTTGCCGGTGATCATATCTACAAGCAGGACTATTCGGTCATGATCAAACACCACGTCGAAAGTGGTGCCAATGTGACTGTGGGTTGCATCGAAGTGCCGCGGATGGACGCCACCGCCTTTGGCGTGATGAAGGTCGATGCCAGCGACAAGATCCTTGAATTTGTCGAAAAACCCAAATACCCGCCCGCCATGCCCGGCAATCCCGAGATGGCGCTGGCCAGCATGGGCATCTATGTTTTTGAAACCGAATATCTGTGCAAATTGCTAGAAAAAGACCGCGATGATCCCAAGTCCAGTCATGACTTTGGCGGCGATATTGTGCCGCAGATCGTCGAAAACGGGCTGGCTGTGGCCCATCCGTTCAGCCGGTCCTGCGTGCGCAGCGGCATTGAAAAGGAACCCTATTGGCGCGATGTCGGCACGGTTGATGCGTTTTGGCAGGCCAATGTGGATCTGACTGATTTCGAACCAAAGCTGGACCTTTACAACAACGACTGGCCGATCTGGACCTATTCGGAACTGACCCCGCCAGCCAAATTCATCCACAATGAAGAGGGGCGGCGCGGCCATGCGGTGTCGTCGATGGTGGCGGGAGGCTGTATCATTTCCGGCTCGTCGCTTGAACGTTGCATGATGTTCACCGGTGTGCGCACCCATTCGTTTTCGCAGCTCGAGGCGGTCGTGGCGATGCCCTACGTTGAAATCGGCCGCAAGGCACGGCTGAAAAATGTGGTGATTGATCGCGGCGTGAAAATCCCCGAGGGGTTGGTCGTGGGCGAGGACGCCAAGGCCGATGCTGACAGGTTTCGCCGCACCGACAGCGGTATCTGCCTGATCACCCAACCAATGATTGATGCACTGGAAAGCTGACGTGAACATCCTTTTTGTCGCCTCCGAATGTGCCCCGTTTGTCAAAACGGGCGGACTGGCCGATGTGATTGGTGCAGTGCCGAAATCGCTGGCACCTTTGGGCGGGGACGTGCGCGTCTTGCTGCCCGCTTATCCTGCCTTGGCAGCGCAAGTTGCTGATGGCAAAGAGGTTTTGACATGTGATGATCTGTTTGGTGGGGCGGCCAGGGTCGTCGCCGTGCAGGCCGAAGGATTGAACCTGTTGTTGTTGGACGCGCCGCATTTGTTTGATCGCGCGGGCAACATCTATCTAGATGGCAGCGGCAAGGACTGGGCCGACAACCACATGCGATTTGGCGCGCTGTCCTGGGTTGGCGCACAGATCGCGGCGGGTGCGCTGAAAGACTGGCAGCCCGATGTGGTCAACGCCCATGACTGGCAGGCGGGGTTGGTGCCAGCCTACTTGCGCGCGCAGGCCAGCCCGACACCGCCGGTGGTCCTGACGGTCCACAATATTGCGTTTCAAGGCGTGTTCGGCGCCGATGCGATCGCGCCACTGCGCCTTGATCCCGCGCTGTTCACGCCGGACGGCTATGAATACTGGGGCAAGGTCAGTTTCCTCAAGGGTGGTTTGGCGATGGCGGACAGGATCACCACGGTCAGCCCGACCTACGCGCGCGAATTGATGCTGCCGGAATTTGGTGCGGGGCTGGAAGGGGTGTTGAACGCGCGCAAGGCCGATCTGACGGGCATCCTGAACGGGATCGACCTGGATGTGTGGAATCCGGGGGATGATACGGCGTTGCCCGTCCCGTATACTGTCAAGACGTTGAAAAAAAAGGCACAAAGCCGGGCCGCCCTTTGCACCCGTTTCGGCATTGACGCAGATGATGACGCCCCGGTGTTTTGCGTGGTCAGCCGTCTGACGGAACAAAAGGGGCTCGACCTGCTGCTGGACTGTTTGCCGGTCCTGACCGGCTCGGGGGCGCGTCTTGCGGTGCTGGGAACGGGTGACAGACGGTTTGAACAGGGGTTCGTTGACGCCGCCCGTCGCAATGCGGGGCAGGTCGGCACGATCATCGGTTATGATGAAGCCCTCTCGCACCTGATGCAGGGCGGGGCCGATGCCATCCTGATCCCCTCACGGTTTGAACCCTGCGGGCTGACGCAGCTTTACGGGCTGCGCTATGGCACGATTCCGGTTGTCGCGCGCACCGGTGGGCTGGCTGACACCGTCATTGACGCAAATCCTGCCGCATTGGTGGCCGGTTGTGCCACGGGTGTGCAGTTTTCGCCTGTGACGGTTGAGGGGCTGACCCAGGCGATCCTGCGCACCTGTGATTTATTTCGTGACCGCGCCACATGGGCAGCCATGAAGCGCCGCGCGATGGCCCACCCGGTGGGTTGGGACCAATCGGCGCGCGATTATATGGCGCTTTATCAGGGGCTTTTATGATCAGCGCAGGCACGCCGCACCGATTGGGTGCGCATCACACAGGGGACGGTGTGAATTTCGCAGTGTTTTCCGAACACGCCAGCCGGATCGAGTTGTGCCTGTTTTCACCCGATGGTGGCACGGAAACAGCGCGCATCGCCCTGCCGGAAAAGACCGGCCCGGTCTGGCACGGCTATGTGGCCGACCTGCCTGTTGGCACGCTTTACGGTTATCGTGCGCATGGCCCCTTTGCGCCCGAACAGGGGCATCGGTTCAACCCGCATAAGCTGCTGCTTGATCCCTATACCCGTGAAATATTTGGTAGCTGGCAGCCTGCGGATGCACTGTTTGGCTATGATCCGGCGCATGTGGACAAGGACCTGTCGCAAAGCAGCCAGGACAGCGCGCCCTTTGTGCCCAAATCGGTGGTGTCTGACCCGGACCTGTTTACGCCCATCGCGCGAAACACGGCGCCCCACAACCCCGGCGATCTGATCTACGAGGCCCATGTCAAAGGGTTGACCAAGGAATGCAAGGCCGTTCCCGCCGATCTGCGTGGCACCTATGAAGGCATCGCCAGCGACGCGATGATCGCCCATTATCACCGGCTTGGGATCAGGTCGGTCGAACTGCTGCCCATCCACGCCTTTGTTGACGAGACGTTCTTGCACGGGCGCGGGCTGACCAACTACTGGGGCTATAATTCGATCGGATTTTTCACGCCCGAACCGCGCTATTTCGGGCCGGACGGCATTCGCGGCTTTCGCGCGATGGTCGCAAAACTGCGCAGCGCTGGAATTTCGGTGATTTTGGACGTGGTTTACAACCACACAGCCGAAGGCGATCAAAACGGGCCGACACTGTGCTTTCGCGGGTTGGACAATCTGTCGTATTATCGGCTGAATGGGGGCCAACCACGCTATTACGCCAATGACGCGGGCACGGGCAATACCCTTGATCTGACGCACCCGTTCGTGCTGCGGATGGTAATGGATAGCCTGCGGTTCTGGGTGGAGTGCATGGGGGTTGACGGCTTTCGCTTTGATCTGGCCACGACCCTGGGGCGCGAAGACTATGGGTTTGATCCGCGCGGCGGGTTCTTTGATGCGCTGATGCAGGATCCGGTGCTGTCACAGGTGCAGTTGATCGCGGAACCCTGGGATATCGGGCCGGGCGGCTATCGTTTGGGCGAATTTCCCTACCGGTTCCGTGAATGGAACGACCGCTATCGCGATACCCTGCGCCGCTATTGGCGCGGTGATGATCACGCCACCCAAGACCTTGCGGCAGGGCTGCTTGGCACGGCTGACAGGTTTGATCGGGCAGGGCGGTCCGCCGCGTCCTCGGTGAATTTCGTGACGTCCCATGATGGATTCACGCTGGCCGATGTGACCCGTTACAACCGCCGCCACAATCAGGCCAACAAGGAAAACAACAAGGACGGGCATAACGCGAACTACAGCGACAATTGCGGCGTGGAAGGGCCAAGCGACACTCCCGCGATCATGGCCAGGCGCGCGCAACGCCAGCGCAATATACTGGCTACGCTGTTCCTGTCCCAAGGCACGCCGATGCTGCTGGCGGGCGACGAGATCGCCAATTCGCAGGGTGGCAACAACAACGCCTATTGTCAGGATAACCCGATCGGCTGGATCAACTGGGCCGGTGGCGATCAGGGGCTTGCGGATTTCGTGGCGAAGCTGTCGACGTTTCGCGCCGCCCATCCCGTGCTGCGCCAGACACGGTTTTTGCATGGGGCAACGCGCACGCAGGACGGTTTACCCGATGTCGTCTGGAGCGATTTCCAAGGTGAGCCGTTGGAATGGCGCGACCCGGGATTGGCCAGTTTTGCCCTTGTCGTGCGCGGCGCAGCCGAGGCACCGGAGGTGGACGATGACCCGGCGCCGGTCTTCATGGTCTTCAACCGTGACGACAGCGCAGCCGGTGCGACATTGCCAAAAGTCGGCGCAGATCAGGAATGGGTCTGTCAAATTGATACAGCCAACCCCGATGCCGCGCTGGGCTGGGCTGTTACAACCGGTTCTATTCAGGTCCAGAGCCAATCGGTTGTCGCCCTCTCGCTGCGCCCAAAAGGAGATTGATATGATCGTGACGACAACCCCGTTCGAGGGCCAGAGACCCGGCACATCCGGCCTGCGCAAAAAGACCCGCGTATTCATGCAGCCGCACTATCTCGCCAATTTCGTGCAGGCGATTTTCAACGGGATCGGCGGTGTCGCGGGCAAGACATTGGTCGTGGGCGGGGACGGGCGTTTTTATAACGTCCCGGCGATCCAGATCATCCTCAAGATGGCGGCTGCGAATGGTGTCGCACGGGTGATTGTCGGGCAAAACGGGCTGCTGTCCACGCCCGCCGCGTCGCATCTGATCCGGCACAATCAAACCGACGGCGGGCTGATCCTGTCGGCCAGTCATAATCCGGGCGGCGAGTCCGAGGATTTCGGCATCAAATACAACGGCGCCAACGGTGGCCCCGCGCCTGAAAACGTCACCGATGCGATCTTTGCGCAGACGAAAATCTTGAGGCAGTATCAGACACTTGACGCAGGCGATGTCGATCTTGGCGCGCTGGGCGATACCGCGCTGGGTGAGATGACCGTCAGCGTGGTCGATCCGGTGAGCGATTACAGCGCGCTGATGGAAACCCTGTTTGATTTCGACGCGATCCGCGCGCTGTTCGCGGGTGGTTTCACGATCTGCATGGACGCGATGCACGCCGTGACCGGCCCCTATGCCACCGCAATCCTTGAAGGGATGTTGGGCGCGCCGAAAGGATCGGTGATCAACGCCACGCCGCTGCCGGATTTCGGCGGTGGCCACCCTGATCCCAACCCGGTGTGGGCGCATGAACTGATGGCACGGATGATGGCAGCGGATGCGCCCGATTTCGGTGCCGCCTCGGACGGGGACGGGGATCGCAACATGATTGTCGGGCGCGGCGCTTATGTGACGCCCTCGGACAGTCTGGCGGTGCTGGCCGCCAATGCGCATCTGGCGCGCGGCTATGCCGGTGGGCTGGCAGGTGTTGCGCGCTCCATGCCGACCAGCGGCGCGGTCGACCGGGTGGCCGAGGCCTTGGGAATTGCGCTGTTTGAAACGCCCACGGGGTGGAAGTTCTTTGGCAATCTGCTCGACTCCGGTCAGGCGACCCTGTGCGGCGAAGAAAGTGCGGGCACCGGATCAAACCATATCCGCGAAAAGGACGGGTTATGGGCGGTGCTGCTTTGGCTGAATATTCTGGCTGTGCGCCAGCAATCCGTGGCCGATATCATGGCCGATCATTGGGCGACATTCGGGCGCAATTTCTATTCGCGTTATGATTACGAGGCCGTGGCCAGTGACGCCGCCAACGCGATGGTCACCCGGTTGCGCGACAACTTGGACAGCCTGACAGGGCAGGTTCACGGCAGTCTGACTGTCACGGGGGCGGATGAATTTTCCTATCTTGATCCGGTCGATGGCTCGCTCAGTTCGGGGCAGGGGCTGCGCCTGTGGTTCGCGGGCGGGTATCGCGCCGTGATCCGCCTGTCAGGCACGGGTACGGAAGGCGCGACCATCCGCATCTATCTGGAACGCAGTGTGGACGGGGCGGGGGGCGAATTTGCCGATACGGCAGCCGCCCTTGCACCATTGGTCGACGCGGTTCTGTCGGTGACGCAACTGGCGGAGATAACCGGGCGCACGGCCCCCGATGTGATCACCTAGGCGCGCAACCACAGGCAGCCATAGGGCGGCAGTGTCACCACCGCGCGATGGATATCGCCGGTCAGCAGATCGGTGCTTTGGCCCGCGTCAATATCCACCACTTGCGGCTGGCTGGTAAAGTTGCACAGGACCGTCACGCCGCGGTCATCGCCTTGACGGGTAAAGGCAAAGACACCCGCCGTGCCGCTGTCGATAATCTGCGTCGGGTTGTGCGCGGCCAGTTGCGGCGTGGCTTTGCGCACCGCCAGAATATGGCGCAGATCGTGGTAAATGCGCGTGTGCGGCACGCCCCGGTCGTCCAGATTGCCGGCCTTGTCCCAATCCATTGCCGGGCGATGCATCCAGCGCCCGTCGTCGGCGCGCGCCGGATCATCCAGATAGCTGTGATCGTTCAATAACCCCAGCTCATCCCCCATATATATCAGGGGGATACCGCCAAATGACGCGATAAGCGCGTGGCCCAGCCTGATCCGTGCGATGGCTATGTCAATCGCGCCTCTATCGCCCGTTTCCAGTGCCGATTCCAGCCCCGCAAGGCTGGCAAATGACCCGTTGGTGCGCCTGTCACCTGTGGCGGGGTTTGATTGGAAATCGGCACCGCGCGCCGGGCTTCCGGTAAAGGTGCCCGCGTAATAATCGGCCAGAAAGTTGCGATGGGCAGGGGCGGACATATGCGGGATATGGGCGGCGTCGTCTTCGGTGATCGCCCAGCCAATATCGTCGTGACAGCGAATATAGGTGGCAAAGCTGGCGCGCCGGAAACTGTCGGGGAAATGGCTGCGCAGCACATGGGTCATCAGCCGTGTGTCACCCGATGCCAGAGCCGACCAATACTGCACCATCAGGCTGTTGTGATAGGCAAGCTGGCTGACGCGTCCCGCATGTCGCCCCGTCCCAAGGTAGGGGACAAGATCGGCGGGGCCGACAATCGCTTCGGCCTTGTGGATGACGGCGGGGGCGGCCACCCGCGTGGCTTGGGTCAGGGCTTGCAGGATGTCGTGGACCTCGGGCAGGTTCTGACAGCCCGTGCCCATGCGTTTCCACATGAAGGCGACGGCATCAAGGCGAAATACCTCCACGCCCTTGTTGGCCAGAAACAGGATCGTATCAAGAATCGCGAGGAAAACCTCGGGGTTTTCCCAGTTCAGATCCCATTGGTATTCATTGAATGTGGTCCAGACCCATTTGCCCATGTCGGGATAGAAGGTGAAGTTACCCGGTGCCTGCGCGGGGAAAATCTCGACCAGCGATTGCTCGTATTGCCTGGGCAGGCGGTCGTCATCGAACATCCGGTAAAACGCCTGATAAAACGGATCACCCGCGCGTGCCTTTTGGGCCCAAGCGTGTTCCTTGGCGGTGTGGTTCAGCACCATGTCGATGCAGGGGCTGATACTGGCGGCACGCAGCGACAGGTTGGCGGATTGGAAGTCGGCCATGCTGCCCAGGGCGGGGTTGATGCGGCGGTAATCCTTGACCGCATAGCCCCCGTCCGATTGCCCGGCCCGCGGCAACAGGCAGGGCATCATATGCGCGTAGGTCACGCCAAGGCCTTGCAGATAAGGGATGTGTGCTGCGAGGTTTTTCAGCCGTCCGGCGAATTTGTCGATGTAAAACACATAGCCGACCATATCTTGGGACAAGAACCAGTCGGGGTTCAGATCGCGGATCAGATCCAGCCGTCTGAGGTCGGCAGGGCGCGCGCGCCAGTGCTTTTGCAGCAGATCACGTGTGCGTTCCATCAGGGTTTCAGGGGCGATCACGCCACCATAAAGCCGTGTCAGCGGGCCAATCAGGTCGCGCTGGCCGCGGTCCCAGCGCAGCGCAAACAGTTCGGAAGCCGTCATTTCGGTGCGGGTTGCTGGTGTGGCCACGTAAGGGTCCTTGCTACACAAATCATCGTTGCAATTCACCTTATACCCTAGGCCAAGGCCGCTGCATTGCCCATGAAAATTAGTGGAAAATCACGGCTATTGCACCGCCAAATTGGTATCGAAACGCGCGACCTAATTATCTTTGAACCTTGTTCAAGGTCGGGAAATCCACTATTTGTGTTGGGCAAGGGGCGCAGTAGCTTGCCCCAAATGATCAAATGACCGGAAAGCGCGGATATGCGGATCAAGATTGCAGGAACAGGGCGGGCCTTGCCGCAAAAGGTCGTTCCCTCCAGCGAATGGGATGCATCTCTGGGGCTGGAACATGGCCATCTTGGCGCGGCGACAGGGGTTGTGACCCGCCACGTCTGCGATGGCGAAAGCCAGATTGATCTGGCCGTTACCGCCTGTCGCGCGGCCCTTGCGGATGCGGGTCTGAGCGCGGGCGATATCGGGCTGGTGATTGGTGCGCAGGCCGTGCCCTATCAACCGATTCCCGCAACGGCCCCGCTTGTGATGCAGCGCCTTGGTTTTGCGGACGGGCAGGCGGCCGGATTCGATGTGAACGCGACCTGCCTGTCATTTGTGACGGCGCTGGAACAGGCGGCGATGGCGGTTGACGGCGGGCGTGTGGCGGCGGCGCTGGTGTTTTCATCCGAGGTTGCCTCGCGCGCGCTGCCCTGGGACAGCCAACCGGAAATCGCAGCGCTTTTTGGCGACGGCGCAGGTGCTGCGGTGATTACGCGCGCAAACAGGGGCGGCATCGCAGCGACCTTGATGCGCACCTTTCCCAGCGGCTTTGATGATTGCGGGATTGGCGCGGGCGGCACACGGATTGATTATCACAACGCACCCGACGATTTCGCGAGCCTTGCGCGGTTCCAGATGGACGGGCGCCGGTTGTTTCGCCTGACGTCCGTGCATTTCTGCAATTTTGTCAATGACCTGCTGGAACGTGCTGGATGGTCCATTGCAGATGTCGATCTGGTGGTGCCGCATCAGGCCAGCCCCTTGGCGCTGGGTCACATGATCCGTCAAACGGGCTTTGCAGCAGACCGTGTGGTCAATGTCGCCGCCGGTGTCGGTAACCAGATTGCCGCCTCGATTCCCTTTGCGCTGGATGTGGCGCGTCGCGATGGGCGGATGGCGGGCAAGGTGTTGTTGCTTGGCACCTCGGCGGGCGTGTCGTTTGGCGGCCTCGCGCTTGAGGTCGCGTAATGGGACGTGTGTTGGTCACAGGGGCGACGGGATTTCTGGGCGGCGCGCTATTGGCACGGCTGGCTGCAACCGGCAGTCCGGCGGTCGGGATCGGGCGCGATGTGGCGCGCATTGCGGCGCTGCGGGATCGCGGGTTTCAAATGGTCGCACATGACATTTCACGGTCCCTTCCTGACGTGCCCGATATCGATGCCGTTGTGCATTGCGCCGCCCTGTCGGCCCCATTCGGGCGGCTGCGCGATTTCGTTGCGGCGAATGTGACCGGCACCGGGAACGTTGCAGATTTCGCGGCGGCGCGTGAAATTGAAAAGGTCGTGCATATCTCCTCGCCCACGGTCGGGTTTGCTTTTGCCGATCAACTGGACCAGCGCGAAGATACGCCTTTGCCGCCCCCCGTGAACCACTATGCCGCGACCAAGGCAGTGGGGGAAACCATCATGCACGCACAGCGTCCAAATGCCGTGATCCTGCGCCCGCGCGGCATATATGGCGCAGGCGATACCGCGCTGTTGCCGCGCCTGTTGCGCGCCGCAAATGCGCGTCCCCTGCCGCTGTTTCGCGGCGGGGCGGCGCGCATTGATCTGACCCATGTGGATGATGTCGTCGCCGCGATTCTCGCTGCCTTGGACGCCCCCGCGGCGCGCGGGCAGATATTGAACATCTCGGGCGGAGAGGTGATTGCCGTGCGCGATATCGTTGATCGGACCTGCGCGCGGGTCAGTGTCACGCCGTGTTGGCGCAAGGCACGTCTTTGGCCGATGATGCAGGCCGCGCGGGTGATCGAAGGCGCGGCAAACCTGCGCACGACCCCGCGCGAACCACTGGTCACGCGGTATGGTCTGGGCCTTTTTGCATATGCGCAAAGCCTTGATATTTCCAAGGCAAAACGTGTTCTGGACTGGCAACCACAGGTGCCATTCGCACAGGGACTGGACCGCACATTTGGGGGTGATGCATGATCACGCCGCAATTCTTCAATTCGGCTTTCGTGCCTGCAAACCGCCGATTTGTGCAGGCCGGTGCGCGCGGTGAAAAGCTGCGCTTGCCGGTGCGCTGGGGGCTGTTTGAACACCCTGCCGCGGGCTGGGTGATGATCGATACGGGCTATACACCCGCCGCCACCCAAAGCGCCGGACGCTCGCTGGGTTTGCGCGCCTATTCGGCCGCTTTGCGCCCGCAGCTTTTGCCCGATGGTCAACCGGACGCGGTTCTGGCACGTCTTGGGCTGGCTGCGGCAGATATCGCGATGGTTATCGTCACGCATTTTCACGCCGATCACGTGTCGGGTCTGCGCGATTTCCCGACTGCTAGGTTTCTGGCTGTAGCGGCGGCAGCGCGCGCCGTGCAGATGCGCGGATACCTTGCCAATATGCGTCAGGGGGTCTTTGGTGAACTCCTCCCGCCGAATTTTGAAGCGCGCATGATGGATACCGCAGGGCTGGCCACTGCTGAACGGGCCGGGGTGCGGGGAGGCGATATTTTTGGCGATGGGTCGGTGCTGGCGATCCCGCTTGCGGGGCATGCAGATGGCCATTTTGGGCTGCTGTTTGCCGATCTGGCGCGCCCGTTTCTTTATGGTGTCGATGCGGCATGGGTGCGTGCGGCAATCTTGCAGGATGCAGCGCCGGGCTATCCTGCGCGGCTGATTTCCCATGATCACGCGGCGGGGCTCGACTCGGCGCAGCGGTTACGTGCATTTGCGGCGGCGGGGGGTGATTTGGGCCTGTGCCATGACCCCGCGCCGATGCCTTATGACGGTGCGGCGCGGTGATGTTGCGCGACGCCATATCGGCCTTTGTGCAAACGCGCTGGGTGTCGCGCCGCCGGTCGCGCGCCGCCTTTGAACGCTGGCAGGCGCGGGCTGCTTCACGCTGGGTCCGCCGGGATCTGCCCAAGGTGAAGTTCTACGCGCAAGCTGCTGATTTTGCGTCCCTTCCGATGATCGACAAGGCCACGGTCATGGCCAATTTTGCAGGTTTCAACATCGCCCGACTTGACGCCAGTCAGGGTTGGGAAATCGTCAAAGGGGCCGCCCCGCCACAGGGTCTGATCGTCGGCGCCAGCACTGGCACGAGCGGCAACCGCGGCTTGTTCGTGATCTCCAAGGCCGAGAGTTTTCGCTGGCTTGGCACGATGCTGGCCAAGGCCATGCCCGATATGGTCTGGCGCAGGCAGCGGGTGGCGATCATCCTGCCGCAAACAACCGCGCTTTATGACAGCGCGCGCCGTTCGGGGCGGATTGATTTGCGGTTTTTCCCGCTGGTTGACGGGCCAGAAACATGGCGCACAGAAATCGAAGGGTTTGCGCCCTCGGTAATTGTCGCGCCGCCGAAAATTCTGCGTCACTGTGCCGAAGCTGGCTTTGCCCTCGCACCGCGTCGCATCTTTTCGGCCGCCGAAACGCTTGATCCGCCCGACAGGCCGGTGATCGAAGCGGCATTCGGACCATTGCGCCAGATCTATATGGCGACCGAAGGATTGCTGGGGGTCAGCTGCGCCCACGGCACCCTGCATTTGGCCGAGGATAGCACAAAATTCGAATTTGAACCGGTCGGTGACGGGCTGGTCAGCCCCGTTATCACGGCCTTTCGCCGCAGGACGCAGATCATGGCGCGTTACCGGATCAATGATCTGTTGCGCCTGTCGGATACGCCCTGTCCCTGCGGATCGCCCCTGCAGGGGGTCGCAGAAATTGTCGGGCGGATGGATGATGTGTTTCGCTTTGACGGCGGGGTAATTGTGACGCCCGATGTGCTGCGCAATGCAGTGCTGGACGCGGACCGCAGGATTGATGATTTCCGGCTGGTGCAGCGGGGCAGGCAGGTGATCTTGACCCTGCACCATGATCTTGATGACGGGGCCGCCGCTGCGGCCTTGATGGCGGTTACCGACCTGTTGCATGTGCGCCGCGCGGAGGCGCAGGTGTCGCTGAAACGCGGAGCCTTGCGCCTTGATCCCAGTCACAAGTTGCGCCGTGTAACCCGCTGCAAAGGAGCTTTGTAATGGAGATGGCAGTCAACCGCGTGGCCAATGATGCGGCCAAGGTCGCATCGCTTGTCGATCTTTTCAATGGTGTGCCAAACCGCGACCTGATCCGCAATCTCGAGGTGTCGATGTCAGCGGTGCAAATCGGCGGTCGCAGCTTTCCTGTCAGCCATAATGATCGTGGGTCCGCAACCTGCTACATCAATTGCCCCAGCACCGCGTATATCGCTTATGCCATTGATGAAACGCGCAATTTCATGTCAGTGCCGCTGCTGCGATCCGCGATGATCGGGCTGATCCGTGCTTGTGCGCCACTGGTGCGCGCCAGCGGTCTGGATCATCAGGTGCAGATCAACAACTGGCTTTATTCGACCAATCCTGTGCCGCTGATCGACAGCACCCTGGCGGCTGAGATGCGTGATCGCATGGTGGCGCAAAACCCGACCCGCGCGGTGGTGATCCGTTCGCTCAATGACATTGCCGATCAGGCCAGCATTGCAGCGTTGCGCGCGGCGGGCTTTATCATGTTGCCTGCCCGACAACTTTATATTTTTCCGGCAGACGGGGGGGCGCGACGGATGCGCAACCACATGAAGACCGACCGCGCCCTGTTGCGCGACACGCCCTTTCATCTGGCCGAGGATGACAGTTTTACCGGGGCCGATTATGCCCGTGCCCAGCAGCTTTATGATATGCTCTATCTTGACAAATATACCCCCCTGAACCCGCAGTATACCGCCCGCTATCTGGCAGAAATGCATGCGCGCCGTATTTTGCAGATGCGGGGGTTGCGTGACGGCGATAACGTGTTGGTCGCTGTGACGGCGCTGTTTGAAAACGGGCGCACGCTGACCCAGCCCATCGTTGGTTATGACACGGGCCTGCCCCTGAAAGCGGGGCTTTACCGGATGGTCATGGCGATGGCGCAGGACCACGCGATGGCGCATGGATTGTTCTTTAATATGAGCGCGGGGGCAGGCGAATTCAAACGCAACCGTGGCGCGGTGCCGGCCATTGAATACAGTGCCGTTTACGCGCGTCATTTGCCGCGCCGCCAACGTGCGGCAATCCGCGCCATGCAGGGCGTGCTGGCGGGCATCGGCATCCCCCTTTTGAGAAGGTTTGAACTATGAGCGATGACTGGCAGGCGGTCGCGCTGTCACGCGAGGTCGACAGGAAACCGGTCAGGGTGATGCTGGATAGCGCGCCGTTGGTGCTGTTTCGCAGCGGCGAGGGGCTGGCCGCGATGACCGATCGTTGCCCGCACCGCCTGGCGGAATTGTCCAAGGGCCGCGTGATCGGGGGCGAGATCGAATGCCCCTATCACGGCTGGCGGTTTGGCGGGGATGGCCAGTGCCGCGCGATCCCCGGACATCTGGGCGACATGCCTCGTTACCGTGTGAAAACCTATCGTGTCACCGAATGCGAAGGCGTCATTTTCGTCAGCGCAGGTGCGCCGGTTGATCCACCCTACACGCACGCGATGGCGGGGCAGAATGTGATCGTGCGCAGGGTGCGCAGTTCCACCCAATCGACCCTGATTGACGTGGCTGAAAACATTTTGGACGCGACCCACACCCACTACACCCACAAGGGGTTGCTGCGCGGGTTGTCGTCAAAGCGGCAAGTGGTTGATGTGGCCGTCCAAGGGGGCGCGGGCTGGGTCGAGGCGATTTATACCGGCGAGGACAAGCAGCAAGGTGCCGTATCGAAACTGCTGGAAGGGCAGCGCGTGAAAACCATCGGCCGCTATCGCCACCCCGGCATTGCCGAACTGGAATATTGGGGGCCAAAGGGGCTGGCATTGGCGACCACCTTTCATTTGCGTCAGGTCGATGCGCGCAGGGTCGAAGGGGTCGGGTTTCTGGTCGGGCCGCGTGGCGGGCTGCTGGATTACCTCAAGACGCTGGCGTTCCGGCCGATGTTCAAACTTGCGCTGGAACAGGACCGCCGTGTGCTGCGGTCGGCCAGCGACAATGCCGCGCTTGCACCTGATGCGCGCGCAGTCGTCGGGCCGGTTGATTTCCTGCGCGATGATATTGCGGCGATCATCGCGGGGCGGCTGCCTGCACCGCCCAGCACCCATCAGATCGCGCTTTGATCGGTATCTTGTGCGGGGCCATTCCATTCGATGTCATGGGTCGTTGCTGCCAAAAGGCTGATCCTGTGGCGCCATGCGATTGCGGCGATTTCGGCAAAGGCACGCCATTGCCCGCGTGATGGGGCAGGGTCACCCGGCCAGGACAGGAAATTATCGGCCGCGCGCAGGTCGTGCCAGAACCGCCCCAAGGCCCGGGGCCGCAGCCCGTACACCCACATCGCCAGCGGCAGGGTCTGCGCGGTGGTGACATCGGCGCTGATCATCTGCCCCTCGAGGGCACGCGACACAGCCCGCCCGTCACGAAAGAAATGGACCCCGCTGGTGGCGCGTGGGTTGCATTCCAACGGCAGGGCGGTGCCATCTTGCCCGCGGATGAAATCGAACGAAATTTGCCCGTGCCAGCCGGTGTGCGTTACATAGGTTTGCACGAAGTGGCGCACCGCCGGATCATCAACGGGGCGCAGATATGTGCCTGCGCCCCGGCCCGCACGGTAGGGCGTTGTATATTGCGCCAACGCCGTCAGCTTGCCATGCACGGCCAGCGCATAGGCGCAGATTTCCTGCCCCGAAACAAAGGCTTGCGCGATCCACGGGGTGGTTGTGTCGGGCATGATCCGATCCAGCGCCTGCGCCTTGGGCCGGATCAGGATCTGCGCGGCAAAGCGCGACCAGACCGGCTTGAAAACGAACTCCCCTGCCAGATTGCGCAGGGGGGCCAGATCATCGCGCGACCGGATCAGATGCGTGTCCGGCACATCCAGCCCCATTGCCGCGGCCTGCATCATGAAGGTGTATTTGTCGTGTGCGTCGCGCAGGCGCGCCATCGGCGGGGCAAACAGCGGACAGGGCATGTCAGCCCATATCTGGCCCAGATAGAACACCTCCTCGCAGGTCGGAATTACCAGATCGACCCTTTCCAGCCCGATCAGATCACGCAGGGCCGCCGCATAGCCTGGCAGGTCAAAGCGCGGCGCGGGCAGTCGCACATAGCGCGCGATGGCGGCACTGCGCGCTGCAAAGGGGTGCGCGAGGCTATCGGCCAGCACCACGCGCTGTCCCGCGTCATGCAGCAGCCGCGCCAGATGCAGGGCCGTGGGCGCGCGCGCGCCGGTGATCAGGACAGTGCGTGTCATCACCCCAGTCTAGGGGCGCGCGACCACTTTGACCTCAAGAAAATCGTGGATACCGTGGGTTCCACCTTCGCGGCCGATGCCTGACATCTTGTATCCACCAAACGGGCTGCCCCAGTTGATGTCAGCCCCGTTGATATGCACCATGCCCGCGCGCAACCGTGCGGCGACCCGCGTGGCGCGCGCGTCGTCTCCGGTCTGCACATAGGCCGACAACCCATAGGGCGTGTCATTTGCGATCGCGATGGCCTCGTCTTCGTCCGCGAAGGGGATCATCGCCAGCACGGGGCCGAACACTTCTTCGCGCGCGATCACCATGTCGTTGCTGACATCGGCAAAGATCGTCGGGCGGGTGTAGTGGCCGATGTTGAACCCTTCGGGCTTGCCCAAACCGCCAACCAGCAGGGTCGCACCATCGTCGATCCCCGCCTGGATCAGCCGCTGCACGCGGTCGTATTGCAACTGGCTGACCTGCGGGCCGATGTGATCGCCGGGCTTGGTCGGCACATCGACCTTTTGTGCCGCGCCGGCTTCCCTGGCGACGGCAACCGCGCGGTCATAGACGCTGCGGTCCACCAACATGCGGGTTGGGGCATCGCAGGATTGTCCGGTATTCTGAAAGCAGGTGGCGACCCCGTCGCGCACAGCAGCATCGATGTCGGCATCGGCGAAAATCAGGTTCGGTGATTTCCCGCCCAGCTCAAGACTGACGCGTTTGATGGTCTCGGCGGCGTCGCGGCTGACAGCCGTGCCGCCGCGCGTCGATCCGGTAAAGGACATCATATCGACATCCCTGTGGCGCGACAGTGCGGCGCCCGCAACGGGGCCTTCACCGTTCACCAGGTTGAAAACGCCTTTTGGCACGCCTGCCTCTTCCAGCACTTCGGCGTAAAGCATCGCGTCAAGTGGCGTCAGCTCGCTTGGTTTCAGCACCATCGTGCAGCCCGCGGCCAAAGCGGGCAGCACCTTGAGGACGATCTGGTTGACCGGCCAGTTCCACGGGGTGATCAGACCGCAAACGCCCACGGCCTCGTGCAGCAACGTGTCGCCATTGGGGCTGACCTCGGCAAAGTCCATGCGTTTCAGCGCGTCCAGCACGCCGTCCAGATGGCCGATCCCGACATCCGCCTGCGATCCATGCGCCAGATCACGGGGCGCGCCCATTTCGGCGCTGATCAGATCGCCAAATTCGCCAATCCTGCGTTTGTAGACGGCGCGGATCGATTCCAGCAGGGCGATGCGGTCATCCTTGGAACTGCGCGAGAAATCGTCAAAGGCAGCGCGCGCGGCGGCAACCGCGCGGTCCACGTCTGCCTCACTGCCCAGGGAAATCATCGCCAACACGTCCAGGGTCGCGGGATTTTCCACCGGAAAATCGTTGGGCGCAATGGGGTCGACCCATGCCCCATTGATGTAAAACTGGCGTTTGTCTTGGATGGTCATGATGGCCTCCTTAGAACCTGTCGCGTAAACTATACCACAGCATCGCGGCCACCAGCAGGGGCGCGCGCAGGGCTACGCCCCCGGGGAACCGCCTTGTCGGGACATCGGCCATCAGATCAAACCGTTCGGCCTGTCCCTGCATAGCCAGCGCCGCCAGTTTCCCGCCCAGAGTCGCCATTGCAACGCCGTGGCCGCTATAGCCGCTCGCGCTCAGGATATTGCCATGAAGACGGGCGAAGTGCGGCATCCGGTTCATGGTGATCCCAAGGGTGCCGCCCCATGCATAATCAATTCTGACATCGCGCAGTTGCGGGTAAATTTGCGTCATCGGCCTGCGCACCAAGGCGGCGATGTCGGGTGGGAATTTGTAGCCATAGCTTTCGGTGCCGCCAAACAGCATCCGGCGATCCTCGGACAGGCGGAAATAGTTGATCACGAACTTGCTGTCGGCGACGGCGAGGTTGTCGCGGATCAACCCGCGCGCAGTGTCTTCGTCCAACGGTTCGGTCGCGACGATGAAGTTGTTGATCGGCATGACCCGGGCGGCGACCTGTTCGTCCAGACCGCCCAGATAACCGTTGCAGGCCAGCAGGACGTGATCGGCGGAAATGACAGCATTGGCGGTCGTGACCTTGGCAGGCGCGCCCTGCGTGACGCCGGTTACCTTGGTGTTTTCGTAAATCCGCACGCCCGCAGCGGCGCAGGCCCGCGCCAGACCAATCACATAGCGCATGGGGTGCAAATGCCCGCCGCCCATATCCAGTGCGCCGCCGTGATAGGCGGGCGAACCGACCAGCGCGCGCAGTTCTTCGCGCTCCAGCTTGCGGATCTGATCATAGCCGTATTCGGTGTTGAGCTTGTCCACATAGGCATGGGTATGGGGAACATAGCGGGCACGATGATCGGCCCCGATGATACCGGGGGTCCAGCCGCAGTCCATCTTATGCGTATCAATCAGATTACGGACCAGCGCGACCGCCTCTAGCGACAGGTCCCACAGCGCGCGGGCGTGGTCCTTGCCGACCATGTCTTCCAGTTCGTCCTGACCCAACCGCTGGCCCATGCCAACCTGCCCGCCATTGCGCCCCGAGGCGCCAAAGCCGACACGGTGCGCGTCCAGCAGGGCCACGTCATATCCCGCCTGCGCCAGATGCAGCGCCGCCGACAACCCCGTGAACCCTGCGCCAACGATGCAGACATCGGCGCGCAATGCACCCTTGGCCCCGTCAAAGGCGGGCAGGGGTGTCGCGGTCGCTGCGTAATACGATGCCGGATAGTCCCCCTGCCTGTCGTTGGCGGTCAGGATATCAATCGCCATTCAGGCCGCCACATTCATGCCATTGGCCTTGATTTCGGCGTAGGTCTTGTCAAGCGCGATCACCGCGCGCGCAATCAGGGTATCAACCTCGTCGCGGGTGATGACCAGCGGTGGGGAAATGATCATCCGGTCGCCCACATGGCGCATGACCAGCCCGCCGTCAAAGCAATGCTCGCGGCAGATATAGCCAACGGTGCCGGTGTCGGACGCATAGGGCGCGCGGCTTGCCTTGTCCGGCGTGAGGGCAATTGATCCCATCATGCCGACGATACGCGCCTCGCCCACCATCGGGTGATCGGCCAGCGCCTCCCATTTGGATTTCAGGTAGGGGCCGATGTCGTCGCGCACGCGGTCGATGATCTTTTCTTCGTCCAGGATGCGCAGGTTTTCAAGCGCGACAGCCGCGGCGACCGGATGACCGCTATAGGTATACCCGTGGTTGAAATCGCCGACATTGGCGATGGCATTGGCGATATGATCGGCGACAAGCGAGCCACCAATCGGCTGATAGCCAGACGACAGGCCCTTGGCGATGGTCATGATATCAGGGCGGATACCCATCGTTTCGACACCAAACCAGTTGCCTGTGCGTCCAAAGCCGCAAATCACCTCGTCGGCAATCAAAAGGATGTCGTGAGCATCGCAGATGCGCTGGATTTCGGGCCAATAGGTTTCTGGTGGCACGATCACCCCGCCCGCGCCCTGCACGGGTTCGGCAATGAAGGCAGCGACGTTGTCTTCGCCCAGATCGTGAATGGCCTGTTCCAATTGGCGGGCGCGTTCCAACCCAAAGTCGTCGGGGGATTGATTGCCGCCCTCGGCATACCAGTTGGGCTGGTCGATGTGATGGATACCGGACACGATCCCGCCCTGCGCGTGCATCCCCGACATCCCGCCCAGGCTGGACGCACCAAGGGTCGAGCCGTGATAGCCGTTGTGGCGCGCGATAATCGTCTGCTTGCTGGGCTTGCCCATCACCTGCCAGTAATGGCGCACAAGACGAATGTTGGTGTCGTTGGCTTCGGACCCGGAATTGGCAAAAAAGACGTTGTTGATATGGGCGGGGGCCAGTTCGGCCAGTTTCGTGGCAAGGGCAATCGCGGGCACATGGGTCGTCTGAAAGAACGTGTTGTAATAGGGCAGTTCGCGCATCTGGCGGGCGGCGGCCTCGGCCAGTTCATCACGACCATAGCCGATGTTGACACACCAAAGGCCCGCCATCGCGTCCAGCATCTTGTTGCCGTCTGAATCTGTCAGGGTGACGCCGCTGGCCTGGGTGATGACGCGCGCGCCCTTTTTCGCCAGTTCGCCATTATCCGTGAAAGGGTGCATGTGGTGGGCCGCGTCCAGCGCCTGAAGTTCGGCAGTGGGCATGTGGTTGGTGATCATGTTCATGGCAATCCCTTTCTGATGTGTCGGCGCGCGGTGATTTGATCAAGACCGGCAAGGTGCCGTGATCCGGTCACATCACACGGGTTCCGCATTTTGGAGCGATGATATGGCTTGGCCGGGTGCTGTCAACGTAATTTGATCAAATTATTCCGGCGACAGGTCCGCGCGGATATGTGCGTGGCCCTGGGCAATGTCTGCGGCGATGGCCGCAGCGACGGCAGCCGCGTCACCCGCACGCATCGCCCGCAAGGCCTCGTCATGCATATCGGGCAGATTCTGGGTACCGATTCGCCCGCAGACCACCCGCAGCGACGGGCCAACACGCAACCAAAGCGCTGCCGCCATGCCCGCCAGTATCTGCGCATCCGCTGCGTCATAAAGCTCGCTGTGAAAGGCGTGATTGTGCTCCAGATAGCCACGGATATCACCCTGCTGTATGGCGTTGTTGAGGGCGTCGTCAATCGTTGCCAGCCGCTCAATTTGCGCCGCGTCGATCCGCGCTGTGGCCAAGGATGCCAGATGTGGTTCGATCTGCGTGCGCGCGAATGACAGTTGTTCCAACTGCCGCAAATCAAGCACAGGCACGGCAATGCGCCTGTTTCCCTTGGCTTCCAACGCGCCCTCGGCGGTCAGGCGGCGGATCGCCTCGCGTACGGGTGTGATGCCGGTGCCAAGGCTGGCAACAAGGCCTTGAATGGTCACCGGTTGGCCCGGCGCAAGTTCGCCAAACAGCACCATGTCACGCAGGGCGCGGTAGGTCAGTTCATGGGCGGGCGGGTTCGCCGTAGTTGTTTGGGATTGGTCTTTCATCAGCGTGCTGAAATCCTGTGCATGTCTGTCCGCCTTGGGGGTGCGTGTAGCCCGCGCCCAAACAACGATATTGCATTATGTTGCCAAATTTGATCACATTTGCAAAGCGAAAGGGCAAAGGCCCCTCGGAATCACAACGGGAGAACCATAATGAATAAGTATATGCTGTCGATCGCGGCCATTGCAGTCCTCGCAGCCGGTGCGCTTAGCGCGCAGGAAGTGCGGGTCTACAACTGGTCCGATTATATCGACGAGGACCTGCTGACCAAGTTCGAGGAAGAGACCGGCATCGATCTGATCTATGACGTGTTTGATTCCAACGAAGTGCTTGAAACCAAGATGCTTGCGGGCGGGTCCGGCTATGATGTGGTTGTGCCGTCGGGCACATTCCTGCAACGTCAGATCACCGCGGGGGCGTTCCAACCGCTTGATTTTGAACAGCTTCCGAATGCCGGCAACCTGTGGGATGTCATTCAGGCCCGCACCGACCAGTATGACCCCGGCAACCTTTATGCCATCAACTACATGTGGGGCACGACCGGCATTGGTGTGAACGTCGGCAAGGTGACTGAAGTCTTGGGCGAAGACGCGCCGATGGATTCGCTGGCGCTGATCTTTGATCCGGCCAATATGGAAAAGCTGGCCGGGTGCGGCGTGCATTTCCTTGATGCGCCGGTTGAAATGATCCCCGCTGCGCTGGCTTACATCGGCGAAGATCCCGACAGTCAGGATCCTGATGTGATCGCGCTGGCCGAGCCGGTGCTGGCGGCTGTGCAGCCCTATGTGACCAAGTTCCACAGCTCGGAATACATCAACGCGCTGGCCAATGGTGATATCTGCGTGGCATTCGGCTGGTCCGGTGACATCCTGCAGGCCCGTGACCGCGCCGCCGAAGCCGAAAACGGTGTCGACATCGCCTATAACGCCCCAACCGAAGGCGCGCTGATGTGGTTCGACATGATGGCGATCCCCGCAGATGCACCAAACCCCGAAGGTGCGCACAAGTTCCTGAACTTCATCATGGATGCGCAGAACATGGCGGCGGCGTCGAACTATGTCTACTACGCCAACGGCAACCTTGCCTCGCAGGAGTTTCTGGTCGAGGACGTGATTGACGACACCGCAATCTATCCTGACGCGGCAACGCTGGAAAACCTTTATACGACGCGCCCCTATGATGCGCGCGTGCAGCGTGTGGTCACACGGATGTGGACACGTATCAAGTCTGGCACCTAAGCTGACAGCCCGGACCAAACGCTGGTCCGGGCACTTTAAGGATAGGCTGCCACCATGCCCATGAATGAAAAAGACGTCTTTGCCCCTTGGGAAGATGCAAGCGCCAAGCCCCTGATACGGTTTGAAAATGTGACGAAACGCTTTGGTGATTTCGTGGCGATCGATGATCTGACGCTGGACATCTACCCGCAAGAGTTCTTTGCGCTTCTTGGCCCCTCGGGTTGCGGCAAGACGACGATGATGCGGATGTTGGCGGGCTTTGAAAACGCCACGACCGGCAAGATCAGCATTGATGGTGTGGACGTGGGCAAGCTGCCCCCCAACAAGCGCGCCGTGAACATGATGTTCCAGTCCTATGCGCTGTTCCCGCATCTGTCGGTCTATGACAACATCGCCTTTGGCCTGAAACGCGACAAGATGCCAAAGGACAAGATTGCCGCCCGGGTCGAGGAAATGCTGCGCCTCACGCGGCTTGAAAAACTGGCGCGGCGCAAGCCGCATCAGGTCTCGGGCGGGCAACGCCAGCGGATCGCGCTGGCACGGTCACTGGCCAAGGCGCCCAAGCTGCTGTTGCTGGACGAACCCCTTGGCGCGCTGGATAAAAAGCTGCGTCAGGACACGCAGTTCGAACTGATGGACATTCAGGAAAAGACCGGCACAACCTTCGTGATTGTCACCCACGACCAGGAAGAAGCAATGACCGTTGCATCGCGCATTGCCGTAATGGACGAAGGCCGGATCGTGCAGATCGAAACGCCTGACCGTATTTATGAAAATCCCAATTCTGTTTATGTCGCTGATTTCATTGGTGACGTGAACATCATCGAAGGCAATATCAGTCCGCAGGACGGCGATGTGCATCACATTCACTGGGCCGAAGGGCAGGCGCCCATCATCGGCCACGCCGATCAGCGCATTCCGGACGGCACGCGCGGGTTCTATGCGATCCGTCCGGAAAAGGTGGCGATTTCGGCTGAACGCCCGGCGGACCGCGCCAATGCGATGCAGGGCAAGGTGCTGGACATTGCCTATCTTGGCAACGTGTCCACCTATCACGTCGCATTGCCGACCGGAAATATCGTCAAGGCACAGGCAACCAACTCGCGCCGTATTTCGCGCCGTGACATCACCTGGGAAGATACCGTTTGGCTGTCGTGGACCGACACCGCCGGCATCATCCTGACGCAATAGGGGCGGGGCATGAATTTCCGCCGTATATTCCTGATTGCCGTGCCATACCTGTGGCTGGCCGCGCTGTTTCTGGTGCCCTTCGGGATTGTGCTGAAAATATCGCTGTCCGATGGGGCGCTGGCCATTCCGCCCTATATGCCGACACTCGATTTTTCCCAGGGTTGGGCGGGGCTACGCGACTTTTTCAGCCAGCTTGATTTTGAAAACTTTGCCTTTCTAGCCAGCGATGATCTTTACTGGAAGGCTTACCTTTCAAGCCTGCAAATCGCCTTTATCTCGACCCTTGCGACCCTGCTGGTCGGCTACCCCATCGCCTATGGCATGGCGCGCGCGGCACCCGAATGGCGCCCGACATTGATGATGCTGATCATCCTGCCGTTCTGGACCAGTTTCCTGATCCGCGTTTACGCATGGATCGGAATCCTGAGCAATGAAGGGTTCCTGAACCAGATATTGCTGGGCCTTGGGCTGATCGACAACCCGCTTGCGATCCTGAACACCAATACGGCCGTTTATATCGGCATCGTTTATACCTATCTGCCGTTCATGGTGCTGCCGATCTATGCCGCACTGGAAAAAATGGATGAAAGCCTGCTGGAAGCCGCCGAAGATTTGGGTTGTTCGCGCCTGTCGGCATTCTGGCTGGTGACGGTGCCGCTGTCCAAGGCGGGGATCATCGCGGGCTGTTTCCTTGTGTTCATTCCGGCGCTGGGCGAATTCGTCATTCCGTCACTGCTGGGCGGGTCCGAAACCCTGATGATCGGCAAGGTGCTGTGGGAAGAATTCTTTAACAACCGCGACTGGCCCGTGGCCTCGGCGGTGGCGGTGATCCTGTTGTTGATCCTGATCGTGCCCATCGTGCTGTTCCAGCGCAACGAACAAAAACAGCGGGAGGCCGAAGGATGAGACGGTTCTCATGGTTCAATGCCACCGCGCTGACGCTGGGATTTGCCTTTCTGTATCTGCCGATGATCATCCTGATCATCTACAGTTTCAATGAATCCCGCCTCGTGACGGTCTGGGCCGGATTTTCCACCAAATGGTATGGCGAACTGTTCCAGAACGAGGCGTTTTTGAACGCCGCCTGGGTCACGATCAAGGTGGCGTTCTGGTCGTCCACATTTGCGACAATCCTTGGCACGATGGCCGCCTATGTGCTGGTGCGGGGCGGGCGGTTTCTGGGGCGCACGCTGTTTTCGGGGATGATCTATGCCCCGCTCGTGATGCCCGAAGTGATCACTGGCCTGTCGCTGTTGTTGCTGTTCATCGCAATCGGTCTGGACCGTGGTGTGATGACGATCGTGCTGGCCCATGCGACATTTTCCATGTGCTATGTGTCGGTCGTCGTATCCTCGCGGCTTGCCAGTTTTGACCGCTCGGTCGAAGAGGCCGCCCTTGATCTGGGGTGCAGCCCGTTTGATGCATTTCGCCTTGTAACACTGCCCATCATTGCGCCTGCGGTGATTTCGGGTTGGCTCTTGGCTTTTACCCTGTCATTGGATGATCTGGTGATTGCGTCCTTCACCTCTGGGCCGTCCTCGACCACTTTGCCGATCCGGATCTTCAGCGCTGTGCGATTGGGTGTCACACCCGAAATCAACGCGCTTTCGACGATCATGATCGGCATCGTCACGGTCGGGGTGATCACGGCCTCACTTGTCTCAAAGCGCACGATGGCACGTCGGGCAGCGGACGAACGGAAAGCGGAACAAAATGACTGATTTCGAGGCCGAGTATAAGGCCTATTGCAAAGAGTTCGGGGAACCGGACCGGATCGAGCTGATGCTGTGTGACATCAACGCCGTGCTGCGGGGCAAATGGCTGCCTGGCGATCAGGTCAACAAATTTGAACAGGGCACGGTGCGACTGCCGCTGTCGACCTATGCGCCCAATATCCTTGGCACCGAGGTCGAGGCGACAGGCCTTGGCATCCTGATCGGCGATCCTGATGGCGTGATCGTTCCGATCAAAGGCAGCCTGAAACACATGCCTTGGGCCGAGGGCAATGTCGCGCAGGTCTTGGTGGAAATGGTTGATGAGAATGGAAACCTCAGCACGCTATCGACGCGCTACCACCTTCAGCAGGTCGCAGAGCGTTTTGCGGCCAAGGGGCTGACACCTGTCGTCGCGACCGAGCTTGAGTTTTACATCGTGCAAAAGCGCGACGAAAGCACCGATGCGCCGACACCGCCCGAAGGGCTGCCCGATGCGCAGAACTACGACCTTGAGGTGCTGAACCATTCTGAGGCGATCCTGACGGAAATCCTTGATTCCGCACGCGCACAGGGATTGGCCACAGATACCTTGATCGCCGAATATGGCCCCGGCCAGTTCGAGGTGAATTTTCATCATACCGACAACGTTCTGGACGCCGCCGATACGGCGTTGCTGTTCAAACGCATGGTGCTGGCCATCGTTGACAAGCATGGGTTCGAGGCCACCTTTATGGCCAAGCCCTACGCGGACGAGCCGGGCAGCGGAATGCATGTCCATGCCTCTGTGCTGGATAAGGACGGCAAAAACATCTTTGCCGCGACGGTCGAAGACGAAGTGTCCGATACGCTTAGGGCTGCCGTGGGCGGGACGTTGGCGACCATGCGTGACGCGCAAGCGATCTTTGCGCCGCATATGAACTCCTATCGCCGGTTCCAGCCCAACAGCTTTGCCCCTTCGGCCCCCGATTGGGGGGTGGATCATCGCGGCGCGGGTATTCGCCTGCCCGAAATCAACGGCATGGGCGCGCGGCTGGAGCACCGGATCAGCGGTGCCGACGTAAACCCCTATCTTGTGCTGGCCGCGGTGCTGGGTGGTATCCTTTACGGGCTTGAAAACGACTGCCCGCTGCCGTTGCCGCTGGATGATGACCATGCGACCAGTTCCGAACCGCTGACCCACGACTGGACGACAGCCGTGGAATACTTTGCCGACTCCAATTTCATCGCCGACATCTTTGGCGAGGAATATCGCCACATCTATGCCGCCGTGCGCCGTGACGAAATCAGCGAACTCGCCTCGATCATCACGTCCGTGGAATACCGCTATTACCTTAGCCGCTTGTAGGGTCTGACATGTCCAACCTGACTGACCGCATCGCACAGGGGCGCGGGGATACCCCCGCCGATATCGTGCTGCGCGGGGGCCGTGTATTTGATGTGGTGACGGGCGCGTTTCTTGACGGTGACGTGGCGATTTGCGGCGACACCATTGTCGGAACCTGCGCACAATATGATGGACGGCAGATTGTCGATGTGACCGGTTTGACGCTGGTGCCCGGTTTCATTGACACGCATCTGCATATCGAAAGCAGCCTTGTCACCCCGTTTGAATTTGACCGTCTGGTGACGCCGCTTGGCGTGACCACTGCGATCTGCGACCCCCATGAGATTGCCAATGTGCTGGGTGTCGCGGGGATTGACTATTTCCTGCAAGCAGCGCTTGAAACCGTGCTTGATATCCGCGTGAACCTGTCGTCCTGCGTGCCCTCGACCGATATGGAAACCTCGGGCGCGCGGATCGAGGCGGGTGACCTGATCCCGCTGATGGACGACCCGGCAGTGATCGGGCTGGCCGAGGTGATGAACTATCCCGGCGTGATCCACCGCGATCCCGGCTTGATGGCGAAACTTGACGCATTCGCAGGGCGCCACATTGACGGTCACGCGCCCATGCTGTCGGGGCGCGATCTGAATGCCTATATCGCTGCGGGAATCCGCACCGAACACGAGGCAACGACCGCGAACGAAGCCCGCGAAAAGCTGCAAAAGGGCATGCGCGTGCTGATCCGCGAAGGGTCGGTCAGCAAGGACATGGAAGCGCTGCTGCCGCTGCTGAGCGAGGCGACCTCGCCCTATATGTGCCTGTGCACGGACGATCGTAACCCGCTCGATATCGGTGAACACGGCCATCTGGATTTCGTGATCCGCACGGCGATCGCGCGCGGGGTGCCGCCCTTGGCGATCTACCGCGCCGCGAGCCTATCTGCGGCCGAAGCGTTCGGCCTGAAAGATCGCGGCCAGATCGCGCCGGGCAAACGGGCTGATATTGTCGCACTTGGCGCGCTGGAAAACTGCGATGCGCAACTGGTGTTTTGCGGCGGCGTGCAGGTCGGGCAGGCGGCGTTTGATGCCCGCAGGATCGTGCCCCCGATCGGGCGCGGATCGGTCAAGGCGCCCGCCGTCACCGCCAGCGATTTTCGCAATACGTCGAACAAGACAGACACCGATGTGATCGGCATCCTCCCGGGCAAGATCATTACCGAGCACCTGCATTTCGACATCGCTATCACCGATGGGGACAAGTCAGCCGATCTGGCGCGTGATCTGGTGAAAATCGCCGTGGTGGAACGGCACGGGATCAATGGCAATATCGCAACGGGGTTCGTGCAGGGGTTCGGATTGCAGCGCGGCGCGCTGGCCTCGACCGTCTGTCACGACCATCACAACATCGCCTGCGTCGGCGTGAACGACGCCGATATGGCGCTGGCGGCCACGCGGCTGGGCGAACTCGAGGGCGGGTTCGTCGTGGTCGCGGATGGCAAGGTGCTGGCGGAACTGGCGCTGCCCGTCGCGGGGCTGATGAGCCTTGAACCCTTTGAAGTGGTGCGCGCCGCGCTGGAGGACCTGCGTGACGCCGCGCGCGGTCTTGGCGTCACGCTGGACGAGCCGTTCCTGCAACTGGCCTTTCTGGCGTTACCCGTGATCCCGATGCTCAAGATCACCGATCGCGGGCTGGTGGATGTTGCCAGGTTTGAAATCATCGCGTGACGGGGCGTGGGTCAAGACCCACCTTACCCGTCAGCTGGTAACGTGGGTTTCAACCCACCTGCCCCAAGGGCGTGGTGCGCATCATATTGCGACAAGAACACCTCGCCCGTCAGGTCATCCAGAAAATGCGAGCGCTGCAAACGGTCCATCACCGGCCCTTTCACTTCGGACAGATGCAGGCGCATGCCAAGGTCGCGCAGGCGCGCATTGATCGCTTCAAGGCTTTCCAGCGCCGACATGTCGATCTCGTTGATCGCCGAACACATCAGCACCACATCACGCAGGTTCTTGTCAGCGATGACACGGTCATAGATGTAATCCTCAAGGTAGCGCACATTGGCAAAATAAAGGCTTTCGTCAATCCGCAGCGTTAAAAGGGTCGGAAAGGTCAAAACTTTGTGGCGTTTGATATTGCGGAAATGCTGGGTGCCCGCGACAAGGCCGACCTCGGCGATATGCGGTTTTGACGACGTGTAAAGATGCAGAAAGATCGAGATGATCACACCCGCGGACACACCTACCTCGACGCCAAAGCCAAGGGTTAGCACAATGGTGGTCAAGACAGCCAGAAAGTCGGCCCGCGAGTAGGTCCAGGTGCGTTTCAGGATGCCGAAATCGACCAGCGACAGCACGGCGACGATGATCGTCGCAGCCAGCGTGGCCTTGGGCAGGAAAAAGATCAGCGGCGTCAGCGCGAGCGCGGCGAGCGCCAGCCCGATTGCCGTATATGCGCCTGCCGCGGGGGTCTGCGCACCGGCGTCGAAATTCACGACCGAACGCGAAAACCCGCCCGTGACCGGGTAACCGCCTGTAAAAGCCGCACCGATGTTTGCCGCCCCCAGACCGATCAATTCCTGATCGGGATCAATACGTTGGCGTTTCTTGGCGGCAAGGGTCTGCGCCACGGAAATGGATTCCACAAAACCGATGATCGAAATCAGCAGGGCCGGAATGAACAGCGCTTGCACCAGATCAAGCGAAAGGTTCGGCATGGTCAGCGGCGGCAGGCTTTGCGGCACGTCGCCGACGATATTGACGCCCTGCGCATCCAGATCGAACAGCCAGACCGTAACCGTTGTCACGACAACGGCCGCGACGGGGCCGGCCTTGGTGCCGATGTCGGCGGCGCGTTTGGACAGGCCGACCCCCAGCAGCAGCGGTTTCAAGCCCTTGCGCACCCAGAACAGGAACCCGGTAGCCGCAGCACCAAGACCCAGCGTGATCATATTTGTCTCGGGCAGGTGACGCCACAGGCTTTCGACCAGTTCGATCAAGGTATGCCCGCCCGCATCGATCCCCAGAATATGTTTCAACTGGCTGGCCGCGATCAGCACGCCCGAGGCGGTGATGAACCCCGCAATCACCGGGTGGGAAAGGAAATTCGCAAGAAATCCCAGCCGGAACACCCCCATCAGCAGCAAGATACCGCCCGACAGGGCCGCAAGCGTAATCGCAGCAGCGATATACCCGGCAGTGCCAGCCGCGGCCACGTCACCAATCGCGGCGGCCGTCATCAGGGACACAACCGCCACAGGCCCGACCGCCAGCGCGCGCGAGGTGCCGAAAATCGCGTAAAGGATGATCGGCGCGATTGAGGCATAAAGCCCCATTTCCGGCGGCAGCCCTGCCAGCAGGGCATAGGCCAGCGATTGCGGGATCAGCATGATCGTCACGATCAGCGCAGCGATCAGATCATTGGACAGGGTCGCACGATCATAGGTGCGACCCCAGTCAAGGATAGGCAAATAGCGGGACAGAGGGCGGGACATAAGCAGCTTTCATCGGGGCGAGGCCGCCGGGCCCCGCCTGTTGTTGTGGTCGGTTCTATTCAGAGTTAGCTGGCCGAGACTTTTTCCGGCTTGGCCAACCATTCGCGTCCCCGCAGCATGGCTTTCCAGTAAACGGGGGGCAGGATCTTTTCCTTGAGCAGCCAGGCCGCGCGGGTCGGTTTCGTGCCGTCAATCATCCACTTGGGAAAGCTGGGCAGCAGGGTGCCGCCATAGCCGAACTCGGCCAGCACGATCTTGCCCCGTTCGACTGTCAGCGGACATGAGCCATAGCCGTTGTATTGCGCCACTGCGGACTTGCCGTTGATATCGGCAATCACGTTATCGGCGACGACCGGTGCCTGCATCCGCGCGGCGGCGGCGGTCTTGGCGTTGGGTGCATTCATCACGTCACCCAGCGACCAGATGTTGTCGTATTCGGCGTGGCGCAGGGTCGCCTGATCCACATCGACCCATCCAGCGGCGTCTGCCAGCGGCGAGACACGGATGAAATCGGGCGCGGATTGCGGCGGGGTGACATGCATCATGTCAAATTCAACGGCGATCCGTTCCACAGCGGTGTCGGGTTTTGCCACGTCAAACCACGCGGTTTTCGAGGGGCCATCCACCGCCACTAGGTTGTGGAAAAAGTTGAGGTCGGCATCGTATTTCTTCACGTATTCCTCGAGCGCAGGCACATAGTCCTTGATGCCGAACAACACGCCCCCGGCATTCATGAACTGGATGTCGATATTGGGCAGGCTGCCATTGCGCAACCAGTGATCACCCGAGAGATACATCGCCTTTTGCGGCGCACCGGCGCATTTGATCGGCATGGGCGGCTGGGTGAACAGGGCGCGCCCCAGTGTCATGTTGCTGACCAGCTCCCAGGTGTAGGGGGCCAGGTCATAACGGTAGTTCGAGGTCACGCCGTTCTTGCCAAGCGTCTCGACCAACCCGTCAACCTTGTGCCAGTCCAGTTTCAGGCCGGGGCAGACGATCAGGCGTTGGTATTTCACCACGCGGCAACCATCGAGGATGACGGCGCTGTCCTTGGGCTCAAAGGCAGCCACGGCGGACTTGATCCAGTGCACGCCGCGCGGGATCAGGCTGGCCATCGTCTTTGCAGTGGATTGCGCATCAAAGATACCGCCACCCACCATGGTCCAGCCGGGCTGGTAGTAATGGATATCGGCGGGATCAATGATCGCGATGTCCAAGCCCGTGGTGCGGGATTGAATGCTTGCGGCCACCGCGATCCCGGCCGCGCCCGCCCCGACGATCACCACATCATAGGATGCATCGGCGCGGTCGGTCGGGGTCTTGCCGCCATTGACGATGCGGCGCACGACGCCCGCCATATCGTATCCGGCAGATTTCGTGGCTGCCAGAATATCCGCCACGCTCAGGGTCTTGGCCTGTGTCAGCGACCACAGGGTCGCCGAGCGCGTGCCCGTGCGGCAATAGGCCAGCACGGGTTTGGGCAATTCATCCATCGTGGCGGCGAAGGCATCGGCGTCCGCATCCTGCACCTTGCCGGCCACAACCGGAACATAGCGCGCTTCAAGCCCGACCGCCTTGGCCGCCGCCTCGATTTCCTCGAATGTCGGCTGGTCGGCCCCCTCACCATCCGGGCGATTGCAAATCACCGCGCGGTAGCCTTGATCAGCGATCTTTTGCAGATCGCTGGCCAGAATTTGTGGGCTGACCGAAAGGGTCGCATTGATGGCGCGCAGATCCATGTTGGGTCTCCTTACAGGGCGTTGACAGGCACTTTGAGCATCGGATTGCCGTCTTCGTCCGTGGGGATGTCACCGGCACGCATGTTCACTTGCAGCGAGGGGATGATCAGCCGTGGCATATCCAGAACAGCGTCACGCTCGGTGCGGAATTTCACGAACTCCTCGCGCGATTTGCCGCCGCCCACGTGGATGTTATGGGCCTTTTCGTCGCCCACGGTGGTTTCCCAGGCAATGTCGCGGCCGTTGGGGCCGTAATCGTGGCACATAAACAGGCGCATCTCGTCGGGCAGGGCCAGCACCTTTTGGATGCTGTCATAGAGCGTGCCCGCATCACCACCGGGGAAATCGGCACGTGCCGAGCCGCCATCGGGCATGAACAGGGTGTCGCCGGTAAAGGCGGCGTTGCCCATCACATGCACCATGCAGGCGGGCGTGTGGCCGGGCGTATAGAGCGCGATCGCGTCCATATTGCCGATCTGATAGCTGTCGCCATCCTTGAACAGGGCGTCGAACTGGCTGCCGTCACGCTGAAATTCGGTGCCTTCGTTGAAGACTTTGCCGAATGTGTCCTGCACAACCATGATCTGGTCGCCGATACCGATCTTGCCGCCCAGCTGTTGCTGGATATAGGGCGCAGCCGACAGGTGGTCGGCGTGGACGTGGGTTTCGATGATCCATTGCAGGTCAAGACCCTTGTCGCGGATATAGGCGATCATCATGTCGGCGTGGTCATAGGTGATGCGCCCTGCCGCGTAATCGATGTCCATGACGCTGTCGACGACGGCGCAGGCATTGCTGGTCGGGTCCTTGACGACATAGGAAATGGTGTTTGTGGCCTCGTCGAAAAAGGCTTCGACCTCGGGTTTGACGTCCATATGGATGGGGTAGTTACTCATGGTGTTCTCCAATCAGTGTGCTTTGGTTGCGGCGCGGTTGACCATCACGGCGCCAAGGCCTTTTGCGGCAAAGATACCTGCCAGCAATGCGGCGACGAAAATGAATACCTCGATCTTGCCCGTGCCAAGGGCAGGCAGCGCTCCACCCGGGCAAAAGCCGGACATGCCCCAGCCGATCCCGAACAACGTGCTGCCGCCAATCAGCTTGGCATCAATCGTGGTGTTGGATGGCAAGTGGAATTTGGTATCCATCGCCGGGGTCTGGCGTTTCAGCACCAGCCGGTAGCCGATAAAGGTGACGATCACAGCGCCCCCCATCACAAAGCCAAGGCTGGGATCCCAAGTGCCTGCAAAATCAAAGAAGTTCAGGACTTTGGCTGGGTTCGCCATGCCGGAAATGGAAATGCCGACGCCAAAGACAAGGCCAATCAGGTAGGTTGAAATAAGACGCATCTGATTATCCTCCGATCACGTGGCGAATGACATAGACAGTGATTGCGGTGGCAATCATGAACGTTGTCGTGGCGGCGATGGAACGGCGCGACAGGCGGGCCATGCCGCACACCCCGTGACCCGAGGTGCAGCCCGATCCCCAGGTGACGCCCATACCGACGATAAAACCGCCGACGATCATTGTGGTGGTGTTGATCGGCACCTCGACCGCTGGCATTTCGCCGGTAAACAGCAGATAGACCAGCGGGCCGGTGACCATGCCGGCCAGAATGGCGGCGCGCCAGGCCCAGTCCTGGCGGTTGTTGGGTTGCATGAACCCTTCAAAAATCCCTGTGGCGCCAAAGATGCGCCCAAGGGTCAGCATCAGCAGGACCGAAGCAAGGCCGATCAGCCCGCCTCCGAACAGGGATTGATATGGTGTAAAGTCTGTCATGTGTCAGTGTCCTTATTGCAGCTGGGGCACGTGGCACGGGCAGAATCGCCCGTTCCCTTGCCTTATGCGGAAATCTAAGCATATCGTCGGTGACATTGTCACACATTAGGTAAATGAAATGTATTTACCTGGCGGCAGGTTTCAAGTGGCGCTTTGTGCAAGGCCCGTCAGCCCCGCCACATCCGTGACCTTGATCGCGCCGCGGGTCTGGCTGACCCAGCCGCGACGGTGAAATTCCTGTAACTGGCGCGAGATGACCTCGCGCGCGGTGCCAAGCTCGGCCGCCATCTGTTGGTGGGTGGCGTTGATCACCTGATCCTTGCCCGCCAGTTCCAGCAGGCGCTGGGCCAGCCGGATATCGACGCGATGAAAGGCGACCTCCTCGATCACCATGAACAGGTCGGTGATCCGGCGCGAATAGGCGGAAAAGACAAACTGGCGAAAGGTTTTCGACTGCGAAATCAGATCGTCAAACACCGTGCGCGGGATTGCAACGGCCTGCACATCGGTTTCGGCAATCCCTTCGGCACTGTAATCTTCGTAGGCCAGTAGGCAGGCGGTGGTCAGCACGCAGCTTTCGCCGGCATGGACCCGATAAAGCACGATCTCGCGTCCCTGATCCGAAATTTGCTGCACCCGCACCGTGCCCTCCAGCAGCAACAGCAGGTTTTCAGGCGCTTTTCCGGGGCCGAAAATCACCGTGTCCTTGGGCACCGCCACGATCACGCCCCGCGCGGTCAGGATATCACGGATCGGCGCTTCGAGTGATGCAAGTCCGATAAAGCGCGAAATCCAGTCCATGATAGCGTCCTTTTGGGCAGTGATCCCATGCGTTTAAGGGTTGCGCGGGCGGGGTGCAATCGTGGCGTTCTGGCGCGTGACGTGTCGTGTGCGCCACGCGGGGCGGCGTTTGTGCGCTTGCACATGGGGGCGTGACACAGCACATATGCGTCCAAATTGGTTACCTGCCGGAGAATCCACATGATCCTGTCCCGTCGCGCCCTGTTGGGCAGCACCCTTGCCGCAACCCTTTTGGCCGGTGCGGCCGTGGCGCAAGAGGTCACGCTGCGCCTGCACCAGTTCCTGCCCGCCACATCCGTCGTGCCAGCCGAAATTCTGGACGTCTGGGCCGACAAGGTCGAGGCCGATAGCGACGGGCGCATCGAAATCCAGCGTTTCCCGTCCATGCAGCTGGGCGGCACGCCGCCGCAGCTTTATGATCAGGCCGTTGATGGTGTCGCCGATATCATCTGGACCGTCGCTGGTTATACGCCAGGCCGTTTCCCCCGTGCCGAGGTGGTGGAACTGCCCTTCATGATGACCAACGCCGAGGCCACATCGCGCGCGCTTTGGGAACTGGCCGAAAGCTACATGCTCGATGACGATTTTGCCGATGTCAAAGTGCTCGCGCTATGGGTCCACGGGCCGGGCGTGCTGCATACCAACCGTCCCATTACCGAAATCGCCGATCTGGACGGGCTGAAACTGCGCGCGCCCTCGCGCACCACGACGATGCTGTTTCAGGCGCTGGGCGCGACGGCTGTGGGCATGCCCGTGCCTGCCGTCCCCGAGGCCCTGTCCAAAGGCGTGATCGACGGTGCGGCCCTGCCTTGGGAAGTGACCGAAGCCCTGCGTGTGCACGAGCTAGTCGACAACCATACCGAATTCGGCGATGCGTCCATTTACACGCTGGCCTTTGTTTTTGCAATGAATCTGGATGCCTACAATGCGCTCCCTGACGACCTCAAGGCGGTGATCGACGCCAATTCGGGGCTTGAATTTTCCGCCTTTGCCGGGCGCACCCATCAGGCGTTTGATGCGCCCGTGCGCCAGGTCGCGGTCGACCGGGGCAACAATATCATCACGCTCTCGCCGGAACAGGTAGAGGAATGGCGCGCCGCTGCGGCCCCGACCGTGGACACATGGATCGCCGAAATGGACGCGCGCGGTATCGATGGCGCGGCACTGGTCGACGAGGCGCGCGCGCTGATCGCCGAAAACACGGACGCGCAATAGGGCTGCACCAACGGGGCGGGGATGCTGCATCGGTTCATGATGACCTTGGCTACGGGTATGGCCCTGCTTGGCGGGGTCGTGCTGCTGGGGCTGATCGCGATTGTCGGCATTTCGGTGCTGGGGTTGCAGGTGAACGGATTTGGCCATCTGGCATGGGTCGAAACCACCGCACCGCGCTTTGCGGCCTGGTTGCTGGGCACTGGTGTTGGCCCGCTGACAGGGGATTACGAACTTGTCGCGGCAGGTGCGGCATTCGCGGTCTTCGCCTTTTTGCCGATCTGTCAGATCACCGGCGGGCACGCCACGGTCGATCTTCTGGCGGACCGGTTTTCGCAGCCCGTGCGCCGCGCCCTCACGGCTTTCTGGGAGGTGGTGCTGGCAGCCGCCCTGATCCTGATCGCGGCGCGGCTGACGGTTGGCACTCTTGATAAACTGGGCAACGGCGAAACCAGCTATCTCATTCAGTTTCCGTTGTGGTGGTCATATGCGGCCAGCAGTGTCGCTGCGTGGGTCGCCGCCCTCGTGGGCATATACTGCGCAGGCTGGCGGATCGCGCAGGTGCGGGGATGAGCGCGCTTGAACTTGCCGCGTGGTCCTTTCCCGTCTTTCTGGCGATGATCGCCCTGCGCGCGCCGATCGGGCTGGCGATGCTGATTTGCGGGCTGGGTGGCACGATCCTGATCACGGGAACGCCCAATATGGTGCTGGCCCGCCTCAAGGGCGACACCTATACGACATTCGCCAATTACGACCTGACCGTGGTGCCGTTCTTTTTGCTGATGGGGCAATTTGCATCCCATTCGGGGATGTCGGCGGCCCTGTTCCGCGCGGCGGCAGCGTTTCTGGGCCACCGCAAGGGCGGGGTGGCGATGGCGGCTGTGGGGGCCTGCGGCGGGTTCGGAGCGATCTGCGGGTCGTCGCTGGCGACCGCGGCCACGATGGGGCGTGTGGCCCTGCCGGAACTGCGTCGCTATGGCTATGAAGGGGGATTTGCGTCAGCGGCCCTGGCGGCAGGCGGCACCCTGGGTATCCTGATCCCGCCATCGGTGATCCTGGTGATCTATGCCACACTGACCCAACAAAATATCGCCGAACTGTTCGTCGCTGCCGTGGTGCCGGGGATCATCGCGGCGCTTGGCTATATGGTGGTGATCGCGATCTACGTGCGCTTGGTGCCAAACAGCGCCGGTGCGCGCCCAGCCCTGCCGTGGCCCGAACGCTTGCGCGCGCTGGCCGATGTCTGGCCGGTGTTGCTGGTGTTTGCGCTGGTCGTTGGTGGTATCTATCGTGGCTGGTTCACGCCCACCGATGGCGCGGCGATTGGCGCACTGGCCACGGGGGGGATTGCCGCCGTGACAGGACGGCTGGGCTGGGTTGGCCTGCGTCAATGCCTGATTGCCACGGGCAAACAGACGGCGATGATTTTCTTTATCATTCTGGGGGCCGCCTTCTATCGCGGCTTCCTTGCATTGGCGCAGGTGCCGCAGGAATTGACCGACCTTGTGGCAAGCTATGCCTTTGCGCCGATGACCGTGCTGATCATCGTGCTGGTGTTCTACCTGATCATGGGCTGCCTGATGGACAGCCTGTCGATGATCTTGCTGACCGTCCCTATTTTCTGGCCTGTGATCAGCGGGTTGGAGTTTGGCCTTCCACCCGATGACCTGGCGATCTGGTTCGGGATTCTGGTGCTGATTGTCGTCGAGGTCGGGCTGATCACGCCGCCTGTGGGCCTTAACTTGTTCGTCATTCACAAGATCGACGGGAAAACGCCGATGGGGCGCACGTTTCGCGCCGTGCTGCCGTTTGTGGCGTCAGATGTGGTGCGCGTGGCGCTGTTGGTGACCTTTCCGGCGATCACGCTTTTCGCGATTTCCTAGCCCCGGTTGAGGGTGATATCCGCGGGGCGCGAGTGTTCAATCACGCCCTGCGCATTGGGGATATCGTTGCTTTCGGCGCGCCGTGTGGCCGCAGGGCTGCTCAGGCCGTGTGACAACCAGCGCTGGATCAGGCGTGCGCGCAGGTCGGCCATCGGCACATCCAGCATCACCGTTAGATCCCACAGCGGTTCCAACTGGTCCCAGGGGGCCGTGTCCATCAGCAGATAATTGCCCTCGGCCAGAATGACCTGACAGTCATGCGGCACAATCTCGGCCCCGGCAATGGCAATGTCGCGGGCGCGGTCAAAAACCGGAATGGCAACATCACCCCCGGCGCGTAACCGTTTGACCATATGCACAAATCCGTCTGCATCAAAGGTCTCTGGGGCGCCCTTGCGCGCCAGTATCCCACGGGTCTTCAAAATCGCATTGTCCAGATGAAATCCGTCCATCGGCACCACGGCGGCGCTGCATTTCTGGCCGGTCAAACGGCGCGCGACCTCGGCTGCGAGGGTGGATTTTCCGCTGGCAGGCGCGCCGCATATCGCGACGATCATACGGACTTGATCTTTGCGCATCTCGTGGATGCGCTCGGCAATTTCATTGACCTGCAAGGTGACGTTGATCATATCCGGAGCGGCCCTGTTTTGATCCAAACTATCGGGTCAGCGCGCAGGGCGCGAGAGGAAAGTCAGGGCCGAACGAATATCCGCCGATTTCAGTCGGCAAGCAGACGGCCTGCCTCTTTGCGGGCAAAGGGTTTCATGCGTGCGCCGTATTGGTTCAGAAACGCATGCACCCGTTCGGGATCGTGTTTGGACAGGTCGCGCAACCACCAGGCTACGGCCTTTTGGATGAACCATTCGGGATCGTCCACATAGCCCGCCGCCCAGCCAAGCACCTGTTCCCGAATGGCAATTTCACCCGGCTTGGGGTTGTTCTGCTTGGTCCAGGGCAGGGTCATCACAAGCGCCGCGCGCCGCGTCCACAGATGATCAGATGTGGTCCACTGCTCCAACTGCTGCACCCGATCGGGTTGCCAGACCAGCCGTTTCTGCCCGGCGATACTGGCGTGGTCAGCCACGGCCCAGGCATCGAAATCCGGCACCCAGGACGCGATCAGATCCCACGCCGGATTGTCATCGGGCCGGATGCGCGCCTGGGTCAGCAGTTTGGCGGCAGCGATGCGGGCCTCGTGAATATTTGTGCGCCACAGCCCATCGGCCAAGGCAACGCGGGCCGGGGCATCCAAGGCCGCGCGCCAGTCCTTGACATAGGCATCAATCGCCGGGTTGGCGACACCCAGATAGGGGCGGTCAATCTTGTGATAGCGCGCCATCTCGCTGGCCTTGTCGGCATTGGCAGTTGCGCGCAATTGATCAAGGGCGGTGTCAGGCGTCATCGGGTCAACTGATGGGTCAGATGCGCCTTAATCGTGGGCCATTCCGGCGCAGTGATCGAATAGACGGCGGTGTCGCGGATCGTGCCGTTGTCAGCCACCATATGCGCACGCAGGATACCATCGAGTTGCGCGCCCAAACGTTCAATCGCGCGGCGCGACTGGCTGTTCAGGCGATGGGTGCGAAACTCAACGGCGATACAGCCCAGATGATCAAAAGCATGGCCCAGCATCAGCAGCTTTGCTTCGGTATTGAGCGGCGTGCGTTGCACGCTTGGCCCCAGCCATGTGGAGCCGATTTCAACGCGCTTGTTCAGCGCATCCGTGTGCATATAGGTCGTCATGCCCACGGGCGTGCCCTTGGGTGTCATCACCGTAAAGGGCTGCATATCGGGCAGGGACAGGCGGCGGTCAATTTCGGCCGACATGCCGTCGGGGGCGGGGATGGACGTATACCAAAGCGGCCCCAGATCGGCGGCTGCGCGGGCCAGATCAGCGGCGTGATCCTGCGACAAGGGCGCAAGGATCACATGATCGCCCGTCAGGGTGACGGGGGCGGGCCATGTCATTCGACGGTCACCGATTTGGCCAGATTGCGGGGCTGATCGACGTCCGTGCCCTTGGCGACAGCCGTGTGATAGGCCAGCAATTGCGCAGGGATCGCATAAAGGATTGGCGCAAGAAAGGGATCAACCTCGGGCATGATGATGGTTTCCCAAACGCCATCACCGGCTTCCTCGGCGCCCTTTTTGTCGGTGATCAACAAGACCTTCCCACCGCGTGCCATGACCTCTTGCATGTTGCTGATGGTCTTGTCGAAAAGCGCGTCACGCGGGGCCATGACGATCACCGGCACATGTTCATCGACCAGCGCGATGGGGCCATGTTTAAGTTCACCTGATGCATAAGCTTCGGCGTGTATATAACTGATTTCTTTCAGCTTTAGTGCACCTTCCAAGGCCAGCGGATACATCGGCCCACGGCCCAGAAACAGGATATCACGGGCCTCGGCCAGCTTGCGCGAAACGGTCTGGCTACGTCCCTCGATCCCAAGGGCGGCGTTCATCAGACCGGGCATTGCGCGCAGGTTCGTGGACATCTGCGCGGCTGTTTCTGAATTGATCCGGCCACGGTCGGTCGCGGCCTTGATCGCCATCATCGCCAGCACCGTCAACTGGCAGGTAAACGCCTTGGTCGAGGCGACGCCGATTTCGGTGCCGGCCAGAATGGGAAGGGGCAAATCGCTTTCCCGCGCGATCGAACTTTCAGGGACATTGACGACGCTGACGATCTGTTCCGCTTTGCCCGCGCAATAGCGCAGTGCCGCGAGCGTATCGGCCGTTTCACCCGATTGGCTGACGAACAATGCCACCGTGCCTTTGGTGATGGGCGGTTCGCGGTAGCGGAATTCGGATGCCACATCGACCTCGACAGGCAGTCCGGCAAGCTGTTCAAACCAGTATTTCGCCGTCAGGCAAGCGTAGAAGGCGGTGCCGCATGCCACCATCGTCAGGCGGTCAATCTGGGTGAAATCAAGCCCCGGTTCGGGCAGGGTGATGCGGCCATCCTCGGCCAGATAATGCCCCAGCGCACCGGTCAATACGGTCGGCTGTTCGGCGATTTCCTTGGCCATGAAGTGTTTGTGGCCGCCCTTGTCGATCATCGCCGTGTCAATCTGGATCACACGCATATCGCGGTTCGCCAGTTTCCCCGCAGCGTCGCGAATTTCGACGGAATTGCGGGTGACGATGGCCCAATCGCCCTCGTCAAGGTAGGTAATCCGGTCCGTCATCGGCGCCAGCGCGATGGCATCCGAGCCAACGAACATCTCGCCATCGCCGTGCCCGATTGCCAGTGGGGAGCCTTTGCGTGCCGCAATCAGCAGGTCGTCTTCGCCGTCAAACAGGAAACACAGCGCATAGGCCCCTTCCAGTCGGGCGATGGTTTGTTCTGCCGCATCGCGCGGCGCAAGCCCCTGATCTATAAAGGATTGTGCCAGCAGTGCGATCGTTTCAGTGTCGGTATCGGTGCTGTGGGTGATGCCCTTTTTCGCCAGTTCTTCGCGCAAATCGCGGAAATTTTCGATGATTCCGTTGTGGACCACCGCGACTTTGCCGGCCTGATGCGGGTGGGCATTGTTGACGTTGGGCGCGCCGTGGGTGGCCCAGCGGGTGTGGCCGATGCCGGACTTGCCGGTCAGCGGGTCATACACCAGCGCATCCTGCAGATTGACCAGTTTGCCGACAGCGCGGCGACGATCAAGCCGTCCGTCCTGCACCGTGGCGATCCCGGCGCTGTCATAGCCGCGATATTCCAGCCGCTTGAGAGCCTCAACCAGAATGGGGCCAGCTTCGTGATTACCCAAGACACCTACAATACCACACATTTTTAGGCTCCCTTCGCCGATTTTGCCCGTTTGGATTTTAACTTTTCGAACATTCGCTTGGCGAGACCCGGTTTTACCTCTTGCGGCGCGCGCGACAGGGCCAGGGCCGCGGCGGGGACGTCGCGGGTGATGACGGAGCCGCTGGCGGTCATGGAATCGTCGCCCAAACTGACCGGGGCGACCAGCATCGTGTTGGAGCCGACGAACACCCGTTCGCCTATCACGGTGCGGTGCTTGAACACGCCGTCATAGTTGCAGGTGATCGTGCCCGCGCCGATGTTCGTCGCAGCGCCCACGGTCGCATCGCCGATATAGGACAGGTGGTTAACCTTGGCCCCTTCGGCAATCTGCGCATTCTTCACCTCGACAAAATTGCCGATCCTGACGTTTTCGGCCAGTTCGGCGCCCGGGCGCAGGCGTGCATAGGGGCCAACCACCGCACCGCGGCTCACATGGCAGCCCTCAAGGTGGGAAAAGGCGCGGATCGTGGCGCCGCTTTCGATCGTGACATGGGGGCCGAATACCACATTGGGTTCAATCACCGCGTCACGCCCGACCACGGTGTCATGGGCGAAATAGACGGTGTCCGGGGCCTGCAATGTCACGCCATCTGCCAGCACTTCGGCGCGGCGTGCGGCCTGAAATGCGCCCTCGGCTACAGCCAGTTCGGCGCGCGAATTGATCCCCATCGTTTCGGCTTCTTCGCAGCGCACGACCGTGGCGGACAACCCGCGTGCACGGGCGATGTCGACGATATCTGTCAGGTAGTATTCACCGGCGGCATTGTCGTTCTTGACGGCCGCAACCAGATCAAACAACGTCGCCGCATCTGCCGCGATAACGCCGCTGTTACAAAGGGTTATGGCGCGTTCTTTATCTGTCGCATCTTTGTATTCTACAATCTTTTCCAGCGCTTCGCCTGCCGTCACAAGCCGCCCGTAACGCCCCGGATCAGCGGCCTGAAACCCCAGCACGACAACATCGTGAAACTGTCGCGCGGCGGCCATCGCGGTGAGCGTTTCGGGGCGGATGAACGGCGTATCACCATAAAGGACAATCGCGTCGCCGCTGAAATCGGCCAGTGCGCTTTGCGCCTGTGCCACGCCATGCCCCGTGCCCAACTGTTCGGCCTGCAAGACCACTTCGGCGCGGTCGTCCCATCCCTGCGCGGCTTTGCCCACTGCCTCGGCGCCGTGGCCCGCGACGATGACGGTGCGTTCGGGTTCAAGGCTCGCGCCCGATTTCATCGCATGGATCAGCATCGGCGCGCCGGCAATCTGGTGCAGCACCTTGGGCAAATCGCTGTTCATGCGCGTGCCCATGCCCGCCGCGAGGATTATCAGTGCCGTTGCCATGCGTTCTACCTCAATGCCTTTGCGCCCCTTCTAACGTGGCCCCCTCGCAACGCAAGGGTTAGGGCTTCACATCAGGTGACGCATCGTTACAGATGCACACATTCGCGAGGGAGGCCGCAATGCGCTGCGTTATTTTTGATCTGGACGGCACCTTGGCGGATACCAGCGGGGATTTGATCGCGGCGGCCAATAGCTGTTTTCGCGCGCTGGGTCTGGGTGACCTGCTTGATCCGGCTGCGGATGCGGGCACGGCGCTGAGGGGTGGGCGGGCCATGCTGACCCTCGGATTTTCGCGGGTCCGGGGGTATGGCGAGGACGAGATCTTGCGCCAATATCCCTTGCTTCTTGAGGCTTATGCGCGTGATATCAACAGGCACACGGTGCTTTATGATGGCGCGATGGAGGCTGTCGCAGCCCTGCGCAGTGATGGTTATACCGTCGGAATTGCAACGAATAAACCCGAACGGCTGGCGGATACGCTCTTGCGGCGCCTGGGTGTGCGGGATGAATTTGCCTCGCTGATCGGGGCCGATACGCTGGCGGTGCGCAAACCCGATCCCGAACATCTGTTCGCGGCGGTGCGCGGCGCGGGTGGCGATGTGTCCCGCTGTTGTCTGATCGGCGATACGGCAACGGATCATGCCACTGCGCGCAATGCCGGTGTGCCGTCTGTTTTGGTGACCTTCGGGCCTGCCAAGGCGGATGTCATCGCGATGAAACCGGATGGTTTGCTGAATCATTTCAGGGACTTGCCCGCGATGGTTCAGGACTTGATCGGCTGAAACAGCAGATCGGTGAGGGTCGTCAGGGGGGCGCTGTCCAGCCCGTCGATGGCTGCATCTATGTCCCTGGTCAGCGCATCCCCCAACACAGGTGCGGCGTAGGCGTGGAATTTCGTGGCCAGTTCATCTGGCGTGGGCGCCGCGGTGTGATCCCAGCGTGGTTGCATCCAGTCGCTTCGCAGGCTGCGCCCATCCGTCATTGTAAGCGTCACCCGTGCAAGCCGGGTGGTGGGAAATGCGGCGTTGGCGGCGGCGTCCTCGGTCATCGCCAGTGATTGGGACAGGCGCAGGATTTCGGGGTCGCGCAGCGCCGTGTCGGCGATGTCGGCAGGGGTGATCCCGCCCCGCACCAGCGCAACGGCGCAGGGAAAGGACGTGGAATACTGTGCTTCTTCCGTGGTTTGCGGGGTTGCCGTCGCAAGGCGGATCGCCTCGTGGAAGGTTTCGACAGTGATCCGGGTGACATCGGCAGCCGTCAATCCATGCGCGCGGCGCAGGGCCAATACGCCCTCGATCGGGGCCTGTGCCCAGCGGCACACGGGGTAGGGTTTGTAATATTGTTCCAGCCCATACCAGCGCGTGCCGATGTCGGACCAGACATGCGGCGTCTCTTCGACCGTGATCGCCGGTGCGCCGGTAAAGCCGCCTGCGGCCAGATGGGCTGCCGATACTCCCGCCATCGCGCCCCAGCCCGACCCGTCCTTGACCATCGTCGGGTGATCAATGCACCGCATCATCTGGCTGCGCGGCCCGTGGTATTCGGCGATCCCCAGAGCGTGGCGGGTCTGTTCATGGCCCAGCCCCATCAGGCGGGCGCAGGCGGCGGCGGCCGTCACCGCGCCCCAACTGCCCGAGGTATGGTAGTCCGGCGCGGTGGCGTGCTGCGCGATGGCGGCGCGGGCACCAAACTCGTAACCCATTGCAAGGGTTGTAAGAAAGTCTTGTCCGGGGGTGCCCATGCTATGGGCCACCGGCAGGATCGCCGCCAGCAATGGGCAGCCGATATGGCCTTTGGCGGGGTTGAACCCGTCATGCCCGTCCAGCGCGTCGATTGTCATGCCCGCCGCCAGCGCCACGCCTGCCGCACTTGCGCTGCGCGCATCAAACAGCATCGGCAGGGGGCCGCCAAACTGTGCGGCGGCATGGGCGTGGATCATCCCTGACAGGCGCGTGCCTCGCCCGCCTGCCGCCACGCCGATCAGGTCGCGCAGGGCCAGTTTGGTTTGCGCCTGCACGGCGGTGGGCAGGGCAGACCAGTGCAGGTCGTGGATTAGTTCAAGCGGTGTCATGGCCCCAGCCTTGCTGCGCCGGTGGCTCTGCGCAAGTTCGTTTGCGACATTGCAGGCATTGACGCGCGCGCAGACCCGCCGCAATCTCCTCCCATGAGCGAGATATTCAAAGGCAGTTTCACCCAGCAGGAACCGATCCCCGAGGAGGGGATCGCCGCCGCACTGGCCGTGATGCAAAGCGGGCGTTTGCACCGTTACAACACTGTTGCGGGCGAAGTGGCGCAGGCCGCGCTGCTGGAAGAGGAATTTGCCGCACAGGTCGGGGCGAAATACTGTCTTGCCGTGGCCTCGGGCGGCTATGCCATGACCACTGCGATGCGGGCTTGCGGCGTCAAGGCAGGTGACAGGGTGCTGACCAATGCTTTTACGCTGGCCCCCGTGCCGGGTGCGATTGCCAGCCTTGGCGCGGTGCCTGTCTTTGTCGGCGTGACGACGGATCTGGTGATTGATCTGGATGATCTGGCCGCCAAGCTGGATCAGGCGCGGGTGTTGTTGTTGTCGCACATGCGCGGGCATATTTGCGATATGGATGCGCTGATGGCGCTATGTGACGGGGCAGGCGTCACCGTGATCGAGGATTGCGCCCATACGATGGGGGCCAGCTGGAACGGCGTGCCAAGCGGGCGGCACGGCCGCTTTGGCTGTTATTCGACGCAGACCTACAAACACGTCAATTCCGGTGAAGGTGGGCTGCTGGTCAGTGACGACGCAACGGGCATGGCGCGCGCGATCATGCTGTCGGGCAGCTATATGCTGTTTGAACGCCACCGCGCTGCACCCCCGCCCGAAGTTTTCAAGGATATCAAATACGAAACGCCCAACGTATCGGGGCGGATGGACAACCTGCGCGCGGCGATCCTGCGTCCGCAGTTGCGCCGTTTGGATGAACAGGCCGCGAAGTGGAACGCGCGCTACGCCGTTCTGGAAGGCGGGCTGGCCGACACGGGCGGGCTGACATTGATCGACCGGCCCGAGGCGGAACATTTCGTGGCTTCGTCTTTCCAGTTTCTGCTGCTGGATTGGTTAGCGGATGATGTGCGCGAGGTGATCGCGCGCTGCCTGAAACGCGGGGTTGAACTCAAGTGGTTTGGCGCGGCGGAACCTGCAGGATTTACCAGCCGCTATGACAGTTGGCGCTATGCCCCAAGCACCCCAATGCCCGCCAGTGACCGCGTGTTGGCGGGGATCATTGATTTGCGTCTGCCACTGACCTTCAGCCTTGCGGATTGCGCCCAGATCGCGCGGATCATCCGGGCCGAGGTGAGCGCGGTGTATCAGGCCGCCTAGTCGGCGCTGTCGCAAACCCAGACGACCTTGCCCAGGACCCGGTAAGGCACCTGTTCGTCGCCGCGCAGGATGCGCAACGGGCGGTTGTCCTGGGTGACGGCCAGCAGATCGGGGGCGGGGGTGTCAAGGCGGGCGTAATGCAACACGCCGCGGTCGGTTGCGCAGAAAATCCCCTTGCCGTCGGGCGTGGCGTGGCCCGCATCGATGAGCGCAAGCGCGCCTTTTCGCAGTGCTGGTGACATTGCATCGTCCAGCACCGGCGCAAAGCTCAGGTGTTCGGGGTCCAGATCGCGCGCCGCGACCCATGCGCGCGACAGGGCCACGGGTGCCGTGCCCTGAAATTGCGGGCTTGCGGCGCGATGATAGGGGATGGGCAGAAACCCGGCGCGCAAGGCTTCGCGCTGGCCGGTCGGGTTGGCGGAGTCGGGCTCGCCAAAGCCGCCGGTCTGTGTGGGCGCGCTCTGCGTCCGCTCGGGTCCAAAGTAAAACTCCAGCTCCAGCACTGCCGCCAATTTTTGCAGGGCCGTTGCGTTGTAGCGTTTGTCGGTTCCGGTGTCCGCGCGCATGTTCTTGATCAGCGACGGGTTGCCAACGGCCAGCCGCGAGGCTGCAGCGGCCGTAAGGCCTTTGCGCTGCAATGCCTTGTCAATTGCGTCCAAGATCGGGTCCATCCAGCCGGTTAACCTTAAAGTCTTTTTTCAGGCAATGGTGTCCACTTATGGCTTTATACAAAAGGTCACTTATGGCTATATTGACGGGAGTTGTAATGAGTGGCTGGGGCAAATTGGAATGATTGATCAAGAGCATAGCGATCCAGCCGAGGCGGCGCGCGCCTTTGAGGAAATCCGCCAGCTGCGTCGCAAGGCGCGCCTGTATCACGAGATCCTGCAGGGCGGTGAAGGCACCGACCCCGAAGGGCGCGCGCAAGCTGCATTCCAGGATGTGACCGCGCGCCTGCTGGCTTGCCTCTTTGCCTTTTCCGAGGATGGCCACGAAGATACTGTCGTGGCCCTTCTGGCCGCAGCGGGTGAGGATGGCAAAGGTCGTTGACCGCCGTTGCGCAGGGCTTTAGGCGTTGGATAGGCGTGTAAAAACGCCACCCCAGCCGCTGCGCGAGGAATGCCATGTTCACCGCATCTATGCAATTTGATCTGGGCGAAGACACCAACGCCCTGCGCGATATGGTCCATGCCTGGGCGCAGAATCGCGTGAAACCGCGCGCCGCCACGATTGATCGCGATAACCTCTTTCCTGCCGATCTATGGCGTGAAATGGGCGATTTGGGCTTGCTGGGCATCACCGTTCCGGACGAATTGGGCGGGGCGGGCATGTCATATCTTGCGCATACGGTCGCGGTCGAGGAAATCGCGCGGGCCAGTGCATCTGTCGCTTTATCTTATGGGGCGCACTCCAATCTCTGTGTCAATCAGATCAAGTTGAACGGAAATGATGAACAAAAGGCAAAGTATCTGCCCGGGTTGATGTCTGGCGAACAGGTCGGCGCGCTTGCCATGTCCGAAGCGGGGGCAGGGTCGGACGTGGTTTCGATGTCGCTGCGTGCTGAAAAACGCAATGATCACTATCGGTTGAATGGCAACAAATACTGGATCACCAACGGGCCCGATGCCGACACCTTAGTCGTCTATGCCAAGACCGACCCACAGGCGGGCGCCAGGGGCATCACCGCCTTTATCGTCGAAAAAACCATGACCGGTTTCAGCACCTCGCCGCATTTCGACAAGCTGGGGATGCGCGGATCAAACACTGCCGAACTCGTGTTTCAAGACGTTGAAGTTCCAATGGAAAACGTGCTGGGCGAAGAAGGGCGCGGCGTGCGTGTGCTGATGTCTGGCCTTGATTATGAACGGGTCGTGCTGGCCGGGATCGGCACCGGGATCATGGCCGCCTGTCTGGATGAAATCATGCCTTATCTGGCGCAGCGCAAACAGTTCGGCCAGCCCATTGGCAGCTTTCAACTGATGCAGGGCAAGATTGCGGATATGTATACCGCGCTCAATTCCGCGCGCGCCTATATCTACGCGGTTGCCAAGGCCTGCGATGCAGGCACCGTGACCCGTCAGGATGCCGCCGCCTGCTGCCTATACGCATCCGAACAGGCGATGGTGCAGGCCCATCAGGCGGTGCAGGCGATGGGCGGTGCCGGTTTCATGAATGATGCCCCCGTCGCACGCCTGTTTCGCGATGCCAAGCTGATGGAGATCGGCGCGGGCACATCAGAAATCCGTCGCATGCTGGTGGGCCGTGAATTGATGGGGGCGATGGGGTGACGCGCCGCAAAACTCCGATATGGAAAGCGTATGGAAAGCGTATGGCGGGCGTATGGCTTGCATGTGGGTTTACTGCTTTGTTGCCCGTTGCGACATTCGCACAAGACAGCCCCGATGTTGCCGCGCGGATGCCCTATATGGCACCGGTCGCACAGTGTTTCGAGACAGCCGGTGACCCGGCGGCGGCACAGGCCTGTATCGGGCGCGGTGCGGCGACTTGCATGGACACAGACCCTGCGCAAAACCAGACCACCGCTGGGATGATGTTTTGCACGCTGGCCGAGGCGCAGATGTGGGACGATCATCTGAACGTCGAATACCGCAAACTGCGGGACCGCGCGCGCCGCATGGATGCGGGCGAAAGCCAGCCCGAATACGCCGTGCGCGCCGCGCGCTTACTTGATGCCCAACGCGCATGGATCGCGTTTCGCGATGCCGAATGTGCGCTGGCCTATGCTGAATTCGGCGCGGGGTCGATGCGGGTGCTGAGCAGTGCAGGATGTCAGTTGCAGATGACCGCCGAACGCGCGATTGCGCTGAAATTCATGTTTGCGGAGATGTGATGCGCCAGACCCATGAAGATGCACTCGCCCTTGTCGCCGAAGCCGCGGCCCAAGCCGCCCAAGGTGGTGGCGAAAAATCCTGTGCCCGCCACGTCGCGCGGGGCAAGATGTTGCCGCGGGACCGTGTGGCGAACCTGCTCGATCCGGGGTCACCCTTTCTGGAGATCGGTGCGACGGCGGGGCATGGGATGTATAACGGCGCCGCGCCCTGTGGTGGGTTGATCGCCGGTGTGGGCAGGATCAACGAGGTCGACTGCATGGTCGTGTGCAACGATGCGACGGTGAAGGGCGGCACCTATTACCCGATCACCGTCAAGAAACACCTGCGCGCGCAAGAAATCGCGGCGCAGTGTCATCTGCCTTGTGTGTATCTGGTGGACAGCGGCGGCGCGAACCTGCCCAATCAGGACGAGGTGTTCCCCGACCGCGACCATTTCGGGCGGATTTTCTACAATCAGGCGCAGATGTCGGCGGCGGGTATTCCCCAGATCGCCGTGGTCATGGGGTCGTGCACGGCGGGGGGCGCCTATGTGCCGGCGATGGCCGATGTGTCGATCATCGTGCGGGGTCAGGGGACGATCTTTCTGGCGGGGCCGCCGCTGGTCAAGGCCGCCACGGGCGAGGTTGTCTCGGCCGAGGATCTGGGCGGTGGTGATGTGCATACGCGCCTGTCCGGCGTGGCCGATTATCTGGCCGAGGATGATGCACATGCGCTGGCTTTGGCGCGTCAGGCGGTGGCGTCTTGTGGGGCGGTATTGAAACCCCTTCCCACCGGCGAGGCCCCGGCCAAAGGCATGGGCGATCTGTTCGATGTGATCCCTGCCGATCTACGCACGCCCTATGACGTGCGCGAGGTGATCGCGCGTATCGTGGATGGCTCGCGCTTTGACGAATTCAAGGCGCGGTTCGGCGACACGCTGGTGACAGGGTTCGCCCATATCGAAGGGATGGCTTGCGGCATTGTCGCCAACAACGGCGTGTTGTTTTCGCAGGCCGCGCAAAAGGGCGCGCATTTCGTGGAATTGTGCAGTCAGCGCCGTATCCCGCTGATATTCCTGCAAAACATCACCGGATTCATGGTCGGGCGGGCGTATGAAAACGAAGGCATCGCGCGCCACGGCGCCAAGATGGTGACGGCTGTGGCCACCACCGCAGTGCCGAAAATCACGATGGTGATCGGTGGCTCGTATGGGGCGGGTAACTACGGCATGGCGGGGCGGGCCTATTCGCCCAGTTTCATGTGGTCCTGGCCGACATCGCGCACCGCCGTCATGGGCGGGGAACAGGCGGCGGGCGTTCTGGCCACGGTCAAACGCGACGGGATTGAACGGGCAGGCGGGACGTGGACGGCCGAGGAAGAAGCGGCCTTCAAACAGCCCACGCTGGATATGTTCGAGGAACAATCCCATCCGCTTTATGCCAGTGCCCGTCTGTGGGATGACGGCGTGATTGATCCACGCATGTCGCGGCACGTTCTCGCGCTGTCCCTGGCCGCCGCGTTGAATGCCCCGATCAAGGAGACACGTTTCGGCGTGTTCAGGATGTAGGCGGTGGTGGGCGGACCTACATCTGCAACGTGATCGCCTGATCGTGACCGTATCCCGAGCGGGCAATTGGTCGCGCAACTGATAATCGACGGCGGCGGGGGGATTGAATATCAACCAAAAGATACGTGCAGCGGCGCCTGTGCATGCGAAAGCGTGGAACGTCAGATGACTTTGATCTTTACGTCATCAACTGACCCAGAATGGCAAACCGGACCTTCGCGCAAGAAGCAGCGAAGGTCGGCATTGAGCCCAAAGCAATGGATGCTGCAATCGGCACAGATGGCCGAAATTGGAGGGAAGCAGACATTTGGTGCAAGTTCACCGGAAGGTTTTGGGCGGCCGGATTTCACTCGTTTGGCCTCTCGCTATCAGCCGTGATCATGACACGTGCACCTCCGGGTCTCTACAGCTTTGGACCTCCGAAAAATCAAATCTCGATGACTAGTGAACAAGCGTCGTAGGCAACTGGCTCTCGGTCATGCTGCTATCGCCAAAGTGGCTGTGCAACCCATCCGCACAGGCCCCCATATCTTCGGCGCTACCGTAATCAATCTTGCCTTTGACCTCTCCATAGACATTCATCAGGACGTCCAGATTTGACCCTAGCTTGGGCCTTGTTGCACAAATCGGCTGAGAGATTCACGGCATGACTCCAGCATGATAGCTGGATGCTATGAGCAGTTGGGCCCCAACGAAGTGCAAGACCACGAACTGGTCGGCTTACAATGAAGCGTTGAAGCAACGCGGATCGCTTTCAATTTGGTTTGATCCGGAGATGATCTGGGTGCCGCCGCCGACCGGCAAGCGCGGACGGCAACCGAGCTTCAGTGATGCGGCCATCCAGATCTGTCTGACGATGAAAGTGCTCTTTGGCATGCCGCTCAGGCAGACGACCGGGTTCGTACAGAGCCTGCTTCGACTGGTTGGGCTGGATTGGACAGTGCCGAACTTCAGCACTCTGTGCCGTCGCAAACGAACGTTGAATGTGAGCATCCCCTATCGCGGCAGCAAGGGCCCGTTGAACCTGCTCATCGACAGCACCGGCATCAAAGTCGAAGGCGAAGGTGAATGGAACGCCCACAAGCATGGCGGCGCGAAACGCCGCTGCTGCCATCCCACCCCGCAAAAACGCCAAGCCGTGGAAACCGACGAGCCCCGGCGCCATAGCGCGCAACGAAGCTTTGCGAGCCTCAAAGTACCTGGGACGCGCTATCTGGCGACGATGGAGCGGCTATCACCGCCGAAGCCGTGTCGAGACCAAGATGAACTGCATCAAGCTGCTTGGTCAGTCTTTGATGGCGAGAGACTTCGATCGCCAGGTCGCGGAACTACAGATCCGCATTGCAGTGTTAAACGGATACACTGTGCTTGGCGTACCCGTCACAGTGGCCGTAGAGTAAATCCGTCCGGGGAAAGGGTAAGCCTGGCCCTCAGCCGATTTGTGCAACAAGGCCTCATCAGGTGCTCAATTCTTTTCACTTGTGTATCCTTGGTGGTGCTGGAAGCTGCAGGGATGGAGCAGCACGAGGCGTCGACGGTATTGCGATTGGCTACGTGATTGAATGGGCTGGGAGCCCTAAGGGCACCTTGATAGGCAGCTCGCCCCCAATTGTGATCCGTTCGTGCTGGGTTGGTCTGCCGCTCCGATGCCGTGGTCGGTCACTATGGATATCCAGTTCTGATCGGTACCGTGGAAGAGCTGGATCCGGCTGCAAGTGCGTAGACGGCAAGGATTGCATCCGCTAGCATTGGTCCAATTAAGACGGAGATTTTTGGGCTTGGTAAACCGCGCACCTTCTTTGCCGTGGGAAGTTGATAGCGGGTCCCTTCGATACTGCCGGGAGATCATTGATTCCGCCTGTGGGCTGGTCGAGCTTTACCCACCCATTCAGACGGCGGCGCATCTTGTTGTTCCTGCACAAACAGAAAGATTTGGCTCGATTGCTCTAAAAATCGGCCTACGTCGGCTAGCGCAAAGGCGCGCAGGTACGCGCGAAGGCGCCGCCATTCCCCCTCTCAGCGAAATCGCGGCCCTTCGGAAACTAGCCGATCATCCCGAGTTCTCTTTGCCAGTACTTGTCTGCGCCGACGACCACAGCTGGTTCATCAGACAATGGACATCTGGCGAGGTACTGTCGGAAATTGAAGGCTTTGCGTGGAACAAAACAACTGTCGTCGAACTGTGGAAGCTATTCGAGAAGATTTTCGAGATATTTCACGACGCCGCAGAGCCTTGGTTGATCCGCGACATCAAACCGTCAAACGTGCTCTATGGGAGTGGGAAGTTCTCGCTCTTTGATTTCAGCACTACGCGCCCTCTCTCCGAGGTAAATTCGCGCAATCGTCGTGATCGCCTTGGGTCACGTGCGGGGCGTTCCTGGGGACCTGAACTGTTATTCCAGGGCAAGGATCCAATTGGTGTTAACGCCGACTACTTCTCACTGGCGACAATGCTTTACCAGCTACTTCGACGAGAAAGAGGACCTGTTTGGCAGAATGAAACGCCCGGTCAGGAACAAGCCGTAGCGGCCTATGCGGTCGAATATGAAAAGGTGCGGAAGAAGTTTCCGAAGTCGCTGAAAGAAGTTGGTATGTCAGGCACCCAAATCGACTTTTGGGTGGCCTGCATGAACCCAGATCAAGGGCAAAGACCGGACCAATTTCTGTCGTTGAATGGCGGTCGGTTTGGATCTCTTGCAAGCCTATGGGGTCGTCGATATTGATAGCTGACTAAGATGATGGCAGGATTTCATAAGGCATTTGATACGGATGATAGCAGGTACAAGCCATTGGGAATGACGTGAAAAAGTTCGAACTTCAGACCCGCCTAAGGCCGATTTTGGCCACCCTGCTGGCGTTTCTGGTTGGAGGGAGTGAGCATTGGCTTGGTGCTGCGGCCGCACAGAATCTGGCGCAGACAACTGTCGAAGAGGCCTTTGCGCCACATGTCTCGTTTGAGACCATTCCAAGAAGACAGTCGATCGACCTGGATTCCACGTGTGAGGAGGCACTGTCTGAGGCGACGGCATTCTACGCTTACGAGGCTGTGCTAGTTTCTCTTTTGGCAGGCACCTCGCCCGATGAGGTTCCCCATGTTGATTGCTTCGTAACCGAACGTCCGCCAGGTGCCACGGCGCAGGAGGTCCATGACCTAATCCTGACAACCTCCTTCGAACGAAACGTGTTGCTGGGGTACCTGAACTTCCGGTTTGAACGTTCGATCGAACGAACGATTGAACAAGGATATGATCGGGGCGGCTTTGTCGCCTGGCCAGGCAGTTATGTCGGGGAGGCGGCCCTGTTAGCGTTCCGTCGAACAGGCGATGTTCGATTCCTTATCCTTTTCAAAGACTACTTCGACCGATTGCTGTTGCTCAGCGATCCACGGTTGGGGATCATCGATCAGTATCACGGGCGGATAATGAACTCATGGGGCTACAATATGCCCGCGGGCGTGCTTGGAGAGGCTGACCACCGAGAATGGGTCGCCCATGTCACCCACTTTGGCCGGATCATGACCCCTGCGATGGGCTTTGCCAGCGAGGTGTTGGACGATCCGGCGCTGACAGAGGAATACGGAAGCTGGGCCTACGACATCCTTCGCTTCTTTGAAACGGGGTGGCACCAGTTTGAAGCTGACCGCCGCCCTTTCGGCGATGGGACTCGTTCTTGGTACTGGCGGCCCATTGACGACGAGTTTGAACCGATCAATCACGTGACCAGTCTTGGTCGGGCGTTGGTTGCGGCATATGAGATCACAGGGGATCCGGTATATGCTCGGCGGATAGAAGAGATTATCTGGGTTTTCGAAGATGCGATGAACGTTCATCCCAGTGGAACGGTGTCCTGGCCCTATAGCCCGTCGTTTCAAACCCCATCTTCAATGCAGAGCGGTATTGATACTGAGTATTCAGAATACACTTGGAAGGCCGCGATCACGCTGCCTTTTGTCGAGGATGCCCGACGTGCAGGCTTCCCGATGTCTCAGGGAGTTTCCGATTCAATTCGGAACAGACTGACCGGTTTTGTTTTGGCGAATGGCATTTGGAAGCGAAACATACATCCCTATGGAGCCAGGCCAATCTCCCCCGGCGAAACATCGCGCCTAAACCCTGCTTTGGGGGGCTTCCATATGACATTCCCGGACGACTCCGAGATCGCCGAGCTGATCAAGCAAATGATGGTTTCTAACCAGGATATTTATGACAGAGGCTGGTTCACTCACCCCGGAACGGCTCGTTCTTTTGCACTTTTTATTCAATAGGGTAAAGTTTCCCAATGAAAACAGTTATTCATATCGGGTCGCCTAAGACAGGTACCACCGCATTGCAGCGCGGACTCTACGCCGCTCGTGAAGCCCTCTTGGCGGAGAGCGTCCTGTACCCGTTTCTTTCGGCTGCAGAGGTGTCCAAGAACCATGGGCCGTTGTCGATGATCTTGCTTCGGCCAGAGAGATTGCCACGCATCTTCAAATCTTTGTCTGAAGAGGAAAGGCAGGCAGCCTGCGATACGGCCATTCAAGAATTGGCCTACCAGATTTCCAAGAACAATCCCGAGACGCTAGTTCTATCGTCTGAATATTTCTTCAGGGTCGTGCCTCCGGGGCGTTGGGTGGATTTGCTGAAGTCGATTCCGGGCACAGATCCATCTAATGTTCGGATTTGCTGCTATGTGCGGAAACCTTCGGCCCACTACCTGTCCTTGTTGCAGCAAAGGCTGAAAGCCTCGTTCGAAATCCTGCCGCCTCAGCCGCACAATTTCCGTCGTGTACTAGACTCTTATAAGGAGCATTTTCCAGAGGCCGAGATTTCGGTGCGGGCGTTCGAACGTGGCGCGCTCGTAGGTCAAGATATTTCCAAGGACTTCTTCGCAAGCCAGCTGACAACTGTTTCGGAGTCTGTAGCCGACAAAGCTAAGAGCGATGAGGCAAACACCTCTCTGTCTGCACCGGCCATGATGCTCCTTCGGGATTTTCGCGAGAAATTCTTTCTCTACGACAATGACAAATTCATGAAGGAATCAAAGTTCCTGATAAAGGTGCTTGAGTCGCTTGACGCAAAAATGGAAAACACTCGTCCACAACTACGGCCCGAGATCGTCGATCAGATTGACTATGGGGGCAGCGATCTAGTTTGGCTTCGCGACGCCCACGGTATTTCCTTCACCGGGTATGATTTTGACCGCGCAGGAACAATCTCTAGACGAGAAGAAGAGCAAGTGATTACGTCATTGCGCAATCTTCTGATCATCGACGATGCGGCCCTTAATCGACTGATCCTGAGAGTTCGCAAGCGGAAGTTCATTCAAGCGGATGAACGGTTCATCAAGTGGATTGACGATTTGGCGGAGCGCCAGGCAGAACTCTAGCTCGTTCAACCCTAGGAAAGGACGGGCAAACTCACGGGCTCGACAGTGGCGCGGAGGATCTGAGATTTAGATGCCTTGAGGGCGATGATATCCTCAATGCGCTGATCCAATTCGATTGTCATGGCGAAATTGCTTAGCAAGCCGATTACGTCAAAGTGTTCACGGATGTAGATATCCGCCGCGGTCAGAGGGACGATTGTCGACGCAATTGCTCCGGATCCAAAGGAAGGCCGCAAGCTTTTGGAGTCCTTGGTCACGCTCAGTCCGAGAAATGAACGAGCACCCGAGGCCATGACGGCTATTTCGATATGGTTCAGGCGATCACCTATTAATGCGACATCCTTACCCTGAAGGTTTTGCCCCAATTGGTGGACAACAGAAAACGCGCCGGTAAGATATGCCGCAGCAATTGCATCGGTTTGAAAGAGATCAGGTCGCTTCGGGTTATCAGCCAACGATAGCCAGCAATACCTTAGCGCAGTCGGAAAGCTTTGGTGGGGATCCATGGTGCGGGGAGGGACTCCAGGAACATCGTTATGTGCATCCAGTACAGCGGCAAATTGCGCCAATTCCGTCGGGTCATAACCTAAAGAGGCAAGGGACCGATCTATCACATCCCAATCGCGGAGCAGGTCTCGGTTCGGAATTTGTTCGTGCAAAAGAGCGTAGGCCGCGTGATAACCGTCCCGCTCAATGACGGTTGCATAGAGTGCTGCAAGAAACATCCGACCGCCCCAGGGATCCGGCAGGTCATCGTTGCAAATTTGAGTGGGTCTATCGTCTGTAGACCAATCCAACGTTCCAAGCGCAGCCGTCTTTGAGGTGGGCCGCAGCACCGCGAGATTGCACCACTTCGGCTGGCCGACATTCTCTAGCTTGAAATAACCTTCTGCCAATAGGCGATAAATGTCAGCCATAAAGGTGAAGCGTTCGGCATTGGCTCCGTGTTTGATAAGGACGCGAGCGTCTTTTGTCAGGGCTTTGCTGATTGGGCGAAGACAATCCAGAAGGTCTTTGCCGGTCCGTGGGGCGTCTATCAAGCAGAAGTCAATCGCGCCGCCTGACCATTCAAAGTCACGGAACGCGCATTCATGAATCACTACCTGGGTTTCGCTTTCTTCCATAAAGCGCTCAAACTCGGGCCGGAAGTTGTCGCCCGGGGAGAGGAGCCCGGGTAGCCGTTCTGCATTGAGGTCCGACCATTCGAACCTGTCGACGACGTGGCATTCCCCATATTTTGCCAGCACTGCTGTCACACCACCAAGCCAGGGACCAAATTCGATGAGCCGCGCGTTGCCGCCCAATTGCCCGGCGATCTGTTCTATGACGTCAACATCGGTATCTCCCATCATCCTTGGCACTGCCGGAGCCGCGTCCAAAATTTCGTTGCTAGGCGATGCGTACGAAGCCATAGTAACCTTAATGAATTCGGAAAACTCTCTTGACACTACGCCCCTGCATTACCTTGGGCAAGTGCGCGAAAAAATTGTAGAATATTGCGACGACAAGAGATTTGCTTTGGCGCAGCTGTACTTGTTGCAAAGCAACCTGCTGCCGAATGATCACCCTTCCTTGTGGTCGTTCCTCGCTCGAAGCGCGCAAGACGGCGGAAACGAAGCCGTGGCGCATGGTGCCCGTTCCGCATTATGGAATGCCAATGTCTGGACAGGGCAGATCGCAATAGAAGAGGCGCGCTACTACCTGACGCGGAACGATCACAAGAGCGCGGCGTTCGTCCTGGATACCGTGTTTGGCGATGCCCCTGAGGATACCGATGCCCGTCTCCTTCTTGCACGGTGTGAACTCGCAAGGATTATGGCGGACCCGCAAGGCGGCGAGCGGAAACTAACGCGCGAACAGGTCGCGGATTTGTTGGAGGGGATTAGCACCAACACAGTCGAAGAGGTCATGACCGTTGTCGATCTTCTGCGGTTCGCTGGCCACTATGAAAGTGCGCTTGAGCGACTTGAAGGCACATTTGAGGCCTTCCCAGACGACGTCCGGCTACGGCTTCGCAAAGCTAGAATTCTTGAACAGACTGGAGATGTCCTAGGTGCGATCCTGATCTGGGAAGACGCCGTAGAAGCGGCTGAACGTTATCGAACTGAGGGGCGTTTCAAACTCCTTGGTCTCTATCAACGGATGGATCGTGATGATGACGTCAACCGCATCGTCACCAAGTTGCACGGATCGGACCTGAGATTTCTGGAGCGGCTTCGGCTATCATTGGTCAAGCGCCAGCGTGGGGTTGTGGAAGCCTTAGTCGAAAGCCTCTCGCAGGGTGGTGCAGTTTTGGAGGAGCAATCCCACGACGAACTTATCGAGATATCGGAGATATTGCTGGATCACGGGTTCGTTGGTTTGCTGCTTTGGTTGCGCAGACGACGGGTTGCTGTTTCTGACAGGGTCAAAAAGGTTCTCGATCAGGCCGGCTATCATGTCGGAGGTCCCCGTGAGGTGCCGGACTCTTTCGACAAGGCACGAAAGATAAGATCTCCAGAGTTCTTGTTCCCTTTCGCAGCATTTCTTGATCAGGACCCGCGCCCAGCTGGTTGGCCAGGGGCCGTTCGTTTGCCGTGCCGGATTCTATTGGTGAACGCCTCATTGAAGGCGGGAGGCGCCGAGCGCCAATTCGTTGAGATGTGCCGTTCCTTGATACAATCCGGTTGGCCCTCTGACCTGATAGATGTGGCACTCTACTCGCTTGCTCAGGATCGAGGACATGACGTTTTCTTGCAAGATCTGGAAAAACTCGGTGTCTCCATCTTTGATCTTTCCCAGCGAAAGATCGTGAACCGGTCCTTGCCGCCCTCGATCGGCACGATGCTAAGTGCTTTGCCCGTCGACTTGCGATCAGACATAGAGAAATTGTGGCATCTCGTTGAGGAGCGACAACCCAAAGTCCTGCATTGTTGGCAGGATCGGTCGATGCTCTCTGGCGGCATCGTCGGAATTGCCAGCAATCTAGAACGAGTTGTGCTAAGTGCGAGAAACATGAGCCCGGCTACTCGACGTGAAATCTCACTCACCGAACGACAAGGGCTCTATGCGCAATTTGCGCACGAGGCCAATTTCGCGATGACGTCAAACTCGAGGGCTGGCGCGTCAGACTATGAGAAGTGGTTGAGGCTGGAAGATGGCGCGTTTCAGACGTTATCGAACTCAGTCGATATTGAACGGTTCCGGCCAGACTGGCGAAAACCGAAAGAGCAGTCCGAACCCTTGTGCATAACCGGCATATTTCGACTGGCCCTCAACAAGCGCCCATTGCTTTGGGTTAAAACTGTGGCCGAGCTTCAACGGATAAGCGACCGCCCTTTAGAAGCCCGCATTTATGGCGATGGCCCTCTTCTGCGCGAGATTGAAAAAATGGCACAGGAGACAGGTTTGAAGAACCTTGTCATCAAAACCACGGCCAGCAACCCTAAAGAGCTCTACTCTCGGGCGGATGCGCTACTGTTGATGTCGCGAGTTGAAGGGGTTCCCAACGTGGTGCTTGAGGCCCAAGCCTGCGGAATACCGGTGGCGGCCTGCGATGTGGGCGGGGTGAGCGAGGCATTGCACCAAGAAGGGAAGGGGCGAGGGCTCCTGTTGCCGGCTGAGGTCGATCCGATAGAAGCGGCAAAGGCCGTACTTGAGTGGTTGCCGGACGCGGTTGAAGCCGATCCGGAAGATCGCTTGGCTTTCGTACGCCGCAGTTTTGGCTCCGCTGCTTTTGCGGCACGCGCAATGCAGTTGTATTCTGGTGAAGTCCCGTGACACATGCGGCGGTCCCTCCTGAGCTGGTCGGTTTGTTGGGGAGCCGGTCTGACCCATTGGCCCAACTTCTGGAAGACCTAGCGAAGAATAGTTCGTCTGAATTCGTCTGGATCACTGATCCCGATCGAGAGATCGAACTGGTCGACAGGATAATTGTTCTGAATCAAGATTATACCTTAGCCCATTTCAAGACCATCCAAAGCCATGCGAAGCCAACCGAGGTTTTCCTGAGGCGCAGCACAACCGTGAATGACACGCTCCAATGGGAGATGGGCCTGAGTTGGTTCTCCGGGCTATTAGCCGACGAGGTTGGATCGTTTTTGACTTTGACGGCCCTGTCCCAAGAGTCCGCTGACCAAGCGAAAGCGCATCTTAGTCGAGAAGTCGGTGTCATTTCCCCCTTTACCCCGGTGACACCAGGGAGATTCAGGGCTGTCTTGTCGCGACGGGAAGACTTAATCGAGGTGGTAGGCGAAGACGAAGCATCTCGTCGGGCCACACTCAGCCTTTTCAATTGGGCAAGGCTCCGACGCCTTGGCGTGCTCGCAACGAATGACGATGACGATCTCGACCTTTGTGATCTGGTCGCGGCCGCGACCGCCACGACAGATGACGCGCCGCCTACGCCCGTGTCGGATCGGAGGCCTACACTTCTGGCCGTGGTGCCCAATGGCGTAGGGTTGGGCCATATCACTCGTATGATGGCAATAGCATTTGCGCTGCGGGAACAATACGGAACGCGAGTTGTGTTTTGGTGTTTCTCGCGCGCTGCAGAGATCGTTCAAGCCGCAGGGTTCGAAGTTATCTTGCGGCAAACCTCAAGCCATCTAGGCGCTCACCCACCAGATTGGCGTGAGTTTGAAAAACTGGAATTCGCAAAGGCCATCCGACATTTGCGCCCAAACGCAGTCAGTTACGACGGCATGACTTTCGACCCCTTTATTGTCGCTGCGCTTAAGGAGCCGGGGTGTGGCAATGTCGGTATGATATGGGTGCGGCGTGGGATGTTACAGCCCGACGCGGATGCGCAGCTTCTGGAATCCGAACAGTTCTGCGACATTGTGCTGGAACCTGGAGATCTGTCCGTCGAAAACGATAAGGGGCCGACACGTCTACGACAAGCGCAACACAGGGGGTTTTCGGAGCGATTATCTGCCCGTCCGGTGACGCTGAAACCTTATCTCCCGGCATATGACAAAAAGGTCGCACGAAAGAAACTTGGCTTGCCTCGGCGCGCGAATTGCCTGGTCTCGCTTGGAGGTGCATTTGGAAATTGGGACCGTATTCGGACCCTGATCAACAATTATGCGCAGGTGCACCGCGTCAATCTGGTCTGGGCACAATCTCCCCTCGCGGCGGCACCGAACCAAGACATGGGCAAGACGATGATCCGGCGGTTCTACCCACTCAGTCGGTATCTAGCGGCATTCGATGGAATGGTAACGGCCACGGGCTACAACAGCTATCACGAGTTGATGCTTGGGTTCAGTCGGCCCGTCTTGCTGGCCCCAACGAACCATGAACGCCTTGATGATCAGGTAGCACGGGCCAGCCACGCGGCAGACGCCGGCTGGGTGTCGATGTTGCATCCAGACCGGCCAGAGCAATTTGAAGCCATCATCGATGACTTCTTGGCGAAAGTCCGTAAGCGGACGGTGATTTCAGGTCGCCCTCCGGCTGAGAATGGTGGGCCGGATGCGGCGCGCGCCATCCACGAAGTCTGCGAAAGGTACCAATAACATGGTCCGCGTTCCGGCACCCAAACAAGTCGCTCCGTCGATGATCCGCCGTCTGGCGCGGGAAAACCAACTGATGGGAAAGCGGTTGGCTCAGCTTGAGTTTCGGGAGATGCAAGCCGAGCTTTCCTCTCCGCAGCTTTTTGACCTTAACATTGATTTTGCCGATCAGGTTGAAGCCGCTCCACCAATAATCCCATCGATGCTTTCTGCCTTAGACACGGGGCGACTGACTCCATTGAACGTCAGCTTGGGCAGCATTGCATGGTCTGCCGAACCGGAGTCTCTGCCAGTAATCGGCATCTATTGCGGGGATATCGAGCATGACCTGATGCGGAATGCACTGAAGGAGTTGCTGACTCAGCAACATCAAGCAGCATTTGCGCGCCTCGTATTTTGCTGCGCAACAATGCGACCAGTGCCGTTTCTTGGACGCTATGGGTTTGCGATAGAACACCTCGGACAAATTGACCCGATCGATGCTGTGCCACGCTTACAGGCACGATTTGGGTTAACCCAGCTAAGGGATTTGTCTGATGCGAAAGTGCTTTGGTCAGCTGGTTAAGCCGCATCCAAAGCTAGCCTCTTGAGATACCGAAAGGGACACCCCGATCATCTAACAGCGGATCAGGAATCTCCGCTGCCAGAGCTGGCATTCCAGAGCCAATTCTCCATGAAGTATCCTGGCGCGTCGCTGTGATCGTCGAGCAAGTTAATTTGGCCACGGACGGCCAGATAGGTCGACAAGGCTTCTGGTCCGTGGTGTTCAATCAGAACGGATGCCCAAAGCTCGTCAAGGTCGCCAATTTCCGAGGTTCGGGCCATCGCATAGGTAACGCGGATGGCTTCCTCATAGTCTTGCCACCGTTGATGATTGGTGACGACACTAATGATGTCCGGATTCAATTCCCGGCGAGCGAACGGCTCTGAAACTGCACCGTCGAGTTTTGACCAGTTCGAGTTCGGCGTAGGCATCGAATTGGTCCAAGCCGGGACAATCGTAGCGGCGGCTTTTGTAGCCACCATGGAAAGGATGACGGTTGCGCGGAAGATAACTCTCTTAAACATATCAGTTCTCCACCACCAGGCCGGCAACCGAATAGTCGTTACTGGTCATAAGCTCTGCCGAGAACACCAGTTGATCTACTGTGGTTGCTACGTTCAACACTGTGCCAACTTCACCATTGGGCACGCTTGAAATCAGCCGTTGTCGACTGGCCTCGGTGTGCCATGCGGCAAGGTTGATCTGATTGGTCACCATCCGCTCCATCATGAGTTGATTGCGCAGACCGGCGGCGAGCAATGGTGCAAATTCAGTTTCACCCAAAAGGGTGGCCGGATCGATATCCACGATCTCGGCACCCGCGAAAATGTCCAGCTTGGAAGGGTCAATCTCTCCCACGGCGGCACGAATAATCCGCGGGGAGCCTTGCGTTTCATCTTCAATGAGAAACGTAACAATCCCCTCGTCGATCAAAACTCGGTTCCGAGCGTCACCGCCTTCGACAAAGTCATCGCTGACGACGACGTTGAAAGGATCATCGGGAACGACGACCTGCCCAGTGACACGACGCTCAAACACCATGACGCCCGTCAAAGACGCAACAACGTCTGCCGCCTCCAGGTCTTCCTGTTCCGTGTAGCTGACCCCGTAATTGGATTGCTCCCCGATGAACATGTCAGAGAACCACATCCCCTGGATATTCAAAGGCTCGGAAAGAGAAATGGTCAGCCGTTCGTTGAAATCGATCTCGTCGTTCTGTCCGCCGCCGAGGACACCAAAACCATCGACCGGATCCCAGTAGAGTTCAGCGGGCTGCCAGCCTTCAAGAATGCCAGTATCCCGTTCAGCCGCTACTGCAACGGTTAATTCCAGAGGATCGTTGCTTGATGATCTCGGTATCGAGACACCTACCTCGCAACTCCGTTGCTCAAAACAAACTGAGAAAGCAGCATCCCGAAAATCGATCTGATCCAAGAGTTGGCGATCAATAAGCGCCGTACTGGACTGGGCGTAGACGACACTACTTTGAGCGGCAAAAAACAGTGCCGAAAGTATAAAGGATTTAGCGACCATTCCACATCCCCCCAAGGCTGTGTCGATAAAGTCTATGTAGACCTATATATAATTATGCGCCTAAAATCAGTTAGTTGTCAAGTTTGGCTCATTCTGCCTCCATATTGCCGCCATATTGTGGCCACGGAAATGCCCAATACCACATGGGCGAATTGCGGGCATTAGCAGCGTTGAAAATGGCGCCTTGGATACGTTGCGGTCAGCGCGCTCCGGGTGAATTGAATTGATCCTTGTCAATTAAGGGTTGAGTAAAATTCTAAGCATTCTCCCGATTCTGAGAGCGACCTCGTGCCTCCGAACTGGCAAGATCTTGCTTACCGAAGTGGCGGTTGCGATCAGTCGTAAAAACGGGGGGGCAAATCCGAATTTAGGTTCAGATTCAGAACGGTATGGCACACCGTCTGTCAAGATGATCGGACGGCCCCTCGAGACTGCGCCACGGGCAGAGGAAAATGTGTTCCAAGAGAGTCAAAGCGGCGCTATTTAACTTCAATCCTGCCGCATTGTGACCACATTGTTGCGGCACCTTCACGCCACGTAAACTATAAGGCGTCCACAAATGAGCGGGAAAAGCCCGCCGAAGACAGGATTGAGCAGATGAAAAGAACGACACTTCTTGCGATTGCAGGATCGCTTTTGGCCACGCAAGCCGCAGCCCTTCCGTGTGCAAACACCAGCCAAGTAGAACGCAATCTTCGAACTTCCCATGGCGAAACGCTTGCCTACTCTGGGGAACTCGAGAACTCGAACATCATTCAGTTGTTTATGAATGAGAGCAGCGAGAGTTGGAGCATCATGGTCCAAGTCCCTTCGCGCGGGCTAAGCTGTTTGGTTTCTTCGGGCTATGGTCGCGAGGCCGCCGTTCAGAACCCATACTTCCGACAGGTTCAACTAACCCCGATGTCATAGTGAAAGCGTAGCCCTCGAGGTACGGTCCAAAGCTATCACTGTACAAGTTACACACCGGCCGAACCTCGGCCGGTACTGCTTTTTAGCGAGAAGAACGACAGGCCTCCACGCAGCGGTGGTCTGGTCAGTTGGATTTCCCACAACTGTTTTCGCCCCCAGCAGGCGAACGGTTTCCACAGAACACAAACCTCTACCCTCGCATGTTTCACGGCCGGCGCTGGGCGGCAGGCAACCGCTGCCAATCGAAAATCCCATCGTTCACGATGCACCAGCAGCCCACTCTTTTCCAACCAACCCATTCGGCCCAATAGGAGCTGACGTTAGAAGAGGACTATGGTGTCTCTTCTACTCAGATTGTTGAAAGCGTTCGGCGCTCAGATAAAACAAGAACAGGTGGCCGAGTTTACTCCGGGCCGGCGCCGGCACCACAGTTTTGTAAGTCTGGTCAGATGCATGTCCGCGGCTGCGCGACGTGCTCAGAATAGCAACCCCGCGATGCCCAAAACTAACTCTAACTTGGGATTCTGTCTTTAGCGGGTCCCAGCTCCGATCGATGGCGATCTGGCCCATTCGAATCGGCGCGCGCCAGATTCCATGACTGTTCGACTTAGGGCCTCTGCCCGGCATTTCCGTCGCAAAACACAACTCATAGGTGTGGTTTTCCGGCTTAGGGGTGGCACCGGATTGGTCGGGCACATGCCAGACTCGTTGCAAGCGGACGGGGGGAACCGATCCGCTATTGAACCGAAACATCCCTATTTCTCAAAATACTGGAGCAAACAATGCGTGATACACTCATGAAAATGATGATCTCTTTCCGCCATGATGAGCGTGGCGTCACTCTTGTTGAATACGGCGTAGCGGTTGGCCTTGCAGTTGCACTTGGTGTTGCTGCTTTGACGACACTTGCTGGTGACATCAACGGTGCGGCAGCTTCTGCTGGCGCAAAGCGGACCTCTGAACGAGAAAGTCGAACGGCAGGATAGTCCCGCAAAGCGAACACTGACCCGTAACGCGCCCAAGGTCCGGTTTGGGTCGGAAATGCTTGACGATGGGGTCTTTATGGCGTGACGTCGCTCACTGAGAGGATGCAGAAAATCCGTTGCATCGAGTCAAAGATGCACGGCGTTCCACAGAAAGGGATCGACATGAGTGACAACGACAAGCGGCCTGATCCGGGGGCCGGTATCCCTTGGGTCGATGTCACGCCGCAGCAGGCGCGCGCGCATCCCAAGGGCCGACCGGGCCTGACCCTGTATGTGATCATCGCCTATCTGATCGTGTCGGGGCTGTTCAAGCTGTGGGCCTTTACCGGCGCGGGTTATCCGGTGACGGTGATCGTGCTGGGCGGGGCGCTGCCGGTGATCACCGGTTTGGGTCTTTGGGCGCGCATGCCCTGGGCAATTATCGTGGCGATCATCATGGCGGGTTTCACGCTTTATGCCTTTGCGCGCAATATCGGGGCGGACCCCAGCATGCTGTTGCTGGTCGATGCCCTGGTTGCAGTCAGCATGATCTTTTATCTGGTCGAAGGGGATCGCCCGAACCTGATCTACCGCCACCGTTATCGCCGGTATTCGGATCTGAAGGACGACTGATGTTCACTCGTATCCTTATCGCCAATCGCGGCGAGATTGCCTGTAGGATCGCCCAGACGGCGCGGGCGATGGGGGTGGAAACGGTGGCCGTGTATTCCGATGCGGATGCCGGTGCGCGCCATGTGCGCATGGCAGACCACGCGGTGCATATTGGCGGTGCTGCCCCTGCCGACAGTTATCTGCGCGGTGATCGTATTATCGCAGGGGCACTTGAAACCGGGGCGCAGGCGATCCACCCGGGCTATGGTTTCCTGTCGGAGAATCCCGATTTTGTTGCGGCTGTCGCAAAGGCGGGTCTGGTTTTTATTGGTCCCTCGGCGGATGCGATCCGTGCGATGGGCCTCAAGGATGCGGCCAAGGCGTTGATGGAAAAGGCCGGCGTGCCGGTCGTGCCGGGCTATCACGGGGCGGATCAGGATGCGGCGGTGCTGGCGCGCGCGGCTGATGACATTGGCTATCCGGTAATGATCAAGGCCGTGGCCGGTGGTGGCGGCAAGGGCATGCGGCTGGTCGATGCTGCGGGCGATTTCCAGGAGGCGCTGGCCAGCGCGCGCGCCGAGGCCCGCACCGCCTTTGGCAATGACGCCGTGTTGATCGAGAAATACATCCAGCATCCGCGCCATATCGAGGTGCAGGTGTTTGGCGATGGCGAGCGTGCCGTGCATCTGTTTGAGAGGGATTGTTCCCTGCAACGCCGCCACCAAAAAGTGATCGAGGAAGCGCCGGCACCCGATATGACCGAGGCGGTGCGTGCGGCAATGGGGGATGCCGCGGTGCGCGCGGCCATCGCCATTGGCTACAAGGGTGCGGGCACGGTGGAGTTCATCGTTGACGGCACGGGCGGTCTGCGCGCCGACGGGTTCTGGTTCATGGAGATGAACACCCGCCTGCAGGTGGAACACCCCGTAACGGAGGCGATCACCGGTGTTGATCTGGTGGCCTGGCAGGTGCGCGTGGCCGCGGGGCAGGGGCTGCCTTTGGCGCAGGGTGATCTGACCATCACCGGCCACGCCTTTGAGGCACGTTTATACGCCGAAGACGTCGCGGGTGGCTTTCTGCCCGCCACGGGGACGCTGGCGCATCTGGCCTTTCCAGACGGGGTGCGCGCCGACAGTGGCGTGGAAACGGGCGATGAGATTTCGCCGTTCTATGATCCGATGATCGCCAAACTGGTCGTGCATGGGCCGGACCGCGCGACGGCACTTGCAGACCTGTCGCGCGCTTTGGGTGACACGCAGGTTGCGGGGACGGTGACCAATCTTGGGTTTCTCAAGGCTTTGGCTGATCACGCTGGATTTCGTGCGGGGCAGGTCGATACCGGCCTGATCGCGCGCGACCTTGACAGGCTGATTGCGCGACAGGATGCACCGCCCGCCGTGGTCGCGCAGGCTGTTTTGGCCGCCGCTGGCCTGCCTGATGGGTCGCTTGCGGGCTTTACCCTGTGGGAGCCGCTGACCCGCAGTGTTGATCTGCGCCTGAATGACCAGGACATCGCCGCAAAGCTGGTGGTGCAGGCTGATCAGGCGACGGTTGGCTGGGGCGATCATCGCGTCAGTGTGGCGCGGGATCGGCGGGGCTGGCAGGTCGGCTCGCGCGCCTGCCTGCGCCACGGTGATCAGATCACCGTGTTTGGCGCGCCCAGTTACGTGTTTACGATCCCCGATCCGCTGGCGCGGGCTGTTGACGGGGCGGCGGGTGGTGACCGTGTCGCCGCGCCCATGCCCGGATTGGTGCAGGCGGTCAGTGTGGCCGCAGGTGACACTGTCGCGGCGGGCGCCCGGCTGTGTGTCCTTGAGGCGATGAAGATGGAATATGTGCTGCGCGCGCCGCGTGCGGGGGTTGTCGCGGCGCTTGGTGTCAAGGCGGGCGATCAGGTTGCAGCCGGTGTCACGCTTGTTACGCTGGAGGCCGAAAGCGAGGACATATGATCCGCCTGCACCACTGCCACCAGACCCGATCCATGCGCAGCCTGTGGTTGCTGCATGAATTGGAGGTTGAATTTGAAGTCGCCGTTTATGCCTTTGACCAGACCCTGCGCATGGATTCCTTTCGCGCGCTCAACCCCTTGGGTCGTGTTCCGGTTCTGGAAATCGATGGCGAGGTGATGACCGAAACCGGCGCGATCACGCAGTATTTGTGTGAACGTTTCGATGTGTTTTCCCTTGGTCGCGCGGTGGATGATCTGGACAGGATGGACTGGCTGGTCTGGGTGCATTTTGCCGAAACCGTCAGTCAGCATGTAGCCGCGCTGACCCAGCAACACATCATCCTGCGCGAGGATTACATGCGCAGCCCGATCGTCATGCAGCTTGAGGCCAAGCGGGTGGGCAAGTGCCTTGAATTGATCGAGGCGCGGCTCTCGACACCCGTGGAAAACCGCGACTACCTGCTGACCAGCGGCTTTAGTGCGGCCGATGTCAGCGTCGGGCAGGCGGTTTATATGGCGCGCCATTTCGTGCATCTTGATCCCTATCCCGAGGTTGCGAAATGGTATGAACGCATCACCGAACGACCGGCCTTCCAGCTGTGTCTGCCGCCTGCGGAAGGGGGGCTTTATACCCGCGATTTCTACCCCCCGTGGGAGGGATGACGCGCGCAAACCTCGGGCGATTGCTGTCGTGGTCTTGCGCAAGCCTTAGTGTTTGAGGGCACAGCCGGATCAACGGGCGCGATCACGCCCGCGCAATTCATGCAATGAATACGCAAAACAGGGGCCTGCGCCCGTTGACCCTTTGGGCGCGCAGGGATAAACCCGACCCCAACAAGCGTGCTGATATCGTGCGGCCCGCTGGAACAGGAGCCTGCCACCGTGAGCGATCTTCTTCGGGAATACCTGCCGATCCTTGTTTTCCTTGGTCTGGCGATTGGAATCGGCCTTGTGCTGATTTTGGCCGCCGCCGTGGTTGCGGTGCGTCATCCAGACCCTGAAAAGGTGTCGGCCTATGAATGCGGGTTCAATGCCTTTGATGATGCGCGGATGAAATTCGATGTGCGGTTCTATTTGGTCGCCATTTTGTTCATTATTTTCGATCTGGAGATCGCGTTCCTGTTCCCCTGGGCCGTGGCCTTTGCGGATATCAGCATGGTCGCGTTCTGGTCGATGATGGTGTTCCTGGGCGTGCTGACGATTGGGTTCGCTTACGAGTGGAAAAAAGGAGCGTTGGAATGGGTGTAGTTGCAGGCGCAAATACCGCTGGCGGTGATCCTGAATTTGCCACGCAGACCCTGAACCGCGAGTTGCAGGACAAGGGTTTCCTTGTGACCAGCACCGCAGACATGATCAACTGGGCGCGCACCGGCAGCTTGCACTGGATGACTTTCGGTCTGGCCTGTTGCGCCGTTGAAATGATGCACACCTCGATGCCGCGTTACGATGCTGAACGGTTCGGCATTGCCCCGCGCGCCAGCCCGCGCCAGTCCGATCTGATGATCGTCGCCGGCACGCTGACCAACAAGATGGCCCCCGCCCTGCGCAAGGTTTACGACCAGATGCCAGAGCCGCGCTATGTGATCTCGATGGGGTCATGTGCCAATGGCGGCGGGTATTACCACTATAGCTACAGCGTTGTGCGCGGCTGTGACCGGATCGTGCCCGTGGATGTCTATGTGCCCGGCTGCCCACCCACCGCCGAGGCCCTGCTTTATGGCCTGCTGCAACTTCAGCGCAAAATTCGCCGCACTGGCACCATCGTCCGCTAGGGCGACGTGAAAAGGACCGCCTTCATGTCTGAAGCGATGAACGACCTTGGAACCCATCTCGAGCTGAAGCGCCCCGATTGCGTGCTGAGCCGGGCTGTGACCCACGGTGAACTGACCGTTGATGTCGCCCCCGCCAATATCGCGGGCTTTGTGGATTTTCTAAAGTCCGATCCGACCTGCAAATTCAACTCGCTGATTGATATCACCGCCGTTGATTACCCCGGTCGGGCCAAGCGGTTCGACGTGGTCTATCACTTCCTGTCGATGTATCAGAACCACCGCATCCGTTTGCGTATTCAGGTCCGTGAAGAAGACCTGGTGCCCTCGATCATCGACGTGCACCCCAGCGCCAACTGGTTCGAGCGCGAGGTGTTCGACATGTTCGGTATCCTGTTTTCCGGCCACCCCGATCTGCGCCGCCTGCTGACCGATTACGGGTTCCGCGGCCATCCGTTGCGCAAGGATTTCCCGACGACCGGCTATACCGAAGTGCGCTATGACGAAGCGCAAAAGCGCGTGGTCTATGAGCCCGTGTCGCTGGTGCAGGAATACCGCCAGTTTGATTTCATGTCACCGTGGGAGGGGGCCGAATACATCCTGCCCGGTGATGAAAAGACGAAAGAGGGTGCAAAATGATGGACGGCGATATCCGCGTGAACACCTATGATGACGGATCGGTGGACGCCCAGACGGGCGAGCAGAAGATCCGCAATTTCAACATCAACTTCGGCCCGCAACACCCTGCCGCGCACGGCGTTTTGCGCTTGGTGCTGGAACTGGACGGCGAAATCGTCGAGCGCTGCGATCCGCATATCGGACTGCTGCATCGTGGCACCGAAAAGCTGATGGAAAGCCGCACCTATCTGCAGAACCTGCCGTATTTCGACCGCCTCGATTATGTCGCGCCGATGAATCAGGAGCATGCCTGGTGTCTGGCGATCGAAAAACTGACAGGCACCGAAGTGCCGCGCCGCGCCAGCCTGATCCGCGTGCTTTATTCCGAAATTGGCCGCGTGCTGAACCACTTGCTGAACGTCACCACGCAGGCGATGGACGTGGGCGCGCTGACGCCGCCGGTTTGGGGTTTCGAGGAACGCGAACAGTTGATGGTGTTCTATGAACGCGCTTGCGGCGCGCGGCTGCACGCCGCCTATTTTCGCCCCGGCGGGGTGCATCAGGACCTGCCCGAAGGTCTGATCGAAGATATCGAAGCATGGGCTGATCAGTTCATGTCCGGCTTTATGGTCAACCTTGACGGGCTGCTGACCGAAAACCGCATTTTCAAACAGCGCAACGTCGATATCGGCATCGTCACCGAGCAAGACATTCAGGACTGGGGCTATAGTGGCGTGATGGTGCGCGGCTCGGGCCTAGCGTGGGATTTGCGCCGCGCACAGCCCTATGAATGTTATGACGAATTCGAGTTCCAGATCCCGGTGGGCAAGAACGGCGATTGCTATGATCGCTATCTCGTGCGCATGGAGGAAATGCGCCAGTCCGTGTCGATCATCCGGCAGGCCTGCGCCAAGCTGAAGGTCGAAAAGGGCGATGTCATGGCGCGTGGCAAGATGACCCCGCCCAGCCGTGGCGAAATGAAGACATCAATGGAAGCCCTGATCCACCACTTCAAACTTTATACCGAAGGGTTCCACGTGCCTGCGGGCGAAGTCTACGCCGCCGTCGAGGCGCCCAAGGGCGAATTCGGCGTGTATCTGGTGGCCGATGGCACCAACAAACCCTATCGCGCCAAACTGCGCGCGCCGGGCTATCTGCACCTGCAGTCGATGGATCACGTGGCGGGCGGGCACCAGCTTGCCGATGTCGCCGCCATTATCGGCACGATGGATATCGTGTTCGGGGAAGTCGACCGGTGATCATTGCCGGATTGGTTCCCCTTGTCGTTCTGACGGGTATTGGCACACATGCCGTGCCCGCCGCACTTTTCATGGCCCTGAACGGGGCCGTCATACTGACCGGAGTCAGCTGATGCTTCGCCGCCTTTACCACGACCAACCCGCCAGCTTTGCCTTCACGCCCGCCAATCAGGCATGGGCCGAGGCGCAGATCGCGAAATACCCCGAGGGGCGTCAGGCAAGCGCGATCATTCCGCTGTTGTGGCGCGCGCAGGAACAGGAAGGGTGGTTGACCCGCGCGGCGATTGAACATGTGTCGGCCATGCTGGATCTGGCGTTTATTCGCGGGCTCGAGGTGGCGTCGTTCTACTTTATGTTCCAGCTACAACCGGTTGGTTCTGTTGCTCATATCCAGATTTGCGGCACCCTGTCGTGCATGATTTGCGGTGCCGAGGATCTGGTGGCGGTCTGCCGCGACAAGATCGCCGATCAGGCCCATGCGCTGTCGGAAGATGGCAAGTTCAGCTGGGAAGAGGTTGAATGTCTGGGATCATGCGCCAACGCGCCGATGGCCCAGATTGGCAAGGATTACTACGAAGACCTGACCGCCGCGCGCCTGTCAGAAATTATTGACGAACTGGCCGCGGGCCGCGTTCCGACACCGGGGCCACAGAACGGGCGCTTTGCCGCGGAACCGCTCAAGGGGCTGACCAGCTTGAAGGACAATGACAGCGGGCGCTATCAGTATAACGCCTCGGTGCAGCTGGCCACGGATATCGGCGATACGGTAAAACGGATCGACGGCACCGAAGTGCCGCTGCTGACCCCGTGGATTTCCAAAGGGGCCAAGTCTGCACCGGCGAAAAAGGCGGCCAAATCTACCGCCAAGACCGCCGCCAAAAATGCGCCCAAACCGGCCGCGAAAGCACCCGCAGACAAGACGGGCGTGACGAAACAACAGGCGCAGGCCACCTCGGCGGCCAAGCCCGCAGTTGGTGCGGCAACCGAAAAAAAGCCCCGCACGCTGGATGCCCCGCGCAAGGCGGGGGCGGATGATCTTAAGCGGATCAGCGGTGTCGGCCCCAAGTTGGAAGGCACCCTGAATGAGATGGGCTTTTGGCACTTTGACCAGATTGCCAAGTGGGGCGCGGGCGAAATCGCCTGGGTTGATTCCCGTCTGAAATTCAAAGGCCGGATCGAACGCGACGAGTGGGTGGCCCAGGCCACGAAGCTGGCCGCTGAAAAGTAAGGCAAATTCGCCCGTTTGCGTCAAATGTGGCCCGTTTGATACGATATTTTGTGTTATGGCGCGGTTTTACTACCTTGCATTGTGTTTTTACGCTAAGCAAGGCGCACAAAGCCGCGCGACAACAGCGTGGCGTAAACGGTAATACACAAGGGATCTGACGTGATGGCTTCGACGAACAATAGCTGCAAGACTTGGTGCTGGGTGATCGGCGCAATATTGGGCCTGCTGGTCTTTTTCTGGGCGAATGCCAGCTGGGACGGTTGGTTCCTGGCCTTGATCGTCGGCATTATTGTCGGCGTTGCGCTGGCATGGCTGCTGGCGACATTTTTCTGCAAGGGAAGCGCGGTAGACGCATCAGCCGGGTCGAGCGCACCGCGCGCTGCGGCCACGCCAACACCACCTGCGACACCGGCCTCCACGCCCGCTGCACTGGCTGGCGGCGGTGCTGCGACGACATCGGCGCCCGCCCCCAAGGCCCCGCCGCCTGCTGCACCCAAGGCCGCTGCCAAGCCGAAAGCGGCTGCGAAACCGAAAGCCGCTGCGAAGGCTGCGAAACCCGCCGCGAAAGCGGCCAAGCCCGCCGCGAAAGCTGCGAAGCCAACTGCCGCAAAAGCCGCCAAGCCCGCTGCAGCGAAACCGGCGCGCAAGCCCGTCGCCGCCGATGGCAAGCCCGAGACACTGACCAAGGCCCGCGCTGGCGGTGCTGACGATCTCAAGATGCTCAAAGGTGTCGGGCCCGGCCTTGAAAAGACCCTGAACGAGCTGGGCTTTTACCACTTTGATCAGATCGCCGGTTGGCGCAAACAAGAAGTGGAATGGGTCGATTCACGCCTGAAATTCAAAGGCCGGATCGAGCGCGACGAATGGATCAAACAGGCCAAGACCCTTGCCAAGGGTGGCAAGACGGCCTTTTCCGAGAAAGCCAAGAAAGACGGCACTTACAAGAAGTAAGCCGCTGATTTCATCATGATTTTGCCCCGCCCCCAGAATGGGCGGGGCAGCGAAGGACCGCCCCCGTGACATCCCCCCGAGATCCAGCAATCGCCAAACAGGCCCGCGTGGCCGCAATTGTCATCGCCTGTTCCGGGATTTTGGCGATCATCGCGCCGGTGTTGGTTGCCGGTTTGGGCCTTGCGCCCCGCTTTGAATTTCTGTTTTACCTGTTGTCGCTTGCGGGGTTCATTTGGTCTCTGGTTGTCACCTATAAAATCTGGCAAAAGACCCGCAAGTAAGCGCGCCGCACGTCTGGCCGCAACGTTGACCGCAGAAGGACCCGCAGGATGCTCAAGGATCAGGACCGTATCTTTACCAATCTTTACGGCATGCATGACCGGTCGCTGAAAGGCGCCAAATCGCGCGGGCATTGGGATGGCACGGCCAAGATCATTGCGAACGGGCGCGATTGGATCGTCGACCAGATGAAGGCCTCGGGGCTGCGCGGGCGCGGTGGGGCCGGTTTCCCGACCGGGTTGAAATGGTCTTTTATGCCCAAAGAAAGCGATGGTCGCCCCAGCTATCTGGTGGTGAATGCCGACGAATCGGAACCGGGCACCTGCAAGGACCGCGAAATCATGCGCCACGATCCGCATACGCTGATCGAAGGCTGCCTGATTGCCAGTTTCGCGATGAATGCCAACGCCTGCTACATCTACATTCGCGGCGAATACATCCGCGAGAAAGAGGCGCTGCAGGCCGCGATTGACGAAGCGTATGAGGCGGGGCTGCTGGGCAAGAACGCTGCCAAATCCGGCTGGGATTTCGACCTTTATCTGCATCACGGGGCAGGGGCCTATATCTGCGGCGAGGAAACCGCGCTGCTGGAATCCCTTGAGGGCAAAAAGGGCATGCCGCGGATGAAGCCGCCATTCCCGGCAGGTGCCGGGCTTTATGGCTGCCCGACGACTGTGAACAATGTCGAATCGATTGCCGTCGTGCCGACGATCCTGCGCCGTGGCCCCGAATGGTTCGCCGGTATGGGCCGTCCCAACAATGCGGGCACGAAACTGTTTGCGATCAGCGGTCATGTGAACAACCCCTGCGTTGTCGAAGAAGAGATGAGCATTTCTTTCGAGGAACTCATCGACAAACACTGCGGCGGCATTCGCGGTGGTTGGGACAACCTCAAGGCGGTGATCCCGGGCGGGTCATCGGTGCCATGCGTGCGCGGCGAAAACATGCGCGATGCGATCATGGATTTCGATGCGCTCAAGGAAAAGGGATCGTCTCTTGGCACGGCGGCTGTCATCGTGATGGACCAGTCCACCGATATGATCAAAGCGATCTGGCGCCTGTCGAAATTCTACAAGCACGAATCCTGTGGCCAATGCACGCCCTGCCGCGAAGGCACGGGCTGGATGATGCGGGTCATGGACCGTCTGGTGAAGGGCGAGGCCGATGTCGCCGAAATCGACATGCTGTTTGATGTCACCAAACAGGTCGAAGGCCACACGATCTGCGCGCTTGGTGATGCGGCGGCCTGGCCTATTCAAGGGTTGATCAAGAACTTCCGCGACGAGATCGAAGACCGTATCAAGCACAAACGCGGATTGGTTGCCGCCGAGTGAAGATGCCCAAGTTCACGTCGATGCAATACGGCCTGTTTGTTGCGGGCGTCTTGTTGTTGGTCGTGTTGCTGTGGCCGACAAAGACCCCGATCCCCGAAGGCGTTACGCGCGACTCTGCCCTGGCCGAGGCCCGCGCCTGCGTCGCGGCGGCGGATACGGCGTTGATTTTTTATGACAATTGTTCGTTCCTGCAAGACCTTGATCCCGATCAGGTCGCCGATGCGCAGCCCCAGTGCCGCGTCCAGTTCGAACAATTGCGCGCCTTTTCGTCGGATCGCGTGCGCGGCGAAATGGATCGCGACGCCGCCATTTCCAGTGCAGTCACGGATGTGGAGCGCGCGCGCGCCAGCCTGCGCGCACAGGTTGATCGCGAGATTGAGGCCAGCGATATCGACCCTGATGATGTCTGGTGCTCGCTTTATGATGAAACCGCGCTTGAAAACAGCCCGCTTGGGGCTGCCATTCGCGGGATGGCCCTGCGTCTGAACCCCTGATATTGGGCCTGTCATTGCCCCCGACACGGAGGTCACGATGCATCTTGCCGAATTGAATGTGGGGCGCTTGCTTGCCCCCACCGATGACCCCCGCGTTGCGGAATTCATGGCGAATCTGGATCGCATCAACGGTCTTGGCAAACGCATGCCGGGATTCGTGTGGATGATGGAAGGCGCGGGCGAACCGGGCACGGGCAATACCGACAACATGATCGACGGCGATCCGCAATTTGTTCCCAATCTCACCGTGTGGGAATCGGTCGCGGCGTTGGAAAAATTCGTCTGGGGCACGATCCACAAACAGTTCTTTGCGCGTCGTTCGGAATGGTTCGACATTCTGGGCGATCTGCATTTCGTCATGTGGTGGGTGCCCGAGGGACACAAGCCGACGCTGGCCCAAGCGCTGGAGCGCCTCGAGATGCGGCGCAGGCAGGGCGATACCGAGGATGCCTTTGGCTGGGAATGGTTGAAAGAGGCGCAGATGTATAAAACGCACCGCGCCAACGGATCGGCGAAAAACATCTGAAAATACGGGCGTTTTGCGGCTGATATTGAATATCAAAAGGCTTTGAGGGACATGGATGGGGACCGCGCCGCAAACCGGCGCCCCATCGGAGACGACAGTATGAAACGATTAATCCCGCTTGTGTTTGGCCTGGGTATCAGCGCCACCGCCGCGCTGGCGATCCCGCCCCTGCGCGAGGTGACCCAGGTGCGCGAGGGGCTGATCACGGCCGGCATGGCGATCGAGTTGGGCGATAACTGTGATGACGTATCCGTGCGTTTGATCCGCGGTTTGAACTATCTCAGCAGTCTGAAATCGCAGGCCCGTGACCTTGGCTATAGCGATGACCAGATCGAGTCCTATGTCGATGACCGCGCCGAAAAGGCCCGTCTGGAAGAGATCGCGCGCGCCCGGCTTGCCGAGCTTGGCGTTGTCGCGGGGCAGGGCGAAACCTATTGCACCGTGGCAAAGGCCCAGATCAGTCAGGACACCGCCGTGGGTCGCCTGTTGCGCTAAACAGCCGCGCGTATTTTCCTGACATTTTAGGCCGCTTCCCGCTGGCATTGGCGGGCGCGCCGCGCTAGAACGCCTGCAACTGCGGTTCGGGGGCGTCCTTGTACGTGCCCGGGCCGGAATAACCGGAATACGGGGACAGGTGCCATGTCCGATCTGCGCAAGATCATCATTGACGAAAAAGAGGTCGAAGTTGACGGGGCGATGACCCTGATACAGGCCTGCGAACAGGCGGGCGTCGAAATCCCGCGATTCTGTTATCACGAGCGTCTGTCGATCGCCGGCAACTGCCGCATGTGTCTGGTCGAAGTGGTCGGCGGCCCGCCCAAGCCCGCCGCCTCTTGTGCGATGCAGGTCAAGGACTTGCGCCCCGGTCCCGAGGGCCAGCCCCCGGTTGTGAAGACCAACTCGCCAATGGTCAAAAAGGCCCGTGAGGGCGTGATGGAATTCCTGCTGATCAACCACCCGCTGGATTGCCCGATTTGCGATCAGGGCGGCGAATGTGATTTGCAGGATCAGGCGATGGCTTATGGCGTCGATTTTTCCCGCTACCGCGAACCCAAGCGCGCCACGACCGATCTTGATCTTGGCCCGCTCGTTGAAACCCACATGACGCGCTGCATTTCCTGCACCCGCTGCGTGCGTTTCACGACCGAAGTCGCGGGCATTCACCAGATGGGCCAGACCGGCCGTGGCGAAGACGCCGAGATTACGTCCTATCTAGGTGAGACGCTGGATAGCAACATGCAGGGCAACATCATTGATCTGTGCCCCGTCGGTGCGCTGGTGTCCAAACCCTATGCCTTTACCGCCCGCCCATGGGAATTGACCAAGACCGAAAGCATCGACGTGATGGATGCGCTTGGCGCCAACATCCGCGTTGATACCAAGGGGCGCGAAGTCATGCGCTTTTTGCCGCGCAACCATGACGGCGTGAACGAGGAATGGATTTCCGACAAGACCCGCTTTGTCTGGGACGGGTTGCGCCGCCAGCGTCTTGATACGCCCTATATCCGCGAGGGTGGCAAGCTGCGCCCCGCCACATGGCCCGAGGCGCTGGGTGCTGCGGCGGCGGCGATGACCGGCAAGAAAGTTGCGGGCCTGATCGGCGATCTGGCCCCGGTCGAGGCGGCGTATGCGCTGAAACAACTAATCGCGGGGCAGGGCGGCAGTGTCGAATGTCGCACTGACGGTGCGAAACTGCCAGCGGGCAGCCGCTCGGGCTATGTTGGCACGGCAACGATCGCGGATATCGATGCGGCCAAATATATTCTGCTGATCGGCACCAACCCGCGCGAAGAATCGCCGGTGCTGAACGCGCGTATCCGCAAGGCCTGGAGCAATGGCTGCGATATCGATCTGGTCGGGCCGTCTGTCGATCTGACCTATGATTACGCCCACAAAGGCACGGATCGCGCCGCACTTGAGGCGCTGGTGAAGACCAAGCCGACAAAGGAAACCGTCGAAAATCCGGCAATCGTCATCATTGGTCAGGGCGCCCTGCGCGAGGCCGATGGCGCAGCGGTTCTGGCGGCTGCCATGCAGATTTGCGCGGCGTCAAACGCCAAGCTGATGGTGCTGCACACGGCCGCGTCCCGTGTGGGCGCGATGGATGTGGGCGCTGTGACGGAAGGCGGCATGGACGCCGCCGTGGACGGGGCCGAGGTGGTTTACAATCTGGGTGCTGACGAAGTTGACGTCGCCGCCGGGCCCTTTGTGATCTATCAGGGCAGCCACGGGGATCGCGGGGCGCACCGCGCCGATATCATCCTGCCCGCCGCCGCCTATACCGAGGAAAACGGGCTGTTCGTAAACACCGAAGGACGCCCGCAACTGGCGATGCGCGCCAGCTTTGCCCCCGGTCAGGCCAAGGAAAACTGGGCAATTTTGCGCGCGCTTTCTGCTGAACTTGGCGCGACACTGCCCTACGATTCACTTGCGGCTTTGCGCACGGCGCTGGTTGCCGATGTGCCGCATCTGGCCGATATCGACGTGGTTCCCGAAAATGAATGGCAGCCGCTGGCGGTGAAAAAGCTGGGCAAGGCCGATTTTGTCACTGCCGTCAGCGATTTCTATCTGACCAACCCGATCGCACGGGCCAGCACGCTGATGGCCGAACTTAGCGCGAATGCCAAAGCGCGCAAGAACGCGCCGCTGGCCGCCGAGTGATCCGCGCAAGCCTCATATCGCTGGCTGCGCTGGCTGGCTGCACGCTGCCTGATGATGCAGGCGTGTCGCAAGCCCCGTTCGACCCTGCCTATGCGGGTGTTGAGACGCGGCTGCTGGACGGCGATCTGGTGAATTTCCGCGTCGCCATGCAGGGTGCGCGCGGGGCCGAGGATGTGAGCAAATACGCCGAATGTGCCGCCGCCCAATATGCGCTGATCCGTGGCTATGGATTTGCCCGCCACGTGCGCACGCAGGTAGAGGAACAGGGTGGAGTCTGGCGCGCGGATGCTGTTTACACGATCTCGCCAGCCCTGCCGCGGGGTTTGCGCACAATTGACGCCGAAGTGACTGTCGCCGATTGCGGCACCAACGGCATACCGACGGTCTGAGGGGACTGAACTATGGTTGAATTCTTTACCACGACGAACCTTGGGATTGTCCTGCTGATTCTCGGGCAGGCGCTGCTGGTTCTGGTCCCGCTTTTGGTTGCTCTTGCGTTTCTGATGTATGCCGACCGCAAGGTCTGGGCGGCGGTGCAGATGCGCAAGGGTCCGAACGTGGTGGGCGTGTTCGGGTTGCTGCAATCCTTTGCCGATTTTCTGAAATATATCGTCAAGGAAATCGTCGTGCCTGCGGGGGCGGACAAGTTCGTGTTCTTCCTTGCGCCGATGATCACGTTTGTGATGGCCGTGATCGCATGGGCCGTGATCCCGTGGAACGACGGTTGGGTGATTGCCGATCTGAACGTCGCGATCCTTTATGTGATGGCCGTGTCATCCCTTGAAGTATATGGCGTGATCATGGGTGGCTGGGCGTCCAATTCGAAATACCCCTTTCTTGGTTCGTTGCGCTCTGCGGCGCAGATGATTTCCTACGAGGTCAGCCTTGGGCTGATCATCATCGGCATTATCATCTCCACGGGGTCGTTGAATTTCGGTGATATCGTCGCCGCGCAGGACGGGTCATACGGTATCTTCAGCTGGTATTGGCTGCCGCATTTCCCGATGATGTTCCTTTTCTTTATCAGTGCCTTGGCCGAAACAAACCGCCCGCCGTTCGACCTTCCCGAAGCGGAGTCCGAACTGGTTGCGGGCTATCAGGTTGAATATTCCTCCACGCCGTTCCTGCTGTTCATGATCGGTGAATTGATGGCCGTCGTGCTGATGTGCGCGCTGGTGGCCCTGCTGTTCCTTGGCGGCTGGCTGTCACCCATTCCGGGCCTGCCAGACGGCATTTTGTGGCTGATCGGCAAGATGCTGTTCGCCTTCTTTATCTTCGCGATGATCAAGGCGATCACCCCGCGCTACCGCTATGACCAGTTGATGCGTCTGGGCTGGAAAGTCTTTTTGCCAATGTCGCTGTTCTGGGTCGTGCTGGTCAGTTTCCTGGCGAAATTCGAATTGTTCGGCGGTGCCTATGCCCGCTGGGCCGTAGGAGGTTGAGATGACCCAGATGGATTACACCCGCGCTGCGAAATATTTTCTGCTGGCCGACTTTGCCAAGGGGTTCGCGCTGGGGCTCAAGTATTTCTTTTCGCCCAAGGCCACGCTGAACTATCCCCATGAAAAGGGGCCACTTAGCCCTCGTTTTCGTGGTGAACACGCGCTGCGCCGCTATCCCAACGGCGAGGAACGCTGTATTGCCTGTAAATTGTGCGAGGCGATCTGCCCGGCCCAGGCCATCACCATCGACGCCGAACCACGCGATGATGGCTCGCGCCGCACCACCCGCTATGACATCGACATGACCAAATGCATCTATTGCGGCTTCTGCCAAGAGGCCTGCCCCGTGGATGCCATCGTTGAGGGGCCGAATTTTGAATACAGCACCGAAACCCGCGAAGAACTGTATTACGACAAGGAAAAGCTGCTGGACAACGGCGACCGCTGGGAAGCCGAGATTGCCCGCAACCTTGAACTGGACGCACCTTACCGATGAGTGATGAAAACCCCTTTGAAGCGATGATGAAGGCGGGTCAGGAATGGGCCAAGTCGATCAATCCTGCGCTGGAAAAATTCACTGCCGGTGATTTCGAGGGGATGTTCCCGACCATGCCCAAGGACATCATGGAACAGTTCATGGGCAAGGGGATGAACCCCGAAGGGTTGGACGCCAAGACGAAACTTTTGCTGACGCTGCAAGGCCTTACGATTCAGGGAGCTGTCGCCGAAGCGCAGATCAAACTGACCGTGCGCCACGTCATCGAGGCGGGGGCGACCCAACAGGAAGTGGCCGAAACCATTGCCCTTTCGGGGATGTTCGGCGGGGTTCCGGCGATGACCAAGGCGATGGAACTGGCCAATGCGGTCATGAAGAAGGATGACAAGACATGACACCAGTTGTGATTGCCTTTTACCTGTTCGCGGTGAGCACGATCACCGGCGGATTGATGACCGTGGTGAGCCGCAATCCGGTGCATTCTGTCCTGTGGCTGATCCTTGCCTTCCTGTCCTCGGCCGGATTGTTCGTGCTGCTGGGCGCGGAATTCGTGGCGATGCTGTTGATCATCGTCTATGTGGGCGCGGTCGCGGTGTTGTTCCTGTTCGTCGTGATGATGCTGGACATCGACTTTGCCGAACTCAAGGCGGAAATGGCCCGCTATATGCCGCTGGCGCTGCTGATCGGCGTGGTGATCCTGATGCAGCTGGCGATGGCCCTTGGCGCGTGGGATTATTCGGATGGGTTTGCCGAGCGTGTGGCCGCCCCTGCGGGCGAGGTGCACAATACCAAGGCGCTGGGTCTGCTGATCTATGACAAATATATCATGCTGTTCCAGCTTGCGGGCCTGATCCTGCTGGTCGCGATGATCGGTGCCATTGTGCTGACCCTGCGCCACCGCGTGGACATCAAGCGTCAGGATATCGTTGGCCAGATGATGCGCGACCCGGCCAAGCAGATGGAGTTGAAAGACGTGAAGCCGGGGCAGGGTTTGTAATCATGAGCATTTCTCAAGACTCGGTCGATCTATTGACCCGTGCTGTGGCCGCTTCAAACCCGAGCGGTCTTCATCCCCTAGATGAGCAACGGTTCATGGCGTTTTTCGAAAAGGCCTGGCATGCGAACAACGAAGTAGACGATGCGCTGTTGGAAGCGAACTGGCCTTCAGCGACGATCGCAGGGCTGGGCGGTGATCCAGCGAAGAGCGTCAAGGTAAGAGGACAGGCTAAGACGCTGTTGCGTCGCTGGAAAGCTGGAGAAGTTTAATGATCGGACTTGAACATTACCTGACGGTGGCCGCGGCCCTGTTTGTCATTGGCATCTTTGGCCTGTTTCTGAACCGCAAGAATGTGATCATCCTGCTGATGAGCATCGAACTGATGCTGCTGGCGGTGAATATCAACCTTGTGGCGTTCTCAAGCTTTCTGGGCGATCTGGTCGGGCAGGTGTTCACGCTGTTCGTCCTGACCGTCGCCGCTGCCGAGGCCGCGATTGGTCTGGCGATCCTCGTTTGTTTCTTCCGCACCCGCGGGACCATCGACGTTGAAGACGTCAACGTGATGAAGGGCTAAATTCATGGAAACCATCATCCTATTTGCCCCGCTGGTTGGCGCCATCATTGGCGGTTTCGGCTGGAAGATTATCGGCGAGACCGGCGCGCAGTGGCTGACCACGGGCCTGCTGTTCCTGTCGGCCTTGCTGTCGTGGATCGTGTTTTTGGGCCATGATGGCGTGACCGAAACGATCCATCTGATGAACTGGATCCAGTCGGGCACGCTGGATACCGCCTGGTCCATTCGCGTGGACCGTTTGACGGCGATCATGCTGATCGTGATCACGACCGTATCGGCGCTCGTGCATCTCTATTCGGTCGGCTACATGGCCCATGACGAAAATTTCGGCGAGGCGAACTACAAGGCGCGTTTCTTTGCCTATCTCAGCCTTTTCACCTTTATGATGCTGATGCTGGTGACGGCGGACAACCTTGTGCAGCTGTTCTTTGGCTGGGAGGGCGTGGGCCTCGCCTCGTATCTGCTGATCGGGTTCTATTACAAGAAACCCAGCGCGAATGCCGCCGCGATCAAGGCCTTTGTGGTCAACCGCGTGGGCGATGTGGGGTTGGCGCTGGCGATGATGGCGCTGTATTTTGCCACCGACAGCCTTCGCTTTGACGATATCTTTGCCGCCGCGCCGCGACTGGCCGAGATGGAGATCACCTTTTTGTGGACCAGCTGGAACGCGGCCAACCTGATCGCTTTCTTGCTGTTTGTCGGCGCGATGGGGAAATCGGCGCAGTTGTTCCTGCACACATGGCTGCCCGACGCGATGGAAGGCCCGACCCCGGTGTCGGCGCTGATCCACGCTGCGACAATGGTGACGGCGGGTGTCTTTCTGGTCAGCCGCATGTCGCCGATCATGGAGTTCGCCCCTGAAACGCAAGCGTTCATCGTCTTTATTGGCGCAAGCACGGCCTTTGTTGCTGCAACGATCGGCCTTGTGCAAAACGACATCAAGCGCGTGATCGCCTATTCGACCATGTCGCAGCTTGGCTATATGTTCGTGGCCGCCGGTCTTGGGGTTTATTCGGTGGCGATGTTCCACCTGCTGACCCACGCGTTTTTCAAGGCGCTGCTGTTCCTTGGGGCGGGGTCAGTCATTCACGGGATGCACCACGAGCAGGACATGCGCAATTACGGCGGGCTGCGAAAGAAACTGCCGATGACCTATTGGGCGATGATGATCGGAACGCTGGCGATCACGGGCGTGGGCATTCCACTGCTTTACATCGGCTTTCCTGTCGGGTTTGCCGGCTTCGTGTCCAAGGATGCGATCATCGAAAGCGCCTTTGCTGCGGGCACTGGTTACGGCTTCTGGATGCTGGTCATCGCGGCGCTGTTTACCTCGTTCTATAGCTGGCGTCTGATGTTCCTGACGTTCTACGGCGAAGCACGCGGTGACAAGCATACCCACGATCATGCCCATGAATCGCCCAAGGTGATGCTGGTGCCACTGGCGGTGCTGGCATTTGGCGCGATCTTTTCGGGCATGGTGTTTTACAAGCCATTGTTCGGGAATGCGAAATATGTCGGCCAGTATTTCGGTGTGCCCTACGCCCAGGCTGGCGAAGCGGGGGCGACATCGGAACATGATGAAGACGCCGCTGAAGGGGGCGAAACTGCCCAAGCCCAGCCCGAGGAAGCGGCCGAGACCCACTATGTCTTTGCCGGTGAACCGGGGCAGGGCGCGATCTATGTCGCCCCCGACAACACGACGCTGGATGATGCCCATCAGGTGCCTGTTTGGGTCAGGTTGTCGCCGTTCTTTGCCATGCTGATCGGCTTTGGCACTGCGTTCTGGTTCTATATCGTCAACCCGGCCTTGCCGCGCCGTTTGGCCGAAGCGCAGCGTCCGCTTTATAACTTCCTGCTCAACAAATGGTATTTCGACGAGATTTACGATGTCCTGTTCGTTGGCCCGGCCAAGGCGCTTGGCCGGATCTTCTGGAAGCGCGGGGACGGGAATGTCATCGATGGTGGCATCAACGGTGTCGCCCTTGGAATCATTCCGTTGCTGACCCGTTTTGCGGGCCGGATGCAGACCGGCTATGTTTTCACTTACGTTTTTGCCATGGTGATCGGGATCGCGATTATCCTCACCTATGTCACCCTGTCGGGAGGGTATAACTGATGGATAACCTCCTTTCGATTGTCACCTTCATTCCGTTGCTGGCGGCGGGTATTCTGGCCCTTTTCCTGCGCGGTGATGACAAGGACGCGCAGCGCAACGCCAAATGGGTGGCGATGGCCGCCACCGTGATGACGTTCTTCGTGTCGCTGTTCATCCTGTTCGGCTTTGATCCGCAAAATACCGGTTTCCAGTTCGTCGAAGAACGCGACTGGCTGCTGGGCTTGCAATACAAGATGGGCGTTGACGGCATTTCGATCCTGTTCGTGATGCTGACGACCTTCCTGATGCCGCTGGTGATTGCCGCCTGCTGGGATGTGAAAATGCGGGTCAAGGAATACATGATCGCGTTCCTGATCCTTGAAACCCTGATGCTGGGCGTGTTCATGGCGCTTGATCTGGTGCTGTTTTACGTCTTCTTCGAGGCGGGCCTGATCCCGATGTTCCTGATTATCGGTATCTGGGGCGGCAAGGATCGCATCTATGCCAGCTTCAAGTTCTTCCTTTATACCTTCCTTGGGTCGGTGCTGATGCTGGTGGCCCTGGTCGCCATGTTCACGGATGCGGGCACCACCGATATTGTCACGCTGCTGACCTATGATTTTGGCAGCGAAAGCTTCAACTTGCTGGGCATTCACGTGGTCGGCGGGATGCAGACCCTGATGTGGCTGGCGTTTTTCGCGTCATTCGCGGTGAAATTGCCGATGTGGCCGGTTCACACATGGCTGCCCGATGCGCACGTGCAGGCGCCTACTGCCGGGTCGGTCGTGCTGGCCGCGATCCTGTTGAAGATGGGCGGTTACGGCTTTTTGCGGTTCTCCTTGCCGATGTTCCCTGCCGGGACCGAGGTGCTGGGCACGGCCGTGCTGTGGCTTTCGGCGATCGCCATTGTCTATACCTCGCTGGTGGCGCTGGTGCAGAAGGACATGAAAAAGCTGATCGCCTATTCATCGGTTGCCCATATGGGATATGTGACGATGGGGATATTTGCGTTGAACCAACAGGGGATCGACGGTGCGATCTTCCAGATGATCAGCCACGGTTTCATTTCCGGCGCATTGTTCCTGTGCGTCGGGGTGATCTATGACCGGATGCACACCCGCGAGATTGATGCCTATGGCGGTCTTGTGAACAAGATGCCGGTCTATGCGCTGATCTTCATGTTCTTCACGATGGCCAATGTCGGCCTGCCCGGCACATCCGGCTTTGTCGGAGAATTCCTGACGCTGATCGGGGTGTTTCAGGCCAACACTTGGGTGGCGCTGTTTGCCGCAAGTGGCGTGATCCTGTCGGCGGGGTATGCGCTATGGCTTTATCGCCGCGTCGTGATGGGTGACCTGATCAAGGAATCCCTGCGCAGCATCACCGATATGACACGGCGCGAGCGCATGATCTTTGCGCCGCTGGTGGTGATGACCTTGTTGCTGGGGGTCTATCCCAGCCTTGTGACAGATATTATCGGCCCAAGCGTGGAAGCGTTGATCGGGCGGGTGGACACAGCGCAGGCGGCTTTTGAAGCGGCCAGCCAGATGGCCCAGAATTAAGGAAGTGAACGGATGATTTCTGTCGATATGCAAACCGTCCTCCCCGAGATCGCGCTCGCGGTCTTTGCCATGCTGGCCCTGTTGGCTGGCGTCTATACGGGCAAGGACAAGACCGCGCCGCTGATGGTCTGGGTGACATCGGCCGTGTTTGTGCTGATTGCCGCCGTGATCGGCTATGGCGGGAGCGGCACGACAACGGCCTTTGGCGGCACCTTCGTCGATGATGCATTCGCGCGCTTTGCCAAGGTGGTGATCCTGTTGTCGGCCGCCGCCGTGCTGCTGATGTCGCAGGATTACATGACCAAGCGCGGCCTTTTGCGGTTCGAATATCCGCTGCTGGTCGCCCTGTCGGTGGTCGGCATGATGGTGATGGTCAGCGCCGGTGACCTGATGGTGCTGTATATGGGGCTCGAGCTGCAATCGCTGGCGCTGTATGTTGTCGCCGCGCTGCGCCGCGATAGCGTGAAATCGACCGAAGCGGGCCTGAAATACTTTGTGCTGGGCGCGCTGTCGTCGGGTCTTTTGCTTTACGGCGCCTCGCTGACATACGGTTTTGCCGGCACGACCCTGTTCACCGGTATCATCGCATCCGCCGAAGGCGGCGTGTCGCTGGGGCTGCTGTTTGGTGTGGTGTTCATGTTGGCCGGTTTCGCCTTCAAGGTCAGCGCCGCACCCTTCCATATGTGGACACCGGACGTCTATGAAGGGTCGCCCACCCCGGTCACGGCATTTTTTGCCACCGCCCCCAAGGTCGCGGCGATGGGGCTGTTTGCCCGTGTCGTGCACGATGCATTCGGCGGGATCGTTGGCGACTGGCAGCAGATTGTTGCCTTCCTGTCGGTCGTGTCGATGTTTTTGGGCGCAATTGCCGCGATCGGTCAGACCAATATGAAACGCCTGATGGCCTATTCCTCGATCTCCCACATGGGATTTGCGTTGATGGGTCTGGCAGCGGGCACGGCCTTTGGCGTGCAGGCGATGCTGATCTACATGGCGATCTATGTGACGATGAATGTCGGCACATTCGCGTTTATCCTGTCGATGGAACGGGATGGCCGCCCCGTCACGGATATCTCGGCGCTGAACCAATACGCCAAGGTGGAACCGCTCAAGGCGCTGGCCGTGCTGTTGCTGATGTTCAGCCTTGCCGGTGTGCCGCCATTGGTGGGCTTTTTCGGCAAGTTCTATGTGCTGCGTGCCGCCTACGAGGCGGGCCTTGGCTGGCTGGCTGTGGCGGGGGTTGTGGCCTCGGTGATCGGGGCGTTCTATTACCTGCGGATCGTGTTCTTCATGTATTTCGGGGAACAGCAGGACGAACCGCTGGATCGCGGGATGCCGCCGGTCTTGTGGGGGTTCCTTGTGGCCAGCGCGACCATCATGCTGGTCGGGATCGTAAACCTGTTCGGGATCGAACCCCTGGCGCAGGCTGCGGCGGCGACACTTGTCAACTGACCTGACGCCGCTTTGGGACAGACCTGAAACCGCACAGTTCTGGCCTCAGGATTATGGCCGCGTGCTGCTGGACGAGGTCGATAGCACGATGGCGCAGGCGCGCCGCATTGCACCAACGGCTGCGGGCCACACCTGGATCATGGCAAAACGCCAGACGGCGGCCCACGGGCGGCGCGGCCGGCCCTGGGCCGCGCCGGATGGCAATTTCGCGGCGACCTTGCTGTTGCGGGTCGGGGGCGATCCCGCACGGGCGGCATTGCGGTCATTCCTGATGGCCGTTGCCCTGCGCCAGACCTTGGCGATGTCAGTGGCGGGCGATCGACTGGCCAACAAGTGGCCCAACGATGTGCTGCTGGCCGGGGGCAAGGTCGCGGGCATCCTGCTGGAAAGCAACGGGCAGGGCGGGCAAGTTGATTTTCTGTCGATCGGTGTCGGCGTGAACCTTGCCGCTGCCCCGGCCCCCGATCAGGTCGAGGCGGGCGCGTTTCGCCCGACGGCGCTGGCCGATCACGGGGCCAGTGTCAGCCCGCAGGACTTTCTGTTCTGGCTCGCCAGCCATTTTGCCGATCAGGAACGCCAGTTCCGCGAATTTGGCTTTGATCCGATCCGCCGCAGCTGGCTGGCCCATGCCGCCCGTTTGGGCGAGGTCATTACCGCGCGCACCATGCGCGATGAAATGACCGGCACTTTTGACACGGTCGATGCCGACGGCAATCTCGTGCTTTTGACAGCATCGGGGCGCACTGCTATCGCGGCGGCAGATGTTTATTTCTAAAGGGGCGGCACATGCTTCTGACCATTGATTGCGGCAATACCAACACGGTCTTTTCCATCTGGGACGGGCAGAAATTCCTGTGCACCATGCGCACGTCAACCCATCACGGGCGCACAGCGGATGCCTATTTCACATGGTTCACGACATTGGTGCAGCACTACGGGATCACGCCGGATATTACGGATGTGATCATTTCCTCGACCGTGCCGCGTGTGGTGTTCAACCTGCGTGTGTTCTGCGAGAGGTTCTTTCACTGTCGCCCGATGGTGGTGGGCAAACCCGAGTGCAAGCTGCCCATTCCGCCGCGAGTCGATGCAGGTGCGCGCCCCGGTCCTGACCGTCTGGCCAATGCCGCCGGCGCCTTTGATCGCCACGGGGGATCGGTGGTAGTGGTTGATTTCGGCACGGCCACCAATTTCGATGTGGTCGCCGAGGATGGGGCCTATATCGGCGGGGTGATTTCGCCCGGTGTGAACCTAAGCCTTGAGGCTTTGGCCGCCGGTGCCGCCGCATTGCCACATGTGGACGTGTCCCAGCCCGCCAAGGTGATAGGCACCAACACTGTCGATTGTATCCAGTCGGGTGTTTTCTGGGGTTACACGGGCCTCATTGAAGGGCTAACAGCACGGATCAAGGCCGAATACGGCCACCCCATGAAAGTCATCGGCACAGGCGGGCTTGCGCCCTTGTTTGCCCAGGGTGACAAGCTATTTGATGTGATCGAGGACGATCTGACGATGCACGGCCTGACCGTCATCCACCAATATAACAAGGATAACCCATGAGCAGTAACCGTTTGATCTACCTTCCTCTTGGCGGGGCGGGCGAGATCGGGATGAATTGCTATGTCTACGGCTATGGCAAGCCCGATCAGGAGCGGCTGATTGTCGTGGATCTGGGCGTGACCTTCCCCGATATGGACACGTCGCCGGGCGTTGATCTGATCCTGCCCGATATCGCGTGGCTGGAAGCGCGGCGCGACCGGATCGAGGCGATTTTCATCACCCACGCGCACGAAGATCACGTGGGCGCGGTTGGTCACACATGGGAACGTCTTGGCGCGCCGATCTATGCGCGGGCTTTCACGGCCAATATTGCGCGGCGCAAGATGTCGGAACACGGGTATTCCGATGACAGCGTGACCACGGTCAGCAAATGGCCCGATACGGTGCAGGCGGGGCCGTTCAGCGTGGGTTTCCTGCCGATCAGCCACTCGATCCCCGAAAGCAGTGCCTTGGTCATCGACAGTCCCGAAGGCCGTGTGATGCACACCGGCGACTTCAAGATCGATCGCACGCCGGTGGTGGGCGAACCCTTTGATCATGACCTCTGGCGCGCGGTGTCCAAGGATGGCGTGCGCGCGCTGGTCTGTGACAGCACCAATATCTTTTCACCCCATGCAGGCCGGTCCGAAGCCAGCGTTGGCCCCGAAATCGAACGCCTGATGCGCGAGATGACGGGTATGGTCGTGGCGACCACTTTTGCGTCCAATATCGCGCGGCTGAAAACGCTAGCACAGGCGGCGGATCGGGCGGGGCGCTCGGTGTGCCTGTTGGGCCGCGCCATGCGCCGGATGACCGAAGCCGCGGCCGAGGTCGGCATCCTGCACGATTTCCCCGCCACGATTTCCCCTGAAGATGCGCTGAACGTGCCGCGTGAAAACCTGATGCTGCTGGTCACCGGATCGCAAGGCGAGAGGCGCGCGGCATCGGCGCAACTGGCCAACGGCAAGTACATGGGGTTGACCATGAAGGACGGCGACACCTTCCTGTTCAGCTCCAAGACGATCCCTGGAAATGAACGCGGCGTGATCCGCATCATGAACCAGTTTTCTGAAATGGGCGTTGATATCATTGATGATTCTTCAGGGCTTTACCATGTGTCAGGCCACGCCAACCGCCCTGATATCGAAGAAATGCACGATATCGTCAAACCGCAGATCGTGATTCCGATGCACGGCGAACACCGCCATCTGCGCGAACACGTCAAGATTGCCGAAGGCAAGGGGCTGGCCGGTATTGTTGCCGTGAACGGCATGATGATTGATCTGTCGGGCAATGCGCCGCGCGTGGCCGAATATATCGACACGGGCCGCACCTATCTGGATGGCACCGTGCAATACGGCGCGATGGACGGGATTGTGCGGGACCGAATTCGTATGGCGCTGAATGGGCATGTGATCATCACAACGATCATCGACGAAGAAGGCGAGCCCCTGGGCGATCCCTGGTGCGAGGTCATGGGCCTGCCCGAAATGGGCCGCAACAACGCGCCGCTGGTCGATGTGCTGGAACAGGATCTGTCACAGTTCATGAACCGCGCCGCCGACAAGACGCTGGCCAATGACGACACGCTGGAAAAAGAGCTACGCAAGATCGCGCGCAGTTCTGCCATGTCCGAGATCGGCAAGAAGCCCGAAGTGACAGTGGTGATTTCGCGGCTGAGTTAATTCAGCCTTGCTACTAATCAAAGCTGTGGTTCTATTACAGGGAGATACAAGCGGGGCTTAGTGATGGCGTTAGTCGAGTGCAGGGAGTGTGGACATAGCATTTCGGATAGTGCGCGCGTTTGCCCAAGCTGTGGCATCGACCACCCCGCCGGTGTCGGTCCACCACCCGTTCCGCCGCCCGCACCCCTATACCCTCAAGGTCAGACGCCGCCCTCATTGCCTACACCAACCGCCGCAACGGGGTCTAGAACCCTGCTGATCGTTGGTGGAGCTTTGGGCGCTGTGATTGTCGTTCTCGTGGTATTGGGGTCGATCCTTGATGCAACCAAGCAAAGCGTTTGCACAGTCACTGCAGTTCAGAACACTGATGACGCGTTCATCGTGAACGGAGAGTTCGACTATGGCATCGTGACAGCCGTCAGTGTCGCGCTTGAGGGTCCCGGTCGAAATGTGATGGTGCGCGTTCGGCTTGAAACCAACGAAGGTGATATCGAGAAATCCCGCAGCGTCGCCCTTTCGGAGAACGGTCGACGCACGATCCAGATACAGTTTCCAGAGCCGACCGTGATGACGGTCGTAAACAGGAGCGTTGCGTTCTGTTCTTAGGGTAATAGTGCAAAAAAGGGCGGGGCCATCACGCGCCCGCCCTTTGTCATATCTGTTAGCGGCGTCTAACCCTTGCGCCGCTCGTCAAAGCTCATCGCGATGAAATCGGGGGCATCGTCGCCCATGCCAACACCGCGCGTGTTGTCCGTGCGGTTATTGCCGCGCCCGCGATTTTGCCGGGGCTTGTCTGCGGCCTTCTCGGCGGGCTTTTCCGCAGGCTTTTCAGCCTTCTTTTCGGCCACGGGTTCCGGCTTGGCCTCGGGGGTATCTTCCTTTGGCGTGTCGGATTTGCGTGACCGGCTCCGCGTGCGTTTCTTTGGTTCGTCGGGCTTGTCCTCGGCAGCAGGCGCACCGCCGCCCAGCGGATTATCCAGCCGTGGAATCGCATGTTGCACAAGGCGTTCCACATCATCGAGGTTCTTTTCGTCGCGCGGCACACAGATCATCATGGCCGTGCCAAGCTTGCCCGCGCGGCCCGTGCGACCGATCCGGTGCACGTAATCTTCGGCGTGGCTGGGGACATCGAAGTTGAACACATGGCTGACGTTTGGCACGTCAAGCCCGCGCGCGGCCACATCCGAGGCCACAAGAAAGCGCAGCGTGCCATCGCGGAATTCCTGCAGGGTGCGGGTGCGGTGTGACTGGTCCAGATCACCGTGGATCGGCGCAGCGTCCAGCCCGTGTTTCTGCATGGATTTGGCGACCACATCCACATCGACCTTACGATTGCAAAAGATGATGCCGTTGCGACAGTTTGCGCCTTCGCTTTCGATCAGCGCGCGCAGCAGTTTGCGCTTTTCGGTGGCTTCACGGTCCTTGCGGCTGCCGCGAAACATGACCACGCCCTGGGTGATGTTTTCACCGGTCGTCGCGGCACGCGCCACTTCGATACGGGCCGGATTTGACAGAAAGGTATTGGTGATCCGCTCGATTTCCGGCGCCATTGTGGCGCTAAAGAAAAAGGTCTGGCGGGTGAACGGTGTGAGGCCGAAAATACGTTCGATATCAGGGATAAAGCCCATATCTAGCATCCGGTCGGCCTCGTCCACGACCATGATCTTGACGTCAGACAGGATCAGTTTTCCGCGCTCGAAATGGTCCAGCAGGCGACCGGGCGTGGCGATTAGCACATCGACGCCCTTGTCGATCAACTGATCCTGTTCCTTGAATGACACGCCGCCGATCAGCAGCGCCTTGGTCAGCTTGGTGTATTTGGCATAGGCGTCAAAATTTTCTGCGACCTGCGCGGCCAGTTCGCGCGTCGGGCAAAGCACCAGCGAACGCGGCATACGGGCCCGCGCGCGGCCACGACGCAACAGCGAAATCATTGGCATGGTAAAGGCGGCCGTCTTGCCGGTGCCGGTCTGGGCAATGCCCAAAACATCGCGCCCTTCAAGGGCGGGGGGGATGGCGCCCGCCTGAATAGGTGTCGGCGTTTCATAGCCGGTGTCGACGATGGCCTTGAGAACCTTGGGGTCAAGGTTGAGATCGGAGAATTTAGTCATGTAGCCCTTTCACATTTTGCGGCTGCTATGGCCGCAAACCTGCGCGGCCCGACCGGCCGTATTGCCGGTGCGTTCGATCTGTGGATGCTTTAGGCGCTGAGGGGCGGAACGTCAAGTTTATAAGGCAGCGGGGCGGGTTAGGTGCCGATGCTGTGATGCAGCTGTGGTGGATAACCGGCATTTAGAACGGCGACTGTCGGGGCGGGGGTCAAAATGGTGATCGCGCCCTTGGGCTGTGCACGGGGCGGGCCATATCCGGCTGGGCGGTAGGGCCAAAGCCGCCCCTTGGCCAGAAGGTGCGGTGCGGCATCGTGGGCCACAAACACCCCGTCCGGCAGGTCGCCCAAAGGGGCGCTATGGGTCACTTGCAGCCGCGTGCGGGTCACGCGGGCGCTGTGCAATGCACGGTCGATACCGTCATGCCCGGCGGGGCCAAAGGCCGCGGCCCAAGCCGCCTTGAAGGCGCGGTAAGCAGCGGGGCGGCAATAGGCGCAGGGGCGATGACCTGCGGCCAGTCCGACGGCCTCGTCCATGAAAAACAGGGGTGTCCAGCCGCGCGCGGGCTGCGCCCCGCGATAGGTGCCGCGCGGGTGGGCCAGATCGCAGATGATCCAGTGGCGATGCGTCCAGCGCACCGCCCCAAGCCGCCCGTGATCATCAAACCGCAAAATCCCGCGATTGCCGGTCAACATCCCGCGCGCCCGATCAGCAATGATCTGCCCATCCGGTTGCACGCGGTTTTGCAGGGTCACACCATCATTTCCTTCGTCGCCGTCAGCGTCACATCGGGGTAGTCGCGTGCGACGCGGTCGATGTCCCATTGCAGGCGGGTCAGGTAGACCACGTCACCGTCATTGTCGGTGGCGATGTGTTGTTTGTTGGCGGCGGCGAATTTGTCGATAGCCGCTTTGTCGCCCTGCACCCAGCGGGCCGAGGTGAATTGCGACTGATCAAACCGGACGGGCAGGCCGTATTCCAGCTCGATCCGGCTGGCCAGCACCTCGAATTGCAGCGCGCCAACCACGCCGACGATGAACCCCGACCCGAAGGTGGGCTTAAAGACCTTGGCGGCCCCTTCTTCGGCAAATTGCATCAGCGCTTTTTCAAGGTGTTTGGCCTTCATCGGGTCGCCCGCGCGCACGCCTTGCAGCAATTCGGGCGCGAAGGACGGGATGCCGGTGACGCGCAGCGCCTCGCCCTCGGTCAATGTATCGCCGATGCGCAACTGGCCGTGGTTGGGGATGCCGATAATGTCGCCGGCCCATGCTTCTTCGGCCAGTTCGCGGTCACTGGCCAGAAACAGCACCGGATTGGAAATCGCCATCGGTTTCTTGGAGCGCACATGGGTCAGTTTCATGCCCCGCAGAAAGTGACCCGAGGACAGCCGCACAAACGCCACACGGTCGCGGTGTTTTGGGTCCATATTGGCCTGCACCTTGAAGACAAAGCCCGAAACCTTTGTTTCTTCTGGCAAAATCTCGCGCGGGGTGGCGCGTTGGGGCTGCGGTTCGGGACCATATTTGGCGATCCCGTCCATCAGTTCCCGCACGCCAAAGGAATTCATCGCCGAGCCGAACCAGATCGGCGTCATTGATCCGTTCAGCAGCGCTGTAGGGTCAAGGGGCGGCAGCAATTCGCGTGCCATCTCGATCTCTTCAAGGAACTTTTCCAGCAGATGCGCCGGCACCAACTCGGCCAGTTTCGGATCGTCCAGCCCGTTGATTTCGACCGATTCCGCCACCTTGTTGCGATCAGCCCGGTCCATCAGGTGCAGCTTGTCCTGCAAGATGTCGTAACAGCCGATAAATTCGCGCCCGACACCGATGGGCCAGGATGCTGGGGTTACGTCAATCGCCAGATTTTCCTGAATTTCGTCAATGATATCAAACGTATCTCGGCTTTCACGGTCCATCTTGTTGCAAAAGGTCAGGATCGGCAGATCGCGCAATCGGCAGACCTCGAACAGCTTTTGGGTCTGGCTTTCTACGCCCTTGGCGCCGTCAATCACCATGACGGCCGCATCGACGGCCGTGAGTGTACGATAGGTGTCCTCGGAAAAGTCCGAGTGCCCGGGAGTATCCACCAGATTGAACCGGAAGGTCTTGAAATCAAACGACATTGCCGAAGCCGACACGGAAATCCCGCGGTCCTTTTCCATTTGCATGAAGTCGGACCGGGTGCGCCGTGCCTCGCCCTTGGCGCGCACCTGGCCCGCCATCTGGATCGCGCCCCCATAAAGCAGGAACTTTTCAGTCAACGTCGTTTTGCCGGCATCCGGGTGCGAGATGATCGCAAAGGTCCGGCGGCGGGCAATTTCGGCGGGAAGGGCGGGGCGATTTGTCATGGCGCGGCTATAGCTGTGCGCTGTGACAGGGGCAAGGTGCCACGCGCCTTTGAGGGCGTGCCTAGCTGCTTGAGGCGCGCCGCAGCAGGGCCACGGCATCGCGTGCCGACAGCAGGCTTTCGGTGACTTCGTAGTCGTTGTGCTGGCGGTCGCGGTGGCTGTCGTTTGGCGCACCTTCGGGCAGGGCGCCGCGGGTGCGCGGATCAATCAACAGGGATTCAGCCGCGATCCCTTCGGCATAGACGATCTGGTGGTCGTCAAACAGCAGTTGGAAATAATCGACAAAGCCGCCATCGCGCTGGAATACCGTGTCGCCATTGATCAGGTGACGGACCTTGATCAGCACTTCGGCGCGGCCAGCGCCAAGCGCATCTTCGCGTTGATAGACGAAAATGCGGTGATCGGGGCTGAGCACCAGATCATGGGCGTTGAAAAGCGTATCCTTGCGGATCACCACGGGGGCAAATGCACCCACGGCGCGCAGGGTGGTCTGGCCGATCCAGCGCACATCTTGCGGGCCATCGTCACGGGTCAGAACACGGTCGCCGACTTGCAAATCCTCGACCGGGCGCTGTTCGCCCGAGGCAAGGGTGATCCGGGTGCCGCGCGTGAAGGACACGCAGGCCACTTCGGCAAAGCGGCTGGTGGCGGCGTGGCGGTCCACGCCCACAAGCCGGTAATCGGTGCCCGGTGCCAGCGTCGCAAGCGGCAGGAAATAGCTCTCGGCGACCTCGCCATCTTCGACCTCGACAAAAATCAACGCTTCGATTGTGGTGCTGTCGGGGGCCATGAGGGTCACGCAGCAATCAAGATAGAAGTCATTGCCGACCGCGCCATGCGGCGTGTCCGGGTGCAGGATGAAATGGGTCGGCGCATCAGTCATGGTGACGATGAGCGGAGCGCGGCGGGCACCGTCTACCAATTGATAAAGATCGTCCATCACCAGATCGTCGGCGAATGTGATCGGGTCGCCTTCGGCTACACCATCGGTCACGCGAAACTGCGCTGCGGGGTAGACCTGCAACGACTGGGGCGCGGACGGGGTGGCGTTGGCCATTGGGACACTCACTTGGGTCAAACCTTGTCACGGCCTAACCTAAAAAAGAAATGCGGCGCAATGGCGTCAAATCCCCGACCAGTTCGCGGCGTTGTTGCAAAATCCGCGGGCGCGACTTAGGCAGGATCAAAGCAATCGGAAAGGGGTTAACATGGATCTTGGGATTAAGGGTAAACGCGCGCTGGTCTGTGCATCGTCCAAGGGGCTGGGGCTGGGCTGCGCGCGCGCGCTGGCCGCTGCGGGCGTCGATCTGGTGATGAACGCACGCGGCGCGGATGCGCTGGAGGCTGCGGCCGCTGCGATCCGTGCGGATTTCGGCGTTGATGTGGTCACGGTCGCGGCGGATATCGCCGGTGCTGCGGGGCAGGCCGATGTGATCAAGGCCGCGCAGGGCGTTGATATCCTGGTGACAAATGCAGGCGGGCCACCGCCGGGGATGTGGTCGGATTGGGACCGCGATGATTTTATCGCCGCACTGGATGCCAATATGCTGGCCCCGATCGCGCTGATGAAGGCGCTGTTGCCTGGAATGCAGAAAAAGGGCTGGGGCCGTGTGGTGAATATCACCTCGCAGTCGGTGAAATCGCCCATAGCTGTGCTGGGCCTGTCCAATGCCGCGCGTGCGGGGCTGACGGGCTATGTGGCGGGCACCTCGCGGCAGGTGGCGCCCGATGGCGTGACGATCAACAACATGCTGCCGGGGATTCATGCAACGGACCGCGCGATCAGCCTTGATACAGGGGTCAGCACGCAGCAGGGCATTTCGATGGACGAGGCCCGCGCGCAGCGTCAGGCAACGATCCCCGCGCGCCGCTATGGCACGGCCGATGAGTTTGGCGCGATGTGTGCGTTCTTGTGTTCGCAGCACGCGGGATTCATCGTCGGGCAGAATATATTGCTTGATGGTGGCGCGGTGAATGCCACGCTGTGACCTTGGCGTTTGGCTTGCCTTGGGGGGCGTGGGTTGATACCACGCCCCGTGATACCCGATAAGATCACTCGGAATTAGGCGGCAGTGTGACCCAGACCCCCAGATTGCAAATCACCAACCTGCGGCGCAGCTTTGACGGGCGCGCGGTGGTCGATGATGTGTCGCTGTCGGTGATGCCGGGGCAGGTGACCTGTTTGCTGGGCCCTTCGGGATGCGGCAAATCCACGACCCTGCGGATGATCGCGGGCGTGGAAATGCAGGACAGCGGCGCGATTTACGTCGATGGCAAGCTGGTATGTGACACGGTGTTCCGTGTCCCGCCCGAAGCGCGCTCGATCGGGTTGATGTTTCAGGATTTCGCGCTGTTTCCACATCTTGATGTGGCCCGCAACGTGGCGTTTGGCCTGCACGGCCCGCGCGCCGAAACGCAGGCACGGGTCGCGGCGCTACTGGATCGTGTGGGGATGACGCGACATATGAATGCCTATCCGCACCAGCTTTCGGGGGGCGAGCAGCAGCGTGTCGCGCTGGCCCGTGCGCTGGCCCCGCGCCCCCGTATCATGCTGATGGACGAGCCGTTCAGTGGTCTTGATGACCGTCTGCGCGATGATATCCGCGATGAAACGCTTGAGGTGCTGAAAGACGAAGGCACCGCCGTGCTGCTGGTTACCCATGAACCGGGCGAAGCCATGCGCATGGCCGACGAAATTGCGCTGATGCGGGATGGCAAGATCGTGCAACAGGGCGCGCCCTATAATATCTACAACACGCCGACCGACAAGCAGGCGGCAGCATTTTTCAGCGATATCAATGTGATATCAGGCGTTGTTCACGGAGCGTTGATCCAGACGCCGTTTGGCCAGTTTCTTGCGCCCGGTGTGGCTGATGATACGGCGGTGGATATTGTCACCCGACCGCAGCACTTGAAAATCGACTTTGACCGTGACGGGCGTGGCCCCAATCCGACCATCGCCGAAGGCACACCGGCGCGTGGCATTGTCGAACGCGCGCGTTTTATGGGCAGCGAAAGCCTGGTGGAATTTCGGATGGATTACGACGGGTCGCGGCTCAAGGCGGTGGTGCCGTCGGTGTTTTTGCCGCAGGTCGGCACCCCGCTGTGGATCATGATCCGGCGGGACCGCTGTTTTGTCTTTCCCAAGTCCTAACCGTCGTAATCGGCCAGTGATTTGCCGGTCTCGTTGACGAACAGGCTGGGCAGGACACGCAGGGCGCTGATCTGGTCGATGCGCAGGTCGGCAAATCCCTTGGTGGTTTCGCACCAGACCACGCAGGTCCACAACCGCCCCCAGTAATCCAGCTTGAGCGGGCGCACGGTGCGGTCCGTGCCATCATGGGTGATCGCCAGTTTCTGGCGCGACCGGATTGCCTGGCGCATGATCGGCAGGTGCCGGAACCCGCGCGCGGCGTCGGCAAACGGGTAGACCGCAAAGCCAAAGCTGGCGGGTGCCTTGCTGCGGTCCTCGGGCAGCACCGCCCCGATCTTGCCGGACAGGCTTTGCCCGGCGCTGCGCAGGTCCGGATCACTGGCCTGTCCAAGGGCGGCAATGGCCAGATGCAGCGCCTCGACCTCGGCCATTGTCAGGTTCAGCGGGGGCAGGGTGATGGCGGCGGTCACGCGATAGCCGGTGCCACGTTCCCCTTCGATCGGCACGCCCGAGGCGGCCAGTGTTTCCATATCACGATAAATCGTGCGCAGGGACACGCCCGTAGCGCGGGCGATGTCGCCGGCGCGGTGCAGGTCACCATCACGCAAAAGCTGCACGATTTGCATGAGTCGGTCGGCGCGGCGCATGGGTTGTCTCCTTTGGGGAAGTTTTGACAGAAAACTGACAGTTGACAAGTTTTTGTCACTAATTCTGGCAAACCCTTGCAAAAAAGGGGTTTGCGGGGCGTTTTCGGGCTTCCATTGCCGCGCCGCAGCGCCTATCTACGTGACTGACTTAGACTTGGGCCGGACATTCCGCCCCCTACGGGAGAGTTTCACATGCTTAACAATATTGGCCTTCCGGGCCTCCTTTTGATCGCAGTTGTCGTGCTGGTGCTGTTTGGGCGCGGCAAGATTTCTTCGCTTATGGGCGAAGTGGGCAAAGGTATCACCGCCTTCAAGAAGGGCGTGGATGATTCCACAAAAGAGATCGAAGAGCAGGCAGACGCCGCGCGCGACGTCACCCCGGAAGAAGAAAAAGACGAGGCCTGAGCGCCTGTGATCTAAGCAAAAGGGAACGCCTATGTTCGGCCTTGGCTGGAGCGAATTAATGGTGGTCGGCATCGTGGCGCTGATCGTGGTCGGCCCCAAGGATTTGCCCGTGCTGTTCAAGACGGTCGGGCAGTTCGTGGGCAAGGCCAAGGGCATGGCGCGCGAGTTTTCCAGCGCCATGAACGCCGCCGCCGATCAGGCAGGCGTCAGCGAAATTCAGAAAACCCTGAATGCAGCCGCCAACCCCAAGAAATTTGGTGTCGACAAAATCCGTGAAGCCAGCGGCATGGGGCCGGCAACAACGGCCCTGTCCAAGGAACGCGAAGAAGCCCGCGCCAAGATCAGCGAGGCCACTGCCAAAGCCGCCACAGATCGCAAGGCGCGCGAAGCAGCCGAGGCCGACGCGGCGGCCGCTGAAACAGCCAAGCCTGTAGCCAAGAAGCCTGCCGCCAAGAAGCCCGCCGCCAAGGCTGCTGCGAAGAAGCCCGCTGCAAAACCTGCCGCCAAGAAGCCAGCCGCCAAGGCTGCGGCCAAAAAACCTGCGGCCAAGAAACCTGCCAAAAAGCACGCAGCCCCCAAAGGTGACGTATGAGCGCGACGGACGAGATCGAAGACTCCAGCGCTCCGCTGATCGAACATCTGGCGGAACTGCGCACGCGTTTGATGCGCTGCGCACTGGCGTTTTTTATCGCCATGATCGTGGCTTTCAGCTTTGGCGGGATTATCCTCGACTTTCTGTTGATGCCCATCGAAAAGACCATGCGCAGTCTTGGAAATCCCAATCCTGTGATGCAATACACTGCCCCGCAGGAGTATTTCTTTACGCTGATCCGCATTTCGATGGTTGGCGGTTTGATGCTGTCGTTTCCTGTGCTGGCGCATCAGATGTGGCGCTTTGTGGCGCCCGGCCTGTATCGCAATGAAAAGTCCGCGTTCCTGCCATTTATCATCGCATCGCCCGTTTTGTTCCTGCTTGGTGCGGCCTTTGCCCATTACGTGGTGATACCGCTGGCGATGGCGTTTTTCCTTGGCTTTGCCGATTTGCCGTCCTTTGTGTCGGCCATGCTTGCGGGCGAGGATCCAAGCCTCGCGCGTGAAGGCGGGATTGACATCGTTTTTAATGGCAAGGTCAATGAAAGCCTTGATATTACACTGAAAATGATCGTTGCCTTTGGCTTGTGCTTTCAGCTTCCGGTGCTGCTGACGCTGATGGGCAAGGCTGGATTAGCCTCCTCGCGCGGGTTGCGGCGCACCCGCAAATACGCCGTCGTTGGCATTCTTGTGGTCGCCGCTTTGGTGACGCCCCCCGATGTCACCACGCAGTTGATCCTGTTCGTGGTGGTTTTCGGGCTTTACGAGATTTCGATCCATCTGGTCGCCTATGTCGAGCGTGGCAAGGATAAGCGCGCCCGCGAGGAGGGTGTGATTGGTGAAGGCGAGAGCCTGTTTGATGACTATGACGACGACGAGGAGCTGCAAGAGGAGCCGGAGCCGTGAGCAAATCGGTCTTGCGCCGCATCGCCAATGCGCTGGATCGCATGGCGCCTGCACCGCTTGATGCCCCTGATTTCGCTGCGGCCCCCGCCTTTGTCTGGCATACCGATCCTGATCGTCTGGAACCCGTGCAGCAGGTTAACCGCGTGGACCTGTCGCTGTTGGTGGGGGTGAACCGCGCACGCGATACCCTACTGGAAAACACGGTGCAGTTTGCCGGTGGATTACCCGCCAACAATGCCCTGTTATGGGGCGCACGCGGCATGGGAAAATCAAGCCTTGTCAAGGCGATACATGGCGCACTTTATCCAAAACATGAGCAGTTGAAAATCGTCGAGGTGCAGCGCGAAGACCTGCCCAGTATCGGCCGCTGTCTGGCCCTTCTGCGCGGCCGCAGTGAACGGTTCATCATGTTTTGCGATGATCTGTCATTTGGCCATGACGATGCGCATTATAAATCGCTCAAGGCTGTACTGGATGGCGGGATTGAGGGGCGGCCCGAGAATGTCGTGCTCTATGCCACATCGAACCGCCGCCACCTGATGCCGCGCGACATGATTGAAAACGAACGCTCGACCGCGATCAGCCCGTCCGAGGCCGTGGAGGAGAAGGTTTCGCTGTCAGACAGGTTTGGTCTGTGGCTTGGTTTTCACCCCTGCGATCAGGATGAATATCTGGCGATGATCCGTGGGTATTGCGATGCCTACGGCGTTGAAATTACGGATGAAACCCTGCGCGCCGAGGCAATTGAATGGCAGGCCACGCGCGGGTCCCGGTCGGGGCGCGTGGCCTGGCAGTATTTCATTGATCTGGCGGGGCGTCAGGGCGTCAGGATTTAAGGCAGATAATCCATCGGATCGACGCTTTCCAACCCGTCACGCACTTCAAAATGCAAGAAGCTGGGGGTGCCGTCGCGCACGGTGGCGATGGTTTGCCCCTGACTGACGCTGTCGTCCTTGGACACGCGCAGCCCATCAAGGTTGGTGTAAACTGTCAGGATGCTGCCGGTGTGTTTGATCACGACGATGGCGATGCCGTTGGTGTCGGTCGTCACTGCGGCGACGGTGCCTGCGGCGGCGGCCTTGACGGCGGTGCCGGCGGGCGCGCCGATGTCGATCCCTTCGTTACGGCCATTGGCGTATTCACGGATGATGCTGCCCTGCACGGGGTAGATAAACGGCGCGCTGGTCGCAGGTGTCGCCGTGCGCTCGCCCAGATCGGGCGCGGGTGGGGCCACCACGGGTGCGGCTGCCACGGCGGTATCATCTTCGGGCAGGGGATCGGCGGCGCTTGGCGGCACGGGTGTTGCGCTGCCCGTGCCCGGTTGTTCAACGACCTGCGCGGTGGCGGGGGGCGTCGCGCCTGCAACGGGGATCAGCACGAACTGGCCTTCGCGCAGGGTCAGATCAGCGCCGAGTCCGTTCCATTCCGACAGGCTGCGCACCGGCACATCATAAAGGCGGGCGATGGAGTAGACGGTTTCGCCGCGCGCGACGCGGTGGCGGATCGGTTCGCTGCCGGTTTGGGCGGCGGCGGGTGTTTCAGGCTGGGCCACGGGCTGTTGCGGACCAGCACGGTCAATCGCCGCCCCCGCGAGGGTTGTCACATCAATCGTGGAAGGTTGAATCGGGCCGGAGCTGATCGCACCTGTTGCGGGCGAGGGTTCGGCGACCCGGTTCGGCAGGGCGATGATTTCATCGCGGCGCAGCGGCACATCGGGGTTGATCCCGTTATAGCGCGCCAGCTCTTCGGCGTTCAGCCCAAGGCGGGCCGCGACCATGCGCGCGGTCTCGCCGCGTTCGGCCACAACCACCTGATAATTCGGATAAGAAATCACGCCACGATCATCCGGGCGTGGGCGCGCAGCGATATTTTGCGCCGCGGCCGAGGTATCAAGCCCGCCACCCCCAAGATCGCGCAGGTCGATGTCGAAATTACCATTGGCGTCGCAGGCGGCAATAAAGAGCGCTGCACTGCCAGCCAGCATCAGCTTGGCCTTGGACGTTATGGGGCGGGGCGTGAATGTCGCCATGTTCTGCTATCCTCATCTACGCGACCTTTATGGGCCGTCGTTTTTCTAAGCCGTCAATCCTGCCCGATGCCTTCCAGCAGGGGCACGAACCGAACGGGTCGCAATTCGTCATACTCATAGCCCGAGTCCGTGCGTGTCACACGGATCAGGCTTTGGACCGCGTCAGACTGGCCGACGGGTAAAACCATGATACCCCCGATCCGCAGTTGCGCCAAGAGGGGGCCGGGCGGGTCTTCGGCGGCGGCCGTTACAAGGATGCGGTCAAAGGGGGCCTGATCGGGCAGACCAAAGCTGCCATCGGCGGTAAAGGCGGTGATATTGGTGATATCGGCTGCGTCGAAAATGGCGCGCGCGTCATTCACCAGACGCTTGTAGCGGTCGACCGTGTAGACGCGGCGCGCAAGGTGGGACAGGATCATCGCCTGATAGCCTGACCCGGTGCCAACCTCGAGAACCTTGTCACGCGGCTGCACGTTCAGCGCCTGCGTCATCAGCCCAACAACCGACGGCTGGCTGATCGTTTGGCCGCAGGCAATCGGCAGGGGCATGTCCTCGTAGGCGCGTTTGGCGAAGTGGCCGCGCACGAACAGCGCGCGGTCGGTCTTTTCCATCGCCGTCAGGGTGCGCTTGTCGGTGACGCCCTTGGAGCGCAGCTTGAACAGGAACTGCATTTTGCTTTCGGCGGTATGGCTCACCCCAGTCGCTCCTGCAGGGTTGTGATGGTGTCATGGGCCGTAAGATCAGCGCGCATTGGGGTTATGGCGATATATCCGTCCAGACATGCGGCGCTGTCGGTGCCTTGCGCGGTCGGGATATGTTGCGGGCCACCCTTGACCCACAGGAACTTGCGCCCCGAGGGCGCGTGGTGTGGTTCAACGCTGAAAAAGGTGTCTTTGCGATACCCTTGGGTGGTGATCGCGCGCCCCTTTACGGCCGCCGCAGGCACGGGTGGAAAGTTGACGTTGTAGAACAGGCGGTAATCCTCGCCGTCCCAGATGCCATGATCCAGCAGGGCGCGCACGGTGGCTGTCCCGTGCTGCACCGCCGCCTCGAAGGGATCATCAAGGCTGGCGTTGTCAGGCCCGAAAAACTGCGACAGCGCGATGGCGGGCAGGCCTTGCAGGGCCGCCTCGATCGCGGCCCCGATCGTGCCGGAATAAAGCGTGTTTTCGGCGGCGTTATTGCCGCGGTTGACGCCCGACAGGACCAGATCGGGCGCTCCGTCAGACATCACGTCATAAAGCCCGGCCAGCACGCAATCGGCGGGCGATCCTTCGGCGGCAAACCGCTTATCGGACAGTTCGGCGATCATCATCGGGTGAGTATAGCTGATGCAATGGCCTACGCCGCTTTGCTCAAAGGCGGGGGCGACGACCCAAACCTCGCCATTCGCGCCGGCAATCTCGCGGGCGATGGCCTCGAGCACGATCAGGCCGGGGGCATTGATCCCGTCGTCATTTGTCACAAGAATACGCATGGTGTTGCCCCTTTCCCCCTACCTAAGCGAGGGCGCGCAGGGCGGCAAGCAATCGCGCGCCTGCACCGCACTTGCGCCCCAAAGCGTGGCCTGTGGGACTCAGGCCGGGTCAAGGATTTCGGGCAACAGGCGCGCGGCCTCGGTATGGATATCGGACAGCGGCGCGCGATCCTCGCCCGGATAAAACCGCGCACGGGTGCCGGTGGGCATGGGCTTGGGTGACAGAATGCGCACATCGGGGCCGGTTTTCACTGATTCAGCCTGCCAGGACCGGGCCAGCGCAATCTGCGCGCCCTTGGTTGTGCCGTAGCTGCCAAAGAACGGCTGGCCCGCGTGCGGATCGTCAAAGAACACCGCACGGCCCGTTTCGCCCAGCAAGGGCGTGACATAGGAAATCAGCCGCGATGTGGCCGTGAGGTTGATCGCCACGCTTTTTTCAAAGTCTTTTTCGGCGATATGGGATGCGGGCGACAGGGGCGCGCCGTGGATCGCCGTGTGCACCCAGAGATCAAGGCTGCCCCAACGATCATAGATCGAACGGCAAAGCTGCTGCATGGCCGCATCCGTGGAAATATCCATCGGCGCAAGCGTGGATTGCCCGCCTGCCTCCTTGATCCGGTCGTCGAGTTCTTCAAGTGCGCCGGTGGTGCGGCCCACGGCGATGATGTGATGGGTCGGGGCCAGCGCCAGCGCGAGCGCCGCGCCAAGGCCACGCGATGCGCCGGTGATTAATGCGGTTTTCATAAGAGTCCCTTTTTGGCGGGTTTACGGGGTTTGCTGGGCAGGGTTGCGTTATGTTGCACGTGCAGTTCGGCGCGCGCGGCCTCCAGATCGCCGGTTGCGCCGATCCAGTTGCACATCCGGTCAAAATCAGGGCCGATGTTTTCCAGCGTCATGTCCATTTTGTGGGTCTTGTCGCGCAGGAACAGGTCAATGTTCTGCGTTACCGTATCCACATAGTCGCGGCAGTATTCGATCAGTTTGGTCTTTGGTGCGCGCTGTTTGGAGCGGGCAAGGATATCGTTGCGATAGGCCTTGAGGATGCCCTGATTGGCCCGTTTGGCGAAACTTTGCGCGGTGGCTTCGGGCGCGCGGGTCAGGTGGATATAGGCGGCATTATCGCCCCATTCCCGTTCCAGCCGGCCCAGCAACCAGGCAAGGCGGTTGTCGATTTCGATATGGTGTTCGGGGATGTTGAACCGGTCCGGCCCCGTGCGATGTGTCATCGCCTCGTGATCCGAGGTGTAGTTATCCAGATGTGCGGTTGCGCGTGACAGTGTCATCGAGCCGCACCGCCCCGTGCATAGCACAAAGATGCGGGTCGGTGTGGGGGCGGGTTTTGACTTGCGAAACATGGCAGATGAATAGGACGCCGCGCGCAGGGCGGCAACCCCGTCTAGGCACCCGGAAGTTCAAGCGACCAGCTTTCGGCCCTGCGCGCGAAAATGACCCGGGTTTCGTCGATCGCGACGATTTCCCCACCGTTCATCCGGTCGCCCAAGGTCAACCGACGCACGTTGCCATTGGCAAGCCGGATCAGCGCCAACGGCCCATCCGCGCGCAGCACCGTGCCAATCAGCACAGCGCGGTCAAGCGGGATCGGGGCGTCCGCGTGGGCAAGTGCTGCGACGTTGGCAGGGGTATCGTTCGACATCGGTCCATCCTTCAAAGAAGGCGGGCAAATGTCAGGAATGCTGCACCGCAGCAAGCATGGCGCGGTGCGGCGTGTAAAATCGGCGAAAGCGCGCCTATTCGGCGGCGGTTTTCATCTGGAACCCGGCTTCCAGCATGTCGGTGGGTGCCACGGGATATTCCCCGCTAAAGCAGGCGTCGCAGTATTGCGGCTGGTTCGGGTCGCGGCCCTTTGCCTCGCCCACGGCGCGATAAAGCCCGTCAAGGCTGATGAATTTGAGGCTATCGACCTGCAGGTGGTCGCGCATCTCGTCCTCGGACATGGTGGCGGCCAGCAATTTTTCGCGCTGCGGCGTGTCGACACCATAAAAACAAGGCCATGCGGTGGGTGGACTGGCGATCCGGAAATGCACTTCGGCGGCCCCTGCATCCAGGATCATTTCCTTGATCTTGCGGCTGGTGGTGCCGCGCACGACGCTGTCATCCACAAGGATCACCCGCTTGCCCTTGATCAGCGCGCGGTTGACGTTGAGTTTCAGACGCACACCCATGTTACGGATCTGTTCGGTCGGTTCGATAAACGTCCGGCCCATATATTGGTTGCGGATGATGCCCATCGCATAGGGAATGCCGCTTTGCAGCGAATAGCCGATGGCGGCGGGGGTGCCACTGTCGGGAACCGGGCAGACCAGATCGGCGTCAACCGGTGATTCCTTGGCCAGTTCGCGGCCGATCGCCTCGCGGGTTTCATAGACCGAACGCCCGCCAAGGATGCTGTCGGGGCGGCTGAAATAGACGTGTTCAAAGATGCAAAAGCGTGGCTTGGCAGGGCGAAAGGGAAAGTGGCTTTCGACGCCCTTGGCGGTGATGACCACCATTTCGCCCGGCTTGATTTCGCGCTCGAACTCGGCACCGATGATATCCAGCGCGCAGGTTTCCGACGACAGCGCCCAGCCGTCACCGATGCGGCCAAGCACCAGCGGGCGCACGCCCAAGGGATCGCGGCAGCCGATCAGTTTGGTGCGGGTCATGGCGACCACGGAAAATGCGCCTTCGACCTTGCGCAGGGCTTCTTCCATGCGGTCGGGAATCTGGCGCCCCATGGAACGGGCCATCAGGTGAATGATACATTCGCTGTCGCTGGAGGATTGAAAGATCGATCCACGCTCGATCAACTCGCGGCGCAGGGCGACCGCATTGGTGATATTGCCGTTATGGGCAATCGCCGCCCCACCCATCGAAAATTCGCCAAAAAAGGGCTGCACATCGCGGATTGCGGTCGGGCCCTTTGATCCGGCGGTGGAATAGCGCACATGGCCGATGGCGATTTCGCCGGGCAGGGTTTCCATCAGTTTCTGGCTGGTAAAGTTGTCGCGCACATAGCCGAAACGGCGCGCCTGGGAAAATCCGGCCTCGGGGTCGTGCGACACGATCCCGCCGGCCTCTTGCCCGCGATGTTGCAGGGCGTGCAGGCCAAGGGCGACAAAATTGGCGGCATCCGCCACGCCGACAACGCCGAACACGCCGCATTCCTCTTTCAGTTTGTCGTCATCAAAAGGATGGGCGGGGGCATTTGCAGCGCGTCATGGTCACTTGGCACGGGAGGGCAGCTCCGAATCCGAGGGTTTCGCTTGGTCCGTCTTAGTCGGTTGGCGGGGCTATGTCACCCGCCGATCCGTGCGACCCTGTCAATTACTGAGCCGCGCCGCAGCCGCCGACCAGTTGTTCGTATTGGGTGGTGATCCAGCCAAGGGCGGCTTCGGGGTCGCGGTCGCCGATCTGGCCGGTCATGCGGGCAAATACGGCCTTGGCGCGGCTATCCTCGACCATTGCGATGTCCTGGGCTGTCAGGACCGTTTCATAGACAAAGAAGGCGACCGCAACGAGAAGAACACCGCGCAACACACCGAACAGAAATCCGACACCCTGATCAAGGCCACCCAGGGCCGAGCGTTGCACAAGGCTCGAAAATAGCGGCGTAAAGATCGAAAAGACCACCAGCGCCACAGCAAAGACGGCGGCAAAGGCGGCAATGATGCTGAGCTCGCAACTGTCACCGATAAAATCGCCCACGACGGGAATTTGCCGGATCAGCGGCTGCACCTGATCGGCAAAGATGAAGGCTAGGATGGTCGCCCCGATCCAGCCGGCAATCGCCATCGCTTCGCGCACGAACCCGCGCGAATAGGCCAGAAGCGCGGAAAGGACGATGATTATGGCAACGACGCCGTCAATGAGGGTGAAGCTATCCATATGTCTTTCCTTGCGCGGCGTTAGCGTTCGCCAAAAATCTGTTCCACGAATGCGGGCAGATCCTCCATCGAGCGAAGGGTCAGGCCCGCGTCCCCGCTGCGTTTCTTTTGCGACGGGGTGATGGCTTGGGTAAAACCAAGTTTTTGCGCCTCTTTCAATCTATTTTCGGTCTGTGACACCGGACGAAGTGCCCCTGAGAGGCTAATTTCGCCAAAAACAACACAGTCTGGCGGCAAAGCGGCGTCTTCCCGCGCAGAAATCAACGCCGCGGCCACCGCCAGATCGGCTGCAGGTTCACTCACGCGCAAGCCCCCCGCGACGTTCAGATAGACGTCCAATCCGGTGAAGGGCACGCCGCAGCGCGCCTCGAGCACTGCCAATATCATCGCCAGCCGCCCGCCGTCCCAGCCGACAACCGTGCGCCGGGGTTGCGAATGGGGCGAGGGGGCGACCAGCGCCTGAAATTCGCACAAGACAGGCCGCGACCCCTCGATCCCGGCAAAAACCACCGATCCGGGGGCCGGTTTGCCGCGTTCGGACAAGAACAGGGCAGAGGGGTTCTTGACCTCGGCCAGACCCTTGCCAGTCATTTCAAAGACGCCGATTTCGTCGGCCGGGCCAAAGCGGTTCTTGACGGATCGCAGGATGCGGAACTGGTGGCCGCGCTCGCCCTCGAAATAAAGCACGGTATCGACCATATGTTCGACCACGCGCGGCCCGGCAATTGCACCTTCCTTGGTGACATGGCCGACCATGACCACGGCGATCCCCTTGCGTTTGGCGAAGGTCGTAAGTTCATGGGCCGAGGCGCGCACCTGACTGACAGAGCCCGGCGCGCTTTCGACGTTATCGGCCCACATGGTCTGGATCGAATCGATGATCGCCAGATCGGGCTTTTCGGTTTCCAGCGTGGTGAGGATATCGCGCAGGTTGGTTTCGGATGCGAGCATGACAGGGCTTTCGGTCAACCCCAGACGACGCGCCCGCATCTGCACTTGCGCCGCCGATTCTTCGCCCGAGATATAGATCACCCGCAGACCGTTGCGCGCGAACCGTGCCGCCGCCTGCAACAACAGGGTGGATTTGCCGATCCCCGGATCGCCGCCCACCAGCAGGGCGCTTGCGGGCACCAAGCCACCGCCCAGCACGCGGTCAAGTTCATCGACGCCCGACATGGTGCGGGGCGGTTCGGCCTCTTGCGTGGCAAGATCGGTCAGTTTGATCGTTGTGCCACGCTTGCCGCCCAGGGTTTTCTTGGCAGGGCCGGCTGCGGACAGGGGCTGGGATTCTTCGATGGAATTCCACGCGCCGCAGCTTTCGCAGCGCCCGGACCATTTGGTGAAACTTGCCGCGCATTTGGCGCAGGTGAATGCAGGTTCTTTTGCCATGTTCTACTTTTGTCCCAAGGCTGCGCGCGAGGCAAGGGCGGGATGCCTCCGGCGGGAGTTATTTTGCCAAGATGAAGATTATTTGCGCAGCGCGCGCATGGTCAGCGTTGAAATGGCGATGCTGGCAAGGATGCAGGCGGTGAACAGATACAGCCCCCATGCCACTTCGACCTTGGCCCAGCCCACGCCCTTGACCACGACAATATAGAGCGCGATCAAAAAGATATCGGCCATCGCGAGTTTGCCCATATAGGACAGGACCGGCAGCACCTTGCGCCGCAACAGGCCGAAATGGACCAGCGCCAGGCCGATGGTTTTGAGGTAGGGCGCAAAGAGCGCGAATGCGGTGACCAGCAGGGCCAGGGCCACATCGCTTTCCCACAGGGATTGCAGCCCCGAGATGACGCTGATTTCCGACAGGCCGAACAATGGCAGCAAGCCAGCGCGCAACAAGGGTGCGAACCACGCGATCGGGAACAGGACCAGGAGGGACAGGTTGAGATAGCGCAGCGCGGTCATCATGATGCCTGTGTGGCGGCCTTCGCGGCGGTGCGCAAGGGTTACTCGGCGGCGGGGCGTTCGCCCAGCGGTACGACATTGGCGCTGTCACGGCCAAGAGTGTAGCCAAGGGCGGGCAGGGTGGCCGCGAGCTGTTCTTCGAGTTGCGATAACTGGCTGGCGACAACGCTTTCTTCCAGTTCGACCTGCTGCGACCACTTGCGGATTTCGCGGCAGGCGTGCAGGGCTTCGACGATCTTTTGCTGCTGGTTTTCCGCTTCTTCCTGACGTTGGCGCAGGAAGGTCTTGGCGCGGGCGACCTTTTCGTCAGAGTAGATATCGGCCAGATGGCGTGATTGCTTGCTCATTTGCGCGGCCAGTTCAAGGACCTCGTTTTCAAGGCTGCCAAGTTCGGGGTGGTCGCGCAGGTAGGCAAGCCGTTCGCGCACCGCGTCAAATTCGGAACTGAGTGTAAACACGCCCGCGCGATCCGCCGTGTGGCACAGGTGATAGGCGCGCGCCACATCATCCATCGAGAGATTGAAATCGCGGTGGGTCCGCTCGAGCGCGAGGATACGACGCGAGCTGGGAATAAAGAACACCAGCGAGACCAGAAGGAAGGTCAGGGCGATCTGCGCGATCAGGCCGGCGGCTGGCACATTCCACGCGCCGAACTGGGCTTGAAAGGTCAGCCACGGGGCCAGACCAAGCGCAGAGGCCATCGTGTAGCCAACCACCACCAGCGCCAAGGCGATGATGCTGAACAATGCGAGCCCGTGAAGCGCGCGTTGAATGCCGAACAAGGCAGATCGTAAAGACACCGGTCAGTCCCCCCAGACAATGACGTGAGCCTTAGGATAGGCGATTAACCATATGTCGCCAAAGGGGAAAATCGCCTGCGGGCGCGCAATTGGGTTTTGATACCTGCGCGGCGGGGCGCGGGTCCGGGCGGATGTGGCCACCGCAGGCGGGCGGTTTTCGGCGAAAAACCGCTTATCTCATTGGGGTTTACGCATGGGCATGGTTTCGCGCGGTTGCGGCGGAGGGCGCGATTTGTGGCGGCATGTCTGGCGCGTGCGGACACATATTTTTGACATGGTCTTGGGGGTAAAAGGGCCGATTGGCACGATAATCCCCGGGTCTACACAGTCATTGTTGCCAATTTGGCAACGCCGCTGATTCGGGCTTGGCCCGGTATGTGCCGGACACTACGGGCCTGGCCGCGCGATCTTAGCGCACCGCCGCAATTGGCCCTTCTGCGCGCCCGTGGATGAATTGCTGCACATAGGGGTCGTCGGTGGCGTCCAGATCGCTGATCGGGCCGCACCATCGCACCTTGCCTGCGTGCAGCATCGCCACCTGATCGGCAATTGCGCGCACGCTAGTCATGTCATGGGTGATGGTGACGGCGGTGGCGCCCATTTCGGTAACGATCTCGCGGATCAGATCGTTGATCACGCCCGCCATGATCGGATCAAGGCCGGTGGTGGGTTCATCGAAAAAGATGATCTCGGGCTGGGCGGCGATGGCGCGGGCAAGGCCGACGCGTTTCTGCATACCCCCCGATAGCTCGGCGGGCAGGCGATCAGCCACATCGGCGTCAAGCCCGACACGACGCAATTTGTCGATGGCGATCTCGCGCGCCTCGCTCCAGGGGCGTTTCAGCGTGCCGCGCAGCAGGCGAAAGGCAACATTTTGCCAGACCGGCAGGCTGTCAAACAGAGCCGCACCCTGAAACAGCATCCCGAAACGGGCGAGAAAGGCATCACGGTCGGCGCGGGTCACATCCTGCCCGTCAACTTCGATGGTCCCGCTGTCGGGGGTCACCAGCCCCAGCACCGATTTGATCAGCACGGATTTGCCGGTGCCCGATCCGCCGATCACCACCATGGATTGCCCCTTGGGGACATGCAGGTTGACGCCGCGCAGCACCTGGTTGCTGTCAAAGGATTTATGAACATCAGTGAGGCGGATCATGCTGAGAAAAACGCCTCTGTCAGGAGGAAATTCGCGGCGAGGATCAGCACGGCGGCGGCGACGACCGATCCTTTGGTGGCGCGGCCCACGCCCATCGCGCCCCGTTGGGATTGCATGCCGTAATAGCAACCCATCAATGCGGCGATAAAGCCGAACACGGCCCCCTTGACCAGCGAGGACACGACATCGCGAAGCTCAAGAAAATCGGCGGTGTTTTGCAGGTAGGTGGCGGCGTTAAAACCCAGCCGTTCGGTGCCAACGATATAGCCGCCAAAGATGCCGATCACATCGCCGACACCCACCAGCACCGGCATCATCAGCGTTGCGGCCAGCACCCGGGGCAGGGTCAGGTATTTCATCGGATGGGTGGAAAGGGTGACAAGGGCGTCGATCTGTTCGGTCACTTTCATGGTGGCGATTTCGGCGGCGATCGAGGAGGTCACGCGCGCCGCGATCATCAGGCCGACCAGCACGGGGCCAAGTTCGCGCACCATGCCGATGGCAACGATCTGGGGTACCACGGCTTCGGCCGAAAAACGCGCGCTACCTGCGTAGATTTGCAGGGCCAGTGCGCCGCCTGTGAAAAATGCCGTCAGGCCCACCACAGGCAGGGAAAAATAGCCGATTTGCAGCAGGGCATGACCAAATTCGCGCGGGTAAAACGGCGGGCGTGCAAGATGGCTAAGGGTTTGGGCGGTGAACATCACCAACCGCCCGACGGCGGCAAGCATCGCCAGAACGGTCGCACCGAGGGAGGCAAGAAACCGCATCATCCGCCCGCGTAGCGGCGTGTATAGCGCGGCCCCAGAGAGGTCAGGATTTCATAGCCGATGGTGCCTGCAAGGGCGGCCAGATCATCGACGGTTTGCGCCGCGTTGAGCAGTGACAGGGCCTGCGGTGCCTCGCTCAGGTCGGTCACATCGACGGTCAGAAGGTCCATCGACACACGCCCCACAAGCGGGCAGGGCTGATCGCCGTGCCACAGGGTCACATTGTCTGACAAGGCGCGCAAAATTCCGTCCGCATAGCCCGTGGACAGGGTCGCGATGCGGCTGTCGCGCGGCGCGGTCCATGCATTGCCATAGCCGACGGTTTCGCCCGCGTCCACATCGCGGATCTGCACGACGGGCAGGTCAAGATGGGCCACGGCGCGCGCATCCGCAAAGGGGGCCCCGCCATAAAGGCCAACCCCGGGACGGGTGAGGTCAAAGTGATACTCTGGCCCTAGCAAAATGCCACCCGTTGCCGCCAGCGACCGCGGCACGGAAACGCCATCGGTCATCAGGTGGAACTGCGCCAGTTGCTGTGCGTTCATCGGATGATCGGGCTCATCAGCGCAGGCCAGATGCGACATCACCAGCATCGGCCCCGCACCAAGCGCCAGTTCGGCAATCGCGGCCCATTCGCCGATTTCCATGCCCAGCCGGTTCATCCCGGTGTCTAGTTGAATGCCGAAGGGATGGCCCGGCAGGCTTTCGAAATGGCGCGTCACCTGACCGACGGTATTGAGCATCGGCGTCAACATCAGGTCTGCGATCATTTCGGTATCGCCGCGCATGTGGCCACTGAACACGCAGATTTCCGGATTGGGGCCGAGCGCTTGGCGCACCACCGCGCCTTCCTCTGCGACGGCGACGAAAAACTTGCGGGCACCGGCGCGGGCCAACGCGCGCGCCATTTTCGCCGCCCCAAGGCCATAGCCATCGGCCTTGACCACGGCGGCGGTTTCAACATCCGACATCGCGTCAAGCGCGCGCCAGTTCGCCACGAGGGCGTCAACATCAACAGTAAGGAACCCGGTACTCATGGGCGTTGTTTTGACAGGCGGGCGGGCAAGGTCAAGCGCAAAGGGTGACGCGGGTCTAACGCGGCCGCGGTGGGCCTTCGGGCGGGCGCTCTATCAGGCGCTCGATCTCGGCCATTGTGTTTGCGGGCAGGGGGCCAAGCGACAGCGCGCCGCATAGGTCGGCCACCTGCTGGGGCGTTCGCATTCCCGGCACCGGGATCGCCCCCGCGTGCCGCGCCCAGAGCCAGCCGATAGCGCCCTGTGCCAATGTGCGCCCGCCCACCGTCAGGCAGGACCGGATCGCATCAAGGCGGCGCGCGTAATGCGGGGTCATGCGCCGCCCGGTGAACCAATCCATGTTGTCGTTTTCGCGGGCGCGCACGTCATCCTTGGGGACTTCGGTGTCAGGTGTGATCCGCCCGCCCAGCAGGCCCATCGCCAACGGTGACCGGATCAGGGCCGTGGCCTTGATGTGTGCCACAGCCGCGCTGATCTGTTCACCGGCAAAGAACACATTGGCCGCGTATTCCACGGCACCAAAGCCCGCGCGGTCTGCATAGGCGCGGGCCTTGTCGGGGAAGTCCGTGCTCCAGCCGAAGGCGCGGATTTGGCCCCGCGCATGCAGATCGCCCAAAACATCGAAGACCGGCGCGGCCTCGGCCACGGAAAATTCGTTGGGGTGCACCAGCGCAAGGTCGATCACATCGCGGCGCAGGCGTTTGCGCGATTCCTCGAATGCGGCGCGGATCGCGGCTGGATCCGTCACAAGACCGGTGATCTGGCGCGTGGCCGGATCAATGCCGATGCCGACCTTGGTGACGATACGGGCCTCGGGTTTGTCGGCCAGAACCTCGCCCAACAGCGACTCGGAATGGCCGGTGCCGTAGGCCTGTGCGGTATCAAACAGCCGCAACCCTGCATCATAGGCAGCGTGGATCGTGGTGCGGGATGTGTCGTCATCAGACGCGCCCCAGCCAACCGGATCATCGCCTGCAAAGAACGGCCCGCCGATTGCCCAGCAACCCATGCCAAGGGCAGGAAGGGAGGTTTCGTTCCAATCTGTCGTGCTGTGCATCCGGTCCTATCCTGTCCCTGATCGCGCGTTTGCGCCGGCGCTGCCTATTCGTCCGGCGGCGTGGTCAGATGATAGTCGATCCGTTCCTGCGGTGTCAGCAGGTAAATTTCATCCGGCGGGGTGGCCATTGCCGGTTGCATGATCCGCAGATCGACGCCCATATCATCAAGATAGCCGACGACTTCGGCCTGACCGCGCTGGATGTTTTCGACCGCAAGAAAGGCGGGCAGGACGGTGTTTTCATCAAAGAAGTGCTGATGCACGCCCAGCCATGCGTCATCATCGGCGATCCGCTGCGTGCCTGCGGCAAAGATATAGGGGCAGGCGGACAGGCAGATATCGCTTTGTGTCAGCCGCGTCGTGACGCCAAGGTCGCGCAGGGTGCGGCCAATGGCCAGTGCATCCATCACCGACCCGCCGGGACTGTTCAAAAAGACGACCTGCGGCGCAGGGTTGAGGGCAAGGGCATCGGCAAAACGGCCCGCGTCACCTGTTTCGATTGTGCCGGTCAGGATCAGCGCGGGGGCATCCTCCCATGTGGTGAACGCGAACGCGAGCCGGTTGGGCATGTCCGTTGTCGCCGGAATCGGGCGGGTGTCGGGATTGGGCGCGCGGGTGGGCACATCGCGCGGGCTGTAGCGCCGCGTTTGATCGCCCGGGCTGGCCGGTTGCGTGAGGGCGGGCGCATCCGAAGGTGCGACCAGCGTCGCAAGACTGGGCAACAAATCGGCGCTGAACAGGATCGCCGCGATCCCCAATTGCACGATCAGCACGGCCTGAATGATCCGTTTGGCCTGAAACGGTGTGTCACGGGGCAGGTCGGGCGGCGCGGTCATGTGTCTTTGGGCTGATCGGCCGGCGGTGTTGTCGGGCGTTCCAGCACGCCTTCGACATCGCGCAGGGCGACGATGGCGGTGCGCAGTTCGGCCAGCGTCATCATGTCTTCGTTTGCCGCCCCTTCGCGGCCCGAGCGGATCGCGGCCTGGGTGACCATGACGATAAACACCAGCACGCCAGGCAGCAGGTCAATCGCGATGGCCCCCGCCCAGCTGGGGACAAAATTTTCGGCGTATTTGATCACCGCATCGGCGGTCGAAATCGGCGTGTAGGTAATCTCGGCGGGTGGGGCCATGCCCAGAACGCCCTGCACGGCCACCTGCAAGGTATCGGCGCGTTGGCCCAGCACGGTCAGCACCGCCGTGATCGTGGCCTGCTGGTCCTGACGGGTTGAATCCGTGCGCCCATCCAGTTCCGGCAGCACGACCGAGGCCGACAGGTCTTGGGCCGCGCGCCCGACCAGCGGGGCCACTGACAACTGGCGCAATTGCGTGATGATATTGGCCAGCCGCACCGCATCTTCGGAAAACTGCACCGAGCGTGCGTCAACGGGGCCGGGCTCGACCGTCAGCGCGCGCATCCGGCTAAGGATCGCGTTGCCTTCGTCAAAGGCGGCGTCGACCAGCGGTTGCTGGCTGGCGATCTGCGCCTCAAGGCCTGCCAGTTCGTCGGATTTCTGGCGCAGCAGCCGGAACACGGCGCCCTGACCGGCAATGCCGGACAACTGCCCCGTGGCCTCTTGTTCGCCAAGGTCTTCGAAGCTTTGACGCACACGGGCCACGTCACGTTCCAGCCCTTGGGCGGCGATGGCCACGGCATTGGCGCGTTCCAGCGCGCCCTGATAATCCTGCACGGTTTTTGCCAGATGCTGTTCGACGGCAGCTGCGCCCGCCAGGGCGGCGGCGTTCAGCCACGAAGACATGGCGATGATCGCGAAACTGCCCAGCAGCATCGAGGCCAGCAGGCCAACGCGCGCGCCCGCCGTGCGCACGGCGGGCAAAAGCCGCATGAGATAGGACCAGAAAACAAAGATCGCCACCGAGACGGCCACCGAATAGGCCATCGCCGCAAAAAAGCTGAGCGCGCCGGTGTCATCTAGCAGGGACGACACGCCAAGATAGGTATAAATGCCCGAGGCGATGGCCAGAATTCCCAGCGCGGTGCCGGTGATCGTATCCAGCCACGACAGGTGGTTTTCCAGCTCGCGGGCATAGCGCACACCGCGCTCCTGGGCGGCAGAGGTGCGGGGATCGTTGTCGTCTGTCATGGGGTTCTCCGGCAGGGTATCCGCAGTTTAGGGGGCAACCCGCCAGATGCAATGCGGCGATCAGAATTTGCTGCTGCCACTGTCCTGCTGCCAGGGTTTGACCAGATTGCCAAAGCGGGTGAACTGCGCCTCGAACGACAATTCCACGGTGCCGATCGGGCCGTGACGTTGCTTGCCGATGATCACCTCGGCCTTGCCGTGCAGGCGGTCCATTTCCTCTTGCCAGACGGCAACCTTGTCCAGCTCGTGGTCGGCGGGTTTTTCCCGCTCTTTGTAATATTCGCCACGATAGACGAACATGACCACGTCGGCGTCCTGCTCGATAGAACCCGATTCACGCAGGTCGGACAGTTGCGGGCGCTTGTCTTCGCGCGATTCCACCTGACGCGAGAGCTGTGACAGGGCGATGACAGGGATTTGCAATTCCTTGGCAATCGCCTTGAGGCCCATCGAGATTTCACCGATTTCCTGCACGCGGTTTTCCGAGGTGCCGCGCACCAGTTGCAAATAGTCGACGATCAGCAGGTCCAGCCCGTGGGTGCGTTTCAGACGGCGGGCGCGGGCGGCCAGCTGGCTGATCGGGATCGCGGCGGTGTCATCAATGAACAGCGGGCAGGCTTCCAGCGATTTGGCGGCGTCGACAAAACGGCGAAATTCGACTTCGTCCATGTCGCCCTGACGGATTTTATGGGAGGAGATTTCCGAGGCTTCGGCGAGGATCCGGCCCGCCAGTTGTTCGGCGCTCATCTCAAGGCTGAAAAATCCGACGACGCCGCCGTCCACCGCCCCTTCGGAGCCATCTGCCAGCTTGCCCTTTTTATAGGCCTTGGCGACGTTATAGGCGATATTGGTCGCAAGCGAGGTTTTCCCCATCGACGGGCGCCCGGCCAAGATCAGCAGATCGGACTTGTGCAACCCGCCCAGCATCCGGTCCATATCGACCAGATCGGTGGCGACACCGGCCAGCCCGCCTTCGCGTTGATAGGCGGCGTTGGCAACATTAACGGCGTCTGTTACGGCCTTGAGAAAGCTTTGAAATCCGCTTTCAGTGGTGCCCTGTTCGGCAAGGCGGTAAAGTTCCTGTTCGGCCTCGACGATCTGTTCGCGCGGTTCGCTGTCGATATCGACGGACGCGGCCTTGGCGGCGATATCGCGGCCCACCTGAATCAGCTCGCGGCGCACCGAAAAGTCATAAATCATCTGCGCATAATCACGCGCAGCAAAGGCTGAAATCGCGGCCCCCGCAAGACGCGCCAGATAGGCGGGGCCGCCCAGTTCCTTCAGTCCTTCGTCGTCTTCCAGAAAGGCCTTGAGCGTGACGGGCGAGGCAAGGTTGTTCTTGGCGATCCGGCTGGCAGCGGTCTCAAAGATGCGGGCGTGGACGGGATCATAGAAATGCTTGGGGCTGATGATGCTGGCGATCCGGTCAAAGATATCGTTGTTGGTCAGGATCGCGCCCAGCAACTGCTGTTCGGCCTCGATCGAATGGGGCATGGAGTCCACGTTCGCGCCTTCAACTCCGGTCGCGTTGAATGTGGTGATCTCGTTCATGCTGCCCTCGCTATTGGTCGTCTTGCCCGTGATGGACCGGATACAACGCCCGCACGGCGGGGGCAAAATGTATAGTTTTGTGGATAGCTTTGCTGCACCCGCCAAGTCCCAGATATTGGGGCGATGCGGTGGGTTTTGTCAATATCTGCGAATAATCGCGGCATTAACCATAGGTAAACACGGGTGACTTTTTTCTGCTACCCCTGCCGCGCGGCGGACCATGCGGCGGGATCGTTGAGATACGATTCGACCTCGGCCAGGGTTTCGGGGGTGAAATGTCCCTGCGCCTTGGCCTCGGCCAGAACGTCCCACCAGGTGCACAGATGCAGCAGTTGCACGCCGTGATCACCAAGCGTTTTTTCCACGCCGTCAAAGATGCCGTAATAGAAAATCACCGCCGTGGCGTTACAGGTCGCGCCGGTTTCGCGGATCGCATCGACAAAGGACAGTTTGGAGCCGCCATCGGTCGTCAAATCCTCGACCAGCAACACGCGCTGGCCTTCGCGCATGACCCCTTCGATGCGGGCGTTTTTGCCGTAACCCTTTGGTTTCTTGCGAACATATGTCATCGGCAGGGCCAAGCGTTCGGCGACCATCGCGCCAAAAGGAATGCCGGCCGTTTCGCCACCGGCGATATTGTCGAAGGCCTCAAAGCCGCATTCGCGCATCACGGTGACGGTCAGAAAATCCATCAAGGTGGTGCGGATACGCGGAAAGGAGATCAGCTTGCGGCAATCGATATAGGTGGGGGCCTGCTTGCCGCTGGCGTGGGTAAAAGGCGCATCGGCGTTGAACGAAATCGCCTCGATCTCGAGCAGCATACGCGCGGTGAGGCGCGCCATTTCTTCTTTGGTCGGAAAAGATGTGGGGATCATGCGAGGCGTCCTGTGGCGTCAGGTCTCCACGTGCCAATGCAGCGGGAAACCGGGATTGAAAAGCGTAACCGGGCCTTCGCCCGTGTCGATCTGGGCGGGATAGTCAACGGGTGCGCCGCGCACCAATGTGATCGTGTCATCAGCGGGGGGCAGGCCATAGAACGCGGGACCGTTGAGCGAAGCAAAGGATTCCAGTTGCGACAATTTACGTGCCGCATCAAAGACTTCGGCCAGGCAAGACATGGTGTTGGTCGCCGAAAAGACGCCTGCGCAGCCACATTCCTGCAATTTGCGCGCATCCGTGTGTGGCGCGGAATCGGTGCCCAGAAAGAACCGTTTGTCGCCCGATATGGCGGCCTGCACCAATGCCACGCGATGCTGTTCGCGCTTGGCCACGGGCAGGCAGTAATAATGCGGGCGGATACCGCCAGCGAGGATATGATTGCGGTTGATGATCAGGTGGTGGGTGGTGATCGTCGCGGCCAGATTTTTTGAACTGTCGCGCACGTAATCCACGGCGTTCTGCGTTGTCACATGCTCCATGACGACGCGCAGATCGGGGGTCTTCTTGCGGATCGGTTTCAGCACCTTGTCGATGAACACGGCTTCGCGGTCAAAAATGTCGATATCGGAGTCGGTGACTTCGCCGTGCACGCAAAGCGGCATGCCGATCTCGGCCATCTTTTCCAGCACGGGGCGGACCTTGTCGAAATCGGCAACGCCGCTGGCGGAATTGGTTGTGGCCCCGGCGGGGTAAAGTTTGACGGCGGTGGCGATGCCGCTGGCGTGGGCCTGCGCCACATCTGCGGGATCGGTGTCTTCGGTCAGGTAGAGCGTCATCAGCGGCTGGAACGTCATGCCCTCGGGCAGGGCGGCCATGATCCGGTCGCGGTAGGCGGCCGCCTGGGCCGCGGTCACAACTGGCGGCACCAGATTGGGCATGACGATTGCGCGGCCAAAGTGGCGGGCCGTTTCAGGCAGAACGCCTTGCAACATTGCCCCGTCACGCAGGTGCAAATGCCAATCGTCAGGGCGGCGGATCGTCAGGCGGTCTATGATCTGTGGGCTCATGGCATCCGATTACACGCAAGCGGGCGTTCTGACCAGAGGCAGAGTCTTTTTCCCCCGCACACCGCGAAACGTTGTGATAGGATGCGTGCAACAAACGGAGAATACCATGTTCGGATTTATCATCGCTCTCGTCGGCGGCTTTGTGACGCCCTATCTTGACGCCCCCGTGGCGCGTCCCCTGGCCAAGCTGGTGTCACCGCTGTTCACCGTTGAAGAAAGCGAGCATCGCTTGCTGAGCTTCATGGTGGTGCTGGTCGCGGTCGGGGTGCTGGCGCGGCTTTTGCTTAGCGGGACGACCTTCTGGATCGCGATTGGGCTGGTGCTGGGGTATTTTGCCACGCGCCTGGTCGAAGGTGCGCAGAAACTACTCGCCAACCGGCGCGGCTAGGGCGTCAAGTTCTTCAAGCTTGCGCCGGAACAGCGGCCGCTTGCGGTCACGCAGCACAAATTCACAGACGCGGCGGGTCAGATCGGGCCGGTCGCGCTGTTCTGTGACATGCAGCAGGCCGCGCAGATAGGGCAGATGGCTTTGACGCTTGCGGAAAAGCTGCGCGAAGGCGGCGGGCGTCAGATTACCGTCCATCGCCGCGGTGATCATCGGGGCCAGCAGATGCATCCCCGCCAGATCCCGTTCAATGGTGTCGCCCAGATTGGGCACGCGCAGTTTCGTGACGTTGGATTTGGTGAACATCGCGGCGTGCATCGCATCCAACTGCTGGCGGGGGTCGTAAACGATTGTCGCGCGATCCACCGCATCTATCATGTCGGGGGCATAGCCGTATCTGTCGGTGAACGAGGTGCGGCGCATCTTGTGAAACCGCGCGTCCCATTCGGTCACGCGCGGATCAAGGGTGGCAAAGGGGCGCAACGCCAGAACCTGTGCGCCGGGTGCTGCAACAGAATAGGCAGCAGCGGCGTAACCACCCATGCCAGCGCCGTAAAACAGCACGGAATCGAAATCCTCGAAGAAGCCGTCGTCGATCAGCCGGTCAAAATAGCCGTAAACATGGCGGTCGCGGAACCAGCTGTTTCTCGTCGCTAGGATCGCCAGATGCGACCAACCTTCCTCGCGCACGAATGCAAAGCCGATTGGCTCTTCGTCGTGGTTCAGTTTATGGGCGGAATTGACCGTTTCAAAGGTCACCAGCAGCTTGGTGCCCTCGTCAATGAAAGCGGCCATGTGATCGGGGCCAAGGTTTTCGAAATAGCCGTATTCCTCGGCGATTTCCTCAAGTTGGGCCAGCCATTCGTCCTGGCCAAGGTCGGTTAGGTCGGCGTCGAACTTGCTGGCAGCGTCTTTCATCACACTCTTTTCCTGTCACGGGCTGCCCCCTTGTCACGCCAATTTGCGGCGAAATTTGGCAAGGGGGACGCCCTTTTTGCGACCGCTAGAAAAAGGCCTGCAATCCGGTCTGCGCCCGCCCCAGAATAAGCGCATGAACGTCGTGCGTGCCCTCGTAGGTATTCACCGTTTCAAGGTTTATCATATGCCGCATCACTTGGAAATCTTCGGAGATTCCGTTGCCGCCATGCATGTCGCGCGCGTGGCGGGCAATCTCGAGCGCCTTGCCGCAATTGTTGCGCTTCATCATGGAAATCATCTCGGGTGCGGCGGCGTGGTTTTCCATCAGCCGTCCGACCCTCAGCGCCCCTTGCAGGCCCAGCGTGATCTCGGTTTGCATATCGGCCAGTTTCTTCTGGAAAAGCTGGGTTTGGGCGATTGGGCGGTTGAACTGTTTGCGATCCAGCCCGTATTGCCGCGCGGCGTGCCAGCAGGCCTCGGCCGCGCCCATGACGCCCCAGCTGATCCCGTAACGCGCGCGGTTCAGGCAGCCGAACGGCCCCTTGAGGCCCTGAACATTGGGCAGCAGGGCATCTTCGCCGACTTCAACGCCGTCCATGACAATTTCGCCGGTGATCGAGGCGCGCAGGGACAGTTTGCCGCCGATTTTCGGCGCGCTTAGCCCCGTCATGCCCTTTTCCAGCACAAAGCCGCGAATTTTGCCCGCGTGGGCGTCGGATTTGGCCCAGATCACGAAGACATCGGCGATCGGACTATTGGAAATCCACATCTTTGATCCGCTGATCCTGTAGCCATTTGCGGTCTTTTCAGCGCGGGTTTTCATGCCGCCCGGATCACTGCCTGCGTCCGGTTCGGTCAACCCGAAACAGCCGATCAAGGTGCCGGCGGCCAGTCCGGGGAGGTATTTTTCCCGTTGTTCGTCAGAGCCATAGGCGTGAATCGGATACATCACGAGGGATGACTGCACCGACATCATCGACCGATAGCCGCTGTCGACACGTTCTATTTCACGCGCGACAAGGCCGTAGGTGACATAGCCCGCGCCCAACCCGCCGTATTCTTCGGGGATGGTCAGGCCCAGCAGGCCTGCATCGCCCATCTCGCGGAAAATGCCGGCATCGGTTTCCGCGTCGCGGTAGGCGGCGGTGATGCGCGGTTGCAGGGTGGTTTGCGCGAATGTGTTGGCCGCATCGCGCAGCATCCTTTCATCCTCGCTCAGTTGCTGTTCAAGCTGGAACGGATCGGCCCAGTCAAAGGGGCCAAGATCGGGCTTGTCGAGGGCGGTTGTGCTGGTCATGGCGCGACTCCGATGAATGAACGTGTCCAAGACCTAGCGGGTCGCTTGGGCAGGGGCAATGCGCCCCAGTTGCATGTCACGACTGGTCATTCGCCAATGGCACCCTTATCTAAACCTATCCGTTCAGAAGAAAGCCGATGTATGCGCCGCCTGCCCAAAACCGCTGCCAACCTTAATAACGATCAACTGAACGGGATGCGCACGATCCGGCGGGTCATCCCCTATCTGTGGCCCGCGGGACAGAATTGGGTCAAACGCCGCGTGGTTCTGGCGCTGGCGGTACTGTTTCTGGCCAAGCTGATCGCGGTGGGCACGCCCCTTTTTTACAAGGGCGCAGTTGACAGCCTCGCGGGCGAGGACGGGGGATCGTCGGCCCTGTTTCTGGCGCTTGGTGCGGTAGGGCTGACGCTGGCCTATGGCATGGCGCGGCTGATGAATGTGGGCTTTCAACAGCTGCGCGATGTGGCGTTCGCGCGGGTCGGGCAGCGCGCGTTGCGGCAACTCGCGCTCGAGACATTCACCCATATTCACCGCCTGTCCCTGCGCTATCACATCACGCGCAAGACCGGCGGGTTAAGCCGGATCATCGAGCGCGGCGTCAAGGGTGTGGACTTTTTGCTGCGCTTTTTGCTGTTCAGTATCGGTCCGCTGGCGCTGGAATTGCTTATGATTTCAGTCGTTTTGTTCTTTTTGTTCGATGTCTGGTATCTGGCCGTCGTGGTGCTGACGATTGCGCTTTATGTCTGGTTCACCTTTCGGGTCACCGAATGGCGCGTGAAAATCCGCAAGGAAATGAACGATCAGGACACTGATGCCAATCAAAAGGCCATCGACAGCCTGCTGAATTTTGAAACGGTCAAGTATTTCGGGGCCGAAGCACGCGAAGCCGCCCGCTATGACGGGGCGATGGCGCAATATGAACAGGCCGCGCTGAAAACCAACTACACGCTGGCCTTTCTGAATTTCGGGCAGTCCTTGTTGATCACCGGCGGGTTGGTCGTGGTCATGGTCATGGCGGCGATTGGTGTGCAGAACGGCGCGCTGACGGTCGGCGATTTTGTTATGGTCAACGCCTATATGATCCAGATTACCTTGCCGCTTAACTTTCTTGGCACGGTGTATCGCGAAATCCGGCAGGCGCTGGTTGATATGGGCCAGATGTTCGATTTGTTAGAGCAACCGTCAGAAGTTACCGATAAACCGGGTGCAGATGTTCTAAATGTGCAAGGCGGTGAGGTGGAGCTTGACGATATCATGTTCGGCTATGACGCTGCGCGCCCCATATTGAAGGGGGTCAGCCTGCGCGTGGGCGCGGGGCAGACCGTGGCGATTGTCGGATCGTCGGGGTCGGGCAAATCAACTATCGGTCGGCTGCTGTTCCGGTTCTACGATGTCAGCGGTGGGGCGCTGAAAATCGACGGACAGGATGTGCGCGACGTCACCCAAGAGAGCCTGCACGCCCAGATCGGCGTGGTGCCGCAGGATACGGTGCTGTTCAACGACACGATTCTTTACAACATCGCCTATGGGCGCGCCGATGCCAGCCGCTCCGAGATCGAGGCCGCCGCCAAGGCCGCCAAGATCCACGATTTCATCCAAGGTCTGCCTGATGGTTATGCAACCACGGTGGGGGAACGCGGGCTGAAACTGTCGGGCGGCGAAAAACAGCGTGTCGGGATTGCCCGCACCTTGCTGAAAAACCCACCGATCCTGCTTTTGGACGAAGCCACCAGCGCGCTTGATACCGAAACCGAGATGGAAATTCAGGCCGAACTCAAGGCGATGGGACAGGGCCGCACCGTGATCACCATCGCGCACCGCCTGTCCACCATTGCCGATGCGGACCGGATTGTCGTGCTGGAAAACGGCGTGATCGTCGAGGAAGGCACCCATGACGCGCTGCTGGCCAAGGGTGATCGCTATGCCCAGTTGTGGAACCGCCAGCAACAGGACGAAGCCGCCTGAGAGTGATTGCCAAGCGACACCTATGGGCGTAGCAGGGCATATCCCATTCTTTAGGTTCCCATGCTGCGCTTTGCCCTGATCCTTGGACTGTTGTCCGCCGTAGGCCCTTTTGCCATCGACATGTATCTGCCCGGGATGCCTATGATCGAGGGTGATCTGGATGCAAGTGTCGCTGCCACGCAGATGACGCTGACCGCCTATTTCATTGTCTTTGGGCTGGCGCAACTGGTCTATGGGCCGTGGTCCGACCAGGTGGGGCGCAAGCCGCCGCTGTATCTGGGACTTGGCATTTTCGCTTTTGCAACAGTGGGTTGCGCGCTGTCCCCGACGATTGGCTGGCTTATCGCGTTCCGCGCGATGCAGGGGTTGGGCGGGGCGGTGCTGATGGTCGTGCCGCGCGCGATTATTCGCGACCGTTACACAGGTGTTGAAGGCACGAAGCTGATGGCGATGGTCATGCTGGTGATTTCGGTTTCGCCTATGCTGGCACCGCTAGCGGGTAGCGGATTGTTGTTGGTGGGCGGGTGGCGCTTGCTGTTCTGGGCGATGTTCGCGGCTGCGGGGGCCAGTTTGTTGGTGACGGCATTTGCGTTTCGCGAAACCCTTACGCCATCCTTGCGCGTGGCGATCAATTTCATGAACCTGCGCCGCGGGGCGCGAGTCTTGCTGCGCGATCCGGTGTTCATGGGGCTGACAATGATCGGCGGCTTTGGCATGGCCAGCTTTTTCGTCTTTCTGGCCAATGCAGCCTTTGTTTACACCGATCAGTTCGGGCTAACACCGACAGGGTTCAGCGTCGCATTCGCTGTTAACGCGATAGGTTTTTTTAGCGCGTCACAGGCGGCAGGGCCGTTGGGCGCGCGCTTTGGCATGGTGGCGGTGATGCGCAGCGCGATCTTTGGATTCGCGGCGATCGCGGCGGCGCTGACGCTGGTCGTCGCGTTGGGGGGTGGCACCCTTTATGTGATCGTCGCCGGGTTGGCGTTGGCCAATGCCTGCCTTGGGCTGGTAATCCCGACGACCATGGTCATGGCGCTGGACGATCACGGTGATATTGCGGGGCTTGCCTCAAGCCTTGGCGGCACGCTGCAAATGCTGGTGGGTGGCGTGATGATGGTGCTGTCGGCGCAGTTTTTCGACGGCACGGCCCTGCCGATGGTCGCAGCAATTACGTTCTGTGCGCTCGCCGCTCTGGCACTGTCGGTCTGGATCATGGGACGGATCGGGCAGTCTGCGCAGGCGTCCTAGTTGCGCAGCGCCCGCCCGATCTGGCGGTGCGCGGCGATCACCGGTTGGGGCAGGTCGCGCAGTCCCTTTTCCCAAGGCCCGTCGATCCCTCCGGCCCAAGTGTAACCCAGCATGATCGACACCTCGGGTGTTGAACGCGCAAGGCGGGCATAGGCGCGCGCGACATCGGCCATGTCAGCCTCGGTCAGGCCGGCGGCGGCGTGGACGGGGGTGTATTGCGCATCCATGATCAGGGCGAGGCTTTGATGGGGTCCAAGGGCCGTGCGGGCCGATGCCAACTGGCGGATGAATGCAGGATCAGCCGCCGGATCGCGCAGGGCATAGGTGTTGAATCCCCAAATATCGACGCCAGCGGGGATGGCCACGGGATCATCGGGCGCAAAGGCCTCGATCATCAGGATGCGCGCGTTGGGGAAGGTGCCTTTGATGACGCGCGCGGCCGCCGATACAGCACTCAGCGGAAGGCGGCGCAGGGTCGGCTCGTCCACAAGGTAAAAGATCAGATCATCGGCGGGTACGTCGCTGGCGGCGATCGTGGCAACCGTATATTCCCACAGCGCGTCGGCATCGGGGTTGGGCCGCAGGCGGCGCGGGCTTTGGGAGAAGAACACCGGTTCGATGTAGAAAACAGGTGTGAACAACGCGGCCGTGCGCGCCAGACGGGCGGCGGTTTCATCGGCGTCGGCGGTGATGCAGACCTGATTGGCGGTGGTAAAATCGGCGACCTCGTCCGCGTAATCCACGCGGTCGGTGGTGTCGTGCGGGTCGTCAAGGCCGCAGGATACGGCGGCATAGCCGAACAGGATCGGGTCGGCGCTGGCGGGCGCGGCGATCAGGGCGGCGCAGAGTGCGACCGCGCTGATCAGGCGTTTCATTCCGCAGCCTTGAGGGAAGTCTCGGGGACCACGACAGGGTCAGGGGCGGTGAACGGGTCTTCACCCCAGAGGATCTCTGGCGCGCGCACCCGTTTGGCATCGCGTTCCAGTGCCCAGTCCTGCGCGGCGCGGCTGCCACGCCCCAGCGACAGTTTTGCCAGCGCTTGCCCGCCCCAACGGGCATAGGTCGTCACCCAGACCCGCAGCGCCAGCATCGAGGGCGTGAACACCAGCGTCAGCACCGTGGCGATCCCCAGGCCAAACACCACCGCCGTGGCCAGTTGTTTCCACCAAAGTGCCGTGGGGCTGTCGATGCTGTAGCCGCCGTTGATGAAATCAAGCGAAAGGCCAAACATCATCGGCGCAAGCCCCGCCATCGTCGTGATCGTGGTCAGCAACACCGGACGAATGCGGTCTTCGGCGGTGCGGGTGATGGCCTCGGTTCGTGGCATGTATTTTTCGTATTCCTGATAGGTGTCAATTAGCACGATGTTGTTGTTCACCACGATCCCCGCCAAGGCGACGATGCCCGTGCCGGTCATGATGATTGAAAACGCCTGATCCATCACCAGCATGCCGATCAGCACGCCGGTGGTGGACAGAACCACCGCCAGCAGCACAAGGACGGAATTGTAAAAGCTGTTGAACTGGGCCAGCAGGATGATGAACATCAACGCCAGGGCACCAGCAAAGGCCGACACCAGGAATTCCTGACTTTCCTCTTGTTCCTGTGCATCACCGGTCCATTCAAAACCGATGCCCGCGGGCAGGTTGCCCGGTGTTTCCAGCCACTGCGTCAGCACCGCGATCCGTTCGTTGGGGTTCACGACCGCCTGCAACAGCGTGCCGTCGGCGATCTGATCCTGCACGCTCTGGTCGGCCTCGGCGGCAGCGGCGGTGGTGACGCGGAAATCGCCACTGTCCGGGTCGGTCAGTTTCACAAGGTCGCTGTCGACATCGGCCTTGACGTCGAAATAGCGTTCCTGATCAATCCGGTTGATCTGCGCCAGTTTCGGCACTGGCGTGCGGGTGATGAAATTGGACAGCGGCACAAGGCCCGCCTGCGTGCGCACTCGCAGGGAATCGAGCGTGGACAACACGCGGTCCTGTTCGGGCAGGCGCACGCGGATGTCGATCTCTTCATCGCCACCATCGGGGGTGTAGCTGCCCAGCATGATGCCGCGCGTGATCAGTTGCACCATGCCGCCGACGGTCGCCACATCGGCGCCATACCGGCCGGCTTTTTCCACATCGACGTTGATTTCCCAATCAATGCCGGGCAGGGGGCGACTGTCTTCGATGACGATCAGCCCGGGGGTGTCTTCGAACAGGGTGCGCGCCGCACCCGTGGCGGCCAGCAGTTGTTCCCAGTCATTGCCCGTCAGGCGCAGGTGCAGCGGTTTTGCCGCCCCCGGACCCATCGACAGGTTCAGGGTTTCGGTGCGGATACCGGGGATCGTGTCAAGTTTTGCCTGAAGGTTGGCCATGACGATATCGCCATCCAGTTCCGCCAGCGAGATTTCATCGGGGTGGTCGCGCGCATAGGCGGGGCGGTCCTCCCACGGGATCAGTTCGATCTGAAGCTGGCCGATCGCATCGCCCGGCCCACTTGCGCCTGCGGTGTTCTGATTCAACCCGCCCGCACCGGCAAAGGCAAATACGGTCTGCACGCCGGGCGTGTCGATCGCCATCTGTTCGGCGAGCATCACCAGCGCGTCCTTTTCGGGCAGGGACAGGTTGCCGCGCGCCTGCACATAGACGATGGCCTGTTCGGGTTCGCTTTCGACAAAAAATTCGACGCCGTTATTGTTTTCGCCAAAGTAGCCAAAGACCGAGATGACGATAAAGATAATCGCGCCGATGCTGACCAGAGGCATGACCGGATTGCCGGTGATGGTGTGGATCACCCAGCCAAAGGGCGAGCGGCGATAGCCCGCCTTGATACGCTTGGCCTGACGTTGGATGCGGATCGACCCGACTGTGATCGACACGGCCACGGCCCCCAGGAAAAACAGGATCATACCCGGCAACGACGCGATGAACCCATCGGTCTGCACGGCCTGACCGGACAGATAGGCCGGGTTCAGCGTCATCATCGCACCGGTAAAGATCATCATGATCGCAGGCAGCACCAGTGCGGCGCGCAGCCACCACGGTGCGATTTGACGCAGCCCATCCGAAGCGCGTCCGAATGTCCGGCTCATCCGGCCGGTGACGCCGCCCAGCACGGGCAGATAGATCAGCGCGACGATCAGTGAAGCCGAGAGGACGAAGATCAGCGTGACGGGCAACATGCCCATGAACTGCCCCGGCACTCCGGGCCAGAACAGCATCGGCAGAAAGGCACAAAGCGTCGTCGCGGTGGAACTGACGATGGGCCAGAACATCCGCTTGGCCGCTTCGACATAGGCGTGCATCGGGCCGACACCTTCGCGGATACGTTTGTCGGCGTATTCAACCACCACAATCGCGCCGTCCACCAGCATCCCCACGGCCAGAATCAGGCCAAACATCACGATGTTGGAAATGGTGATGCCCATCACCGCAAGCAGGGCAAAACACAGAAGGAACGATGTGGGAATCGAAAAGCCGACCAGCAGTGCGGGGCGGGTGCCAAGGGCGGCCAGCACGACGATCATCACCAGCGCGATCGCCGTCAGAACCGAGCCTTCCAACTGGCTGACCATCGAGGCGACGTTGCGGCTTTGGTCATTGGATGTGCCAACCTGAATGGCCGCTTTCAGATCGTCGGGCCAGGTGGCCTGCTCGGCCGCCACGGCCTCGCGCACCAGCGCCGATGTGTCGATCAGGTTGAAGCCGCGCCGCTTCACGACCTGCAAGGCCACCGTGTTGACCCCATCAAAGCGCGCCACGCTTTCGCGGTCTTCAAATGTCAGGCGGATATCGGCCAGATCGCCAAGGGTCACCACACGGTCACCGTTGGTTTTGACGGGCAGGCCGTAAACATCAAGCGCGTTATCGAACGACGATGGAATCTTGACGGAAAAAGCCCCCTGCGGGCTGTCCACTTCGCCTGCAGCAATCAACAGGTTGTTGTTGTTCACAACGTTGATCAATTCGCCTGCGGTGACGTTATAGGCCTCAAGGCGCAGGGGGTCGATGATCACCTCGAGCATCTCTGCGCGCTCGCCGGTCAGAGCCGCGTCAAGCACGGCGTCGATGCCCTCGATCCGGTCCTGCAGGTCTTTGGCGACTTGCAGCAGCATGCGTTCGGGCACATCGCCGGTCAGGTTGACGATGATGATCGGAAATTCGGAAAAGTTGATTTCATTGATTGAATACTGGTCTGCGCCATCTGGAAACTGGGCTTCGGCGTTGCTCATGGCGTCGCGCACATCGGCCATGATCTTGGTCTTGTCCCAGCCAAATTCGAATTCCAGCGCGACACCCGCATAGCCTTCTGCGGCTGTGGCGGTCATGGTTTTCAGCCCGTCCAGATCGACCAGTTCCGATTCCATCGGCTTGACCAGCAGGGTTTCACTGTCTTCGGCGGAAATACCGGGAAAGGGGACCGAGACAAACAGGACCGGAATCTCGATATCCGGTTCGCCCTCTTTGGGCAGACCCACATAAGCAAAGCCGCCCGCCAGAAGCGAAAGGATGATAAAAGCAATGACCATCCGCGCGCGGGACGCGGCGATATCAACAAGTTTGATCATCCGTCCGCCTCCTGCAAGGTCGGCGCGATAGGGACACCGTCGATCACATATTCCTGCCCGACGATAATCACATCAACCGTGTCGGGCAGGCCCGCGACCCAGACACCATCGACCGTATCGCGCAGCAAGGTGACGGGCAGGAACTGCGCTGTATTATCGTCTGCGACCACGCGAATGCCCAACGCGCCATCGTCGTTCAGTGTCAGTGAGGACTGGCGCAGCAGATGCGCCTGTTGCCCGTCCGAGGCGACGATGATTTCCGCCGTCTGGCCATCGCGGATCGCCAGATCGCCGTTCGGCACTTCGATTTCAACACGGAAGGTGCGGGTGGTTTCATCTGCCGAGCGCGACAGGAAGGTGACCCGCCCCGCAATTTCCGCCCCCGTGGCAAGCCGCCCGCCGGCCATTGCGCCGACGGTGACCTTGTTGACGTCGATTTCGGGCACGAAGCCGACCAGTTTGATCGGATCAAGCTGGATGATCGTGGCGCAGGCGGCACCCGGTTGCAGCAGGCTGCCCAGTTCGGCCGTATCGGTTTCCAGCAAGCCGCTAAAGGGGGCCGTGATGGTCAGGTTCTCGATCTCCTTTTGCGCGGCCTGCACGGCCGCCTCGGCCGCTTCGATCCCGGCGCGGGCGGAAATGACGCCGGAATTGGCGCGCTGCACGCCCGCAAGGGCTGCCTCGCGGGTGGCTTCGGCGCTGACAAGGCGTGTTTCCGACGCAAAACCGTCCTCGCTCAGCCGGCGGGCGGCGTTGACGTTGATATCGGCCTCGCGCACGCGCGCCTCCGCCTCGGCCAGTGCGGCCTGGGCTTCGGGAATGCGGCCTTCGGCTTCGCCCAGACGGGCGCGGGCCTCGGCCAGGCGGGATGCACGGGTGCCGGGATCAAGCTCGCACAGGATGTCGCCCTCGTTGACAAATGCACCCTTGCGCAGTGGATCGGAAACCACCTGACCGGTGGTTTCGGCACGCACATCGACTTGCCGCGCCGCTTCGGTGCGGCCACGCATAATGACTGCGCTATCAACGGTTTGCGCGGTTGATGTCATGGCGACAACCGATACGATGCGCGCGGGTTCGGCCGCTTCTGCCACCGTTTCGGTTTCGGCGGTGACAGGCTCTGACTGGGCAAAGGCCAGCAGCGTGTCGCGGTAAAACACCATTAATAACAAAAACGCGGTCACCAGAACGGCGGTGAGGATGGGCATCAGTTTCATTCGGGCCTCGATGTTGTGCAGTCGCGGGCGGTTGTGCCACGGTTTTGATTTATAATAGGTTATACTCTGAACCGGTTAGTTTAGATTAGTCTTATTTGCAAGAATTTGGCAAGGATATACAAACACTGCTGACAGCGGCAGCGGAGGGGTTTGCAAGGGGCCATGCTTCGCGTTAAGACATCCGCTAAATCGCGACGCCGAAGGACAAGAAATGAGCAATAACGAGAGCTTTATCAACGAGGTCACCGAAGAGGTGCGCCGCGATCAGTTGTTCATGTATTTGCGCCGCTACGGCTGGATCGCGGTCGCTAGCGTGCTGATCCTGGTTGGCGGGGCCGCTTACAACGAATATCGCAAGGCATCAGAGGAGGCGACAGCGCAGGCCCTGGGCGATGCGGTTTTCGCCGCGCTTGATAATGACGATGCGCAGGCACGGGTCGCGGCCCTGGCCGAGATCGACGTGACCGGCCCCGCAGGCGCGGTTGCGGCCCTTCTTGAAGCGGCGGCATTGCAGGAAACCGGTGACCTGGAAGGCGCGGCGGCGCGGCTTGATACCATTGCCACCGACCCGGAAGTCGCGCCGATTTATCGCGATCTGGCCAGCCTCAAGTCATTGATGTTGCAGGCCGATACGATGGAGCCGGATGCGCGCCGCGCGGCGCTTGAAGCGCTGGCTGTGCCCGGTGCGCCGTTTCGCCTGCTCGCGATGGAGCAGATCGCCTTTACCCATGTGGCGGCCGGGGACAACGCGGCTGCGATTGAAACCCTCAGGGCGGTTCTTGAAGACGCGGAAGTGACGCGGGGCTTGCGTGATCGCGCGCAAAGCCTGATTGTGGCCTTGGGTGGCAATCTGGACGGAAGCGCAGACCCAGGCCAATAGGTCGCAAACGACGGGCGGAGCAGTAACGTGACAACACGACAAAGATTATTCGGCGCGGTGATGGCCCTTGGCCTTTTGGCCGCCTGTGGCGAACAGGATGTGGTCCTGTCCGGGGAACGCCTTGATATTCGAGATGGAATGGTGGGCGCTCTCGCCGATGAGGCGGTGGCGCAGCGCGCCTTTACGATGCCAGCGGTGCGCGCCAACGCCGATTGGACCCATCGCAATGGCGGGCCAGAGCATCCGGGTGGGCATCTGGCCCTTGGTGGTGCGCTGACGCAGGTCTTTGCCGTCAATATCGGGCAGGGCGATGGCCGCCGCGCGCGTATCACTGCCGATCCGGTGGTTGCTGGCGGTGTGATCTATACGCTTGACGCAGGGGCACAGGTGGCGGCTGTCACGGCCGCAGGTGCGCTGGCATGGACCCGCGATCTGACCCCGCCGACCGATAACACGCGCGATGCATCGGGCGGTGGCCTGGCCGTCGCGGGCGACCGCGTGCTGGTCAGCACAGGATTTGGCGAAGTCAGCGCGCTGGACGCTGCAACCGGCGCCCTAGTCTGGACTCAGGATCTGGACGCCCCGGGCGGGGCGGCCCCGACCGTTGCCAACGGGCTGGTTTATTTGGTCGCACGCGACAGCCGCGTGTGGGCGCTTGAGTTGGACAGCGGGCGAATCCGCTGGCAGTTGAACGGCACTCCGGGGGGCGCGAATTTCTCGGGCGGGGCCGGGGCCGCCGTGACGGACGGCATCGCCGTGTTCCCGTTCCCATCTGGCGAAGTGCTCGCGGCCTTTCCCGAAGGCGGCCTGCGTCGTTGGTCCACGGTTGTCACCGGGCAGCGGCGGGGCCGTGCCGCCGCGACGGTCTCCGATATTTCGGGCGACCCGGTGATCGTGGGCGATACAGTTTATGTGGGGAATTTTTCGGGCCGTGTCGCGGCGCTGGATATCGCGAATGGAGACCGTATCTGGACGGCGACCGAAGGCACGACAGGCCCCGTCTGGGTCGCCGGTAATTCGCTGTTCATGGTCAATGATCTGAATGAATTGCTGCGTCTGGATGCGGGCGATGGCACGGTGCTGTGGCGCGTGTCGCTGCCGCAGTTCGTCGAAGGGCGCACGCGGCGTCAGAAAACGCTCTTTGCCCATTATGGCCCCATTCTGGCGGGTGGTCGTCTGATCGTGGCCTCCTCGGATGGGGTGTTGCGCCAGTTCAACCCCGAAACCGGTGCCTTGATCGGGCAGGTTGCCTTGCCCGGTGGTGCTGCCAGCGCGCCCGTTGTCGCGGGTCAGACCCTTTATGTGGTGAACAAGCGCGGGCAACTTCTGGCTTTCCGTTAGACGCGGAAAGGTGTATCGCCCCCGTCTGATCAACCGGAGCCGGTAGAAGATGAGCTTTACACTCGCCATTGTGGGGCGCCCGAATGTGGGCAAATCCACCCTGTTCAATCGCCTTGTCGGCAAGAAGCTGGCGTTGGTCGACGACCAGCCCGGCGTCACGCGCGACCTGCGGGAAGGGGCCGCGCGTCTGGGTGATCTGCGCTTTACGGTGATTGATACCGCCGGTCTTGAAGAGGCTACCGACGAGAGCCTGCAAGGGCGGATGCGCAAGCTAACGGAACGGGCCGTGGAAATGGCCGATGTCTGTCTGTTCATGATTGATGCGCGCGTCGGCGTCTTGCCTGCCGATCAGATGTTCGCGGAAATCCTGCGCAAGAAGAACGCACATGTGATTTTGGCTGCCAACAAGGGCGAAGGCCGCGCCGCCGACAATACGATCCTCGAGGCTTATGCGCTTGGTCTGGGTGAACCCCTGCGCCTGTCCGCCGAACACGGCGAGGGCATGGGTGAACTTCTGGATATGCTACGCCCGATTTCAGAGGAATTTGCCGAACGCGCCGCTGCGGATGCGCCTGATACCGATGTGGATGTGTCCGAAGATGACGACGAAGGACCGCGCATCCCCACCAAGGCGCGCCCGCTGCAGGTGGCCGTTGTCGGCCGCCCCAACGCAGGCAAATCGACATTGATCAACAAGATCATCGGCGAGGATCGTTTGCTGACCGGCCCCGAGGCCGGGATCACCCGCGACGCCATTTCGGTGATGACCGAATGGGGCGATGTGCCGGTGCGTATTTTTGACACCGCAGGTATGCGCAAACGCGCCAAGGTGCAGGAAAAGCTGGAAAAACTATCGGTCAGCGACGGCCTGCGCGCGGTAAAATTCGCCGAGGTGGTCGTGGTGCTGCTGGATGTGGAAATCCCGTTTGAACAGCAGGATTTGCGGATCGCCGATCTGGCTGAACGCGAAGGGCGCGCGGTTGTCGTCGCTGTCAACAAATGGGATCTTGAGGACGAAAAGCAGGACAAGCTGAAAGACCTGCGCGAAAGCTTTGAACGGCTGTTGCCGCAGTTGCGCGGTGCGCCGCTGATCACCGTGTCGGCCAAAACGGGCCGTGGTTTGGACCGCCTGCAACAGGCGATCATGAAAGCGCACGAGGTCTGGAACCGCCGCGTCACCACGGCGCAATTGAACCGCTGGCTGATTGGCATGTTGGAACAACACCCGCCGCCCGCGCCTTCGGGGCGGCGCATCAAGCTGCGCTACATGACGCAGGTGAAAACCCGCCCTCCGGGGTTCGTGGTGATGTGTAGCCTGCCCGACAAACTGCCCGAAAGCTATTCACGCTATCTGGTCAACGGATTGCGCGAGGATTTCGACATGCCCGGCACGCCGATCCGGCTGCACATGCGCAGCCAGTCCGATGCAAACCCCTATAAAGACAAGAAAAAGAAGAAACCGTCGCGGCTGACCAAACATCTGGACAAATACGGTAACCGCGGCGATTAGACCGCGCGCAGGTTCACCACGTTGAGCGTGAGCAGGATCGCGATGCCGACCAGCGCGGTGCTGCTGACTGTGACTGCGGGCCCGGCAACCATGATCCCGATCAGCGCCCAGATCACCGCAGCGCTGTATTCGGGGGCGGGCTTGCGCATATGTTGCACTGCAATCGCCAGGATGGAAGCACCTGTGATGCCGATCAGCGCCCAGCCAAAGCCGTCTGTCAGCAGACCATACCCTGCCGCCGTGGTGCCCAAGGATACGAACGCCGCCGCTGTTAACCACCCCGCATAAAGCGCGACCGGTGCCTGCGCCCACCAACGATCAGCGTGCGGTGCGCGGATCAGTGCGGCAATCGCAAAGGCGGCCATGCCCCAGATCACCACGGTGGCCCAGATCGCGCTGGCGTTGGCAATCGCCAGCCACGGCGTGCCAAGCGCAAGACTGACATTCAGTGGCGCGCGCATCCTGTCCCATGCGGGATCATCACCGCGTTTCCAGATGCCGAACACCGCCGACACGATCAGCCAGCCATAAATCAGCCCCCAGATGGAAAAGGCATAGCCTGCGGGCTGCACCGGCGGGTCGATCTGGGGATTCGGCAGTTGATCCGCGCGAAACCCGGTGAAGGGGTCCGTAAAGGCGGGGGAGATCACGAAGGTAATCGTCAGGATCAGGGTGGCGAGGGCGTATAACTGCTTCATGTCAGTTATACCCGCGGGCGCGCGGTTTGGTTCAATCATGGTCAGGATTTGCCGACTTGACCCAAGGGCAAGCACTGGGCGAGCCTGTCGTCAAAGGAGCCCACCCCATGAAACGTATCGCCATTTTCATCGACGGCACATGGAACCGCCCCGACGCGGAACATCCGACCAATGTTGTGCGCCTTGCCCGCTGCGTGCGCCACCGCGCGGACGGCGGCATGGCGCAGATGGTGCTTTATTCGCCCGGTGTCGGGTCGGGGCGGGGCAATAATGCGTTGGCGCGGCGGATGGATCGCACCCTGGGCGGCGCGCTGGGCTGGGGGCTGACCGATATCATCGCCGATGCCTATCGCAATCTGGTCTTTGCCTATGAACCGGGCGACGAGGTTTGCGTGTTCGGGTTTTCGCGCGGTGCCTTTGCCGCCCGTTCGCTTGTGGGGATGATCCGGTCTTGCGGCATAGCGCCGCGCGCCCATCTTGCGCGCCTCCCCGAGGCTTTGGCGCGCTACATTTCCCGTGATCCCACGACGCACCCCGGATCGGACGACAGCCATGCCTGGCGCGAAGGTTTTGCGCCCGCTACCGCCACCAGCCGCCGCGAGATGGCATGGCGCGACAAACATGGAAAAGGCAGTGCAGGGGTCATTGACCTGCGCATCGCCTATCTGGGGGTTTGGGACACGGTCAGCGCCTTGGGTCTGCCGGCGTTCATCCCCTTTGCGGATCGGTTCAACCGGCAATACCGGTTCCATGACGCCAAGCTGTCGTCGATGGTGCTGGCCGCGCGCCATGCGATCGCCCTCGACGAAAAGCGGCGCACATTTCCGTCTTATCCGTGGGATAACATGCCGGAATTGAACGAGGAATACGAACATTTCGTGCCGACCTACATGCAGCAGTGGTTTGCAGGCAATCACGGGTCGGTCGGGGGCGGGGGCAGCCGGACGGGGCTGTCCTCGATTGCGCTCAATTGGGTGGCGATGGGGGCCGAGCGCGCAGGGCTGGCGATTGACTGGCAGGAGTTTGACCGCGTCGCCTATGACTTTGATCCGCTTGATCCGCTGGACAATAAGTTTGGTCCGGTGGGCCTGTCAGGGGCCTTGTTGAATCTGATTGAACGGGACCGCGCAGGGCCGGCTGATTTGTCCGACGTCAGTGTCGCGGCGATTGACCGCTTTCGCCAGGACGACAGCTACCGGCCCAAATCGCTGGACCGGGTGTATCATCAACTGTTCGGGATGCCCGATGAACAATATGCGCGGATGCGGGCGGCGCGCGTCACGGCCGAAGGCGGCGACACGCACCGCCTTGGCCAGATTTCGCGGCCCCGTTAGGCCAGATTACCGTCTGCGGCGATGCGGGTCTTGCCGCGCAGATAGGGGTGCAGGACGGCGGGCAGCGTGACTGACCCGTCTTCCTCTTGACCGTTTTCCAGCACCGCGATCAGGCAGCGCCCCACCGCCAGACCGGACCCGTTCAGCGTATGCACGAATTGTGGCTTGCCACCGTCTGCGGGCTTGAACCGCGCGTTCATCCGGCGCGCCTGAAAATCACCCGTGGTCGAGACCGAGCTGATCTCGCGGTAGGTACTCTGGCCCGGCAGCCAGGCTTCGATGTCAAAGGTGCGGCGCGCACCGAATCCGATGTCACCGGCACAGAGGATCACCGTGCGATAGGGAATCTCGAGCCGTTCCAGCAGGTCTTCGGCGCAGCGCAACATGCGTTTTTGTTCGGCGTCGGATTCATCTGGGTGGGTGACGCTGACCATTTCGACCTTTTCGAACTGGTGCTGGCGCAACATGCCCGAAGTGTCACGGCCCGCGCTGCCCGCTTCAGAGCGAAAGCACAGCGAATGGGCGGTGTAGCGGCGCGGCAGATAGCTTTCGTCGATCACATGACCGGCGGCGATATAGGTCAGCGGCACCTCGGATGTGGGGATCAGCCACATGCCGTCCTCGGTGCGGTAACTGTCACCGCCGAACTTCGGGAGCTTGTCGGTGCCATACATCGCCTCGTCGCGCACCAGCACCGGCGGGTTGGTTTCGGTCAGGCCGTTTTCATCTACATGCACGTCGATCATGAACTGCGCCAGCGCGCGGTGAACACGGGCCACAGCACCCGATAACAGCACGAAACGACTGCCCGACATTTTGGCGGCGGTTTCAAAATCCATCGAGGGCAGAACGGCGGGAATGTCAAAGTGTTCGAGGGCTTGGAAGGCGAAGTTGCGCGGTTTGCCCCAGCGGCGCACTTCGACGTTGTCGGTTTCATCGGCCCCGTCGGGTACATCATCGGCCAGCACGTTGGGGATCACCGCCAAAGCAGTGGTCAGGCGTTCATCTTCGGCCTTGGCCTCGTCATTGAGGCGCGCGATCTCGGCCTTTTTATCGGCCACCAGCGCGCGCAGGCGTTCAAATTCAGCCTCATCCCCGCGCCCCTTGGCAGCACCGACGTCCTTGGCGGCCTTGTTGGCCTCGGCCTGGGCGGTTTCGGCGGCCTGGATTTTCGCGCGACGCGCTTCGTCAATCGCCAGCAGCTCGGACGATACAGGCGCATCCCCGCGACGGGACAGGGCCGCGTCAAAGCGGTCGGGGTTTTCGCGGATTGTGCGGATGTCGTGCATCGGATTGCTCCTGAGGATTGCGAATTGCTTGTGCGCCACCATATGCCCCAAAGGAGGCGCGCTGTGAACAGTGAAAACTGCCATCTGCGGCGTTGCCATTCCGACAAGCGCAACCTAATGTGCCGCGACTTTGCGGGGGGTGCCCGCGAACCAGACAAAGGACGACCCGTATGCAAGGCATTGCCCAATTTATTCCGCTTATCCTGATTTTCGCGATCATGTATTTCCTGCTGATCCGCCCGCAGCAAAAAAAGCTGAAAGAACATCAGGCGATGGTCGCGGCCCTGCGCCGTGGTGACCAGATTATCACCCAAGGCGGTGTGTTGGGCAAAGTGACCAAGGTCAAGGACGACGGCGAAGTCGAAGTCGAGATCGCCAAGGGCGTGACGGTGCGCGTTGTGCGCTCCACGATTGCCACGGTCGTCAACAAGACCGAACCGGCAGCGGCCAACAGCTAGGTCTTGGGGGTCGCCGCGTGCGCCAGGCTCTGACGTTGATGAGTGCGAGGCGGGTATGATCACCGGCAATTTCACGACCATTGCGATGGAAAACCATGCGGCAACCCTGCGATTGGCGCCGTTGCCGGTGGACCTTGTGGGCGAAACCATAGAAGAGGTTGCAGCAACGCAGGCAGACCGTGATCTGTGTGCCTTGCAGGCGGCAGAGTAGGACAGACATGTTGCAGATTGATCTTTGGAAACGCGTGACCATCCTTCTGGTCGTCGTGGTGGGCCTTTTGCTGGCCCTGCCCAACGGGTTTTACAACCGGGTCGAGACCCGCAATGATGCCGTGGCGATGATCGAAAATGGCATGACCTCGCCCCAGCTTGAGGCCGAGGCGGGCACATGGCCCAGCTTTCTGCCGTCGGGGCTGGTCAATCTGGGCCTTGATCTGCGTGGCGGTGCGTATTTGATGGCGCAGGTGCAGGTCGAAGATGTTTACGGCCCGCGCATGGATGCCTTCTGGCCCGAGGTGCGCGATGTGCTGGCCACGGAACGCGACACTATCGGCTTTGTCACCCGAGAAGACAGCCCCGTCGACACCCTGCGCGTCAAGATTTCCAATGTAGACGGGATTGCCCGCGCGCTGGAACTGGTGCGCGGGCTGGCGACACCGGTGACGACCCTCACGGGGGCAGGGGCCGCCGATATTGACGTGCTGGCGGATGGGGATGAATTGATCATCACCCTCAGTGATGCCGAAAAAGCCGCCACCGACCAACGCACCGTGCAGCAATCGCTTGAAATCATTCGCCGCCGGATTGACGAGGTCGGCACGCGCGAACCCTCGATCCAGCGCCAGGGCACGGATCGTATTCTTATTCAGGTGCCCGGTGTCGGATCGGCGCAGGAAATCAAGGACCTGATCGGCACGACTGCGCAGCTGACCTTTAATCCGGTTGTGGGGCGCACGACGGATGGATCGGCCGCGCCGGGATCGGGCAATATCATCCTACCCAGCATCGACGAAGAAGGGGTGTTCTATATCGTCGAACGCGCCGCCGTTGTGACAGGCGAAGAACTGGTCGATGCCCAGCCCGCCTTTGACCAGAACGGACGTCCCGCTGTGAATTTTCGCTTTAACGCCACCGGCGCGCGCAAGTTTGGCGATTACACGGCTGAAAACATCGGGTCGCCCTTTGCGATCGTGCTGGATAGCGAAGTGATCAGCGCGCCGACGATCCAGGCCCACATTCCCGGCGGATCGGGCATTATCACGGGCCGCTTTTCGGTCGAGGAGTCGACCAATCTGGCCGTGTTGCTGCGCGCCGGTGCGCTCCCGGCCGAGCTGACCTTCCTTGAAGAACGCACCATCGGGCCGGAACTGGGCCAGGACAGCATTGATGCGGGCAAGATTGCCAGCATTATCGCCTTTGTCGCCGTGCTTGTGTTCATGGTGATGTCTTATGGGCTGTTCGGCGTCTTTGCCAATATCGCCCTGCTGGTGAATGTCGGGCTGATCTTTGGCCTGTTGTCGATGATTGGTGCGACGCTCACGTTGCCCGGTATCGCCGGGATCGTGTTGACCATCGGGATGGCGGTGGACGCCAATGTGCTGGTGTTTGAACGTATCCGCGAGGAGCTGAAAACCGCCAAGGGGCCGGCGCGCGCCATTGATCTGGGCTATGAAAAGGCGCTGTCGGCCATCATCGATGCCAATATCACCACGTTCATCACCGCAGTGATCCTGTTTGTCATGGGCTCTGGCCCCGTGCGCGGCTTTTCGATCACGCTGGGGCTTGGCATCCTCACTTCCGTATTCACGGCCATCTTCGTCACGCGTCTGCTGATCGTGATGTGGTTCGAGCGCCGCCGTCCCAAGACAATCGAGGTTTGATCACATGCGTCTGAGATTAGTTCCGAAAGAAACCAACTGGGATTTCTTTGGCCGCGCCAAGCTGTGGTTGGGGATTTCCGGCCTGCTGATGGTCATTGCCTTTGTGTCTTTCCTTGTTCAGGGGCTGAATTATGGTATCGACTTTTCGGGTGGCACGACGATCCGCGCAGAAAGCACGACCGCCGTGGATGTGGGCGTGCTGCGCGCCGCCCTTGATCCGCTGAACCTTGGCGATGTGTCGATCACCGAAGTGTTCGATCCGACATTTGGCCCCGATCAGAACGTAGTGTCGATCACCATTCAGGCGGCCGAAGGTGCTGAAGCCGTCACCAACGAAATGATCGACGCGGTGGGGCAGGCCCTGCTGGCGGTGGACGAAGGGCTGCAATTGCCGTTCAGTTCGGTCGAGTCCGTAGGCCCGACCGTGTCGGGCGAATTGATCCAGACGGCGGTGCTGGCGGTGATCCTCGCGATTGCGGCGGTGCTGATCTATATCTGGCTGCGCTTTGAATGGCAGTTTGCGCTGGGCGCGGTGATTGCGCTGGTCCACGACGTTATCCTGACGATCGGCGTCTTTTCGGAACTGCAGATCCGCTTTGATCTGGCGATTATCGCGGCGCTTTTGACCATCGTCGGCTATTCGTTGAACGATACGGTTGTCGTCTTTGACAGGGTGCGCGAGAACCTGATCAAATACAAGAAGATGGACCTCAAGGCCGTGTTGAACATGTCGATCAACGAGACCCTGTCGCGCACCTTCATGACCTCGGTCACGACGCTGATCGCGCTGATCGCCCTTTATGTGCTGGGCGGCGATGTGATCCGCGGCTTTGTATTCGCGATGATCTGGGGTGTGATCGTCGGGACGTATTCCTCGATCTTCGTCGCCTCGACCTCGCTGTTGTTGCTTGGCGTGAAACGGGACTGGTCCAAGCCCGATGCGACTGGTGGCACGCAGTTTGGCAATATCGACAGCTAGAGTCTGGCGCTAGGGTCTGTGCTGGCGGTGTCTCAGGCTCGGCGCAGGTCGAGAAGGGCGCGTGATGGTGATTGACGGCTTTTGGTGGATGGCGATGGCCAGCGTGCTGGCGGGGACCGTTTACGGATTTGCCGGCTTTGGTGCTGCGCTGATTTTTATGCCGATAGCTGTCATGGTCGTCGACCCGGTTGTGGCGGTCACGGCCTTGTCTGTTTCGGCTTTATCATCGTTTGTGACGCTTGTGCCGCAGGCTTGGCGCGAGGCCGACAAGAGGGCGGTGCTGACCATGTTGGGCACGGCAATCGCGTTTGTTCCATTGGGTATCTGGTTGCTGCGCACCACTGATCCAACCGTTCTGCGCTGGTCGGTGTCGATTCTCGCGCTTGCCACATTGGTGATCTTGTTGACAGGCTGGCGCCACCGGCAAACGCCCGGCACGCCTGCGTGGCTTGGCGTGGGCGCGGGGGTCGGGTTCTTGGGGGGAGCGACGGGGCTTAACGGACCGATCCTGATTTTGTTCCAGCTGGGTGGGCAGGATGAAATCGCACGCACCCGCGCCAATACAATCGTGGTGCTGACGTGTAGCGGCCTTGCCTATCTGCCGTTTTTGGCCCTGCAAGGCGCGTTGACCCAGTCCAGTTTGATCGCTGGGGCGGCCCAGTTGATCCCCTATGGGGCGGGCGCGCTCGTGGGGCGGCAGCTTTTCAACCCTGGCAAAACTGGTCTATATCGCACCATCGCCTACATCATGATTGGCGCGGCCGCCTTTCTGGGTCTGCCGATTTGGGGAACCTGACATGCGGCTGAACGAAATCAAATACGACAACGCCCGCCCCGTCGAGGGCTATGGCCCCGGCTTTTTTCGCATCGGCGGCGAGGTCGTGAATGGCCCCGTGATCATCGATGCCACGGGTGTCGCGGGCTGGGGCGGATATGACGATACCGCGCCGCTGTTGGCGCTGGCGGATCGCGTTGATGTGCTGTTCATCGGCACCGGCGCGGACACAGCGCATATCCCCGCCGACTTGCGCGACACGTTGGAAGCGGCGGGCATCGGCGTCGAGGCGATGGCGACCCCTGCCGCCTGCCGCACCTATAACGTGCTGCTGTCGGAGGGGCGGCGCGTGGCGCTGGCCGTTATTCCGGTCTGATCCGGCTTTCCTGTGGCCTGCCAATCGGCTAAGCCGTTTGCATGATGTTATCGGTTGAAAATATTACCTGCGCGCGTGGCGGCGTGCCTGTGCTGGCGGGCGTGTCGTTCGCGCTCGAGGCCGGGCAGGCGCTGGTGCTGCGTGGCCCCAATGGCTGCGGCAAGACGACCCTTTTGCGCACGCTTGCGGGGCTGCAACCGCCACTGGCCGGTGCTGTGACCTTGCCCGAGGATCAGGGCGCCTATGCCAGCCACGCCGACGGGATCAAGACTCAGCTGAGTGTGACCGAAAATCTGGCGTTCTGGGCCGATGTGCATGGTCAGCCCTTGCCCGATGACATTTTCACGACCTTCGATCTGGACGATCTGCGCGACCGCGCGGCCGATACCCTGTCGGCGGGGCAAAAGCGCCGCCTTGGGCTGGCGCGTCTGGGGGTGATCGGGCGCAAGGTCTTGTTTCTGGACGAACCAACTGTGTCGCTTGACGGGTTTTCGGTGCGCCTGTTTGCGGATTTTCTGCGTGACCGGCACTTGGCACAGGGCGGGGTGGCCGTGATCGCGACCCATATCGACCTAGGGCTGGACGCGCCAGAGATGGATCTGACCCCGTTCAGGGCCGGACCGGATGCAAGCGGCGGTAGCGACGAGGCATTTTTATGATCGCCCTGCTGCGCCGCGATCTGCGCCTTGCGGTGCGGGCAGGGGGCGGCTTTGGCCTTGGCCTCGCGTTTTTCCTGATCGTGATCGTGCTGGTGCCGTTCGGCGTCGGCCCCGAGGCCAGCGTGCTGACCCGAATTGCGCCCGGTATCTTGTGGGTCGCGGCCCTGCTGGCGGCGCTGTTATCGCTGGACCGGATATTCGCGCTGGATCACGAGGACGGATCGCTGCCATTGCTGGCCACCTCGCCGCTGCCGCTGGAAGGGGTGGCGCTGACCAAGGGCGTGGCCCATTGGCTCACGACGGGGTTGCCGCTGACCTTGGCCGCGCCTGCGCTGGGGTTCCTGTTGAACCTTGCACCCACCGCCTATCCGTATCTGCTCGCCTCGCTGGCGCTTGGCACGCCTGCGCTGTCGATGATCGGCACCTTTGGCGCGGCCCTCACGGTGGGTGTCCGGCGGGGCGGGTTGCTTTTGTCGCTGCTGGTGTTGCCGCTCTACGTGCCAACGCTGATTTTCGGGGCCGAAGCCGTCCGCCTCGGGGCCGAGGGATTATCCGCGAGGGTGCCGATGGCCATGCTTGCGGGGATCACGCTGTTTGCCTTTGCGCTGCTACCCTTTGCCACGGCAGCGGCCTTGCGGGTCAACTTGCGGTGATTGCGCTTGAGGCCAGTGCGACAGATAGGTAATCAGATCATATGTCATTTTGGGAATATGCCAATCCAAAGAAGTTCATCGCGACGACGACACGGATCCTGCCGTGGATGTTTGCGATTGCGGCCGTATGCCTGAGTGTCGGTCTGGTCTGGGGGTTTTTCTTTACGCCTGATGATTTCCGGCAGGGATCGACGGTCAAGATCATCTACCTTCACGTGCCTGCCGCGATGATGGCGATCAACGTCTGGGGGATGATGCTGGTCACCTCGCTGATCTGGCTGATCCGGCGGCATCATGTGTCAGCTCTTGCAGCGCGTGCCGCCGCACCTATCGGGATTACCATGACCTTGATCGCCCTGGTGACCGGCGCGATCTGGGGGCAGCCGATGTGGGGGACATGGTGGGCCTGGGATCCGCGCCTGACCTCGTTTCTGATCCTGTTCCTGTTTTATCTGGGCTACATGGCCCTCTGGGAAGCGATCGATGATCCCGACACCGCCGCCGATCTGACATCGGTGCTCTGCATCGTCGGGTCGGTCTTTGCCTTTCTGTCGCGCTTCGCCGTGCAGTTCTGGAACCAGGGGCTGCATCAGGCCGAAAGCGTGTCGCTGTGGGAATGGACGTTCAACGTGATTGCGCGGTTCTTTGCTTTCGTGTGGAATGCGACCCTTGGCGCGCAGGATGTGATCGAGGTCGCCGCGCGCGAGGAAAACGTTTCAAACGTGTTCTTTGTGCCGCTGCTGATCAGCATGGCCGGGTTTGTGGTGCTGTTCGTCGCGCTGGTGTTCCAGCGCACGAATACCGAAATCCGCCTGCGCCGTATCCGCGCCCTTGAAACGCGCGCAAGGAGGGGCTGATGGAACAGTTTTCAGCGATCGTCGACAGGCTCAGCGCCGTTCTCGGCCTTGGGAAATACGGGCTCGAGGTGCTCAGTTCCTATGTTATTTCGCTCGCGCTGTTGGGTATTCTTGTCTGGCTCAGCGCGCGGCGCTCAAAACGGATCGCAGCGCAGCTTGCCGCGGTCGAAACCCGGGTGAAGGATAAAACCGATGGCTAAACTCTCTCCTCTGATGATCTTGCCGCCGGCGCTTTTTGCCGCGCTCGCAGGGCTGTTCGTTGCCGGAATGCAGCGCGAAAACAGTCAGGAACTCCCGTCGGCTCTGGCGGGCAAAGCAGCCCCGGCGCTTGATCTGACAACCCTTGGCAACCTGACATTGTTCGAGACTTCGATGCTGGCGGATGGCGAAGTGAAACTGGTGAATTTCTGGGCCAGCTGGTGCGCACCCTGCCGTATTGAACACCCGAATTTGACAGCGCTGGCGGCCGAAGGGATCCCCGTTTACGGGATCAATTACAAGGACGCGCCCGAAAATGCCCTGGCCTTCCTCGAAGAACTTGGCGATCCATATCGTGCGATCGGCGGCGATCCCGACGGTGCGGCCTCGCTTGACTGGGGGGTCTATGGGGTGCCGGAAACCTTCGTTGTTGATGGCGATGGCAAGATCGTCTTGCGCGTCGCGGGCACCGTGACACAACGCACCGTCGAAACCCGGCTGCGCCCCGCCCTGGCCGAGGCGATGCGGTGACGCAACCGCTTGGTTGTTTCAAAAGCTACGACGTGCGTGGGCGTCTTGGCATTGAACTGGACGAAAATATCGCAGTGCGGATCGGGCGCGCCTTTGGGCGCGTCATGGGGCCGGGCACATTCGTGACCGGGCGCGATGTGCGTCAAAGCTCGGCCGGTTTGCAAGAGGCGCTGATCGCGGGGCTGATGGCCGAAGGATGCACCGCGCTTGATATCGGGCTGTGCGGCACCGAAGAGGTCTATTTCGCAACCGATCATCTGGGTGCGGACGGCGGACTGATGGTAACGGCCTCGCACAACCCGATCGATTACAACGGTATCAAGATGGTGCGGGCCGGTGCGCGCCCGATTGCGGCTGACACGGGGCTGGCACACATCCAGACGCTGGCCGAAGCCGATGATTTCGGCCCCGCCAGGACCGGAGCGCGTGAAACGATTGACCCGCGCGCGGCGTTTGTGGCCCATGTGGCAGGTTATGTCGATCCCGCCGGGCTGCGCCCCTTGCGCATTCTGGTCAACGCGGGCAACGGGGCGGCGGGGCCGACCTTTGACGCCCTTGCCGCCGCGCTGGATGTGCCGTGGGACTGGGTGCGGATGCATCACACCCCCGATGGCAGCTTTCCCAATGGCATCCCCAATCCGCTCCTGTCGGACAATCAGCCGGCGACGGCAGCAGCCGTGCGGCACGAACAAACGGACCTTGGCATCGCGTGGGACGGTGATTTCGACCGCTGTTTCTTCTTTGACGAAACAGGTGCGTTCATCGACGGCGAATATGTGGTCGCGCTGCTGGCGCAGGCCTTTTTGGCCAAGGAAAGCGGCGCGCGGATCGTCCATGACCCGCGGGTGATCTGGAACACGCAGGCCATTGTCGCGGCGGGCGGCGGGCAGGCGATCATGTCGCGCACGGGGCATGCATACCTCAAGGCGCTGATGCGTGAATGCGATGCAGCCTACGGCGGCGAAATGTCGGCGCACCACTATTTTCGCAGCTTCATGTATTGCGACAGCGGGATGATTCCGGCGCTGCTGGTGGCTGAACTGGTCGCGCGGTCGGACAGGCCACTGTCGCAGATGGTGGCGCAGATGCGTAGCGCGTTCCCGTCTTCGGGCGAGATCAATTTCACACCCGCAGACATCGACGGGGCAATCGCGGCATTCGAGGCGCGCTACCTGCCCGATGCAATCCACAGCGACCGGCTTGACGGGCTCAGCCTTGATATGGGGCAGTGGCGGGTCAACCTGCGCCGCTCCAACACCGAATCCCTGCTGCGGTTAAATCTGGAAACCCGCGGCGACGGGGACCTGCTGACCAAAAAAACCGCAGAAATCGCGCAGTTGATCGCAAGATTCTAACCCTTCATCTTGGCCAGAAAACTCCCGCCGGAGGCCGAAATCTGTGTCAGATTTCGCATCATTTTCGTTGAAAATGGCCCCCGCCAGCGGCAAGGGCCATCATCAGATCAAAAAGACAGTTCAGGCCGCTTTGGCGAGATTGCGCAGCACGTAATGCAACACGCCACCGTGTTCGATATATTCAATCTCGATCGCCGTATCGATGCGGCACTTGAGGGTGATCTCCTTGACGGTGCCATCGGCCATCGTGATGGTGCAGGGCACCTCTTGCAGCGGCTGGATCGTGTCGAGACCTGAAATGGAGACGGTTTCCTCGCCGGTGAGACCCAGCGATTTGCGCGTATCACCGCCAGTAAATTCAAACGGGATCACGCCCATGCCCACAAGGTTGGAGCGGTGGATACGTTCGAAGCTTTCGGCGATCACGGCCTTGACGCCCAGCAGGGCGGTGCCCTTGGCGGCCCAGTCGCGTGACGATCCGGCGCCGTATTGTTCGCCACCAAAGATCACCAGCGGCGTGCCGGCCTCCTGATGGGCCATCGCCGCATCAAAGATACTGGTCTGTTTGCCGTCCGGCCCAAGGGTATAGCCGCCCTCGACCCCGTCGAGCATTTCGTTCTTGATGCGGATATTGGCGAAGGTGCCGCGCATCATGATTTCGTGGTTGCCGCGGCGCGACCCATAGGAGTTGAACTCGCGCGGGGCGACCTGCCGTTCGGTCAGATACTGCCCGGCAGGGCTGGTCGTGGCAAAGGATCCGGCCGGCGAGATGTGATCGGTGGTGATCATATCGCCCAGAACCGCCAGCACCTTGGCCCCTTCGAGGTTGGTGATCACACCGGGGTCTTTGCTCATCCCCTGAAAATACGGCGGGTTTTGCACATAGGTCGAGGTGGCGGGCCAGTCGTAGGTTTCGCTGTCGGTGGTCTTTACACCCTGCCATTTGTCGTCGCCCTTGAAGACGTCGGCGTATTTGCTTTGGAACGCCTCGCGGGTCACGGTTGCCTCGACCAGTTCGGCGACTTCTTGTGATGTGGGCCAGATGTCCTTGAGGTAAACATCCTTGCCATCGGGCGTTTGTGCGATTGGGTCATTTGCCAGGTTGATATCCATTGTGCCTGCCAGTGCGTAGGCCACCACGAGTGGCGGAGAGGCCAGATAGTTGGCGCGCACATCCGGGCTGATGCGCCCTTCAAAGTTGCGGTTGCCAGAGAGCACGGAAGTCGCGACCAGGTCGCCCTCGGCGATGGCCGCGCTGATTTCTTTTTGCAGCGGGCCAGAGTTGCCGATGCAGGTCGTGCAGCCATAACCGACAAGGTTAAAGCCGATCTTGTCAAGGTCGTCTTGCAGGCCGGCGGCCTCAAGATACGCACTCACGACCTGTGATCCGGGAGCGAGCGATGTTTTCACCCAAGGCTTGCGGTCAAGGCCCAGTTCAGCGGCCTTGCGCGCCACAAGACCCGCGCCGATCATCACGTAGGGGTTCGAGGTGTTGGTGCAGGATGTGATCGAAGCGATCACGACCTTGCCGCTTTCCATTGTATAGTCCTCCCCGGCCACGGCCACTTCCTTGCCCATCGGACGTTTGAAGGTTTCGGCCATTTCGTGGGTGAAGGCTTGCTTGGCGTTGGTCAATGCCACGTAGTCCTGCGGCCGTTTGGGGCCGGAAATGGCAGGCACGATTGTGCCCATATCAAGGTGCAGGGTGTCGGTGTAAATCGGTGCGTAATCCGCGCCGCGCCACAGGCCGTTTTCCTTGGCATAGGATTCGACCAGCGCGATGCGGTCCTCGTCGCGCCCGGTGTTGCGCAGGTAGCGCAGGGTTTCGCCATCAATCGGGAAAAAGCCGCAGGTCGCGCCGTATTCCGGCGCCATGTTGGCGATGGTCGCGCGGTCAGCCAGTGGCAAGTGATCAAGACCTTCGCCGTAAAATTCGACGAACTTGCTGACAACCCCTTTGGCGCGCAGCATTTCAACGACTTTCAGCACAAGGTCGGTGCCGGTGGTGCCCTCGACCATGCGGCCCGTCAGCTCAAAGCCGATCACTTCGGGGATCAGCATCGAAATCGGCTGGCCCAGCATCGCGGCTTCGGCCTCGATCCCGCCAACGCCCCAGCCCAGCACGGCCATGCCGTTGACCATCGTGGTATGACTGTCGGTGCCGACAAGCGTGTCGGGATAGGCGACCTGTTCGCCGTTCTGGTCTTTGTCTGACCAGACGGTTTGCGCCAGATATTCAAGGTTCACCTGGTGGCAGATGCCGGTGCCCGGTGGCACAACGCGGAAGTTGTTGAACGCGGACTGGCCCCATTTCAGAAAGGTGTAACGCTCCATATTGCGTTCGTATTCGCGGTCCACGTTCATCTGGAAGGCGCGCGGGTTGCCAAATTCGTCAATCATCACCGAGTGGTCGATCACAAGATCGACCGGGTTCAGGGGGTTGATCTGTTCGGCCTTGCCACCCAGGGCGACAATCCCGTCGCGCATCGCCGCGAGGTCCACAACCGCCGGAACGCCGGTGAAATCCTGCATCAACACGCGGGCGGGGCGGTAGGCAATCTCGCGCGGGTTCTGGCCGCCTTTGGCGCCCCATTCGGCAAAGGCCTTGATATCGTCGAGGCTGACGGTCTTGCCATCCTCGAAGCGCAGCATGTTTTCCAACACGACCTTGAGGGCGGCGGGCAGGCGGGTGAAATCACCAAGACCCGCGTCTTGGGCGGCATTGATCGAGTAATAGGCGATCGACTGGTCGCCGACGGTCAGGGTTTTGCGGGTTTTTGCGGAATCATGGCCAACGGTAATGGGCATAAGGCTCCCTTTCATAACAAGGTGGCTGGGGTCTTGCGGTGCTTTTGCCCCAAGGGAAAGCGTCATTCAAGGGGCGGTTCTGGTTTTTGTATACCATTGCACACAATCTTTTCCAAGGGGGATCGGTGGCCGGGATGCGATGTGCTGACGCAGGCTCGCGAAAACTTGTCACGAACTTCCCAATTGGTTGATTGGCTATCGCATCGGGCCTGCGTTAGGACGGGTGCAGGACAACGCAAGGGGACAACATGCGCAAGGTTTTCATATCGCTCGTCTGGGTTATCACGATGGCCCTTGGCGGCGTTGCCTCGGCGCAAGAAAACCCGGTTGTGGTCGAGCTTTATACCTCGCAAGGGTGTTCGTCCTGCCCGCCCGCAGATGAAATGCTGCGCGATCTGGCGGGACGTGACGGGGTGATCGCCCTCGCGCTGCACGTGGATTACTGGGATTATATCGGCTGGGCGGACAGCTTTGCCGATCCGGCCTATACGGCGCGCCAGCAACGTTACGGTGTGGCGGCAGGGCTTCGCACGATCTATACGCCGCAGTTCATTATTGGCGGGCAGGATCATGTTGTCGGGGCCAAGGCGATGGATGTGGCCGATGCCATTCGCACCCAGGCCGCACGGCCCAGTGGCGTCACATTGCAGATTTCGCGCAATGGCGACCTGTTGCAGATCGCGGGCCAGGCCCGCACGCGCGCGCCGATGGTGGTGCAGGTTGTCCGCTACACGCCGCAGGAAAGCGTGACTATCGAACGTGGCGAAAATGCCGGTCACCGGTTCGTCTATGCCAATATCGTCAATGACTGGCGCGCCGTGGGCGAATGGGACGGTGGAGAACCGCTGGACATGCAGGCCAATGTTGCGGGCACGGCGCCGATCGTCGTGATCGTGCAGGAACGCGGCCCAGGCCGGATACTGGCAGCGGCGGAGTTGCGCTAATCTTCCTCCTCCTCGGTGCTGATGAGGCTGATTTCGCCGCCATCCACCGCGTCGCGGATTGCACCGACGACGGCGTTCATCGCGCTTTCCCCGTCTGATTTCTTTACTTTGCCACGTTCGCCCATTTCCTCGCGCAGGGAATCGGCCATGCGTTGCGACATGTTCGCCAGGATGAAGTCGGCGCTTTCGGCGTCCTGACCGCCTGCGGCTTGCGCGGCTGTCAATGCGGTGACCAGTTCGCCATTATCAACGTTGCGCGTGACCTTGGGCACATCGCCTGCGGCCAATCGCGTGGCGATATCGGGAAAGGTAAAGATCGCCTTGCGCACATCGTCGGCGAAACTGGCGTCTTCATCGACCAGCCCTGCAAGCACGGAATCGCGGGTCGCAGCGCCGACCGAGTTGAGGATCGCACCGACCCGCTGCACGGGCGGCTGGGCAAAGACGGGCGCCTGGGTGCCTGCGTATTGGCTGGCCAGCGCCGCACCGATCCGCGCGACCGCATCTGGCGTGATCGCACTGGTGCGCGAGATCGCAAAGGCGATGCGGCGCGCGCGTTCGCCCGGAATCAGGCCCATCAGTTCAGCGGCCTTGGCAACGGGCAGTTTCGACATCAGCACGGCGCAAACTTCGAGCGCCTCACCGGTGGCGACGGCGCGCAGGTCGGCAGGCGACATGGCAATGACCTGCGCCCAAGGGTCGCCGCCTTGCGATTTTGAGGCTTCTTCGCGCAGGCGCGCGGCGGTGGCGGGGCTGATCTGCCCATCAAGGGCATTCAACGCTTTTTCAACGCCGCCGGGGGCGGTCATCGCCACCGCCTCGAGGTCGCGGGTAAATTCGGCGGCCACTTGCAGCAGTGTCGTGCGGTCAATCGTGCGCATTGCCCCCAATTCGCGGGTCAGGCGCAGTTGCGTTTCTTCGGGCAGGGACGAGAGCGACAGGCGCTGCCCTTCGGCCAAAAGCATTTGCACAACCATCGCCGCCTTGCGGCTGCGGGAAACGGTTTCGTCGATTTGCGTCATTGCGGCGTCCTTTGGGGAACTGCCGACATATCAGCACGATTTGATGAATGAAGTATGATCAGCGCCGGAAATCAGGCGCTGGGATGGGTGAATTTCACAGACATTTCCTGCAGGTAGTCGCGCAAGGCATCGCTCATCCCGTCCTTGTTGGCGGTCAGGGCGTGAAGCTCGGCCAGTGACTCCCCGAGGGTTGCGATCTCGGCGTCGGTAAATTCGCGGTCCGACCGGGCAAAGCCTGCAACGCTGCGGCTGCCGCCGTCCTCGATTGCGCTGGCAATGCCATAGTTCATGTCGAAATCGCGCGACTGGGCAATCACCCCGAATTCGTCATCTTGTTCCAGCTTGGACCAGCGAATCGCACCCGTTTGCCCGAAGCCCCAGCGCACAATGGGGTCTTTCATGACCATGCCCTGTTCGGAATACCGGTCGATCCAGGCCTTTGGATAGGTTTGAAACAGGAAGTCGGGGGTCGTAAAACGGATGTGAAAGGCAATCGCAAACCCAGAGGGGCTCGCGGCTTGAAGTGACGTAAGGATACGTTTTATTTCGGTTTTCTGTTCCATTGACGTAGCGACACTCGCTTTTAGGTTGCCTGTCTTGGCGTGATTGCAATAGTGTATCCCACAGGGGCGCAGTTCAATAGTGTGTAGATGTTTGGCATTCGAATTAATAGCCGTTTCCTAGTTCCCACCCCACCAAGGAGCCCGATATGACTGGTCTGATAAGCCAGACCGATATCGCTGCAATCGCGCCTGCGGGGTATTACATTGCCCTGCGGGTTGGATTTGCATTTCCGCTTGAGGAAGTGAACGCCTTGCCTGCGGATTGGGTCGAACACTACACGACCCAGCGCTTTATGCTGCACGATCCGGTAATCCGTTGGATTTACACCAATACGGGCGCTATTCGCTGGAGTGAGATCACGTTGGACGATCCGATGCGCGTGATGCAACAGGCACATGCGTTCGGGTTGCGGTTTGGCTGTGCGATTGCCTGTTTTGACGGCAATGCCGAAGGGCAGCGATCGTTTGGATCATTCGTGCGCGGTGATCGCGAATTCAACAATGCCGAAATTGCCGTGCTGCGGGCCTATGTGACGCGGCTGCACCATGACAAGGCCCCGCCCACGAACCTGACGAAGGCCGAAATCGAAGCGCTGCGCATGGTCAAGGAGGGTAAGCGGCTCAAGGAAATCGCCCATGTGATCGGTGTTTCCGAAGGGGCGATCAAACAGCGGTTGCGCAATGCCAAGTTGAAACTTGGGGCCAAGACCAGCGCACAGGCGGCCGCAGCGGCAAGTGAATTCGGCCTGATTTAGCGTTAGACGGGAAAATACCCGCCAAAACCTATGAAAATGCACACAACGTATGATTGTGGTTAACAATGTCTAGGCGCGCGGGCTAAATGGACTCTCCATAAAGGAGAGTAAAAATGGAAAATATCACGTTTGAATTGTCAACCGCTCATCAGTTCGGATCGGCCTATTTCGACTATCTTGCCCTGCGCAAGAAATTCTTTGTCGATAATCTGGGCTGGACGATTCCCCATAACGACAGTGTGGAGATGGACCAATACGACAATCCGCTGGCGCGCTACTCGCTGGTGTTGAAGGACGGCAAGGTGATCGCAGGCGCACGCGCCATGTCGACGATGGCCCATTGGGGGGATCACACCTATATGCTGCGCGATGCGCAGATGGGCAAACTGGGCACGATCCCGAAAATGCTGGACGCGGAAATCGCCGATCCGAAAGTCTGGGAATGCACCCGACTGGTGATCGCCGACGAGGTCAAATCCATGCGTGAGCGCACGACCTGTCTGGCGCTGATCCTGGACGGGCTGGTGCAGATGGCCGAACGGGAAGGGGCCGAAACGCTGATTTCGCTGTCAAACCTTTGGCTGCTGCGGGTGTTGCGCAAGCTGGGCTACGACGCGGCCCTGATGTGCGACCCCTACGTGAACGCTGACGATGGCCATAAATACGCGGTGATGAGCATCCAGACGATGCCCACACTGCAAGAGTTGCCGCGCGCCACCCATCGTCCGCAAACCGCCGCCGTGCATGCGCCAGCCGTCTAGGCGCATGACCGATCGACCGGCCTGTCCTCCGGGGGGTGAGACAGGCGCGGCGCGGGATTAATCGCCAAAGACGCGTTTGAAAATCGTGTCGACGTGTTTGGTGTGATAGCCAAGGTCGAACTTTTCGTTGATCGCATCGACGCCAAGGGCCGCGACGACATCCGCGTCGGCCAGCAATTCTTCGCGGAAATCGGTGCGCTCTTCCCAGACCTTGAGCGCGTTGCGCTGCACCATCGCATAGGCGTCTTCGCGGCTGACACCGGCCTGTGTCAGCGCCAGCAGCACGCGCTGGGACATCACGAGACCGGGGTATTTGTTCATGTTCTCAAGCATGTTTTCGGGGAAGATCAGCATCTTGTCGATCACGCCAGTCAGGCGATGCAGCGCGAAATCAAGGGTGATGGTCGTGTCCGGCCCGATGGCGCGTTCGACGCTGGAATGGCTGATATCGCGTTCATGCCACAGGGCGACGTTCTCCATCGCCGGCACCACGGCCATGCGCACAAGGCGCGCCAATCCCGTGAGGTTTTCAGTCAACACAGGGTTCTTTTTATGCGGCATCGCGCTTGAGCCTTTTTGGCCCATCGCAAAGAACTCAGCCCCTTCCAGCACCTCGGTGCGCTGCATGTGGCGGATTTCGGTGGCGACGTTTTCGATGCTGGACGCAATGACGCCGAGGGTCGCAAAGAACATCGCGTGACGGTCGCGCGGGATCACTTGGGTGCTGATCGGTTCGGGGCGCAGGCCCAGCTTTTCGCAGACATGGTCTTCGACGGCGGGGTCGATATTGGCAAAGGTGCCGACCGCGCCGGAAATGGCACCGGTGGCGATTTCCCAGCGGGCCTTTTCCAGGCGGTTCTTGTTGCGGTCCATTTCCGCATAAAAGCGCGCAAAGGTCAGGCCCATTGTCGTGGGTTCGGCGTGAATGCCGTGGCTGCGGCCCACACGTACGGTCATTTTGTGTTCCAGCGCGCGCTTTTTCAGCGCCGCCAGCAGGGCATCCATATCGGCCAGCAATATGTCGGCGGCGCGCACCAGTTGCACGTTCAGGCAGGTGTCAAGCACATCCGACGAGGTCATGCCCTGATGCACGAAGCGGGCCTCGTCGCTGCCCACATGTTCGGCCAGATGAGTGAGAAAGGCGATGACGTCGTGTTTGGTCACGGCCTCGATTTCATCAATGCGGGCCACGTCAAATTCCACGTCCTTGGCTTTCCAGACGGCATCGGCGTTCTCGCGCGGGATCACACCCAGATCGGCCATTGCATCGCAGGCGTGCGCCTCGATTTCATACCAGATGCGGAACTTCGTGGCCGGCTCCCAGATTTGAACCATGTCGGGGCGGGAATAACGGGGGATCATGGGCGTGCCTTTTGATTTGGGTCCAGGGATTGCTTGGGTCATAAGGGGCGCGGGCGTGGGCCACAAGGTGGGGCCGCGCGCCTTGCGGCAATTTGCGAGGGTCACATGCGGGTTTTAACGGATTTCGAGGGCGCGTGGCAGTTTGAGCGCGAGATCACCCATGCCGATGGCACCGTGGCGCGCGCGCGTGGCATGGCGCAGTTCACCCCCGACAACGACGGGCTGGCCTATCGCGAAACCGGCGAGATTGATGTGAACGGGCAGGTTCTGACGTTTGAGAGGGCGTATCAGTGGCAGGCCGATCTGTCGGTGCATTTTGATGATGGGCGGTATTTCCATGCGGTTCCGCCGAACGGCGGGCAGGCGACGCATTTCTGCGATCCCGATACCTATGTGGTGACCTACGACTTCGTGGGCTGGCCGACATGGATAGCCAAATGGGCGGTTTCGGGGCCGAAAAAGGACTATGTCATGCAGACCCGTTACAGCCCCGTTAGCGCTTAGCGCTTGCGTGACTGCTGCCGCTGGGGCAATTAAGGGGCAACGCAATTAACGAACAGGAGAGCGGCACATGGCCCTCACGATGAAGACACAGGTTCTTGGCGAGGCCTTTGGCCCAAGCGCGGGCACGGCCCTGCGCATCAAACAGGTTGCGATGGTGGTGCTTGGGATTGCCGTGCTGGCCATCGCCGCCAAGATCAAGGTGCCGATGTGGCCGGTGCCGATCACGATGGGAACCTTTGCGGTGCTGTCGATCGGGGCGGCCTATGGCACGCGCCTCGGGCTGGTGACGATCCTTGGCTACATGTTGATCGGTGCGCTGGGCTTTGACGTCTTTGCAGGCTCGTCAGCCGAGGCAGCAGGTCTTACCTATATGATGGGTGGCACGGGCGGTTATCTGGTCGGTTATGTGTTGGCCACTTTGGCGCTGGGCGCTTTGGCGCGTGCAGGCTGGGACCGCAGCGCGGGTAAAATGGCACTGGCGATGCTGATCGGCAATGCCCTGATCTATGTTCCCGGCCTGATTTGGCTGGGCGTTCTCTATGGCTGGGACCAGCCGATTTTCGCTTGGGGTTTGACGCCTTTCCTGATCGGTGATGCGATCAAGCTGGCACTGGCCGCCGTTGCCTTCCCGACGATCTGGAAGCTGATTGGCGATGCGCGCCGTTAAGCGGTTCTGAGCGTTGTTGAATAGTGGGGCGCAGCCGATGGTTGCGCCCCGTTTTCGTTGTTTGGTCAGGTGGCGAGTTGAAAGCTGGCCCTCTCGCGGGACGTATTATTGAACAGTCGTCAGGGCGCGAGTTCGGTGGTGATGTGCGATCTGCGTTCCAGTGTGCGGTGCACGGGGCATTTACTTGCGATTTCGAGCAGTTTTTGCCGCTGCATTTCACTAAGGTCGCCGGTCAGGGTGATCAGGCGCGCGAAGTTGTCGACCTTGGTGCCGGTCTGTGCGGCGGCGTCTTGGGCGTGGACCTTGTCATGGGTTACATCGACGCTCACGTGGGTCAGCGGCCAGCCCTTGCGCCGCGCATACATGCGGATCGTCATCGAGGTGCAGGCGCCAAGCCCCGCCCCAAGAAAACCATAGGGTGACATGCCGCGGTTGGTGCCGCCATAAGCCAGCGGTTCATCGGCCAGCATATGGTGGTGCGGGCCGTTCTGGACGTCTTGCAGGAAACCGTCTGGGTCTGCCTCGGAGATGCGCAGCACCCCCTCGGGCGCGCCGATCGGTGGGGCGGGCGCCTTGAGATCAAGGTAGCGTTGTGACCAGCTGGCGATCACCTCGGCGGCGTATTCAGCGTCTTCGGGGTTGGTGATCAGGTGATCGGCGTCATCGAGTGTCACGAAGCTTTTGGGATGGCGCGCGGCAAGGAAGATTTCGGATGCGTTTTCGATCCCCACTGTGTCGTCGATCGGCGAGTGGAGGATGAGGAGTGCCGCCTTGAGCTTTGATATAGCAGGGAGAAGTTCGCCTTTGGATACATCGTCGATGAACTGCTGATCAATCTTGAAAGGCCGTCCCCCAAGGCTGACCTGCGCCACGCCGTGGGTCATGATCTCGGGCAGGGCATCGGCGAAGTTGTGGGTCACATGGGCGGGATCATCGGGCGCGCCGATGGTCACAACGGCCTTGATCCCCGCCATGTCAGGCGCGGCCTTGAGCACCGCGGCCCCACCCAGCGAATGACCGATCAATAGCCCCGGCGCCATGCCCCGTTCATCCAGAGCTGCACAGGCTGCCATGATATCCTGCACATTTGTGGTGAAGTTTGTGTTTGAAAATTCGCCCTTGGAATGGCCCAGCCCCGTGAAGTCGAACCGCAACACCGCGATCCCCATCGCCGCAAGGCGGCCTGATATGCGCCGCGCCGCCGGAATATCCTTGGAACAGGTAAAGCAATGGGCGAAAAGTGCGGTGGCCAGATGCGGCCCCTCGGGCAGGTCAAGGCGCGCGGCAAGGGTGTGGCCGGAATGGCCCTGAAAAGTAAGGCGTTCAGTGGGCATGATGGGTCTTTCGCTGATGTCCGCCCAAACTGGCGGCTGGTGCGGCGCAGGGCAAGACATGTGACGGCTGCGTCACGGGAAGGTGAGAGATGATGCGCGGGTTGGCCCGGATTTCTGTTGTGATCGGTGCGATCGTGTTGATCGCCAGTTTTGGTGGTGATCTGCACCCGATCGGGGATTCGCTTGCGGTGTTTCGTGTGGCGATCCTTGGGGCGGTGCTGTTCCTGGCGGTCACGGTCTGGCGCTGGCGTATTGCGCAGGGGGCGATTGCGATCAGTCTGGTTTTGCTTGGATCAACCCTTGCCCAAGGGATGCCCGACAGGTTGGAGCAGCCTGCCGATCTGGTGCTGTATCAGAAGAACCTGCTGTATCTGACAACTGACAGGGCGGGTTTTGTTGAGGATGTGATCGGCTCGGGTGCGGATTTTGTGACTCTGCAGGAGGTGAGCCCTGCAAACCGATATCTGCTGGACGAATTGCGCGACGCCTATCCTTATCAACTGCCCTGCGACCTGCGCTCGCGTGGTGGCGTCGCGGTGTTGTCGCGTTGGCCCACGGTGGGCGAGGACTGTTTTCGCCGTCGGGGTCTTGTGGCGGGCGTGTTTGATCGTGACGGCGTGCAGGTGCGGGTCATCGGCGTGCATCTGCCCTGGCCCTGGCCCAGGCGGCAGGCGGCGTTTGTCGAAACCATGTTGCCGGATTTTCAGGTCTTTCGCGGCGATGTGACGCTGGTGGGCGGGGATTTCAACATGGTGCCCGCCGGGCGGTCCATCGCGCGGGTGGCACGGGCCACGGGAACGCAGCGAGTGGGCCATATCGAGCGCACGTATCAAGTGCTGGGCTATCCGATTGCGATTGACCATGTTCTGGCCAGCGCAGGGATCACGGGCACGATCGAGGTGCGCCCGCGTCTTGGTTCGGATCATTTTGGTGTGCTGGCGCGGGTCGCCTTGCCCTAACGCCCCATCAATCCGTCATCGAACGGGTAGGTCGTGAGGTTTTCAAAGCCGTCTTCAGTGATCAGCACCTGATCTTCGAGCTTGATCGTGAAATCGCCGCCGACTTCGCCCACCGCCGCCTCGACACAAAGCGTCATGCCCGGTTGCAGGTCGTAATCAAACGCCCCTTCGACCATTTTGTCGGGGTAGGCGATCAGTGGCCATTCATCGCACAGCCCCACGCCATGCATCAGGCAGCCGTATTTTTGCGCCTGAAACTTGTCATCCAGCACGTGCGTGTTGCGCGACAGGTCTTGCATGTTCACGCCGGGGCGCAGCATGTCCATGTTGGTCTGGATGTGTTCGACCGCATGTTGCATGGCATAGATCATGTCGGGGCGGGGTTTGTTTGGCCCGATCCACCATGACCGGCTGATGTCGATGCAGATGCCGTAGGCGCCGATCAGGTCGGTGTCAAAGCTGATCACCTCGTTCTTTTGGGTCACGCGTGGGCCGCATTCCTGAAACCACGGGTTGGTCCGTGGGCCCGAGGCCAGCAGGCGGGTTTCGATCCATTCGCCGCCGCGGCGGATGTTCTCGGCGTGCAGCACCGCCCAGATATCGTCTTCGGTCGTGGTGCCGTTGCCGGCGTTTTCGCGCGCGAAATCCTCCATCAGCCGCACCGTCGTTTCACAGGCGTGATTGGCGCAGCGCATCGCCTTGATTTCGTCCGGTCCCTTGATGGAGCGGGCCTTCTCGGTGAGTTCCTCGCCCTCCATCACGTCGATCCCGGCGGCGATCAGGGCGCGGTAGCCCGGAACCATGATCTTGTCGACGGCAAGGCGCATGTTGCCGCCTGAATGCTCGCGGAGCAGGTCGATAACTTCGGGGACAAAAGCATCTGCGGCCTGATCGTTCCTGTCGCCGTTCGAAAAATAGAACATCGACGCGCCAGAGCGTTGTTCGCGCACCAGCGGGTTGAACGTGGAAAGAAAGGGCGAGTTCTTGTAATCCCAGATCACCATATAGCCATCGGCACAGACCAGCACGGCGCGAAACGGATTGTGGGAGTTCCACAGCTGCATGTTGGTGCTGTCGGTGGCGTAGCGGATATTGAGCGGGTCAAACATCAGCACGCCGCCATAGTCGCGATCGACCACATGCTGGGTCAGACGGGCGTGGCGGTAGGCGCGCATGGCTTGCAGGTCGGGCAGGTCCAGCCCCGCCGCCGCCCATTCCGCAAATGCAAGCGGGGTCGGGCCGATTTCGATCCGGTCGGCGTCATTGGGGGTATTGTCGCCAAGGGTTGCGCCACGGGTCGGGTCGATCTTGCGGGTATCGCGATAGTGGGTATTCATGGCGGTCCTCCCTGATGCAAACATGCTGGGGCGGGGATTTGGCTGTGTCAGGCCTGAAATCGACATTTGGGAGGTTCGTTTTTGACAAATCGCGATCTATTGCGCCCAATTTTGCAATCGGTGATGCCAGAAGACCTGCGCGAAGTGGCGGCGGCGCGGCTGCCAGCGATGCGCCCCGTCGATCTGGGGGATTGGCTGCGGGTCGATGATGCCTACGCGGCGCAACTGGCGCTCAAGGCGGATTTGATTGCCGCGCGGCGGGCTGATGTGATCGCGGTGCGTGACGGGGCAGGGGCCGCGTTGGACGAACTGCTGCGCTATGTTCTGGCGCATTTACCGGATGGGTTTGCCGTATCGGGTGATGCGGTCACGCGCCCGGACGGGGTGACGGTTGCAGTTGATCGGGATGATCCGTTGTTGACCCTGTCGCAGATCGTGCAGGAAGACCTGTGTATCTTGCAAAAGCAGGGCGATGAACATGTGCTGACGGCGGCGCTTTTGTGTTTCCCGTCAAGCTGGACGCTGGCGCAAAAGATCGGCAAGCCTTTGGGGGCAATCCATGTGCCGGTTGCGCAATACGACGACAATATCGCGCGCCGTGTGCAGCGGTTGTTTGACGGGGTGCAAGTGGGGCGGCCCCTGTGGCGCGCCAATTTCCTGCGTTATGATGATGCCGCCCTGTTTCAGCCACGGCGCGAAGACGATCCGCGCCCCGTGGGTGGCCCCGATGCACGGTTTGAACGCAGCGAACGGCAAACGGTGCTGCGCCTGCCTGACACCGGCGCGGTGGTGTTTTCGATCCATGTGACGGTGGTGGCACTCTGACTGACCGGGCTGTTTGGCGGCAAAGTCGGCATGCATAAAAAAGGCGCCCACAACGGGGCGCCTGGTGTTTTGACATGCCTCAAGATTAGCCGCTGCTTGGCGGGATAACGATGCCGCCAACCACAGTCAGACAAACGCACCAAGCACCTGAGCCCCGATTTCGCTCTGTGTTACCCCGGCAAGAGTTCCCGCCAAAGCCATCGCGCGCGATGTGAAGCCCATGCTTTCACCGCCCAAGGCGCTATAGGTCAGAACTGCGGCGCCGACCGGCAGCGAGAATGCGAGCACAGCCGCATTCATGGAATGTATCGCCAAACGGTGCACAAGCGGCTGTGCATATTTTGGTTCAGGCATTTGCGACTCAGGCGGGTAAAGCGCGACACGCAATCTGGTTCGTTCCGCCCAATCCATCTGGTCCGCCGCGCCGCGCAATGCGCGTGCATCCATTGACCGCTTGCCGGCCATGTCCGCGGCAACGCAGGGGTGTGTCGGGCGCACCTTGGGCGTTGGTTCGTGCTGCCGTCGCGCAAAATGCCGCGCGAATTCTGAAAGTCGATGTAGCCTGTCCGCGGCCTGTTCATCGGCACCCTTGATTGTGGGTCCGTGGTCCTCACGCTTTGCCAATTCGGCCTCATAGCGGGCCGAAAGTTCCGGAAGCACATCGTCGGGATCCCGGCGCGCAGACCGCGCTAGAGGTGATGTTTCAAGGGCAGGTGCCGCATCGGCCCCTTCTTGCGAGGCCGCCGATTGAAGCACGGGCCAAATCTTTTCGAGGACGGAATCGTATACATCCTCGGTGAACACTTCGTCCAATTCGATCAGCAGGAACTGATCTGGGGGGTGATGTGCCTCGACCCTGTCAACGAGGCCCTGGCACATATCTGCCCGCCTTTCGAAAAGGGTGCCCGCGTCAGAGGGCTCCGGGCTTGACCCGACAGCAAACACCAGGCTTTCGGCATAATTCTGGAACACTGCGAGATCTGGGAATTCCTTTCGGAAATCGCAGTATGCAAGACAGATTCGCAATCCAGTCAGGTCGAACACGACAAAATCATCGTATTGGGTCGATACACGAACATCCAGATGTGGATTGTCACGCAGCGAGGCTTCAAGTTCCGCTACGAGGGCCTGAAAGTTCAGGTTCGAGGGGTTGGCGTAGCACAATGCCGCAATCGTACTGTTGGGAATACCAGACATGATTTGTCCTCCTGACAACAGTTCCAGCAACATTGAACAAGAAATTATGGTGATAATTTGAGCCAATTGTGCTCTTGGCAGCAACAATTAGGGCAGGATTGTCTTAATTCACGCACCGAAGGCGGGTTATCGTCGCGATTGTTGATCCGGTTCAGCCGTAGATCCACCGTCTGAAACGAGTCAGGGCGCCCCCGAAGAGACGCCCTGAACTGCAAATCAGGTGCCGGGTTAGCAGCTGTAATACATCTTGTATTCGATCGGGTGGGGCGTGTGCTCGTAGGCGTAAACCTCTTCCCACTTCAGACCCATGTAACCTTCGAGCTGGCCTTTGGTGAAGACGTTGCCTGCCAGCAGGAAGTCGTGATCAGCCTCAAGTGCCTCAAGAGCTTCGCGCAGCGACCCGCAAACGGTCGGGATTTCGGCGAGCTCTTCGGGTGGCAGATCATACAGATCCTTGTCCGATGCCGCGCCCGGGTCGATCTTGTTCTTGATGCCGTCAAGGCCTGCCATCAGCAAGGCAGCAAAGCACAGGTAAGGGTTTGCTGCCGGATCGGGGAAACGGGCTTCGACGCGCTTGGCCTTGGGGGATTCAGACCACGGAATGCGCACGCAGCCCGACCGGTTGCGGGCCGAATAGGCGCGCAGCACGGGGGCTTCAAAGCCGGGGATCAGGCGCTTGTAGGAGTTGGTCGCCGGGTTGGTGATCGCGTTCAGCGCTTTGGCGTGCTTCAGGATACCACCGATGAAATACAGCGCCTCTTGCGACAGGTCGGCGTATTTGTCGCCTGCAAACAGGGGCTTGCCGTCTTTCCAGATCGACATATTCACGTGCATCCCGGTGCCGTTGTCGCCGGAGATCGGCTTGGGCATGAAAGTCGCGGATTTGCCATAGGCCTGGGCGACGTTGTGGATGACGTATTTGTATTTCTGCAGCTCGTCTGCCTGATGGGTCAGCGTGCCGAAAATCAGGCCCAACTCGTGCTGGCAAGACGCCACTTCATGGTGGTGCTTGTCGACGTTCATCCCCATCCGCTTCATGGTGGACAGCATTTCGGAACGGATGTCCTGCGCATCATCAATCGGGTTCACGGGGAAGTAGCCGCCCTTGACGCCGGGACGGTGGCCGGTGTTGCCCATTTCGTATTGGGTATCGGTATTCCATGCAGCGTCGATGGCATCGACCTCGTAGGATACCTTGTTCGAGGTCACGGCAAAGCGCACATCGTCAAACAGGAAGAACTCCGCTTCGGGACCGCAGTAGAACGTATCGCCGATACCTGTGGATTTCAGATAGGCTTCGGCCTTTTCGGCGGTGCCGCGCGGGTCACGATCATAGGGTTCCAGGGTGTCGGGTTCGACCACAGTGCAGTGAATGCAAACGGTTTTTTCCGCATAAAACGGGTCGACATAGGCGCTGGATGCATCAGGGATCAGTTTCATGTCGGACTGGTCGATGGATTTCCAACCGGCGATCGAGGAGCCGTCAAACATGAAGCCTTCTTCGAGGAAATCCTCGTCGACTTCATCCTTGATCAGCGTCACGTGCTGCAGTTTGCCTTTGGGGTCGGTAAAGCGGATATCGACGTATTCGATGTCCTCGTCTTTGATCATCTTGATCAGGTCAGCGTTGTTCATTTGGGTCAGTCCCCTTGGATAGGTTTGGGTTGCGGGTTAAAGCGCGTCTTCGCCCGATTCCGATGTCCGGATGCGAATGGCTTGTTCGATGGTGGAAACGAAAATCTTGCCGTCCCCGATTTTGTCGGTCTTGGCCGCGCCGATGATGGCCTCGATAGCGGCGTCGACCTGATCGTCGGCCAATACCACTTCAAGTTTCACCTTGGGCAGGAAATCCACGACGTATTCGGCGCCGCGATACAGTTCGGTGTGGCCCTTCTGGCGCCCGAAACCCTTGACTTCGACAACCGAAAGCCCTTGCACGCCCACCTCTTGCAAGGCTTCCTTGACCTCGTCGAGCTTGAAAGGCTTGATGATCGCTTCGATCTTTTTCATGGCGCGCGACTCCCGATATGCTTGCGTTACTGGCGAAAGATCACTTCCCGAAGGGCGGCACAATTGACTAGGGTCGGGGGAGGGGCGCGACATTTGGTGAAATCCGCCTCGTGCCTAAAAAATGTGCAGATCGCCCGTCAAATACGCAGAATTGAATCGCGGAGTGTTTAAGAAATGACCGACTTGCTGAGCGCTGCCCAAATGCGCGCCATTGAACAGGCCGCAATCGCATCGGGGTCCGTGACGGGGCTGGAGCTGATGGAGCGGGCTGGGCGCGGGGTCGTGGACGCCGTGTTCGAAGAATGGCCGGAACTGGCCGCCACATCGCACCGCGCGGTGATCTTGTGCGGGCCGGGAAATAATGGCGGCGACGGGTTTGTCGTGGCGCGGTTGCTCAAGGAATGGGGCTGGGAGGTTGCGGTGTATCTTTACGGGGACGCAGCGAAACTGCCGCCCGATGCGCGGGTGAATTATGAGCGGTGGTGCGAGATGGGCGAGGTTCAATCCCTGAAGGCATCAACTTGGGAGGACACACCTTTCCCTGGTATTTGCGATCTCGTGATCGACGCGCTGTTTGGGACGGGCCTTGCGCGGGAGGTGGAGCTACCCCTGTCCACCCTGTCCTGTATGCCTGAGGTGGGGCAAACACATCGCTCCTTGTCGGTCGATCTTCCATCCGGGTATTGCAGTGACAGCGGAGTTCCGTTGGGTGACGGTCCAAATGTCGTCAAAGCGGATCTGACCGTATCCTTTCATACCTTGAAGTTGGGACATGTCCTTGCAGCGGGATCAGTTGCCTGCGGGAAATCGGTTGTAAAATCCATTGGCTTGGAGGGCAGCCCGGCACTGCAGCAGGGCGATGTGGTCAAGCTGGTCGAGAAGCCTCAAGGGCTGGGAAAAGGGGATCAGGGGCATAAATATGCCCACGGCCACGCCCTGATCCTGTCGGGGACGCAGGGCAGAACCGGTGCGGCCCGCTTGGCCGCCCGTGGTGCGTTGCGGATCGGGGCAGGGCTGGTGACGGTGGGTGCGCCGTCTGATGCGCTGGCGGAATCTGCGGCGCAATTGACCGCCGTGATGCTGACAGGGGTGCAGGACGGCAATGCTTTGGCGCATGTGCTGCGGGATGATCGAATCAATGCGCTTTGTCTGGGGCCGGGATTGGGGGTGGCGCGCGCGGCGGATCTGGTAGCGGTGGCGCTGGGCGGGGTGAAACCACGCCCGACGGTGTTGGACGCCGATGCGCTGACGGCGCTGGCAGCGGATGCGGCACTGTTTGGCGGGCTGCATGACACCTCTATCCTCACCCCCCACGCGGGCGAATTCGCACGGCTGTTTCCCGATATCGCGGAAAAGCTGAACGCACCCGCGACGACCGGCCCCGCTTATTCCAAGGTGGATGCGACCCGCGAAGCCGCCAAACGCGCGGGCTGTGTGGTGCTGTTCAAGGGCGCGGATACGGTGATTGCCGACCCGGGCGGGCGATGCAGCATTCATTCGGCCGCTTACGCGCGCGCCGCCCCCTGGCTGGCCACAGCCGGGTCGGGGGATGTGCTGGCCGGGTTCATCACCGGATTGCTGGCGCGCGGTTTTGCACCGATGGAGGCGGCAACGACAGCCGCATGGCTGCATGCGGAGTGTGCGCTGTCCTTTGGTGCGGGCTTGATTGCGGAGGATATCGCCGAGGAACTACCGCATGTTTTCAAAGCGTTGGAGCTCTGACTTCATCTTGGCAAGAAAACTCTCGCCGAAGGCAAAACGCCGCCCCCAGGGCGGCGAATTGAGCGAAAAATTCAAGGAATTCAGTGCGGTGTGGTCGCAACTTCAAGTCCGTCCGCGTAGATGATATGCGGGCGGTCAAAGACCAGTTCGTGCAGTTTCACGCGGCGTTTGGCGCCTTCGCTGACAAATTCGCCGTCGATCAGACGACGGGCGGGCACGGTTATTTCCGCCTTGCCAAACAGCGCTTCGGCGCGCCAGTCGCGGATATGAACCAGGGCTTCGGGAGATAAGGTCATGTCGCGGTCGGGGCGGGTATGGCCCAGCGATCCGGCCTTGATGTGGATCGGTGCGATGTCGGCGGTTTTTGTTTCGATGCTCAGCAGAACAGCCATGCCGCTGTCGCGGGTAATCACGCGATCACCGATCGTCAGGTGTTCCACCGGAATTTCGCCGTCCAGTGTCATCACGGTTGTGCCGGATATCAGGCCGGTGAGGCCCGTTGTATTGACAGGCGCGATTGTCTTTGTGTCTTCAAATCCCAGATGCATGGCGTTTTCTCGCTCTCAGTGATTTTGTCTGCCTCAACGTTGCAACAGATTATGGCAAGAAAACGTTACTGTCGTGCCTTTTTGGTGTGATTGCGGGGCAACATGCTGTCCTGTGACCAAAATGACTCCGTGACCGGTCGGGCAAAACCCCGTAGAGTCAAAGACATAATAAAAACGGGGCCGGGCAGGCTGAACCGACATGGCAAAATTCGATTTCTGGGCGCTGGGCGAAGCCTCGGTCACCGTGTCCGGTGGCGGGCAGCTTGATGGCGTGACGCAGGGCGATGGGTCGCACCTGATGGGGTTGTCGATCACCCTGACATCGAACAACTGGGAAAGCATCGCCGTCAAGGGCAACAACACGAACTTTGATGACAATGGCACCCAGCAAAAGCTGGACGGGGACCAGACCTTTGACGGGGTAAGTTACAGCAAAAACACCGATATCGAAGCCGAATACCAGATGACCCTGCGCGATCCCGCCACGGGGATCGAATATCAGGCGATCGCGGTCAACTTTCAAAATTCCTCGCCCAGCTACGCCACGATCGAGGGGATCGCCTTTATTGATACCTTTCCGCCGGTCGGGGTTGCGCTGACGGTGGTCGCCACCGCCGAGGGGCCGGGGGATTATGGTCAGCCTTCGGTTGCGGCGGGGGATCTGGCGATCCCGTGCTTTACGCCGGGCACCATGATCGACACGCCGGATGGCCCGCGCGCGGTGCAGGAACTGGCGGCGGGCGATCTGGTCACAACGCTGGATCACGGGGCCCAGCCCCTGCGCTGGGTGGGGCATGCGCCGGTCAGCAGTCTGCGCATGGCCTTGCATCCCGAACTCTGCCCGATCCGGATCAAGGCGCATGCCTTCGGGTGCAATCACCCGAACCGCGATATGCTGGTGTCACCGCAGCACCGTATCCTGATCGAGGGCTGGCGCGCCGAGATGCTGTTTGGCGAACCGCAGGTGCTGGTCGCAGCCAAGCATCTGATCAATGACACGACGGTCCGCCGGGCAGGGGTTGCGATGACAACCTACATCCATCTGCAATGTGACGCCCACGAGGTGCTGATCTCGGACGGGTTGGCGACCGAAAGCTTCAATCCCGGTCCTGTCAGCGTGGCCGCAATGCCTGACGCCAGCCGGGCAGAATTGCAGCTTCTGTTTCCCGATTGCGATTTGCTGACCCGCGCGCCGCTCTCGGCGGCCCGCCCGCTTCTGGGGCGACGCGACGCTGCGCTGCTTATCGCCTGAATTGCGGTCTTTTCCTCTCGCATCCTGCGCGCGCCTTTGCTAAGAGCGGCGCAAGTTTGGGGTGGGCGGTGCCTGCCCCTTAAAGATATGCGGGTGTGGCGGAATTGGTAGACGCACCAGATTTAGGTTCTGGCGCCGCGAGGCGTGGGGGTTCGAGTCCCTTCACCCGCACCAGAGAGATAGAAAAGGACGATAACATGCAGGTCACCGAGACCCTGAACGAAGGCCTCAAGCGCGGCTACACGATCACCGTAACCGCTGCCGAGCTGGAAACGAAAGTCAGCGACAAGCTGAAAGAAGCCCAGCCCGAAATCGAGATGAAGGGGTTTCGCAAGGGCAAGGTGCCTATGGCCCTGCTGAAAAAGCAATTCGGCCCGCGTATCCTTGGCGAAGCGATGCAGGAAAGCATTGATGGCGCCATGAACGAACATCTGGAAAAGTCGGGCGACCGCCCCGCGGCCCAGCCCGAAATGAAGATGACCAACGAGGACTGGAAAGAGGGCGACGATGTTGTCGTTGACGTGTCCTATGAAACCCTGCCCGCCGTGCCGGACGTCGATTTTGGCAAGATCAAGCTGGAACGCATGGTCGTCAAGGCGGACGAGGCTTCGGTCAAGGAAGCGTTGGAAAATCTGGCCGAGACCGTCAAGAACTTCGAGGACCGCAAGAAGGGGTCCAAGGCGAAGGACGGCGATCAGGTTGTGATCGATTTCCTTGGCAAGGTGGATGGCGAGCCCTTTGAGGGTGGCGCGGCCGAAGATTATCCGCTGACCCTTGGCTCCAATTCCTTCATCCCCGGTTTTGAAGAACAACTGGTTGGCGTGAAAGAAGGCGACGAAAAGAACGTCGAAGTGTCGTTCCCCGAGGAATATCAGGCCGAGCATCTGGCCGGCAAAGCCGCCGTGTTCGAATGCAAGATCAAGGCCGTGAAAGAGCCCAAGGCGGCCGAGGTCAACGACGAGATGGCCAAGCAGTTCGGGGCCGAGGATCTGGCCGCGCTGAAGGTGCAGATCGCCGAGCGTCTGGAAACCGAATACACCGGCGCCGCCCGCGCGGTCACCAAGCGCGCCCTGCTGGATGCGCTGGACAAGGCCGTCAAGTTTGAACTGCCCCCGTCGCTGGTGGAGGCCGAAGCGGGCCAGATTGCCCACCAGCTGTGGCACGAGGAAAACCCCGACGTGCAGGGCCATGACCACCCCGAGATCGAAACCACCAAAGAGCACACCAAACTGGCGGAACGCCGCGTGAAGCTGGGCCTATTGCTCGCTGAAATCGGCCAGAAGGCCGAAGTGCAGGTGACGGATGCCGAAATGACGCAGGCGATCATGAATCAGGCGCGTCAGTATCCCGGTCAGGAACGCCAGTTCTTTGATTTCGTGCAGCAGAACCAGCAGATGCAGCAGCAGATGCGCGCACCGATCTTTGAAGACAAGGTCGTGGATCACATCTTTGAGCAGGCCAAGGTGACCGACAAGGATGTCAGCAAGGACGATCTGCAAAAGGCTGTCGAGAAGCTCGAGGAAGAGTAACCCTCTCTCGCTTTGCAAGCATCGGGCCGCTCCTGAACGGGGGCGGCCTTTTTCGTTTGCTGATGTTGGGGAGGCCCGCGATTGCTGTCAGGCACTGTCGCACCGTTGGTTTGTGTGCTCAATCAGGTGTCAGATTGGTTTGGGCGTGACGCATCGCTTTCACGCGCGCTCCTTAGGGCAGTGGGGGCTTGCGTGGAAAAATAACAGCCCCGCGCCTAATGTTGGGCGCGGGGCTGTTTTTTTTTGATTAGCTGCGTTGGTCGAAGCGATCCGCGTTCATCACTTTGACCCATGCGGCGATGAAATCGTTGACGAACTTTTCAGCGTTGTCGTCCTGCGCATAGACTTCGGCATAGGACCGCAGAATGGAGTTTGAACCAAACACCAGATCCATGCGCGTGGCTGTCCATTTGACATTGCCCGATGCGCGATCACGGATTTCGTAAGCGCCGCCGTCAACGGGATGCCAAGCATAGCCCATGTCTGTCAGATTCACGAAAAAGTCGGGCGTCAGCGCGCCGACCCGATCCGTGAACACGCCATGCATCGTGCCGCCGTGGTTAGTGCCCATCGCGCGCATGCCCCCGACCAGAACCGTCATTTCCTTGGCGGTCAGACCCATCAACTGAGTGCGGTCCAGCATCAGTTCCTCGGGGCTGACGGCATAGTCCTTTTTGACCCAGTTGCGATAGCCATCTGCAAGCGGTTCAAGGGGTTCGAAGGATTCAGCGTCTGTCATCTCGGCGCTGGCATCCCCGCGGCCGGGCATGAAGGGCACCTCTACGGCGTGACCGGCCGCCTTGGCCGCTTGTTCGACACCGACATTGCCGGCCAGAACAATCACATCGGCAATGCTTGCGCCGGTTTCGGCTGCGATCCCTTCGAGCACGCTCAGAACCTTGGCCAGGCGGGCGGGTTCGTTGCCTTCCCAGTCCTTTTGCGGGGCCAGACGAATGCGCGCGCCGTTCGCACCACCGCGCATGTCAGAGCCGCGATAGGTGCGCGCACTGTCCCAGGCGGTCGAGACCATTTCGGCCAGCGTCAGGCCCGAGGCGGCAATTCGCGCCTTGACGGCGGCGACATTGTAATCGGAGCGCCCTGCGGGGATCGGATCCTGCCAGATCAGGTCTTCCTTAGGCACATCGGGACCGATGTAGCGGGCCTTGGGGCCCATGTCGCGGTGGGTCAGCTTGAACCATGCACGCGCAAAGGTATCGGCGAAGTAATCCGGATCAGCCATGAAGCGTTCGCAAATCTCGCGGTAGATCGGGTCCATTTTCATGGCCATATCCGCATCCGTCATGATTGGATTGTGGCGGATGGAGGGATCGGTCGCATCGACGGGCTTGTCTTCTTCCTTGATGTCGATGGGCTCCCATTGTTGTGCGCCCGCGGGGCTTTTGCGCAGTTCCCAGTCGTAGCCGAACAACAGCTTGAAATAGCCCATGTCCCATCTTGTCGGGTTCGTGGTCCAGGCGCCTTCGATACCGCTACTGACGGCCTCGCTTGCCTTTTTGGTGCCGTTGGGGTTGCGCCAGCCCATGCCCTGATCCTCGACATTTGCGGCTTCGGGTTCTGCGCCAAGCGTGTCGGCGTTACCGTTGCCGTGGGCCTTGCCGACGGTATGGCCACCGGCGGTGAGGGCGGCTGTTTCTTCGTCGTTCATGGCCATGCGCGCGAAGGTCTCGCGGACATGCAACGCGGATTTCAACGGGTCAGGTTTGCCGTTCACGCCTTCGGGGTTCACATAGATCAGGCCCATCTGCACGGCGGCAAGCGGGTTTTCCATTGTCGCCGGGTTTTCAATGTCGCCGTAGCGGGCATCACTGTCCGCCAGCCACTCTTTTTCAGCGCCCCAATAGGTGTCCATCTCGGGATGCCAGATATCCGCGCGCCCGAATGCGAAACCGAACGTCTTGAGACCCATCGATTCGTAGGCGATGTTGCCTGCCAGGATCATCAGGTCGGCCCAGCTTAGTTTGTTGCCGTATTTCTTTTTGATCGGCCACAACAGGCGGCGCGCCTTATCGAGGCTGACGTTGTCGGGCCAGGAGTTCAGCGGCGCGAACCGCTGGCTTCCGGAGCCGCCGCCACCACGGCCATCGGCAAGACGATATGTCCCGGCCGAGTGCCAGGCCATGCGGATCATGAACCCGCCGTAGTGCCCCCAGTCGGCTGGCCACCAGTCCTGACTGTCCGTCATCAGGGCGTGCAGGTCTTTCTTGAGCGCATCGACATCCAGTTTCTTGACCTCTTTTGCGTAGTCGAAATCAGGCCCCAAGGGATTGGTCTTGGTGTCATGCTGGTGCAAAATATCGAGGTTAAGCGCATTGGGCCACCATGACATCACAGACGCGCTACTGGCCGTGTTTGCGCCGTGCATGACCGGGCATTTGCCCATAGCGCCGTTGTCGTTTCCATCCATTTTTCGCTCCAATCGTGGTTTGTGTTCACGTGCCATGACGCATTTTGCTTGGTCGCGCACCAAAGACTCGGACCACAGCATCTGCACCTAATTATAGACTGGCAAACCGATAATGAAAAATTGCATTTTCTAATGGCGGTGATAACCAGAATGTATGATCGATATCACCATAAAACACCTGCGCTATTTCGAGGCCCTGGCCCGCCATCGCCACTTTGGCCGTGCCGCCGAGGACTGCGGCATTTCGCAGCCCGCGCTGTCCGTGCAGATGAAAGCGCTCGAGGACATGCTGGCGACACCCCTGATCGAGCGCGGGGCAAAGCACCTGCGGCTGACGAGTTTTGGCGAGACGTTTCTTGATCGTGTGCGCGAGATTTTGCAGGCGGTTGACGCTTTGGGTGATCTGGCGCGGGCCTCGCACCAGCCGCTGGTTGGGCGGTTCCGGTTCGGGATCATCCCGACGGCCGCACCCTATTTCCTGCCCCGATTTATCAAGTGTCTGACGCAGAACTATCCCGGACTGGATCTGCGCCCGCGCGAAGCGGTCACGCAAAAGCTGATTGAAGGGCTATTGGGGGGCAGCCTGGATACCGCCATCGTCGCCCTGCCAATGTCCGAGCCATCCCTGCACGAAGAAGCCCTGTTCGACGAGGACTTTGTTCTCGTGCGGGCGCGGGCAGAGGCTGACAGCCCCGTGCCAAGTGCCAAGTTGCTGCGCGAAATGCGGCTGCTTTTGCTTGAGGAGGGGCATTGTTTTCGTGATCAGGCATTGTCCTATTGCAGCACGCCGTCATCCCTGCCGCGCGACCTGATGGAAGGCAGTTCCCTGTCGACATTGGTGCAGATGGTCGGTGCCGGGATTGGTGTGACGCTGATCCCCGAAATGGCGGTGGCGATTGAAACGCGTTCGGCGTCGGTGTCGGTTGCGCGGCTGGCCTCGCCACGGCCATCGCGCACAATCGGCATGGTCTGGCGCAAAACCAATCCTTTGGCTGAGCAACTTGGGGATATTGCGCAGATGGTGCGCCAGGCCTGTCTGGATGCCCCCGCAAATGACGCGGGCAACATCGCGCCTTAGCGCCAGCGCACTGGGTTAACCCGGTCGCGGGTCAGTCAAAGAAGAACGTCACACCCGCAGCCAGTTCCATCCCGCTGACCTCATAGCGGCGCTGTTCGCCATCGCTGTAGGTAAGGGTCAGGGCGGGGCTGGTGTGGTAGCGCAGTTCGCTCCAGACGCGGGTGCTGCCATCGGCGCTGGTGCGCCCCGCACGCATGCTCAGGACGGCGTGGGGCAGGGTATCGCGCTGGCGCGCGGTCGCCTGGCCGTGGCGCAGGGTCACATCTGTTTGCGCGAGGCCTGCGCCGACACCCAGATCAAGCGACCAATTGCCCTGCTGCAAAACCGGTGTGGACAGGGTCACGAGGGCGCGGGTCGTGCGGATACGGGCCGAACGATCAAGGCCCGTGACCCAGGCGCGCCCGTTGCTGGCCGTATCGACAAATTCGGGGCCGCCGAAATGCAGGGACAGGCTGGCGTCAATCGGGCGGCCCGATAGCGTCAGCGCGTCGCGGCGGGTCAGTTCGATCTGCGCGGTGCGACCTTGGCCGTTCAGGCTGTAGTGCGGGCCGCTGCCCATGCCCTGGAACTCGTGCTTGTCAAAACCGATCCCACCCCCAAGCGACAGGGCAATTTCCGCGAAGGCGGGCGATGTTGTCAGGGCGCAGACCAACAGGGCCAGCGCAAGCCGGCGCAATCTCATCTGTTTTCCGATCTGCCCCCGATGTGCGGCGCTACCCGCAAGCTGTGTCTAGCGCAGTCCAATCCGCGGCGCGACGATTTGGTGAACAAATGGTTAAAGGGCGAAAGGGGCGGTTTTCCCGACCCTGCATGGCAAAGAAAATGCTGGTGAGGCGCGCGGGCTTTGGCTTATCCTTGAGTCACATTCAAAGAATGAAGGGGAAATTCATGAAACGTATTTTTATCGCGGTATTATTGTTTCTGGGGTTCGGCACGGCGGCGATGGCCTGTCCCGACTATTCCTTGTGGGGGAGCGAAACCTATAGTTTGACCGGCCAGCAGATGTATCAAGAGCAGGCCTTTCGTGTCACCGCAGGGGGGCAAAACTACATCTGGGATTGTCGCAACATCCGCCCCGGCACCGATACCGGAGCGGGTTACTTTACCACCGCGCCCGACTTTTCGTTCGAGATATCGGGCATGGGCGGCTATCAACTGGCGATTTCAGTGGTCAGCCGCTGTGACAGCGCCTTGCTGGTCAACACGTCCTCGGCCAATTGGTATTATGACGATGATGACAACGGCAATCTTGATCCGCGCATCGTGCTGACACGTCCGGCTAACGGCATTCTGGATGTCTGGGTCGGCACCTATGACGGTGAGTATTGCGATGCGGTGTTATCGCTGGAAACCTTCCGGCGCTAAACGCCCGCTTGGTGAGGGAAGGGGCCGGTCCAGTGGTTGGGCCGGCCTTTTTTGTATGCCGCTGGTTGCGGTCTAGAGCGCGATGCGGAACAGGGCGAAGCCGGTGTCGGAGTTTCCTGCTTCTTCAAGCCGCGCGCCCGGCACATCGGCGGCGTAAGTGGCCCCGGCCGGTCCGGTTTCAAAGATCACCGTGGTGTCGTCCATCGGCAGGAAGGTCCAGTTGCCATCGGCGCGCGGGCTGACGGTGCCCTGATCGACGATATAGCGCACGATCACGTCGCGGTTGGTGTCGGGCCCTTCAAAAATCACCGTATCGCCCATCGCCCCGGGAAAACTGCCGCCACCGCTGGCGCGGTAGTTGTTTGTGGCGATGACGAACTGCTGATCGGGATCAATCGGCGCGCCATCGAACATCAGATCGACGATCCGGTTGGTATCGGCGTTGATCACCGCGCCGTCACGGTCAAACATCGCCGGTTGCGACAGGTCGATACGATAGGTCACCCCGTCGATGATATCAAAGTTGTAGCTGGGAAAATCGGGGTTGAGCAGGGGCGCGTCTGCCGCGCCCGCCGCGACCTGATTGAACATGCCCGCGCTGCGTTCCAGCCAGTTCTTGACCTGCGCGCCCGTCACCAGCACCGCCCGCACGGTATTGGGATAAAGATACAGATCGGCCACGTTCTTGATCGCTACAGCGCCCACGGGCACGTCCGTATAGTAGTCGGGCCCACCACGGCCCCCTGCCTTGAAGGGGGCGGCGGCCGAGAGGATCGGGATGCCTTCATATTCGGTCCCCTCCATCATCTGGGCGATATACCAGGTTTGCGCGTTGGACACGATTTGCACCGATGGATCGTCCGCGACCAGCGCAAAATAGCTGTGCAGGGGGGCGTCGGTCATGCCTACGGCGCGGCGCACATAGGCCAGCGTTTCGTCGTGTTCGGCCTGCACCGAGGCAAGGACAGCGGCGTTGCTTTGGACCAGTGGTGTGATCGAGCGGTCTTCTTCGCGCCGCGAGATGGGGCGCGCCTCGGCAGTGTGGGACAGGATGCGCCAGCTGTCGCCATCGCGTTCCAGCATCAGGTCTAGCAGGCCCATATGACTGCCCCAGAACCCCGCCATCACGGCGGGTTTGCCCATCACCGTGCCTGCACCCACATCAACGCCCGCATAATCGTCATAGGTCGAGGAGGGAAACACAAGGTGGCTGTGCCCGGTCAGGATCGCGTCGATCCCGTCCACGGCGGCCAGTGGCACCGATGCGTTTTCCATGCCCTCCGTGTGATCGGCCGCGCCGATGCCCGAGTGGGACAGCGCGATGATGAGATCGGCCCCCTGTTCCTTCACTTGCGGCACATAGGCGCGGGCGGTTTCGATGATGTCGCGGGCCTGCACGTTGCCTTCAAGGTGCTTGCGGTCCCAGTTCATGATCTGCGGTGGCACAAAGCCGATCAGCCCGATGCGGATCGGGTATTCGTCGCCGTTGCCATCGGTGATCGTGCGATCAAGGATGACATAGGGCGGTAGCAGGGTTTCGTCGGCGGTCGGGCTGGCGCCTATTGATTTGGCGACATTGGCCGAGACAATGGGGAACTGCGCCCCGGCCACGGATTTCATCAGGAAATCGAGGCCGTAGTTGAATTCGTGATTGCCAAGGGTGGAGGCGTCAAACCCCAGCGTGTTCATCGCCTGGATGACGGGGTGGGTGTCACCCTCGGCCATGCCGCGTTCATAGGCGATGTAATCGCCCATCGGGTTACCCTGCAGGAAATCGCCGTTGTCGAGCAGGATCGCATTGGTCGATTCCGCGCGCACATCTTCGATGATCGATGCGGTGCGGGCAAGGCCGACCGTATCGACAGGCTTGTCGGCGTAGTAGTCGTATGGGAAGACATGCACATGCAGGTCCGTGGTTTCCATGATCCGCAGATGTGCCTGATTGGCCTGCGCGCTGACGGAAAACGGGTGCAGTGCGATCAGCCCGGCAGTGCCTGCCAGAAAGCCGCGACGATTGAGTGTGAGTGGCATGGTCGATCCCCCAAAGATGACAGTGATGGGAAAAGTCTAGCGCCCGAGGGCGACAACGGCGTGACATTTGTTAAGACCCCGCCATATCGGCCAAATCTCGCACAAGCGGGGGGACGGCTTCGGCGCGGACATTGCTGCCGTTTGTGGACTCTCCGCAAACGTCAGCTTTCAGGTGTTGAAGTCTCATGGAATCGTTCTCATGAAAGAGACTTGGAGCGGCCATGCCACAACCACTTGTATCTGTTCTCACTGCGAGAGTGAAAATTCGCGAACTGACGGGCAAAGGCCTGATTGAGACGGCCACACTGAACAGCGTCGATCCGCAAGCATGGCTTACCGACACCCTCAACCGGATCGCGGACCACAAAATCAACAGGGTTGATGAACTGCCACCATGGAAATATGTGGGGTGAACCGGGCGCATACGTTTAAGGAAAATTGCCTTGATGTGCCTGAGGCTTAAATACCCGAAGGTAAAAAGTGACGATATGAATGCCGATATTTCGGACATTCATATTAAAGTGAATTATGTTCACGGCTGACAGTTAATGCGGCAAAACCTCCGCCCGAAAGGTTCCCTCAATCGGCCTGCGCATGCCTACCGATGCGCCGCCATTAACCGGGGGATCGTCTGACCTGTCAAAAACGCCGCCTCAGGCGAGGGCAACGGAGGGTGTTTGCTCTGCACGCGCCCTACGGGTTAACTTAGCAGGTGTTCGGCGTGCCCTCGGCGACAATCGCTTCCCAATCCGCGCCGAGCACCTGTCGTGCCGAAAGGCCGTTGTCATAGCCGGGGTCACCCGGGGAGAGCATCTGGATAATCACGTCCTCGTTCGTGCGCGACATTGGCGTCACAATTCCGCCGCCGACATATGGGTTATAGATCGCGCCGCCATCGCTCTGACCGCTTTGGTTGCCCGCTACAATAAACCGATCGCCACCGCGTTTAATGACCTCGATTGCGCCCGCCTGGAACGCCACGTTCCGAGTGGCCGAGGCTGCACAGACTGGTGCACCTTCGGTGGATATTCTGAACGAGGTTGCGGTTAGTGGCTGCACATCGGTGAACGCGCATCCGGTTAAGAAAGTCGAGAGCACAAGCGCTCCGGTCGTAAAAACTCGCATTAAAAATCCCCTCAAATAAATTGAGTAGGTGACGCTAGGGCAGCCTGTGCATTAAAGCAAACAAAATCAGATATCGGATTTCCACCATCACCTGAAAATCCCCGAAATCACCCAGCGCATGCCTGCCGATGCACCTCCGTCAACCCGTACCGTTTCGGCACCATAGGCGACACAGATCGACGCCAGAAGCGGACCTTCGTGCACTGCGCAGCATCCGTTGCTCCGGCTCAACTCCGGCGTTCACAAAACGAAAAAGCCGCGCCCGTGAAGGCGCGGCTTTGATTTTGCAACGGTGGCGCGCTTAGGCGTCTTCGTCGTCCGATGCGGCTTCTTCTTCGGCTGCGGGCGCGGGGGCCGCGTCGTCGTCGCCAAAGTCTTCCATGCCGGCGGCACCGATGTCGTCAAACAGCTCCTGAATTTCAAATTCAGCGGCGGCTTCTTCCTCGGCGGCCAGTTCGGCGATGGATTTGCCAGCGGCTTGCAGTTCGGCCTCTTCGGTCGAGCGGGCGACGTTGAGCTGGATTTCGCACTCGACCTCGGGGTGCAGCGACACGGTGACGGCGTGCAGCCCCAGTTCCTTGATCGCGCCTTGCAGGATGACCTGCTTTTTGTCGACCGAGAAACCTGCGGCAGTTGCCGCTTCGGCGGCGTCACGGGTGGTGACCGAACCGTAAAGGTTGCCACCATCGGATGCGGAACGAATCACGATGAAGGTTTCACCGTCCAGTTTCGCGGCCAGTGCATCGGCTTCTTTTTTGGTTTCAAGGTTGCGCGCTTCCATCTGTGCCTTGTCGGCCTCGAAACGGGCCAGGTTGGCGTCATTGACGCGCAGGGCCTTGCCCTGGGGCAGCAGGAAGTTACGGGCGTAACCTTCTTTGACGTTCACGACTTCGCCCATCTGGCCAAGCTTGGCGACGCGCTCAAGTAGGATGATTTGCATGTGCTTTCTCCTTACTTAACGGCGTAGGGCAGCAGGGCCAGGAAACGCGCGCGCTTGATGGCACGGGCCAGTGCACGCTGGTTCTTGGCGCCAACGGCGGTGATGCGGGACGGCACGATCTTGCCACGCTCGGAAATGTAGCGCTGCAGGGTGCGGGTGTCTTTGTAGTCGATCTTTGGGGCGTTTTCGCCATCAAAGGGATCAGACTTGCGACGGCGGAAAAATGGTTTTGTAGCCATTGGTTATGGTCCTTTCCTGATCTAACTTAGCGGCGTTCACGGCGGTCTGGCCGCTCGTCACGCTTTTGCATCTGAACGCTTGGGCCTTCTTCGTGGGCGTCGACCTTGATGGTCAGCACGCGCATGACATCGTCATGCAGGCGCATCAGACGCTCCATCTCCTGAATCGCCGGTGCGGGTGCATCGGTGCGCAGGAAGGCATAGTGGCCCTTGCGGTTCTTGTTGATCTTGTAGGCCATCGTCTTGACGCCCCAGTACTCGTTCTCGAGAAGTTTGCCGCCATTGTCGGCAAGAACGGTTCCGAAGTGTTCGATCAGGCTTTCGGCTTGCGTGTTGGACAGATCCTGACGCGCAATCATAACATGCTCATACAGCGGCATGCGGTCTCCATTCATTCATATCGGCGCATTTCATAGGGTGGGAGGTTGTCCTTTTGCACCCCACCCACGAGAGACTGCGCAGTTCATAAAACTTTGCAAAAGGTAGCGGCCTTATACATGGGCGCGGGACGGGTGCAAGCCTTGTGACGTCTGTCGTGTTTCGCCCAATCCTTAACGAAACATTACCTTGTCAGCGCCGCGCGCTTGCCCCGTTTCTGCCCCGATTGCCGCCCAGCATGGCGAGAACGTAAAAATGATGGGTGACCGACATGACCGCAATGCCAAGCTTTGAAGCATTTGACCGTTCAGACATGAAAGTGGGCCGCGCACCATCGTCGCGCAACTCCGTCTGTGTCGATGAAACCTACTGGGGCTATATCATCAAACCGACGACCCGCACACCAACCCGCGTGTTGATCGGCCAGGGCGCTGCCTGGTTCATGGCCGTGGTCTTTGCAATTGCCGCGTTAGGCCTGTGGATCATGCCTGGAGCGGCCTTTGGCGGGGACGTCCTGACAATGAAGCTGATCGCATCCATCGTGCTGGCCGGTCTGTCGCTGATGCTGCTGAATTTCGCCAGCCGCGGCACGCAGGTCGAAATCCAGATTGATACGTCGCTTGGTGAAGTGCGCGAAGTTGTGCGCAACCGTGCTGGGCGCAGCAATCTGATTGGCCGCTACGGATTTGACGCAATCGGCGCGGTCTATCTGGACCGTGGCGTAAGCCAAAGCCGCCTGCTGATGGCCTATCGCAATTCGCCCGAAACCATCGAGGTTGTGACCGGTGCCACCCACGAGCTGGATGTGCTGCGCAACCGCTTGGGTCGCGATCTGATCATCACCAACGATGTGCGCCCCGATCATCACCCCAAGGCTGTGCCGACATTTGCCTCGGCGGGCTGAACCAGCATAGACATGTGAGACAAGGGGCGGCCATTGGCCGTCCTTTTTTGTGGCTGCGGCCCGGTGCGGTGGCGCAGTTTCTTGTGCTGTCGGCGCGGGCAGGCTAGGTATTTGCAAAACAAGAGGGAGGGGCCGCGATGCGGGCATTTGTATTTCCGGGGCAGGGTGCGCAAACGATTGGCATGGGCAAGGCATTGGCCGATGCCTATCCGGCCGCGCGGACGGTCTTTGACGAAGTTGACGAGGCCCTGGGCGAAAAACTGTCCGCGCTGATCTGGGAGGGCGATATCGCCGATCTGACACTGACGGCCAATGCGCAGCCCGCGCTGATGGCCACGTCACTGGCGGCGATGCGCGCGCTTGAGGCCGAGGGCGTCACCATCGCGGCGGCATCCTTTGTGGCGGGGCATTCGCTGGGCGAATATTCGGCATTGGCGGCGGCGGGTGCCCTGAGTGTGGCTGATACCGCGCGCCTGTTGCGCATTCGCGGCACGGCGATGCAGGAGGCGGTGCCGGTTGGCCTTGGCGCGATGGCAGCGCTGCTGGGGCTGGATTTCGAGACCGCCAAGGCCGTGGCCGAGGAGGCCGCAGCGGGCGAGGTGTGTCAGGCCGCCAATGACAATGATCCGTCGCAGGTGGTGGTGTCCGGTCATAAGGCGGCTGTTGAGCGTGCCTTGGTGATTGCCAAGGAAAAGGGTGCCAAGCGCGCGCTATTGTTGCCGGTCAGCGCGCCGTTTCATTCGGCCCTGATGGCGCCTGCCGCCGAGGTCATGGCTCAGGCCTTGGCTGACGTTGATATTTCAGCCCCCAAAGTGCCGCTGATTGCCAATGTCAGCGCCGAAGCGGTCAGCGATGTTGATACGATCCGCGCGCTATTGGTCGAACAGGTCACGGGGTCCGTGCGCTGGCGCGAAAGCGTGCTGTGGATGGGGGCGCAGGGCGTGAGCGAGGCCTGGGAGATTGGCGCGGGCAAGGCGCTGTCAGGCATGATCAAACGGATCAATCGCGACATCGAAACACGCGCGGTGGGTGGGCCGGACGATGTTGTCGCTGCGGCTGCCGCACTTGCTTAATACAGAGAATGAAGAAAGAAATGCACATGTTTGATTTAACAGGAAAAAATGCGCTTGTGACGGGCGCCTCGGGCGGTATTGGCGGCGAGATTGCCAAGGTGCTGCACGCTGCCGGCGCGACGGTTGGCCTGAGCGGCACGCGGGTTGAGCCGCTTGAGGCGCTGGCGGCGCAACTGGGCGCGCGCGCCCATGTCCTGCCCTGCAACCTGAGCGACGCCGAGGCCGTGGACAGCCTGCCCAAACAGGCGATTGCCGCGATGGGATCGGTTGATGTGTTGGTGAACAACGCCGGGATCACCCGCGACAATATCTTCATGCGCATGTCCGACGAAGAATGGGCGCAGGTGATCGAAGTCAATCTGACCAGCACGATGCGCCTGTGTCGCGGTGTCATGCGCCCGATGATGAAGGCTCGTTGGGGCCGGATCATTAACATCAGTTCCATCGTCGGGGCCACCGGTAATCCGGGGCAGGCCAACTATGCGGCCTCGAAGGCGGGGATGGTCGGGATGAGCAAATCCATCGCTTACGAGGTTGCCAGCCGCGGTATCACCGTAAATTGCATCGCGCCGGGCTTTATTGCAACGGCGATGACGGATGCGCTGACTGAGGATCAGAAGGACAAGATCAACGTGCAAATCCCTGCGGGCCGCATGGGGACGCCAGAAGAAATTGCGGCGGCTGCGCTCTATCTGGCAAGTCCGCAGGCCGGATATGTCACCGGCGCAACCTTGCATGTGAATGGCGGCATGGCCATGTTGTGACGATCCCCAGCGGGGAATTGAAAGCGTTTGCCTTGGCGGAAATCTCTGCTAAAGGGGGCGCAGATTTGCCGGAACGCGCGTGCGCGCGCAGTCGGTTTCGCCCCAAATGCGGGGTAAAAGAGCCGCCCTGCGGGGCAACGCAAAACGGGCGCAAGCCCAGCACTATGTAAGGAATAAACATGAGCGACGTTGCAGATCGTGTGCGCAAAATCGTAGTTGAGCATCTGGGTGTGGAAGAAGACAAGGTTGTTGAAAACGCCTCGTTCATCGACGACCTGGGTGCTGACAGCCTTGATACCGTTGAACTGGTCATGGCGTTCGAAGAAGAATTCGGGATCGAAATCCCCGACGATGCAGCTGAAACGATCCAGTCGTTTGGCGATGCGGTCAAGTTTATCACCGAAGCGTCCTAAGCCGCTTTGGATCTTATCGGAAAGGGCGGTGCCGCGAGGTGCCGCCCTTTTGCGTTGGTCGGTTGCGCAGGGCAGGGCGCAAGTCACTGCCAATGGGACCATAATGCGCCTGCCTGCCCTTGCCCCTTGGCGGTTGCCTGCGGTATCACGGGCGCAATGAAACCCAAAAGGTAAGGGCAGAATATGCGCCGAGTTGTCGTCACAGGATTGGGATTGGTCACGCCATTGGCAGATGGTGTTGAAGAAAGCTGGAAACGTATTCTGGACGGCCAGTCCGGCGCCGGTCCGATTACCCGGTTTGATCCCGAAGGGTTTGCCACCACCTATGCCTGCGAGGTCAAGCACGGTGATGGCAGTGATGGCACCTTTGATGCGGCCAAATACATGGAGCCAAAAGAACAGCGCAAGGTTGATACCTTCATTCTGTTCGGCATGGCTGCGGCCCAGCAAGCGGTCGAGGATTCCGGCTGGGTGCCGGAAACGGACGCGCAGCGTAATCGCACGGGCGTTCTGGCCGGGTCGGGCATTGGCGGTTTGAACTCGATCGCGCAAACCGCTGTGATGATGAAGGAAAAGGGGCCGCGCCGTGTGTCGCCGTTTTTTGTTCCCGGTGCGCTGATCAACCTGATTTCGGGGCAGATCGCCATCAAATATGGGTTCAAAGGCCCCAACCACGCGGTTGTCACGGCCTGTTCCACAGGTGCCCATGCGATGGGTGATGCGGCGCGGATCATCAAATATGGCGCGGCGGATGTAATGATTGCCGGCGGGGCCGAAGCGACGATCTGCGAGATCGGCATTGCCGGTTTCAACGCCTGCAAGGCCCTGTCCACCAAGCGCGCCGATGATCCAGAGGCGGCCAGCCGGCCCTATGACGCCGACCGTGACGGGTTTGTCATGGGCGAAGGTGCAGGCATGGTCGTGCTGGAAGAATACGAGCACGCCAAGGCGCGCGGCGCCAAGATTTACGCCGAGGTGCTGGGCTATGGCATGTCGGGTGACGCCTATCACATCACCGCACCTTCGGAAGATGGCGAAGGGGGCGAGCGGTCGATGCGCGCCGCGTTGGAGGATGCGGGGCTGGAGCCCAAAGATCTGGATTACATCAACGCCCACGGCACCAGCACGATGGCCGATACCATCGAACTGGGCGCGGTCGAACGGATGATGGGCGAACACGCGGGCAAGGTCACGATGTCGTCAACCAAGTCGATGACAGGCCACCTGCTGGGCGCGGCGGGCGCGATCGAGGGGATTTTTGCGATCCTTGCGATTCGTGATCAGGTGGCGCCACCGACGATCAATCTGGATAACCCTGCCGTTGAGACCAAGGTTGATCTGGCCCCCAACAAAAAGGTGGAGCGCGAAATCAATGTGGCCCTGTCCAATTCGTTCGGCTTTGGCGGAACGAATGCCAGCGTCCTGTTCGGGAAAGTCCGCTAGATGTGGAAGCATATTGCAGCCAACGGGCTGACCTTTCTGATTGTCGCGCTGTTCCTTGCGGGCGGCGTCATCCTTTGGGGCATGAACGAATATTCCGCCGAAGGCCCGCTGGATCAGGCGATTTGTCTGAACGTCAGGGACGGGTCCAACATGCGCCGCGTCAGCGAACAGCTGTCCGAGCAGGGCGCTATCAAATCACCGGCGATTTTTCGCATGGGTTCGGATTATTCCGAACGCACGTCGCAGTTGAAAGCGGGGAATTTTCTGGTGCCGGAGCGCGCCTCGATGGAGGATATCGTCGGCATCGTGACGGGAACCGGGCGCAGCACCTGTGGCACCGAGGTGGTGTATCGCATCGGTGTGGTGCGCAATGTGGTGCAGATCCGCGAGCTTGATCCTGCCACCAACCGTTATGTCGATCTGGCCGAGTTTGAAATGGCAGGTGACAATGTTCCCGCGGTTTACGGCACGGTGCGCGACGAGAGCGATACCCAGTATCGTGTGGTTCTGGCCGAGGGTGTGACCAGCTGGCAAGCGATGACCGCGCTTAATGGCATAGACGTGTTGACCGGCGAGATTGGCGAAACGCCCGCCGAAGGGGCACTTGCACCTGACAGTTATGAATTGGTGCCCGGCGAGGATGTGGCCCAGATTCTGGACGAAATGGTCACGGCGCAGGCCGAATTCCTGGCGCAGGCTTGGGCCAATCGGGTGGATGGTTTGCCGCTGGAAACGCCCGAGCAGGCCTTGATTCTGGCGTCCATCGTCGAGAAGGAAACCGGTGGCCAAGACGAGGTGGGCACGGTTGCCAGCGTGTTCGAAAATCGCCTTCGCCAAGGGATGCCATTGCAGACGGATCCGACGGTGATTTACGGCATCACCAATGGCGAGGGTATTCTGGGGCGCGGTTTGCGCCAAAGTGAATTGCGCGCCGAGACACCCTATAACACCTATGTCATTCCCGGCCTGCCGCCGACCCCGATTGCCAACCCCGGACGCGCCAGCATCGAGGCGGTGATGAACCCCGAGGAGACCGATTATATCTTCTTTGTGGCCAAGACCTTGAACCCTGCCGATGGGCATAATTTTGCAGTGACTCTGGAAGAACATAACGCCAATGTCGCCATTTACCGCGCGCTTGAGGCGGCGGCGGCGGAGTAGCCAGACGTTAACAAAATGTCATGATTGCGGGCGCTTAGCGGGTCCGAAGATTTGACAGAACGCACGGTCCGATGTAGAACCTGTGACATGCTAGAAGAAGCATAACACGGCCTTTGGGGTAGTCCCCCAAGGGCCGTTTTGCGTTTCGCTCGCGTGGCGGATTCCCCAATAGGGATCATCATCACATGACTGAAAACACCGCCGGCCCCGAGGCCGACGCAAAAACCGCTGCTGAACGTGTCGAGGAGGCTAGGCAGCTTTATCGCAGTATCAATACGACGCTTGGCAAGATGCTCAAACGCCTGGAAGCGGGCGACATGAGCGATCTGAACAATCTTTCTGCAAAGTTGCAGGAGTTGGAAAAACAGATGGGGCGTCTTTCAGAATTGGAGCTGAAATATGAACACTCCCATGGAGACGGGACTCCCCGAGACGAGATCGACTTTGACGCGATCCGACGTCAGATCGGGTGCCGCCTTGGTCGCCTCAGCACCTGTTGCGGCGCAGAGGGACTTTCTGGATGCGTTGAGTGAGGCAGAGCTGTTGGCGCTGCCGTATTTGTTTGATTTTTGGGCACTGGACCACCAAGTGCCGCCTGAAGGGGACTGGCGGACATGGGTGATTCTGGGTGGACGCGGTGCGGGGAAAACCCGCGCCGGTGCCGAATGGGTCAGATCTATGGTCGAAGGATCGCGACCCAAGGACGAGGGGGCGTCGCGTCGCGTCGCCCTCATCGGTGAAACGATCGAACAGACCCGCGAGGTGATGGTGTTTGGCGAAAGCGGGATTCTGGCCTGTTCGCCGCCCGATCGCCGCCCCGAATGGATTGCCGGGCGGCGGATGCTGGTCTGGCCGAACGGGGCCGAGGCGCGCATATATTCCGCGCATGATCCCGAGAGTTTACGCGGGCCGCAGTTTGATGCGGTCTGGGCCGATGAATTGGCCAAATGGAAGCGCGCCGAGGAGGCGTGGGATATGTTGCAGTTCGGATTGCGGTTGGGCGATCATCCGCGCGCCTGCGTGACGACGACGCCGCGCAATGTGGGTGTGCTGCGTGATTTGCTGGCGCGTGCCAGCTCGGTTAGCTCCCATGCGCCGACCGAGGCTAACCGCGCCTATCTGGCGGATAGTTTTCTGGAAGAAGTGCAGGCGCGGTATGCGGGCACGCGGCTGGGTCGTCAGGAATTGGACGGTGTCTTGCTGGCCGAGGCCGAGGGTGCGCTCTGGACGTCCGCTGCGTTGCAGGGCGCGCAGGTGGATGCCTTGCCGGAAATGGACCGGATTGTCGTGGCTGTTGATCCGCCGGTGACGGGCCACAAGGGATCGGATGCTTGCGGGATCGTTGTGGTGGGCGCTGTGACCCAAGGCCCGCCGCAGGACTGGCGCGCCTATGTGATCGAGGATGCGACGGTTTCAGCCGTGTCCCCCGCTGACTGGGCCAAGGCAGCGGTGGCAGCGATGCAGCGCCACGGGGCGTCCCGTTTGGTGGCCGAGGTCAATCAGGGCGGCGATCTGGTGGAATCGGTCGTGCGCCAGATTGATCCGATGGTGTCTTATCGCGGGGTGCGCGCCAGCCGTGGCAAGGTGGCACGGGCGGAACCTGTGGCGGCGTTATATGAACAGGGCCGGGTGTTTCATGCGCGCGGTTTGGATGCGCTGGAGGACCAGATGTGCCTGATGAGCGCGCGTGGCTTTGACGGCAGCGGCAGCCCCGACCGCGTCGATGCAATGGTCTGGGCCTTGCAAGAGGTGATGATTGATCCGGCGGCGCATTGGCGTCGGCCGCGATTGCGGGTGCTGGAGTAGGGTATTGCCTTACGGGATATGTCGCCCGGACGCAGGCCGGGCAGCCCCTCGACCGCCCCCATGGGCGGGGGCTTCACCCCCACCCGCGGTCGGGGACTGCCCTTTGCTTGATCACTGCGCAACACCACCGTGCGGTGCCTTTCACGCTTCGTAATCAATTCGATGCATTTTGCTTTCATGGAACGCAGGGACTGTCGGCCAAAGCGACAGGAGCGAGGAGATATTGATGTTTGATTTTCTGAAACGCCCCGACGCTGACAAGGCGGAGATGGCCCCCGAGGCCAAGGCCTCGGCCACGGGCAAGATTGCCGCCTGGGGTGCATCAGGGCGCGTGGCCTGGAGCCCGCGCGACGTGGTGTCCCTCACCCGTACGGGGTTCACCGGCAATCCGATCGGCTTTCGCGCTGTCAAACTGATTGCCGAGGCTGCGGCGGCCCTGCCGCTGGTGTTGCAGGATCGCACGCGCCGCTATGACACGCATCCGCTGTTGGACCTGATCAGCCGCCCGAACGCGGCGCAGGGCCGTGCCGAATTGTTCGAGGCGCTTTATGGTCAGTTGCTCTTGACGGGCAATGCCTACCTAGAGGGTGTCGCCGGCGACGCGCTGCCCGTGGAAATGCACGTGCTGCGCAGTGACCGGATGAGCCTGGTGCCGGGTGCCGATGGCTGGCCCGTGGCTTATGAATACAACGTCAACGGGCGAAAGCATCGTTTTGATCTGGGCGAGGGGCCGTCACCGGTCTGCCATATCAAGAGCTTTCACCCGCAGGACGATCACTATGGCTTTAGCCCGATGCAGGCCGCGGCCAGTGCGGTGGATGTGCACAATGCCGCGTCGCGCTGGTCCAAGGCGCTGCTGGATAATGCGGCGCGCCCCAGCGGTGCGATCATCTATCGCGGGGCAGACGGGCAGGCGGCGCTGAGTGCCGATCAATACGACCGCCTGTTGAGCGAAATGGAAAGCCAGCATCAGGGCGCGCGCAACGCGGGTCGGCCGATGCTGCTGGAAGGTGGTCTGGACTGGAAACCGATGGGCTTTAGCCCCTCTGACATGGAGTTCCAGAAGACCAAGGAAGCCGCCGCGCGCGAGATTGCGATTGCTTACGGTGTGCCACCGATGATTTTGGGTATTCCGGGCGATGCGACCTATGCCAACTACCAGGAAGCCAACCGCGCGTTTTACCGGTTGACGGTCCTGCCGCTGGTGCAACGTGTCACGGGCGCTGTCGGCGATTGGCTGTCTGACTACACCGGCGAATGGGCCGAGTTGCGCCCTGATCTGGATCAGGTGCCCGCCCTTGGCGCCGAGCGCGATGCGCAGTGGCGCCGTGTGGGGGATGCGACATTCCTGACGGATGGCGAAAAGCGCGCGCTGTTGGGCCTGCCAAGTCTTGAGGTTGGCGATGGTGCATGAACCCCGCCGCTATGGACTTGAGAGTTTTGCCTGCGCGCCGGGCATGCGCATCGAGGCGCTGGAGCAGCTGAATACGGTGCAACTGGCGCAGGTTCAGAACCAGGTGGACCGGATCGAGGCGCAGTTGGAACGGATCGAACGGCGCACATGGATTGCGGTGTTCGGCGTGGTGGTGATGGTGGTGATCGCGGTTGCGCGCGCCCTGGCCGATACCCCTGTCTAGGATGGAGAGAACGATGGATTTGGAACATAAATATTGCCAGTTGGGCGGCACGGTGGAAGTGAGCGACGGCACGACGATTTCCGGCTATGCGTCCTTGTTTGGCAAGTGCGACCAGGGCGGTGATGTGGTCGAGGCGGGCGCCTATCTGGGGTCGCTTGAGCGGCTGAAAACCAAGGGTGGCAGCGTCAAGATGCTGTGGCAACACGACCCGTCCCAGCCGATTGGTGTCTGGGACGAGGTCCGCGAGGACGCCAGGGGGCTGTGGGTCAAGGGGCGTATCCTGACGGATGTGGCCCGCGGCCGCGAGGCGGCGGCGCTGATCGGTGCGGGGGCGATTGACGGTCTGTCGATCGGCTATCGCACGGTGCGCGCCACCAAGGGCGACAAGGGCGGACGCCGCTTGTCCGAGCTGGAGCTTTGGGAGGTGTCGCTTGTGACCTTCCCCATGCTTCCCGATGCGCGTGTGGGCGCCAAGGGGGATGACCCTGCGGCCACTGCAATGCGCGAACTGGCAGCGGTGTTTGAAGATGCACGCGGCCTGCTTGGCGGGCCGATGCCCGACTAGCCGAACCCATCAACACGAAGGACAGATTGATGAGCAAACCCGAGACCAAATCTCGGGCCGGGGAAGATGTGTCTCCGGCCAAAGAACTGAAATCCGCGATGGCGGGTTTCATGAACGACTTCAAGGACTTCTCAGACGGCATTCATGCCAAGTTTCAAAAGCAGGACGAACGAATGAACAAGTTGGATCGCAAGACAATGACTGCGGGCGCACGCCCCGCGCTGGCCGCTGCCGCAAGCATCGAAGCCCCCCACCAGAAGGCCTTTGCCGCCTATCTGCGCTCGGGTGACGATGATGCGCTGCGCGGTCTTGAGATGGAAGGCAAGGCGCTGTCCACTGCCGTGGCTGCCGATGGTGGCTATCTGGTGGACCCGCAGACCTCGGAAACCGTCAATGGCGTGCTGAGCAGCACCGCGTCGATCCGTGCCATCGCCAATGTGGTGGCCGTTGATGCGACATCTTATGACGTGCTGGTGGATCACACCGAAATGGGCGCGGGCTGGGCCACTGAAACCGATCCTTCGGTTGAAACAGGCACACCAGTCATTGACCGTATCACCATCCCGCTGCACGAGCTTTCGGCCCTGCCCAAGGCATCGCAGCGTCTGCTGGATGATAGCGCGTTTGACATCGAAGGCTGGCTGGCTGGCCGGATCGCCGACAAGTTCGCCCGTTCCGAAGCAAGTGCGTTCATCAGTGGTGACGGGATCGACAAGCCTGCCGGTTTCCTGACCGCGACTTCTGTGGGTAACGACACTTGGACCTGGGGCAATCTGGGTTACGTTGCGACCGGCACAGATGGCGATTTTGACGCGATCAACCCCGGCGATGCGGTGATTGATCTGGTTTACGCCCTTGGCGCGCAATACCGCGCCAATGCGTCCTTTGTCATGAACTCGAAAACGGCCGGTGCGGTGCGCAAGCTGAAAGACAACGATGGCCGTTTCCTGTGGTCCGATAGTCTGGCGGCGGGCGAACCTGCGCGTTTGCTGGGTTACCCCGTGCTGATCGCCGAGGACATGCCGGATGTGGCGTCTGACGCGGCTGCGATTGCCTTTGGCGATTTCGGCGCGGGCTACACGGTTGCCGAACGCCCTGATCTGCGCGTGCTGCGCGACCCATTCAGCGCCAAGCCGCATGTGTTGTTCTATGCAACCAAGCGCGTGGGCGGCGGGATCAGCGACTATGCCGCGATCAAACTGCTGAAGTTCTCGGTCGCCTAAAGCGCCGAGTGAGGGGTGTCGCTGCCCGCAAGGGGCAGCGGCATAGCCCGGGCGCGTGCCCAGTAAAACGCGCGTTGTCTAGCTGTTCCCTTCCGTCCGAGCAATGCGGGGGGCGCGTGTCCGGGTTCAATCACGAAATCAGGCCGGTTTGCGGAGTAATTCCATGATGTTAGTCGAAGAGACCACAGTGCCACCAAGCGCACTTCCGGTCACCCAATTCAAAGACCACCTACGCCTTGGATCGGGGTTTTCCGACGATGGTTTGCAGGACGGTCTGCTTGAAAGTTTCCTGCGCGCCGCGATGGCTGCGATCGAAGCGCGCACAGGCAAGATCCTGATCGAGCGCGAGTTCAGCTGGACCCTGACGGCCTGGCGTGACACGGGCCAGCAAGCCCTGCCGGTCGCCCCCGTCAGCGCCATCGCCGAGGTCGTGACGATCTCGCGGCTGGGCGATGAGACTGTGGCGAGTGCCGCCAGCTATCGGCTTGAGCCGGATATGCAGCGCCCCTGTCTGGTGGCCACGGGCGGGATGCTGCCCGTGGTGCCGCTGGCGGGGTCGGTGCGGGTCGGGTTTCTGGCCGGGTTTGGTCCTGACTGGTCCGATCTGCCCGCCGATCTGGCGCAGGCTGTCATGATGCTGGCCGCCCATTACCACGAATACCGCCATGAAACGGCGTTTGGCGGCGGCTGTATGCCCTTTGGTGTCAGCGCCTTGATCGAACGCTATCGCACGGTGCGTCTGTTCGGTGGTGGCCGCTCATGAAGGCGCCGCATCTGAACCGCAAACTGGTGCTTGAGACGCCGGTACGTGTGGCCGACGGCGCGGGTGGTTTCACCCAAAGCTGGCAGGCGCTTGGCACCCTTTACGCTGCGGTCACGGCGCGCACGGGGCGCGAAACCGCGGGTGTCGCGGCACCGCTGTCACGGGTGGCCTACCGGATTGTCGTGCGCGCGGCCCGGGTCGGTGCGCCCTCGCGTCCCTTGCCCGAACAGCGCTTTCGCGAAGGTAGCCGCGTGTTCAATATTGTGGCCGTGGCCGATGCCGACAGTGCGGGCCGCTATCTGACCTGCACTGCAGAAGAGGAGAATGTCACATGAGTTATGGCGTGGCAGAGGCCCTTCAGACGGCCGTTTATCAGCACTTGATCGCCGATACGACGCTGGCCGGACTGGTCGGCACCGCGATCTACGACGCACTGCCAACGGGCACGCTGCCGTCGATCTATGTGGCCCTTGGCCCCGAGATTGCCCGCGATCGCTCTGACAAGACGGGCGGCGGGGCAGAGCATGAATTTACCGTGTCCATCGTCACCGATGGCGCCGGATTTGCGGCGGCCAAGACGGCAGCGGCGGCGGTGTCGGATGCGCTGGTCGATGCGGACCTGACCCTGACACGCGGCGTGCTGGTGGCTTGCAATTTCTACAAGGCCACGGCGGCCCGCGTGGGCACAGGTGACATGCGCCGCATCAACATGATTTTCCGCGCCCGCGTCGATGACGTGTAGCGCCAGATTTAACCAACCGGAGATACGGATATGACAGCCCAGAACGGTAAGGATCTTTTGATCAAGATCGACATGACAGGCAATGGTTTCTTTGAAACGGCTGCCGGATTGCGCGCCACGCGCATCAGTTTCAACGCTGAAAGCATCGATGTGACCAGCCTCGAGAGTGCAGGCGGATGGCGTGAACTGCTGGGGGGCGCGGGCGTGAAAAGCGCGGCCATCAGCGGGTCGGGCGTGTTCAAGGACGAAGCCACAGACGAACGCGCGCGCCAGATTTTCTTTGATGGCGAAACGCCCGACTTTCAGGTGATCATTCCTGATTTCGGCACCGTGGAGGGTGCGTTTCAGGTGACATCCATCGAATACGCCGGGTCGCACAACGGCGAGGCGACCTACGAGATGTCGCTGGCTTCGGCCGGGCAGCTGACCTTTACGGCGGCGATCTGATGGCGAACCCCTACGCAGGTGAAGTGGTGCTGCACGTTGATGGTGTGGCGCAGACTTGCAAGCTGACGCTGGGGGCTTTGGCCGAACTGGAGGCCGCGCTTGGTGCCGACACGCTGGTCGCTTTGGTCGAACGGTTTGAGGGGGGTGCGTTTTCCAGCCGCGATGTGATGGCCCTGCTGGTGGCGGGGTTGCGCGGCGGCGGATGGCGCGGTGACGCGGGTGATCTGCTGAGTGCCGAAATCGCTGGCGGGCCAGTGGGCGCCGCCAAGGTGGCGGCGCAACTGCTCGCGCGCGCCTTTGCCCCGCCACCATGAGCAGCTTTGACTGGCCTGCCCTGATGCGCGCCGGGATGCGCGGGGCGGGGTTGAAACCGGCGGAATTTTGGGCGCTGACGCCAGCGGAATTGCTGATTTTGCTGGGCGCGGGGACGGGGGAAGCACCGATGGCCCGCGCCCGTCTGCAAGAACTAAGCCGGGCATTCCCGGACGAAGGAGCACAAGATGGACGAGATTGAACGCCTTGGCGAATTGGATACCGAAGTGGCTGCATTGGAGCAGACGCTGGGAGATGCCAGTCAGATGACGGCGGCCTTTGGCGGTCAGCTGCGCGAGATGCAGGGCACGCTGGGTCAAACCACCCGCGATCTGGGCAATCTGGAGCGCGGTTTTTCCGGCGGGCTGAAACGCGCCTTTGATGGCATGGTGTTGGACGGGATGAAGCTGTCGGATGCGTTGGGTGTTGTCGCCAAGGCGATGGTGGACACCACCTATAACGCCGCCGTGCGCCCAGTGACGGATCGCTTTGGCGGGCTGCTTGCCGATGGGGTCAATTCCATCGTGTCAGGGCTGATGCAGTTTGAAAACGGTGCGCCGTTTTCCCAAGGCCGCGTCATGCCATTCGCGCGTGGCGGGGTTCTGTCAGGGCCGGTGAGCTTTCCGATGCGCGGGGGCACGGGCCTGATGGGCGAAGCAGGCCCCGAGGCGATCATGCCGTTGTCACGCGGGGCCGATGGCCGGTTGGGCGTGCGCGCGGCGGGCGGAGGCGGCGCCGTCAATATCACCATGAATATCAGCACACCGGACGTGCAGGGCTTTCAACGCAGTCAGGGCCAGATTGCGGCGCAGATGTCGCGTGCCTTGGGCCGTGGCCAGCGTAACCGCTAGGGGGAACAGACATGAACTTTCACGAAATTCGCTTTCCGGCGTCGCTTAGTTTCGGGTCAATTGGTGGCCCGGAACGGCGCACCGAGGTCGTCACCCTTGATAACGGCTATGAGGAGCGCAACACGCCCTGGGCACATTCGCGCCGCCGTTACGATGCGGGTCTTGGCCTGCGGTCATTGGACGATGTTGAGGCGTTGATCGCCTTTTTCGAGGCGCGCCAAGGGCAGCTTTACGGGTTTCGCTGGAAGGACTGGGGCGATTTCAAATCCAGCCTGCCATCGGGCGAAGTGACGCCGCTGGATCAGCCGCTTGGGGTCGGCGACGAGGTTGAGGATACCTTTCAGCTGATCAAGTGTTACGGGTCTGCGGGGATTATTTATGACCGTCCGATCACGAAACCGGTGGCGGGCACGGTCAAGGTTGCCGTCAGCGGCGATCCGCAACAGGAATCGATTGATTACGATGTTGATCTGACCACCGGACTGGTCACATTTGCGCATCCGCCAGACGTCGGTGCCGAAATCACCGCAGGCTTTGAATTTGACGTGCCGGTGCGCTTTGACACGGATCGGATCGCGTCGTCTGTGGCCAGTTTCCACGCGGGTGACGTGCCGGATGTTCCGGTGGTCGAGGTGCGGGTATGACCGCGCTGTTGGAGCATCTGGCCAGTGGCCTGACGACCGTTTGCCGGTGCTGGGCTGTGGTGCGCCGCGATGGTGTGACCTTCGGGTTTACCGACCATGACCGCGCGTTGGATTTTGACGGGATCAGCTTTCGTCCCGATGCGGGGATGAGTGCGCGCGCGATCGCGACAGGCACGGGTCTGGCGGTGGATAACACCGAAGCGATGGGCGTGCTGTCAGATAGCGCCATCACCGAAGCCGACATTGACGCGGGCCGTTTTGACGGGGCCGAGGTGCGGGCGTGGCTGGTGAACTGGCGCGATGTCACTGCGCGGATGCTGCGGTTTCGCGGCACGATTGGCGAATTGCGCCGCGTGGGCGGCGCGTTTCACGCCGATTTGCGGGGGCTGAGCGAGGCGCTGAACCAGCCGCAGGGCCGGGTCTATCAAAAGCCCTGCGCGGCGGTCTTGGGCGATGGGGCCTGCCGGGTTGACATGAACACGGCTGGCTATGTGTCTGACCGTCCGGCCGAAATTGTTGATAACGCACAAGAGTTCCGCTTTGCCGGGTTTGATGATTTTTCGCCCGAGTGGTTTACGCGCGGGCGTTTCACGGTGACGTCGGGCGCGGCCACGGGGCTTGTCGGGTTGATCAAGCGCGACCGGTTTGATGGCAGTCAACGGGTGCTGACCCTGTGGCAGCCGCTACGCGCGGATGTCATGACCGGCGATATGCTGCGCATCGAGGCAGGTTGTGACAAACGCGCCGAAACCTGCCGCTTGAAGTTTGACAATTTCGTCAATTTTCAGGGCTTCCCCGATATCCCTGGCGAGGACTGGTTGATGAGTGTCCCAAGCCAGAGTGGCACTAATTCCGGCGGGAGCCTGCGCGGATGAGCGATGCAATCGTCAAAGCGGCGCGTAGCTGGATCGGCACGCCCTATCATCATCAGGCGGCGACCAGGGGCGCGGGCTGTGACTGTCTGGGCCTGATCCGTGGGGTCTGGGCCGAGGTAATCGGCGCGTTGCCCGAAACCGTGCCGCCCTATGTGCCCGATTGGGACGAACCGCAGGGGCGCGAGGTGCTTCTGGCGGCCTGTCGCCGCTTGCTGGTTGCCAAACCCGATGCGGGTTTGGGCGATGTGATCGTCTTTCGTATGCGCGCGGGCAGCGTGGCCAAACACCTTGGCATTCAATCGCAGCTTGGCAGCAATGCGGCGTTTATTCATTCATTTCAGGGGCATGGTGTGGTCGAAAGCGGCCTGACCGCCCCGTGGCAGCGGCGCATTGCGGCGCGGTTTGCCTTTCCGACAAGGGGATAAGACATGGCGACGATCGTTCTTTCTGCGGCGGGTATGGCCATTGGCGGCTCTATCGGCGGCTCGGTTTTGGGCTTGTCTGCGGCGGTGATTGGCCGCGCTGCCGGGGCCTCGCTTGGGCGTATGGTCGATCAGCGTCTGATGGGGGCGGGCAGCGAACCCGTCGAGACGGGCCGGGTGGACAGGTTTCGCCTGACCGGGGCAAGCGAGGGCGCGGGTTTGCCGCAGGTCTTCGGGCGGATGCGGGTTGCCGGGCAGGTCATTTGGGCCACCCAGTTTCAGGAAGATGTCACCCGTTCAGGTGGCGGCAAGGGCGCACCACCGCGCCCCGCAACGGCCAGCTACTCCTATTCGGTCAGCCTTGCGATTGCCCTGTGCGCGGGTGAAATCACCCGTGTGGGCCGTGTCTGGGCAGACGGTGTCGAAGTGGCGCGCGACGATCTGAACATGCGCGTTTATGCAGGGTCAGCTGACCAGTTGCCCGACCCCAAGATCGAGGCCGTCGAAGGCACAGGACTGGCCCCGGCCTATCGCGGCGTCGCCTATGTGGTGTTCGAAGACCTGGGCCTGTCGCAGTTTGGCAATCGCGTGCCGCAGTTCACCTTCGAGGTGGTGCGCAAGGGGGCGGATCCGGCCCCGGACGGCGCGGCGGACCTGGCCCAGGCGGTGCGCGGCGTGGCGCTTGTGCCGGGCACGGGCGAATACGGGCTCGCGACAACCCCGGTCTATCGCAGCGACTCCTTTGGCGCGCAGGTTGCTTTGAATATCAATTCGCCTTCGGGCAAGCCGGATTTCACCACTTCGGTCACGACGATGGAGGAAGAACTGCCCAATTGCGGGTCGGTGTCGCTTGTGGTGTCGTGGTTCGGCGACGATCTGCGCTGTGGCGATTGCACCCTGCGCCCCAAGGTCGAGGCAAGCAGCGGTGATCCAAGCGCAATGCCTTGGGTGGTCTCGGGGCAGGTGCGCAGCACCGCGGCACTGACGCCACAAATTGACGACCGGCCGGTTTACGGCGGCACGCCCACGGATGCCTCGGTGATCGAAGCGATCGAAGACCTGACGGCGCGCAACAAATCGGTCGTGTTTTACCCCTTCATCCTGATGGACCAGTTGGCAGGTAATGGGCTGCCTGATCCGTGGACCGGTTCGGATGATCAGCCAGCCTTGCCGTGGCGCGGACGTGTGACCCTGTCGGCGGCACCGGGGCAGGCGGGATCGCCTGATCAGACGGGCGCGGCAGACACCGAAGTTGCGGCGTTCTTTGGCACCGCGGCCCCGGGCGATTTCACGCCGTCCGGCAGCACCGTCAGCTATAGCGGCCCGCCGGAATGGTCCTATCGTCGCTTTATTCTGCACTACGCCCACCTGTGTGTGATGGCAGGCGGGGTCGATGCCTTTTGTATCGGTTCGGAAATGCGGTCACTGACGCAAATTCGTGGCGCGAACGGCTTTCCTGCGGTTGACGCGCTGCGGGCTTTGGCCGCCGATGTGCGCGCAATTCTCGGGCCCTATTGCAAGATTGGTTATGCCGCCGACTGGTCAGAATACCACGGATATCAGCCGGTCGGGACGGGCGACAAGCTGTTCCATCTTGATCCGCTTTGGGCCGATCCCAACATCAATTTCATCGGCATCGACAACTATATGCCCCTGTCGGATTGGCGTGATGGTGAAGATCATGCCGATGCTGCGGCGGGGTCAATCTATAATCTTGATTATCTGCGCGCCAATGTGGCGGGTGGCGAAGGGTTCGACTGGTATTACCATTCTCCCGAGGCGCGCGATGCGCAAATCCGCACACCCATTTCGGATTTCTGGGAGGAGGATTGGGTCTGGCGCTACAAGGACCTGCAAGGCTGGTGGCGCAACCCGCACCATGACCGCGTGGATGGCGCACGCAGCGAGACTGCCAGCGCCTGGGTGCCGGAAAGCAAGCCGATCTGGTTCACCGAAATCGGTTGCGGTGCGATCGACAAGGGTGCGAACGAACCCAACCGGTTCTACGATCCGAAATCATCAGAAAGCGGTTTGCCTCATTACTCCAACGGGTTGCGCGACGATCTTATGCAGATGCAATACCTGCGCGCAGTTCATTCCTTTTATGGTGACCCCGACAATAATCCTGTGTCGGCCACCTATGGTTACCCAATGGTCAACCTGTCGCGCACCCATGTCTGGGCATGGGACACGCGGCCCTATCCATTCTTCCCCGCTAACCAGGAGCTGTGGTCGGACGGGGCGAATTACGCACGGGGGCATTGGATCAACGGGCGGGCATCGGCGCAGGCCTTGTCTTCTGTGGTGGCGCGGATTTGCATTCAGTCCGGCGTGGAAGCCTTTGATGTTTCGCGTCTTTACGGGCATGTGCGTGGCTATGTCCTGCGGGACGTGGAGGCCGGGCGTGCGGCCCTGCAACCTTTGATGCTGGCCTATGGTTTTGACGCTGTCGAACGTGACGGGGTGTTGCATTTCATCACGCGCATTGCTTCGGGCGGTGTCCCGATTGCGGCGGAAAAACTGGCCGTCACAGGCGAGATTGACAGCGCGATTGAACGTCAGCGCGCGCCGCTGGCCGAACTGGCGGGCCGTATCCGGCTGGGGTTCATCGAAGCCGATGGCGATTACGAAATCCGCGCGAGCGAGGCGATCTTCCCAGACGATGACACGCTGACGGTGTCGCAATCGGAACTGCCGCTGGTCCTGACCCAAGGTGAAGGGCAGCGCATTGCCGAACGCTGGCTAAGCGAGGCACGCGTGGCGCGTGATACAGCCCGTTTTGCCCTGCCGCCCTCGCGCGCGGGTCTTGGTGCGGGGGATGTTGTGGAACTGGACGGCGCGGGCGGCAAGGCGCTTTATCGCGTGGACCGGGTCGAGCTGACAGAGACGCAGATGATTGACGCCGTGCGCATTGAGCCGGAAACCTACCGCGCCCATGATGGCGGCGATACGGTGACCGGGATGCGCCCCTTTGTGGCGCCTGTGCCGGTCGAGGCGATGTTCCTTGATCTGCCACTGCTTGGCGGCGACGAGGTGCCCCATGCGCCCCATGTTGCCATGACGGGTGTGCCTTGGCCGGGGTCTGTCGCGCTTTATAGTGCGGCGCAAGATAGCGATTATGGCCTTAATACGCTGGTGTCGCAGGCATCGATTATCGGTGTGACCGAAACGGCGATGCTGGCCGCGCCCGCGGGGCGCTGGGATCGTGGGTTGGCGCTGCGCGTCAAGCTGGTGTCGGGGGCGCTGACCACCCGCAGCCCGGCGGATGTGCTGGCGGGCGCGAACCTTGCGGCGATTGGCGATGGCGGTGCGGACAATTGGGAAGTGTTCCAGTTTGCCGAGGCCGAATTGGTTGCGCCCGGCATTTATGACCTGCGCTTGCGGTTGCGTGGGCAGGCGGGCAGCGATGGATTGATGCCGGCGGACTGGCCTGTTGGGTCGCGCTTTGTCCTGCTGGACGGGCGACCCGAACAGATTGACCTTGCGGCGGCGGCGCGCGGGGTGGAGCGGCATTTCCGCTATGGTCCGGCGCAAAAGGCGATGGATGATCCGCCCTATCGCTATCGTGTGGATGCGTTTCAAGGCAATGGTTTGCGCCCCTATCCGGTTGCGCATTTGCGCAGTGACGGGGCGGCGGATGCGACCTTTAGCTGGGTGCGTCGCACCCGGGTTGACGGCGATCCGTGGGAGGGTCTGGATGTGCCCCTGGGCGAGGCGAGCGAGCTTTACGCCGTGCAGGTCATCGTCAACGGGGCCGTGGTGCGCGATGTGCAGGTCAGCACACCAAGTTGGACCTATCCAGCGGCGTTGGCGGCGGCTGACGGGGCAACCGGCGCTTACCGCATTGAGGTGGCGCAGGTGTCGGACCGTTACGGTGCGGGACCGGCGCGGGCGCTGGTGATCGGCTCCTGATGCGCGGCGTGTTGGTCGGTGATCTGGAATATGCGGTGGCGGCGCTGCTGGCGCAGGACCGCGCCACCTGGGAGGTCATCGCGGCTGACATGATCGCGCAGGCGCATCTGGCCGACTGCACGCGCAAGCGGCTGGGGCGTGGGCATCCGCAGTTTGGCACCGGGTCGCTCATGTCGGCTGCGTCCAAACGGGTGCGCGCGCGTCGGTCTGATCGCTGCGACATCACCTATTGCGCGGCACTCGATTGCGTCTTGCGTGCCTTGCAGGACTGGCGCGCGGACCCTAGCCGCGGGTGCAGGACAGGCAGCGCGGCACGGTCGGATCGGCGTCCAGACGGGCGCGATCAAGATCATCACCGCACTCCGCGCAATAGCCGTATTCGCCGCCTTCCATCCGCGCCAGCGCAGCCGTGATCCGCTGGCGCTGAACCGCGCGCCGTCCCGCTTGCGCCTTGGCCATCGCCTGATTTTGCAGGGCGTCCATGCGTGACAACCGCCCCACCGCCTGTTGATCCAGCGTCACGGTTTTCTGACCACCGCGGCCAAGCGCATCTTCGCCATCCAAAGCGGCCAATGCCGCGTTCAGGGCAGCGCGATAGTTGGCCAATTCGTTTTCATTCATATCTGTGGCCCTCGTGATCACGGGTTTATTCTTGGCCAAGCGAGCCTATTTGGTCTAAGACAAACATGAAAGTGAGGGCACTGCTATGGCCAATCCGCGCGCGAAACTGAGCGAAGTCGATCCCGTCTGGTCGCAAATCTGCAAAGAGGCCGAGGCCGCGATTGCAGACGAGCCGCTGATGGGCGGGCTTGTGCACACCTCTGTTTTGCACCACGGATCGCTGGAATGCGCGCTGGCCTATCGCATTTCGATGAAGCTTGCCTCGCCGGAAATGTCCGACCAGATGCTGCGCGAAATCGCCGATGAGGCCTACGCCGATGATCACACTCTGGCCGAGGCCGCCCGCGCCGATCTGGTTGCAATTCTGGAACGCGATCCAGCCTGCCACCGGTATTTGCAGCCGCTGCTTTTCTTCAAGGGTTTTCAGGCGGTTCAGGCCTATCGGCTGGGCCATTGGCTCTGGCAAAAGGGGCGGCGCGATCTGGCGTATTACGTGCAGATGCGCGTTTCGGAAATTTTCGGCATTGATATCCACCCGGCGGCAGTAATCGGCAAGGGGCTGATGATTGACCACGCCCACTCCATCGTCATCGGTGAAACGGCTGTGGTGGGCGACAATGTGTCGATGCTGCATTCCGTGACGCTGGGCGGCACCGGTAAGGAAGAAGAAGACCGCCACCCCAAGATCGAAGACGGGGTGCTGATCGGGGCGGGGGCCAAGGTGTTGGGCAATATTACCATAGGTCATTGCAGCCGTATCGCCGCCGGATCGGTCGTGTTGATGGACGTGCCGCCCTGCAAGACGGTGGCAGGGGTTCCTGCACGTATCGTCGGCGAGGCAGGTTGTGACCAGCCTTCAATTTCGATGGATCAATTGCTGCACGACAAGGCCTAAGATCGCTGGATTGTCGCAGGTCGCGCATCGGCAGACCGGAAATCAGGCCGCATGCGCCGGTCTGATCGACGGCCCGCCCATCAGACCGTCTGTCGCTTGGATCAAGTGCCGGTCAGCATCAGGTAAAACCGCCCCCGTCGGAACACGGGGGCGTTATCTGATTGGCGGGCCTGTTCAGGCCAGCATCATCATCGGGTTCTCAAGGTTTTCCTTGATCGCGTTGAGCAGGTTCGCCCCCAGCGCACCGTCAATCACACGGTGATCGACTGACAGTGTGGTGGACATCACCGTGGCCACGGCCAGTTCGCCATCCGCGCCAACAACAGGTTTCTTGACGCCTGCGCCCACGGCCAGGATCGCCCCATGCGGCGGGTTGATGATGGCATCAAAGTTGTCGATGCCGAACATGCCAAGGTTCGAGATCGCAAAGCTGCCACCGACATATTCATGCGGGGCCAGTTTGCCATCACGGGCACGCGTGGCGAGGTCTTTCATCTGTGCCGAAAGCGCCGAAAGCGATTTGTTTTCAGCATCTTGCAGAACGGGTGTGAACAAGCCGCCCTCGACAGCCACGGCCACGGCCACATCGGATGCGGTGAACTTCAGCGTGCGGTCTCCGGCCCAAACGGCGTTGGCTTCAGGCACCGATTGCAGGGCCAGCGCGCAGGCCTTGATCACGAAATCATTGACCGACAGCTTGACGCCTTTGGCCTCTAGCTGCTTGTTGAGTTGGCTGCGGAATTTCAACAGGGCATCCAGATGGATATCGCGGCGCAGATAGAAGTGCGGCACCGATTGTTTGGCTTCGGTCAGGCGGGCGGCGACAGTCTTGCGCATCCCGTTCAGCTTGACCTCCTCGAAGGTGCGGCCCTCGTACATCTTGATGACAGTTTCGGTGCTTGGACCAGCGGCCATCGCGGCACCCTTGGCGGCAGGGGCAGCAGTAGCGGGTGCAGCGGCGGCGGCCTGACCGGGTTTGGCAGCTTCGACATCGGCCTTGATGATGCGGCCATGTGGGCCTGATCCTTGGACATTGGCCAGATCAAGGCCTTTGTCAGCAGCAATCCGGCGCGCCAGCGGGGTCGCAAAGATGCGCTTGCCATCGCCACCCTTGGGGGCGGCAGGGGCGGCGCTGGCCGCGGCAGGCGTTGCCGTCGCAGCGGCGGTTTCGGCCTTGGGCGCTTCCTTGGCGGTGTCGGTTGCGGCAGGCTTGCTGCCCGCGCCGATGTCATCGGCACTTTCGCCCTCTTCCAGCAGGACGGCGATGGGGGTGTTGACCTTGACGCCTTCACTGCCTTCTTCGATCAGGATCTTGCCGACCACGCCTTCGTCCACGGCTTCGAGTTCCATCGTCGCCTTGTCGGTTTCAATCTCGGCCAAAAGGTCGCCGCTGGACACGGTATCGCCTTCCTTGACCAGCCATTTCGCCAGCGTGCCTTCCTCCATCGTGGGGGACAGGGCGGGCATCAGAATTTCTGTTGGCATTGCTCTCTCTCCTTAACGGTAGGTGACTTGCTTGGCCGCATCGACGATTTCATCGACGGTGATCAGCGCATGCTTTTCTAGGTTGGCGGCGTAAGGCATGGGCACGTCCTTGCCGGTGCAATTGATCACGGGGGCGTCCAGATAATCGAACGCTTCCTGCATGATCACATTGCTCACATAGCCGCCGACGCTGCCCTGGGGCCAGCCTTCCTCGACGGTGATGCAGCGGTTGGTTTTCTGCACGGATGCAAGGACCGTGGCCGTATCCATCGGGCGCAGGGTGCGCAGGTTGATGACTTCGGCATTCACGCCGTCCTCGGCCAGCTTTTCAGCCGCTTTCAACGCATGGCCGACGCCAATGCCAAAACTGACGATCGTGACATCATCGCCCGCCCGTTCGATCTTGGCCTTGCCAAAGGGGATCGTGAAATCGTCCAGATCAGGCACATCAAAGGTCTGGCCATACATAAGTTCGTTTTCCAGAAAGATCACCGGGTTCGGGTCGCGGATCGCGGATTTGAGCAGGCCCTTGGCATCTTCCGCCGAATAGGGCATCGCCACTTTCAGACCGGGCACCTGCATATACCAGGAGGCGTAACACTGGCTGTGCTGCGCGCCCACGCGGGCCGCGGCACCATTGGCCCCACGGAACACAATCGGCGCCCCCATCTGACCGCCCGACATATACAATGTCTTGGCCGCCGAGTTGATGATGTGGTCAATCGCCTGCATGGCAAAGTTGAAAGTCATGAATTCGACAATGGGTTTCAACCCGCCAAAGGACGCACCAACAGCGATACCGGTAAAGCCGTGTTCGGTGATCGGCGTATCAATCACACGCTTGGCGCCGAATTCATCGAGCAGGCCCTGACTGATCTTGTAGGCGCCTTGATACTCGGCGACCTCCTCGCCCATCAGGAACACGCTGTCATCGGCGCGCATTTCCTCGGCCATCGCGGAATTGAGGGCTTCGCGCACCGTCATCTGCTTCATCGCCGTGCCTTCGGGATAATCGGGCGAGGCATTGGCCTGCACGGGGGCGGGGGCCGCAGCCTGTGGGGCGGGCGCGGCTTCGGGCGCGGCTTCGGCGGCAGGGGCGCTGGCGGCGCTTACAGCAGCCGAGGCATCTTCGCCCTCTTCCAGCAGCACGGCGATGGGGGTGTTGACCTTGACGCCTTCCGTGCCTTCGTCGATCAGGATTTTGCCTATCACACCTTCGTCGACCGCTTCAAATTCCATCGTCGCCTTGTCGGTTTCGATTTCGGCCAAGATGTCACCGCTTGATACGGTGTCACCTTCCTTGACCAGCCATTTGGCCAGCGTGCCTTCTTCCATTGTCGGCGAGAGGGCGGGCATGAGAATTTCAGTAGCCATGATTCAAGCCTCCTGCGGAATTTCTTTGGCGTAAATGTCGGTCCACAGCTCTTCGAGTTGCGGTTCGGGGCTTTCCTTGGCGAATTCGGCGCTTTCGTTGACGATTGCCTTGATCTCTTTGTCGATCGCTTTCAGGTCGTCTTCGCTTGCGTGTTTGCCGGTCAACAGCATGTCGCGGATGTGATCGATCGGGTCACGTTCCTCGCGCATTTTTTGCACCTCGTCGCGGGTGCGGTATTTGGCAGGGTCCGACATGGAGTGGCCGCGATAGCGGTAGGTTTTCACCTCAAGGATATAGGGGCCCTTGCCTGCGCGGCAGTGGGCCACGGCCTTTTCACCGGCGGCCTTGACGGCCAACACGTCCATCCCGTCAACTTCTTCGCCCTCGATGCCATAGGCGGCACCGCGTTCCCACAATGAAGGCGATTTTGTTGACCGCTTGACCGATGTGCCCATGGCATAGCCATTGTTTTCAATGACGAAAATGACGGGCAAGTCCCAAAGCTCGGCCATGTTGTAGGTTTCATACACCTGGCCCTGGTTCGCCGCACCGTCGCCGAAATAGGCGAATGTCACGCGGTCGTTGCCAAGATACTTGTCTGCGAAGGCAAGGCCCGCACCCAGCGGCACCTGCGCACCGACGATGCCATGCCCGCCATAAAAATGCTTTTCCTTGCTGAACATGTGCATCGAACCGCCCTTGCCGGCGGAATAGCCACCCTCGCGACCCGTCAGTTCGGCCATGACACCCTTGGGGTCCATGCCGCAGGCCAGCATATGGCCGTGATCACGATAGGAGGTGACGCGCTTGTCGCCTTCACTCGCGGCTGCCTCAAGGCCGACAACGACGGCCTCTTGACCGATATAAAGGTGACAGAAACCACCGATCAGGCCCATGCCATACAATTGACCCGCCTTTTCCTCGAATCGACGGATCAACAGCATTTCACGGTAATGCCCCAGCAGTTCTTCGGCGGAAACGTTTGGTTTCTTTGCGGATTTCTTGGTGGCCATAGGTCCTCCCTTTCGGTGACGCAAATATAGTTTAGCGTTAAACTATCTATTACAGCACCCGCACCCATTTTACGAGGGGCAATCTTACCATAGGTCAATGGCCGCGCGAAAACCCGCGTTGCGCTGGGTGCATAGCGGGTGTTTACTGTGCCGATGACATGGAAAATCCGACAGGAAGCCCCCGGCGACGAAGCCGCGATTGCCCGCGTGACGGCGGCGGCCTTTGACGGCCAGCCCTACGCTGATGGGGACGAGGCCGATCTTCCGGCCCGCCTGCGCGATGCGGGCGCTTTGGTGCTGTCACTGGTAGCGGTGCAGGGAAAAACGATCATCGGCCATGTCGCGCTGTCACCGGCACGGATCGGGGACAGCAAATGCCTTGGCCTTGGACCGGTGTCGGTGCATCCCGACATGCAGGGCCGCGGCATCGGGTCAGCGCTGGTCAATCACGCAGTTGCGGTGGCATCGGCCTATGGGCGCGGCGGCGTCGCGTTGACGGGCGATCCGGCATTTTATGGCAGGTTGGGATTTGTGCAGGACAGGGGCGTCACCTATCGGGGCGTGCCGTCACAGTTCGTGCAGGTCGCGGGGTTTACCGAGCCACCCAAGGGCGATCTGCAATTTCACGCAGCGTTTAACGAATAACAATCTCATCGGCGCGGATCATCCCCAGCACGTCGCGGGCCTGCTGATCCAGAAGATCCAGATCAAGGTAGCTGTCAGACAGGCGGCGCGTCAGGTTTTCAAGGCGCGCAACATCGGCCTCAAGCAGCGCCAGCTCTGCGCGCAGCACACGCGCCTCGGCGTCGACTTCGGCGCGCTTGAACACACCGTAATCCCCCTGCACAGCGGCAAAGGTGAAATAAAACGCCAGCATCACCATGCCGGCAAAGAAAAGAAGAACACCCATAGCCGGGCGCGTGCGTCTGGTCATTTATCTGCCTCGCTGTCACCTCTGACGGGCGACTGATCCTAGATTCGCACATCTGATTCGCTTTGTGAATCCCTCTCGTCCATAAATGTGAAAAAATTGCGGGGCACGTATGGATATTACCTTACTCAAGACCTTCCTCGAAGTGGCTGCTTCGGGATCGTTCGTGGCCTCGGCGGATCGGCTATTTGTCACGCAGTCGGCCGTGTCGCTGCGCATTCAGCGCCTGGAGGACTCCCTTGGCAAGCCGCTGTTCACGCGTTCAAGGGCAGGGGCGGAACTGACTAGCGCGGGGCGCGAGTTCGAAAAATACGCCCTGTCGATGATCCGCGTCTGGGAGGAGGCGCGCCAGCAGGTCGCCATCCCCGAAGGCTATACCCGGTCTCTGACTATCGGCGCGCAGTATTCGCTTTGGCCGCGGCTGGGGTTTCGCTGGGTTGATGCCCTGCAGGCTGAAATGCCCGATCTCAACGTGCGCGCCGAACTGGGGATGCCCGATCGTCTGACGCGCTTTCTGATCGAAGGGGTGATGCAGGCTGGCCTGCTTTACATGCCGCAGTTGCGTCCGGGCTTGGTGGCCGAACAGATACTGGCCGAGGAACTGGTCATGGTCGCCACCTATCCCGACGCTGCGGTCGACACGATATTTGATGACTATGTGTTCATCGATTGGGGGCCGGAATTTGTGGTGGCACATGCCAAGGAACTGCCCAGGCTGACCAATCCGGGCCTCACATTCGCCTTGGGCGCGCTGGCGGGCGAATATGTGCTGAACCGGCGCGCGGCGGCCTATCTGCCTGCGCGTTACGTCAAGGTGCACCTTGATAGCGGGCGGATGTTTCTGGTGCCGGACGCGCCGCGCTTTCCCTATCCGGTCTGGGCTGTCTGGCGCGATGACCTTGACCCCGCGATCAAGCAGGCCGCGCGCGCCACCCTATTGACCATCGCCAAAGGGGCCGAGGCCGCAGGTGCGTCCGTGATCGACGCATTGCGCGACATCAGCGAGGATCACGTCGTCGAGGTTCTGGGTGACGATCACCATGAATGAGAAATACTCGCGTAAACCACAATTATTTTGAATTTCACTAATACTAGCGGCGCGCCTATCTCTCCCTCAGCAGAGATGCTCCCGTCTCACAACGAGTGCGGGTCACACCTTCTTTGGGAAAGGAAGACCCCTATGAAACTGAATATCTTTACCGTCGCTGTCATCAGCGCATTCGTGGCCTCCGCAGCGGCGGCCCAAACCACAGCCTTCGATAACGCCGGCGCCGCCGAGGATGCCATCGACGATCTGCAAGACCAGATTGTCGAAGATGCCGAGCGTGACACCAACCGTTTCGGCAACGAAGGCCGCGAAGTGGGCACATACGGTTCGGTCGCCCTGCGCCTGACCTCCACATCCAACGATGGCGACACATCGTCGGACGTTGGCGTGGGCATGCGCTATGGCTGGTATGACGGCCTCAATGGCTTTGACACCAACCTGGCCTATGCCTTTGGCGAAGAAAACGGCGTCACAACCGAAAACACATTGCTGGCCGGTATCGATTACCGCCGCGATCTGTCGCCGGTGCTGTTTGCCTATGGGCAGGCCGATCTTGTTATCGACAAGCTGACAACCACACCTGACGAATACACCCAGGACCTGTTCGTGGGCGCGGGTATCGGCTATCGCTTCTACAACACCCGCGACTTGCAGTGGTCCGTCCAGGCTGGTCCCGGTTATCGTGTTGCCGAAGTTGTCGGCGGCGCAGAAGTGTCCGAAGTGGCCGCGTCGGTTTCAAGCAACCTGTTCTACAGCCTGAGCGATACTGTCTTTATTTCCAATGACACCGACCTGATCTATTCGGAATATGCGACAACCATTTCCAACGATCTGGCGCTGAACGTGGCCTTGACCGATACCCTGTCGCTGCGCACATCCTATGCGACACGGTTCAACGATCTGACCGATACCAGTTTCAAGGACGCTGAAAACACCTTCGGCATGTCGGTGGTCTATAACTTCAACTAAACCCTGGCTTGCATTCCCAGGAGGCATGTCCCTCGCATGCCACGGCCCGGTTGAACGGCAGGAGGGGCGGAGCAATCCGCCCCTTTTGCTTGCGGGGAGGGGTGTGTTGCAGGGCGGTTCGCTTTGCGTTGTCGGATGTCCGCTGTCGCGGCCTCAGGCAACGCCATTTGTGACTTGGTAATCGTTGCGCCACTGTCGCGGTGATTGCCCATACATGCGTTTGAACTCTCGGCTGAATTGGGACGGGCTGATATAGCCCACGCCCATCGCCGCTTCGCTGACTGTCATTCCTATCGCAATTTTCATCGCAGCGTTGTTCAGACGCATCGACTTGACGAACTGGATCGGGGCCATCGTCGTGACCTGCTTGAATTTGCGGTGAAATACCGCGCGGCTCATGCCGGCGCGCGATGCCAGATCATCGATCGAAATCGGCTGATCCAGATGGGATGATACATGTGCGATAGAACGCGCGATGGCGTTGCCCGCGCCAAAGGCCTGCCGCGCAAACATGCCAGCCTCACCCTGAAGGATCGCATAATACAGTTCCCGCAGTCGCGCGTCCCCAAGAACCGCCGTGTCCGTCGGATTGGCCCCAAGCTGCAACAGCCTCAGAAGCGCATCGCTAAAGGCCGCATCCCAACTGGCCAGTCTGATCCCCTGTGCGCGCAATGCGCCCCTGCGCGGGGGGAGGGCAGCTCCGGCATTGTCCATCTCCAAGGCCAGTTCCGCCATGACCCGGTGATCCAGCGACACGAACACACCATAAAGCGGATTGTTCATGGATGCAGCGGGCGTCCCGGCCTTCACCGGCATCGACATCGGGCAGCACAAATATTGTCTGTCGTCGTAGACGTGCCGGTGGCCATCCAGGATGGCTTCCTTGGCCCCGCTCACGATGGCAACGACGCAGGGTTCATACACGGCTGGAACACAGGGGATCGCCTGTGTGGCCCGAAACAGGCGCACGCCCTTGATACCCGTTTCCGTCAGGCCGTCCCGGTCAGTGCGGGTTTTGATAAGCTGTTTGATCTGGTCTTTGCCCATACGCCCGATCTAAGGCTGCAAATTCGGGCATGGCAACCCAACTGATACAATCAGGCAAGTATTTGCGATGATATCGTCTACTTCTGCCCATCGTAGAGAGCTATCTACATTCTCAAGTCGCGCACAGGCACTGCACGGTTGCCGTGCCGACGCTTCAAGGAGTAACGCAATGGCAGACACGACATTCGGACCCAAAGGCTGGACGCCAAAGCGCCTCGTCGCACTGGCGGGCAAAACCTATGTGATCACCGGGGGCAACGCAGGTGCGGGATTTCAAGCCTCGCGCATCCTTTTGTCCAAAAGGGGGCAAGGTCGTGATGCTGAACCGCAGCGCGGAGAAATCGACCGCTGCTATCAAAGAACTGAAAGAAGAGTTTGGCGCAGAGGCCGATGTGAGCTTTGTGCGCATGGACCTGTCTGATCTGGCAAGTGTGCGCACGGCGGCCAGGGAGATTTTGAGAACTGTCCCGCAGATCGACGCCCTGATCTGCAACGCAGCCATCGCGCAAGTGCCGACTCAAAAGCTGACCGTTGACGGATTCGAAAGTCAGCTTGGCACAAATCACTATGGCCATTTCGTGCTGTCCGGGATGCTGTTTGACCGGATCGAAACCAGCAAAGGTCGGATCGTGGTTGTCGCCAGCCTTGGCTATAACATGGGCACCAAAACCATCCAGTTCGACGACATGAACTGGGACAAGAACTACAGCGCCAACCCGGTCTACAGCCAAAGCAAGCTGGCGCAGATGATGTTTGCCTATGAGTTGCAGGATCGCCTTAAGGGGACAGGCAAGGACGTGCAGGTTTACGTCTGTCACCCGGGTGCCTCTGCGACCTCGCTGATCAGCACCAGTGGCGGGCTTGTGACGCGCATGACATGGTGGCTGATGAGCAGGACGCCGCTGGTGCAAACTGCCGAAAAAGGGGCCTATCCAGAAGTCATGTGCGCGACCGAGGACGGGCTGGAACAACGCGCGCTTTATGGTCCCACGGGATTGATGCAAACCGGCGGCCCGGTCGGCAAGGGGACGCTCAACCCCCACGCCTATGACAAACCTGTCATGGAAAAGCTGTGGCACGTGTCTGAGGAGGCGACCGGATTTAACTGGGCCTTCGATTGACGATCGGCGCGGCGTGTTCAATCGCTCCGCGCCGCAGTGGGCAGTCGCGCATTCCGCTGCATTGGTCAAAGTAGACCCAATCCCGCCCTTTGCCGTAATGCGAAGGTTTGTCGCAAATCCGAAAAATGGGGTGCGGTGGTAAGAACCCGCCCCATTTTGCGCCCTATCCTGCGATGGACGCGCGGTAGATGCTGTCGATGGTCTCGGCGATCATGGCGTTGAAGGCCGCGTCGCTTTGCTGCGCGGACAGCCCTTCGGTCAAGGCACGGCTAAAACTGGCGATGACGCCGCGATTGCGGGCCAGTTTCGCGTTCGCCTCGTCGCGCGAATAACCGCCCGAAAGCGCGACGACCTGCATCACCTTGGGGTGATCCACCAGCGGCGCATAATGGTTGGCGACCTCGGGCAAGGTCAGCTTCAGCATCACCTGCTGCCCGTCGGGAACCTTGTCCAGATGGCGCAGGATTTCGGCCAGCAGCAGGTCTTCGGCGGCCGCCTTGTCACTGATCGAAATGGTCACTTCGGGTTCAAGGATCGGCACCATGTCGTGGGCCAGCACCTGCGCACCGACCTCAAACTGCTGCGCGACGATGGCCGCGACCCCCGCCGGATTGGCCGCATTGATCACCGAACGTTCCTTGGTGCCAAAGACGCCAAGCCCATGCGCGCGGGTCAAAAGATCATCCAGACCCGGCATCGGTTTCATCAGTTGCGCGCCATCAGCTTCGGCCTCCAACCCCTTGTCAATCTTGAGAAAAGGCACAACGCCATGATCTTCCCAAAGGGCCTGGGCGGCGGGCTTGCCGCCAAAGTCGCGGTCCATCGTCATTTCAAACAGGATCGCGCCCAGAATCTTGTCGCCGTTGAACGCAGGGGCGGCGACGATCCGCGCGCGCATGGCGTGGATCAGGTCGAACATTTCCGCGTCATTGCTGAACTGGTCCTCGGTCACGCCATAAAGCCCCAGCGCCTTGGGCGTCGATCCGCCGCTTTGGTCCAGTGCGGCGATAAAGCCCTGACCGCTGCGGATTTTGTCGGCTTGCTGCTGGTTTGGCATGGTTCGATCCCTTCTGTTTCATTTGATTTAGGTCTGGCGCGGCAGGCTCGCAATGTTGGTTGCGCTAACCTGTGCTGTTTAGCCCAGTGCGGCAACGCCGGGCAGAGTCTTGCCTTCCATCCATTCAAGGAAAGCACCGCCAGCGGTGGAAATATAGGTGAAATCATCGGCCGCGCCCGCCTGATTGAGGGCCGCAACCGTGTCTCCACCCCCGGCGACCGATACCAGCTTGCCCGCTTTGGACAGATCGGCGGCCTTGCGCGCGGCGGCATTGGTGGCCGCATCAAAGGGTGCGATTTCAAATGCGCCCAGCGGTCCGTTCCAGACCAGCGTCTTGGCGTTTTCCAGAACCGCGCTGATATAGGCAACGGTTTGCGGCCCCGCATCAAGGATCATCGCGTCAGCGGGGCAGGCATCGGGGGCCAGCACTTCGCTGGGCGCACCGGCCTTGAATTCACGGGCCACGACGATATCGCGCGGCAGGATGATTTCGCAGCCCACATCGTTGGCCTTTTGCAGGATGGCGCGGGCGGTGTCGGCCAGATCGTGTTCCGCCAGTGATTTGCCCACGTCGATCCCTTGCGCGGCCAGAAAGGTATTGGCCATACCGCCGCCGATCACCAGATGATCGACCTTGGTCACGAGATTGCCCAGCAGGTCCAGCTTGGTTGATACCTTGGCCCCGCCGACCACGGCGACCACGGGACGGTCGGGTGTTCCCAGCGCCTTTTCCAACGCGCCCAGTTCTTCGGCCATCAAACGCCCTGCACAGGCTGGCAGCAGGCGGGCCAGCGCTTCGGTGCTGGCATGGGCGCGATGGGCGGCCGAAAAGGCATCGTTGCAATAGACATCGCCAAGGCTGGCCAGACGGGCCGCAAAAGCGGGATCGTTCTTTTCCTCGCCGGGGTTAAAGCGCAGGTTTTCCAGCAACAGCACCTCGCCGTCGCCCATTTCGGCGACTGCATCAGCGTAATCGCTGTTCACAAAGGTCACGGGTTGGCCCAGCACGTCGGATACGGCCTGCGCGATATGTTCCAGTGACATCTCCGGCACGACCTTGCCCTTGGGGCGGCCAAAATGGGCCATTAGGATCACCTTGCCGCCCGCCGCCTGAATATCGTCAACGGTCGGCACGATCCGGTCAATGCGGGTGGTGTCGGTGACATGGCCGTCCTCGACCGGGACGTTGATATCGACGCGCACCAGCACGCGTTTGCCGTTCAGGTCCATGTCATCAAGCGTTTTCCAAGCCATGTCAGCCTCCGGTATCTGCGGGTTCACGCTTACTTGACCCGCCAGACGTGCGGCGTCAACAGCGCCGCTTGGCAATCGGCGCCGTGGCGCATAGTGTCCGCGCGAAATATCAGCTGAGGAGCGCCAAGATGGCCGAGATCAAAGACCCCGAAAATACAATCCTGATGGAACTGACCGGCGGGACCGTCACTATCGCGCTGCTGCCCGATGTGGCCCCCGCCCATACGGCCCGCATGAAGGAACTGGCCCGCGCCGGTGCCTATGACAACGTCGCCTTTCATCGCGTGATTGATGGCTTCATGGCGCAGACCGGCGATGTGCAGCACGCCAATATGGAACAGGACTATAACCCCGGGCGCGCAGGCACGGGCGGGTCTGAGTTGCCTGATCTTCCAGCCGAATTTTCCAAAATCCCCCATGCGCGTGGGTCATTGGGCGCGGCGCGCTCGGCCAACCCGAACTCGGCCAACAGCCAGTTTTTCATCAACTTCAAGGACAATGATTTCCTGAATGGCCAATACACCGTTTACGGGCAGGTCATCTCCGGCATGGAACACGTCGATGCCATCGCCAAGGGCGAGCCACCGGCGAACCCCGACCGGATGATCAGCGTCAAGGTGGCGGGCGATGCGTAACCGCGCGCTTCTTGTCGTTTTGCTGGCGGGTGTTGTCGCGGCGGCCTATTTTGTCGTGATCTCGCCGCGCGGCGACGTGCCGACCACGGCCAGTGACATACCCACCGAAGTGGTCGCGCCCGCTCCGGCGGCCGAACCGGCCCCCGTGTCGCAGGCGGCCCTGGATGCGGTGCAGGGTCTGGGCCTTGTGATCGACGTCACCGGCGAAGCCAATGGCAGCATCGTCATTGACCTTTTCGAGGACACCGCCCCCGCACATGCCGCCCAGATCAGCGAACTGGCCGCATCGGGTGCCTATGACGGCGTGGTGTTTCACCGCGTGATCGAAGGCTTCATGGCACAGACCGGTGATGTGGAATTTGGCAAGATGGGCATGGATATGCGGCAGGCCGGCATGGGCGGGTCAGACCTGCCCGATCTGCCGCTCGAGGTGGATGACACGCAGTCGTTCCAGCGTGGCACCGTGGGTATGGCTCGCGCCCAAGACCCCAATTCCGCCAATAGCCAGTTCTTTATCATGTTCGCACCGGCCACCCAGCTGGACGGCAGCTATACGATCATCGGCGAGGTGGTCGACGGGCTGGATGTCCTGGACGCGATCAAGCGCGGCACGGGGGCCAATGGCGCCGTGATCGGCGCGCCCGACGTGATGTCGGCCGTGCGCGTGATCAATTGAAATGACCGATGATCGGCTGGGGCCCGCGCGGGTGATCGTCGGCAGCGGGGACCGGTTGGACGGTGATGGCGTGCCGAACTGAAGCGCCTCTCCGTCGTGAAGGGCTGGACGATCACCCTCTGTCACGTTGCTGTTAGGGGGCTAGCTTTGGCAGCGCGCTGCGGACATCCTTGAGCCAAAGGAGAGGACCGATGCGCCTGACACTTGCCGCCACCTTTGTCGCGATAGCTGGTATGGCCAGCGCCAACCCCGAATTCTGGGAGCGCGAGTGGCCCAATACGGATTTCACCGCCACCACAATCACCGACTGGACCGAGATCATGTCGGGCGGCCCGCCCAAGGACGGGATTCCGGCGCTGTCGGACCCGTCGTTTCTGGCCGTGGGTGACGAGAGCACGCTACAAGACCGCGAGCCTGTGATCACCGTTGAAATCGAGGGAGAAACCCCGCGTGCCTACCCGATCCGCTATCTGATCTGGCATGAGATCATCAATGATGTGGTCGGCGACACCCCTGTGGCAGTGACGTTTTGCCCGCTGTGTAACTCGGGCATCACCTTTGATCGGCGCACGGAGGCTGGCGTGCTGGATTTCGGCGTCACCGGCAAGCTGCGCATGTCGGATATGGTGATGTATGACCGCCAGACCGAAAGCTGGTGGCAACAGGCCGTGGGCATCGCCATTGTCGGAGAGCTGACTGGAACCACGTTGCAGACCCTGCCAAGCTGGATGGAAAGCTGGGCGCAGTTCAGCGCGCGCAACCCTGACGGGCTGGTCATGGCGCGCCCCGATGCGCGGCGCGCCTATGGCGAAAACCCCTATGTGCAATACGACAGCTCTTTTCGCCCGTTCCTGTTTTCGGGTGAAATGCCACCCCATGATATCCCCGCTCTGGCCCGTGTGGTCCGTGTTGGCGATCGCGCATGGCCAATGACCCGCGTGGCCGAGGCCGGAGAATTGCGCGAAGCAGGCGTGGTGCTGACATGGGAGGCGGGGCAGGCCTCGGCGCTGGACAGTGCGCGGATCGCGGCGGGGCGCGATGTGGGCACGGTGCGGGTGCGTGACGATGCTGGCGCCGATCTGGCCCATGATGTGCTGTTTGCCTTTGCCTTTCACGCCTTCTGGCCCGAAGGGGAATGGATGTTGGGCCAATGAGCGGGTGCCCCGCGCGCCTATTACCCCCAACCTGACCTTCCCTGAGGGGAAGGGACAATGGGGCGGCCCGACCCCGTTTCATGGGCGTTTCGAGCGTTGAAAGGTTTGCCTCCGGCGGGAGTTATTACGAACAGAAGAAATCAGGTGCCACAGAAAGTGCGCGTGACTTTTTCGTCCGCGTCGGGCGGGCGTGCGTAGGTCGCATTGGCCGTAAAGGGCTGCGTCACGGCGGCGAGCATGGCGTGGAAGGGTGCGTCGTCATCGGTGATGGCCGCTTGAATTGCGGCCTCGATCCGGTGCAGTCGCGGCACGATCTGCGGGTTGGTGCGCGCCATCTGGCCGTGGTCGGGGTTGTGCGATTGCCAGCGGGTCTTCCATGCATCAAAGGCAGCGCGGTCGATGAACTGATCGCGCGCGTTCGCATGGGGCAGGGCGGCAAATGTATTGGTGAAATCCGCGCCGTCCCGGGCCATCAGCGCCAGCAGGTCTTCGATAAGGTCTGGATCGCTGTCACTCAGCCCAAGTTTGGCGCTGAAGGTGGCTTGATACGCGGCCGCGTAAAGATCGGGAAAGCGGTTGATGATCGCCGTGAACTGGTCGATGGCCGCACTTTGGTCGGGCATCAATGGCACCAGCGAGGTGGCGAATTGCGCGATATTCCAATGGGCCAGTCTCGGCTGGTTGGCGTAGGCATAGCGCCCCTGTTGATCGATTGCGGAAAACACCGTGTCGGGGTGGTAGCTGTCCATCATCGCGCAGGGGCCATAGTCGATCGTTTCACCGGCGATCGCCACGTTATCAGTGTTCATCACCCCGTGAATGAATCCCAGCCCCATCCATTTGGCGACCAGATCGACCTGCCGTTGCATGACCTGTTCCAGAAGGTCGGCGGGGCCGCTGGCCCGCGGATAATGGCGCGCGATTGTGTAATCGGTCAGGGTTTGCAGCCCGTCCTGATCCCCCCGCGCGGCGAAGAACTGAAAGGTGCCGACACGGATATGGCTGGCGGCGGTCCGGGTCAGAACTGCGCCGGGCAGGGCGGTTTCGCGCTGCACTTTTTGTCCCGTGCGCACAGCCGCGAGGGCGCGCGTTGTCGGCACCCCCAAGGCGTGCATCGCCTCGCTCATCAGGTATTCGCGCAGCACCGGCCCCAGCCACGCGCGCCCGTCACCGCTGCGCGAAAACGGCGTGCGCCCCGATCCTTTGAGCTGGATATCGTGGCGGGAGCCGTCGGGCGCGATCACTTCGCCCAGCAGCAGGGCACGCCCGTCGCCCAGTTGTGGGCTCCAGCCGCCGAACTGGTGGCCGGCATAGGCCTGTGCCAGCGGGTCGGCCCCGTCGGGTGTAACGTTCCCGGAAAACAGAACGGCAGCCTCGGCCTCACTCAGGTCGCTGCTGTCGATACCAAGGTCGCCCGCCAGCGCATGGTTGAACGCGATCAGTGCGGGCGTGGCGACGGGTGTCGCGGGCTGGCGCGCATAAAAGCGCTCCGGCAGGGCGGCATAGCTGTTGTCAAAGGCGATGTGCAGGGGCATGGGGCTTATATAGGTGCTAGAGCCTGCGTGTCATCAGGCAGTATTGATCACGCAAGCCAAACCCCGCCTTTTCATAAAGCCGCTGGGTGGCGCGATCATCGCGCTTGACCTCGAGGTGCAGCGCCGTCACGCCCGCCCCTTGCAGCGCCTTGCCGACCGCGATCAGCGTTTCGGTGCCGATCCCGCGATTGCGCACAGAGGGGCGGATGTAGATTTCATCGACAAAGCTGTCCATGCCGCCAAATTCCAGCGACCAGCCAAAGGTCACCACGACATAGCCGATCGGCGCGCGGGCCGGGCCGAACAGATAGGCGGCCCCCAGAGGTGACCCTTCCAGCAGCGGCTCAAGACTGGCACGGCGCATCGCATCATCGCTGGCTATGCCCATTTCCTCGTGACACCGCGCGACAAGCGTCAGCAGGGCGTCAAGGTCGGCGGATGTGGCAAGGTGGATGGCTGTGGACACGGGGGGGCGGCCTTTTGCAAGCGTTCGGCGCGACCCTAACGCTGCGCGGCGGGAAAGGACAGACGAAGCGGGCAGTCGTGGGTGCAGTTTTCGCCCACCCAGTGTCGCCCATAGGCAAGACCCGCCGTGTTCGGGCTTGTTTGATGGGCGCAAAGGGGAGGATACCATGCAACACAAAGGCGCGGATTTCATCAACCTTGCGGCCTATCCGATCCATCGCGATGGGGCCACGCGCGATGCGGTCCTGGCAGAGGTGCGCGCCGCCCTCGCGCGTGACGGCTGCGCCGTATTGAAGGGGTTTTTGACGCCCGTTGGTGTTGCTGCCCTTGCGGACGAGGCCGACAAAGTCGCCGATCAGGGCCACAAATCCTATAGCAAGACCAACGCCTATTTCACCAAGGATGACCCAAGCCTGCCGCCCGATGATCCGCGCCGCCAGTTCTTTGCGCGCTCCAATGCGTTTATTGCGGCTGACAACTTTGCCGCCGACGGCCCTTTGCGCGCCGTGCACGATTTCGACGGCTTCGACCGCTTCATTCAGGATTGCCTGCAAGAAGAAAAGTTCTTTCGTTACGCCGATCCGCTGGCCGATGTGATCGTGAACATGGCCGGTGCGGGGAACGGGTTTCCCTGGCATTTCGACACCAACAATTTCACCGTGACGCTGGCGATCCAGAACGCCGAGGAGGGGGGCGCATTCGAATATGCCCCGCATATTCGCGCGCAAGGCGAAAATTTTGCCGAGGTGGCGCGCGTGCTGGACGGGACATCAGACAAGGTGCGGGTGCTGCATCTGGAGCCCGGTGATTTACAACTGTTTCGCGGGCGCTATTCCTTGCACCGTGTCGCCCCCCTCAAGGGGAACCGCCCGCGCTATGTGGCGATTTTTTCCTATGTGGAAGAACCTGACATGGTGGGCAGCGTGGAGCGCACAACCCAGCTTTATGGCCGCGTTCTGCCGATTCATCGGGAACGGGCCGGGCTGCGGGCGGATCGCTATATCGACTGATCGCGGGCCGGTGTGCCTGCGCGGCTGTGGTGATCATCACCCCAGTCGCGCCAGCCGCGCAGCCAGCAGCGCGAAAAATGCATCTGCATCAATATCGCGCATGAACAGCGCGTTGGGCGCGCGATCGGTGACGCGCCACCAGTCGGCAACAGTCATGCCGCGGGTCAGCTCGGAGCGGGTTTCAACCGCGACGTTGATCCGGCGGCCTTTGAACAGGTCCGGCTGGATCAGATAGGCAATGACGCAAGGATCATGCAGGGGCGCGCCCTGGGTGCCGTATTTCTCCTTGTCGTAGCGCTCGAAAAAGTCGGTCCAGGCAGCCACCATATGACCCACTTGCGTGTCCATTGCACGAAAGGCGGCGACATGGGCGGGCGTGGTCAGCGCCTTATGCGTCACATCAAGCGGCATCACCACCAGCGGCACGCCCGCGCGGAACACGATATCGGCGGCTTCGGGATCGACGTAGATGTTGAACTCGGCCGCGGGAGTGATGTTGCCACCCTCGAAAAAGCCACCGCCCATCAGCACGATTTCCTGCACGCGGGCGACAATGTCGGGCGCGCGGGTAAAGGCGGTGGCGATATTGGTCAGCGGCCCCAGCGGGCAAAGCGTGACCGTGCCCGCCGGTTCGCGGCGCAATGTGTCGATGATGAAATCCACACCATGCCGGTCTTGCAGCGGCATCGTCGGCTCGGCCATCTGCGGGCCGTCCAGCCCGGTTTTGCCATGCACATGTTCGGCCGTGACCAGCGTGTGTTTCAACGGCCTGTCGCAGCCCGCAAAGACAGGCAAATCGGTCTTGCCAGCCAGTTCACAGACGATGCGCGCGTTTTTCTGGGTCAGGGGCAGGGGGACGTTGCCCGCGACGGCCACCACGCCCAGCACATCGACATCCTCGGGCGAGGCAAGCGCAAGCAGGATCGCGACCGCATCATCCTGTCCGGGGTCCGTGTCGATAATGATCTTGCGCGCGCTCATTCTGCTCTCCTGCGGTGTCGGATCAGGAAATCAGGAACGGCGCGGCGATGCCAGTGGAAAGAGGGGGGATGGGGCGCGTCCCGGTCCGAAGCCAGACGTTGTCGTGCTGGAATACCGGAAGAAACCAGTGCGGCACGTGAAGTGCCGCGCGAGCGGCTTCGTCCAAGAGCCCAAAGTTTCCGATGCTGCGTCGATGTCTAAATGGCGGCTTTAAGAAAGTTAGCTTGATCAAGATGGGCTCGGGCCCTTTCCAACGCGTGGATGTGCTCGTGTTCCGTCCGACAGCCCGATGCACAATACGATTTCGTCTGCACGGGGTGCATCAGGCACCACCAGCGTCATTGTGTCGATGTGATCAAAGGACCATGCCTCGTCCTTATGACCCAGTGGCAAATCAATGGACCCGGCCAACGGCCCAACTTTGTGGTTCGACGGCATCAGGGATTGACCGCCACCCACGGCTGCGCGCACAGGCTTTCCGAGCGCAGGGTGCAACATGGCGGCACCATGTTCCATCGCGCCAGCCGATCCGATAAGGGCCGCTTTGCCGTAGCAAACTGGAGGCTCGCCCAACATCTTCACGAGCTCTTGTGTCAGCAATTGACCTAGCCGCGCGCCAACATCGAAGAGGGGCGAGAGGTCGTCCTGATGTACCCCTGCGAATTGGTTTCTGACAACCGCCATGGCAGCAACGCGTATGATACGGTCACACGCCATACTCATTTCGTCAGCGGTGATGATTTCCTTTGTGAAGACCGTTTTTCGAACGTCCATGATCACACTTTCCTCTCATAATCTGTAAGGCGCACATCTTTGAAAAATTGGAATGCGATGCCTAGCGGAACCACGATAGAGAAGAGGATCATTGCAAGCCACAGTGGCCCCCGCCCATTACCCGCTGCATCAAGGATAGCGCCCGCGAACCGCCGAAACCAGCCGTTGGTTCGGAGATGGGCAAGGCCTGCTTCGTCCCACAACCCAGCCATCTGAACCCGTCGCCACCTTCAGCCCTAGCCATCCGCTAGACCCGCCCGTGTTTGGCTAGACGGGCGTGCAGGCTGTCGGCGTCGGGATGGCCCATTTCCAGCGCGTAGATATAGGCGTGTGTCAGGTAGAAACAGCTGGCGTCGATATCGTTGGCGGTCATCCCTGCCTCGCCGTAAAGCGTGACCAGCGCGCGGCGGTCGTCGCGTGCATGGGCGGCCAGCAGACGGTCGTCAAGATCGCTCATTCGGCGGCTTGGGCCTTAGTGCGGTGCGCCTGGACACAGCCCGCAACCCAATCGTGGAAACAATGGGTTGGCCCGTCCATGACGGGGCTGAACCGGCCACCGTCAAAGCTGGGCGCGGCGCGACCCCTTTGCATGCCCTCGACCACGAAGATGTCCTCTTCAAAGACACCGCGCCACAGATGGGCGTTGCGCGCGCGCATGTCCTCGCTCACCTTCGGGTCGGCGTAGTAAAGATGCACATGTTCGGTCGTCGTGGTCTGGGTGTTGGGTTCCAGAATGATCACGAAACAGTGGTCACGCTGGGCCCCCAACAGGACGTTGGGATAGACGGCGACATATTCCGCGCCCGTATCCCATTTGTCGCTGAGGTTCGCAAAATCGGGGAACACCATGTCATCCGGCCCCTTCAACTGGCGGTAAACCAGCGTGCCCTGACCGGAATATTTGCCCGGTGCGGCGATGTTGTAATGATCCTCAAGGCGGGAATAGCTGTTCAGGCCGGGATGGATCCAGGGCAGGTGGTAGCTTTCACAGTAGTTTTCCACGGCCAGTTTGAAATTGGTCTCGACCTGCAGGTCAAAGCGGCTGTCAGCACCGCCATGATACATCGGTTGGTCAAATTCGCGCCAGCGCTCCAGCAGATCGGCATGCACCACCTCAAAGGGGTCGGCCTTGCCGTCGATGTTGATGAACACGGTGTCGAACCAGATGTGGCTGCGCACCTCGTTCAACCCCAGATCATCCTTGACGATGGCGGGGTGGGTGTTGTGACCGGCACCGCCCACATGCGGGGTGCTGATCAGCTTGCCAGCCGTGGAATAGCACCAGCTGTGATAGGGGCAGCGGATCGCGCCTTCGATTTTTTTCGGCTCGCTCACCAGAATCATGCCGCGATGGCGGCAGATGTTTTCAAAGACGCGGACCTGACCCGCGCGGTCGCGGATCAGCAGCAGGGGGATACCGGCAAATTCCAACGGCACCGCATCGCCGTTTTCGGGCACATCGGCCGCCACGGCCAGACCGGCCCAGCTTGCGAACAGCACCGCGTGCTTTTCCTCCTCGAACATGGCGGGATCAACGTAATGGGCGTTGGGTAAGCCATGTGCGGTCTCAAGGGGGGCGCGAACGGCAGAAAGATCGTTTGGGTGCGTGGCCATGTGACAGGACTCCCGATGCAGATGATGGCCAAGTTTAACAGAGATTGCGCCAGATTTCGCAGTCTGTGCGCGACTTGCGCAACCCTGACCGCGACATCGTTTCGGCAAGGGTTTGCGCAAATTCAGGGGGCGCATTGGTCACAAATGGCCGACCCGGATTGATCGGCGAAAGGGCGCAAACAGTAGCGGTGAAAATGCGCGCAAGGTCGCGTGCAATTGCCATTTTCGCGCCAGACGATAGCATGTTGTCAGGACAGACCCTTAATTGGGCCGTGAAGACGATGCAGTCTTCGCACCATGTCCTTAAAGGAGACGAAGAAATGACTTCCAAGTTCAAGATTCTGACACCCGTCCTTGTTCTGATTGCGGCCCCTGCATTCGCCCAGGAGATGGACGCGGCAATCGATGTGAACGGCGATGGGATGTATTCCTTCCCCGAGCTTCAGGCAGTTGACGGCGAACTGACCGAGGATGCGTTTACCGTGATGGACGTTAACGGTGATGGCCTGCTGGACGGGGATGAAGTGGCCGCAGCGACAGACGCGGGGCTGATGCCCATGTCCGACGGCTAGGTCTGACCGCCAATGAAATTTGCGCCCCCGCCGTGACGACGGTGGGGGCTGCGCCCTAGGCGAATTCGACGCCGCGCGCCAGTGCCGCAACACCCGTGCGCGCCATTTCCACAAGGCCAATCGGGCGCATGAGGTCGGCAAAGGCGTCGATCTTTTCCGGCGTGCCGGTGATTTCGAAAACAAATGATTCCAGGGTGCTATCCACCACATTGGCGCGGAAGATATCCGCGAGACGCAGGGCTTCGACCCGCGCGTCACCCTTGCCCGCAACCTTGAACAGCGCCAGTTCGCGTTCCACGCTGGCCCCTTCGACGGTCAGGTCGTGGACCTCATAGACCGACACGATCCGGCCCAACTGCGCCTTGATCTGTTCGATCACCTGCGGCGTGCCGGTGGTGACAATGGTGATGCGCGAGCGGTGGCCCTCGTGGTCAATCTCGGCCACGGTCAGGCTTTCGATGTTATACCCGCGCCCCGCAAACAACCCGATGACGCGCGCCAGCACGCCGGGTTCGTTTTCCACGACCACGGCCAGCGTGTGCCGCTCGATCACCTCGGAAAAGGTGGGGCGAAGGTTATAGGCGGAATGGCTCGTCGCGCCTTTTTTGATTTTGAGTGGGGACATTTAAGGGTTAGCCTCTCTGTTTTTTAGGACGATAAAAGGACCGATATAGTCGCCGCTCGAGAAAAATATGCCTCTCGATTCCGCCAGTTTTAGGAATGGGTCCATACAACTCATGAACTTTGGTACGTGCTGGTTAACAGCAAAGCTTAGGAATTCATTCTCACCATCATTATAGTAAGGTCGAAAGAACTCCTTTTCCTCGTCTGTCCATATGATGTTGTTCGGCAAAAGCGATCTTAGGTAAATGCTATCCGCCGCGATCAAAGCCCAAACACTAGAGAGTTGTTGAGCTAATTCGGGGCGCTGCCTCGCGATGTCTGTGCCGTGTTTAAGTAGCGATGCCAAATGGAACCAGGTTGGCTTTCTGCGGGCAATATCGTCTTTGGCGTTTCCAACGGATTCAGCGGTAAGTTTGATGAATTCTCTTACTCCCATTTCCTCACCTCTCTTGGCGGCCTCGGTAGCAAAAACCGGCAGCATTATGCTTAGATTGACATGAGCGACCAAAACCATAGCTCTCGTTTGGGGGTCATAGTGTTCAAGTGATTCAACGAGGTAGCTGACGAATTCAGAGTCGCTGAACTCAAGAGGTAATAGGAGTGGGTTGGAAGGTGCGTGACTGCTGCCTCTCCCAAATATTCCTTTGAAGAATCCAGCCATTAAACCAACACGCTCCCCTTGGCATCAATCGCGCCAGAGGTGCTCGCATCCCCCAGCAGCATTTCGTTGTGGGCCTTGCCGGACGGGATCATCGGGAAGCAGTTTTCGTGCTTCTCCACCAGACAATCAAACAGGACGGGCCCGTCGTGGTTCAGCATTTCCATGATCGCATCGTCCAGATCGGCGGGGTCGTGGCACTGGATGCCCTTGGCACCAAAGGCTTCGGCCAGTTTCACGAAATCGGGCAGGCTCTCGGACCAGCTTGAGGAATACCTTTCGCCGTGCAGCAGTTCCTGCCACTGGCGCACCATGCCCAGACGTTCGTTATTGAGGATGAACTGTTTGACGGGCAGGCCGTATTGCATGGCGGTGCCAAGTTCCTGCATGTTCATCAGCCAGGATGCCTCACCGGCGATGTTGATCACCAGCGCGTCAGGGTGGGCCATCTGCACACCGATTGACGCGGGATGGCCATAACCCATCGTGCCAAGGCCACCGGATGTCATCCAGCGGTTGGGATCTTCAAAGCCCAGATACTGCGCGGCCCACATCTGGTGCTGGCCCACTTCGGTGCAGATATAGCGGTCATGATCCTTGGTCAGCGCCTCAAGCCGGGCCAGCGCATGCTGGGGCTTGATCACCTTGCCCTTTTGTTCGAATTTCAGACAGTCGACCTTTTGCCACTCATTGATCTGGCCCCACCATTTGGCGACAGCCTCGGCGTTGGTCTTGCGCCCGTTCGATTTCCAGACCTTGAGCAGGTCTTCGAGCACATGCGCCACGTCGCCCAAAATCGGGATATCGACACGGATCACCTTGTTGATCGACGAGGCATCAATGTCGATATGCGCCTTGGTGGATTTCGGGCTGAAGGCATCAATGCGCCCCGTGATCCGGTCATCAAAGCGCGCGCCGATGTTGATCATCAGATCGCAGTCGTGCATCGCCATGTTGGCCTCGTAAAGGCCGTGCATCCCCAGCATTCCCAGCCATTTGTCGCCCGATGCGGGGTAGGCACCCAGACCCATGAGGGTCGAGGTGATCGGAAAGCCCGTGGCCTCGACCAGTTCGCGCAGCAATTGCGATGCGGCAGGGCCGGAATTGATCACGCCACCACCGGTATAGAAAACGGGGCGCTTGGCCTTTTCGATCGCGCGGGCCAGTTCAGTGATGGACTCGATATCGCCTTTGACTTGCGGCGCGTAGTGGCTCTTGCGTTTGGATTTTTCGCTGTAGCTGCCGGTGGCGAACTGCACGTCCTTTGGGATGTCGATCAGCACGGGACCGGGGCGGCCCGACATGGCCACATGGAATGCCTCGTGGATTGTGCCAGCCAGTTTGTCGGTCTCCTTGACCAGCCAGTTGTGTTTCGTGCAGGGGCGGGTGATGCCAACGGTATCTGCCTCCTGGAATGCGTCCGAGCCGATCATGAAGGTCGGAACCTGCCCGGTCAGCACGATGATCGGGATGGAGTCCATCAAGGCATCGGTCAGCCCTGTCACGGCATTGGTCGCGCCGGGGCCGGATGTCACCAGCGCCACGCCGGGCTTGCCGGTTGCACGGGCGTAACCTTCGGCGGCATGGACCGCGCCCTGTTCATGGCGCACCAGCACGTGGCGGATTTCGTTTTGCTGGAAAATCTCGTCATAGATCGGAAGCACCGCGCCACCGGGATATCCAAAGACGACATCCACGCCCTGATCCTTCAGGGCCTGAACTACCATTTTCGCTCCGGTCATTTGACGTGTCATCGTGTTTTCCTATCTCTGACGTCTTTGTCGTGTGGTATGAGGTCGTTTGGCATAAAAAAGCCCCCGAGGTTTCGGGGGCGCATGGGAACCTGATTGGGTAAACCGTTACCGGCCCATGCGCGATTTTCCTACGACAGTTAGAATGTGTGTCATCCCTTGGGGTCCTTCATATGCGTGCGCAGACTTTATGCATGCGCAGCAAGAGGGGTCAACAGCCCGATTGTAGAAAAGTTCGCCCGAGGGCGCTTTTTCGCAACATTCTTACAAAAGGTGGGGTTCGGGGTGAATGGTCCCGCTGGTAGGCCATTGTTTCCCACTCCGAAACAATACCGCACCGGGTCGCCGCTAAGACCGCGTTTATTCACGAAATTTTAAGCGCCCCCTTGCCTTACCCCCCCGTCAGGCAACCATAGGGTGTAACGATTGATCCTGTGGGGGGAACCGACGATGCCATTTGAAATTCTGAATCCGCTTGGCTTGACAACTGAACCGTTTCCGGGCGGTGTCGCCGCAAGCCCGTCCTTGACCCCAAGTTATCTGGTCCAACCGGTGTCCTATGCGGATGCAACAGGGGGCAGCTTGACGCGCGGTGAGATCGGGACCAATTCGTTTGATCTGATCTACACGGATGTGAACGGTGTCGAAACAACCGCGACCATCATGCTTGCAGATATCAATCCCGACTATGAAGATGGCGACGATTTTTCGCTCGGAATTCAGGCCGTGCCATTCGGGGATCTACTGGACGGCTTTTTGGTGCAAGTCTTTGGTGTGATTGATGATGCACCCGCGCAAACGAATGGTGGCTTTATCAATGCGCCGGGGTTGGTATCGGTCAGTATCGATGCTGGTATGCCTGTTGTCACGGCGACCGATTGGACGGCCCTCACGGACCTGTCCGAGGATGCCGTTCAAAGTTCGCAGCTTGAACCGCTTGGCGATGGACGGCTTAGCTTTCGGTATCAGATGAGCGACGAAAGCGGCAATGCGGCTGGCGAGCTAATGGGGATTCTTGAACAGTCCGAGAACGGCATCACAGCAACGGTTCTGATCGAAGACCTCGGCGAATTCGGTGGTGTCGAAAAACAGGCATTTGCGTTTGATGATGGTGGTGTTCTGGTCGTGCAAAGTGGTGTTTTTCTTGAAGACAACGTGATCTCCCAATTCGATGCCGATGGTGGGCTGGTGGCCGAGGGGACATTCGATGTCGCGACCCTCGATGCCTTGGGCCTTGATCAATCCAATGCAACAGCCGCCGTCGATCTGGACGACAACGGCGACTTGGCGATTTACTTTGAAACGATCGTGCCCGCGGGCGAGGTGGCGCAGGTCTATGCCATGACCCTTGACCTGTTGCCCGTCACCGAACTCCCTGATCCGATCACCCCCACCGAGGGCGATGACCTGCTTGACCTGACCGACGGCGATGATGTGATCGATGCGCTGGGCGGGGATGACACGGTGTTTGGCCGTGACGGGAACGATAACATCACCGGCGGGGACGGTAACGACAATCTGCGCGGTGGCGACAATAATGATGAAATCAAAGGTGGTGAAGGTGATGATTTCATCCGTGGCAACCGTGGCTACGATAACCTTAAAGGTGGTGCAGGCAATGACGACATCAACGGCGGCTATGGAAACGATTACGTCTATGGCGACGACGGTGATGACAAGGTGTCGGGTTTTAACGGTGACGATTTCCTGTGGGGCGGCGCGGGTGATGACACGCTGCACGGTGGGCGCGGCGATGACCGTATGACGGGCGATGATACGAATGGCGAACAGGGCAGTGATGTGCTGCGCGGTGCGCAGGGTAACGACAGGTTGGGCGGAGGTGGCGGGGATGACTCGCTGTATGGCGGTGACGGCAACGATCTATTGAACGGTGGGCAAGGCGACGATCTATTGAAAGGCGGTAGTGGTGATGACGGGCTGCGTGGGCTTACGGGCGACGACACGCTGTTCGGTGGCGATGGCGCAGACTCCATCGCTGGCGGGGCGGGTGACGACCTTGTCAAAGGCGGCGCAGGAAACGACATTTTCCGCATTGATGCCGCGCAGCGCGAGATTCTCTTCAACGAAGAAACGCAGGATTATGAACCCCAGTGGATCGACTTTGACGGTGGCACGGATACTGTCAAAGATTTTGAAGTGGGTGCGGACAAGATCCACATTTATGGTCAGAACAGCGCCGACGATAATGCGCTATTTACCTTTGATGATATCTTCTTGTCGCAAGAGGACAGCGCCGCAATCATTCAGGCAGGCGACACAACGATGCGTTTGGAAGGCGTCGATGTGGATGACATTGACGAAGATGACTTCACGTTTGGTGCACATCCGTATTTTTGATCCGCTATCTGTTTCCATATGGGAAACAGTTGATAAGACAGGGCTTTCGATCGCGCCAAGCTAAAAAGGCAACTTGCCGAACCCTCGCTGATCTGTGAATGTTAATCATTGATTAACGATTGCGCCCGGCATTTCGGGCGACACATAGGCCTGGGGGGGCACGCTATGACACTACTTGCTGACTTTGTGGACGCACGTATCGCCGATGGAGCGGTGATTGGCGCAACGATCACCATCGAACTGGACGACGGCACGAACGTCTTCTTATGGCAGGAACAAGCGCCGTCTGATGAAGACACGTATGACCTTGGGCTGACGATCATCGGCGATGACGGACATGTGCGCGTGTCCGACGGGGATGAATTTGCATGGATCGGGCCGGGCATGTCTGCCGACAGTCTGTTGCAGGTGGTCGACATTCCCGCCGACAGCTTTGTGCAGCCGGGCGCGGGGCAGGTGGGCTTTGCCGTTGAATATGACAGCACCGATATCGAAGGGTCGATCGTGCGGATGGATCTTGTGGTCGATCCGGTGGCCGACAACCTGATCGACGTGGGGCTGACGGCGATTGATGCCTTTTCCGCAGTCACCCTCGAGGATGCGCCCGACGAGGGCGATCCGGCGATCATTGGCACGGAATTCAAGGACCAGATATTCGGCCGCGACGGCGATGACCTGATCTATGGCAAGGCCGGGCACGACTTTATCTCGGGCGGGTCGGGCGATGATGAAATCTATGGTGGGGCGGGTGGCGACAGCCTGCACGGCAACACCGGCGATGACGTGATCAAGGGCAACAAGGGTGATGATTTCATCAAGGGCCACACCGGCAACGACTACCTGCAGGGTGGCGAAGGCAACGACAAGATTTCCGGCGGCATGGGCGCAGACAGCGTTTACGGCGACAAGAACAACGACACGCTTTACGGATACCGCGGCGAAGACAACCTGCACGGCGGGGATGGTCGTGACAGCCTTTATGGCGGTGCCGGGGCCGATAGCCTGCATGGCAACAAGGGCAATGACATCATCTATGGCGGTGGCCAGAACGACTTTATCCGTGGCGACTCGGGGGCCGATACCGTGTTTGGCGGGATTGGCCGGGACATCATCTATGGCGGGCTTGGCAACGACCAGCTTGATGGCGGGGCCAGCAGCGACCGGATATTGGGCGGCTATGGCAACGACGTGATCAAGGGCGGCAGCGGCTGGGACAAGGTGTTTGGCGGCAACGGCAGCGACAGTGTCGCGGGCGGTTGGGGCAATGATTATATCAACACCTCGGGCAACGTGAATGACTTTGGCATCAGCGGCAGCCCCGATCGCGGTTATCCCGGCCTTTTTGCGGCGGATGACGATCCGAATGATGACGCCGACGTCGTGCGCGGCGGGCAGGGCAATGACACGATCATCACCGGCGATGACGGCGACCTTGCCACGGGTGGCAAGGGCAACGACTATATCGATGGCGGCTTTGACGACGACACGCTGAACGGCAACGCGGGCAACGACACGATCATCGGCGGCGAAGGCTCTGACCTGATCCGTGGTGGCGTTGGCAATGACACGATCTATGCCGGTCTTGATCCGTCCTTGCCCGATCTGCTGAACCTGGCCGACGATGCGGGCGATCTGGTGACGGACAACGGGCAGGATATCGTTTGGGGCGGCAGCGGCAACGACGTCATTTATGGCGCTGATGACGACGACACGCTTTATGGCGGTTCGGGTAATGACATGCTCAATGGCGGGGTCGATGACGACATGCTGACCGGCGGGCAGGGCAACGACGTGTTCGGCTTTGGTGCAGGTGATGGCAGTGACACGATCACCGACTTTACCAGCGGCGCGGACAAGATCGCGCTGACAGGTTTTGACGGGCTCACGTTTGACGACATTTTCCTTAGTCAGGATGAAAGTGCCGCGATCATCGCCGCGGGCGATGTGACGATCCGGCTGGAAAATACCGATGCCGACGATCTGGCCGAAGAAGACTTCGTCTTTTGATGTGAAAGGGCGGGGCGCACATGCCCCGCCTGACCTGCCTTTGCCTATTCAGCTTGGCGCCTGTCATGCGCTGGGCGGGCCGCGATCTGGCCGCTCTCATCACAGGGAAACTCGTCTTTCGGTCCCGTGATCAAAAGGTGTGCACGCAAGCCCCCGCCAGGTGACGTTAGGTTACCCCCGAATCGTTCTTGTCCGCCCAGCCTTATTTTTAGGCCTTTTTTAAAGCGCGTCGCGCAGCTGCGACATGTTGGCGCTATCAAAAAGGAAAATTGGTAAGATTTTTTTACGATTTGGCCAAAGTGGGCAATTAAGGGTATTCAAATGCTGCCGATGTGTCGCTAGGCTCTGGCCAGTCTTAGGACGTTCTGCCTCCGGGAGGGGGGCAGGACATTGAACTCTCGGGAGGACCTAAATGGATCGTCGTTCTTTTCTTAAAACATCAGCGCTTGGTGGCACCGCTGCCGCAGCCACAACTCTGGCCGCACCGGCTTATGCGCAGGGCAACCGCACACTGACAATGGTCACGTCCGTTCCTGACGGATTCGCCGTGTTCGACGATGCGGCCGTGCATTTTGCCGAACTGGTAACGGCTGGCACCGGTGGCGCGCTGACCATCGACAAAAAGCCGGCAGGTTCGCTTGTGGGTGCCTTCGAGGTGTTTGATGCCGTGTCCGCAGGGCAGGCCGATATCTACCACTCGGCTGACTACTACTTTGGCGGCCAGCACCCCGGTTTCTATTTCTTCACGGCTGTGCCTTTCGGCGCGACTGCGCAGGAACTGGCAACCTGGTATTATCAAGACGGCGGTGCCGAACTGCACGACGAACTGGGCGAGATTTTCGGCCTCAAGTCGTTCTTCGCAGGCAATACCGGCGCGCAGCCCGGTGGCTGGTTCCGCAAGGAAATCAACTCGGCCGATGACCTTCAGGGTCTTAAGTTCCGTATGCCCGGCCTTGGTGGCAAGGCGCTGGGCCTGACCGGTGCGTCGGTGCAAAACGTGCCCGGTGGCGAAATCTATCAGGCGCTGTCGTCCGGCGCGATTGATGGCGCCGAGTGGATCGGCCCGTTTGCCGACGAGCGTCTTGGCCTGCAGGAAGTCTGTGAATTCTACTACACAGGCGGCATGCACGAGCCGGGTTCGGCCCTGACCGCATCGTTCAACCGCGATGTTTGGGACAGCCTGTCCCCCGAGCATCAGTCGATCGTCGAGACCGCAGCAGCAGCCACCCACCAGTGGAGCCTGATGCAATCGCACGCCAACAACGGTGCGGCGCTGGCCCGTCTGGTTTCGGGCGGCACCAAAGTCTTGCAGTTCAGCGACGATATCTGGGATGCCTTTGCAGTCGGCGCGAAAGGCGCGCTCGACGAGTTCATGGGTGACGAGCTTTATGCCCGTATCCGCGCGAGCTTTGATACGTCGGTTGCCTCGTCCTCTGCTTGGATCCGCCAGTCGGATCAGGCGTTTACCGACCAGCGCACACGGATCTACGGCTAAGCCGACAGGCAAGCCAAGACCTCCAGCCCCCGCCAGACGCGGTGGGGGCTGGTTTCGCGCAACCGGGTCTTAGGGCTGTGTGGCGCGGTGTGAATTTCCAGATTTGGGGGCACGAGCCAGATGGAAGAAGAAGTCCTGACAGGATTTTGGCCGGTGTATGACACATGGCTGATCCAGAAAATCACCGCCCTCGAGGCCTACGGGGCCTTGGGCTGGTTTTTTGGCAATCTGATCGAAGCCATTTATAACATCATCTTTGCGATCACCCACCCGGCGTCCTGGCTGGACTGGCTGTCATGGGCCAACACGACCGAGGACAAGGAATCGCTGATGCGGTTCATCTATTACGGTGCCTCCGTGGAGCTGTTCTTTGCGGTCTTTGTGCTGTTCCTGATCGTGACCACGGTCGGGTTGTTCCGGAACCGGTTTATGTGGGGCTGCGTGCGCGTCCTCGAAGGGTTCGCCAATTCGGTCGGGCGCTTTTTCGCCTGGGCAGGCCTGTTGATGGTGCTGCAACAGATCGTGATCATCTTTATGCAGCGGGTCTTTGCGGTCGCTGAAATCAGCCTTGGCTTTGGCGCCGTCTTTACCAAGGACGTCAGTTGGTGGGCCGAGGAGCTCAAGTTCTATAACGCCTTGGTTGTGACCCTCTGTGCGACCTACACATTCGTGCAGGGCGGGCATGTGCGCGTCGATCTTGTCTATGCTGCCGTCAGCCACGGCAAAAAGCGTATCATCGACATGTTTGGCAGCCTGTTCTTCATGGTTCCGGCGGCGGTGCTGACGTGGATGTATGGCTGGTTCTTCATGTGGCGCCACCTGGTCGTGCCCAATCCGTCGGCCTCTGACACGCTGGAGCGTCTGGTGACCAAGGCGCGCGCCCTGCGCTGGAACGTTGAGACCATCGGCTTTAGCCCGAACGGCTTTAACGCCTATTTTCTGTTCAAGGTTCTGCTTGTGGCCTTCACGTTGATGGTGATGTTGCAGGCCGTTGCGTTCTTTTACCGCTCGTATCTCGAGTGGAAAGAGGGGCCCGACAGCGCGGGCAAATACCTCGACAAAGACAGTTTGGGTGACGCGCAAGCCGAACTCGTGGCCGAAATTCACTAATTCAAAGGCAGAACCCTTATGCTCTTCGGACTTGATGGCGTCGAAATTGGCCTGATTATCGTGTTCCTGTGTTTGTTCGCAGGCATCCTTTCGGGCTTTCCCGTCGCGTTTTCCATTGGTGGCTCTGCGGTCATCTCGTTTGCCATCGTGGCCGCGCTTGATAGCGGCGGTTACCTGATCCATCAGGCGATTGACAAAAGCACGCCGGAATACGCCGCGCTGATTGCCGAGGGGATAAAATCGGAAACCATATCGGTGTTCCGCTTCCCCGAGTTGCCAAGGCTGGCCCAACCCGTGTTCGTGCAGGGCTGGGAAGTAGCGCTGGATCGCAACGTCTCCTTTATCGTCAACCGCATGAACGAACGGGTGCTGGCGGGCCAGTCTATTGAAACGCTGCTGGCGGTGTTGATGTTCGTGATGATGGGGATCACGCTGGAACGCTCGAAGATCGCCGATGATCTACTGACCACGATGAGCCGGGTTTTTGGCCCGCTGCCCGGTGGTCTGGCCGTGTCGGTTGTTGTGGTGGGGGCCTTCCTTGCGGCCTCGACCGGGATCGTCGGGGCGACCGTGGTAACGATGGGCCTTTTGTCGCTGCCCACCATGTTGCGCAACGGCTATTCGCCGTCTTTGGCCACAGGTGTGATCGCCGCGTCGGGCACCCTGGGGCAAATCATTCCGCCGTCGATCGTGATCGTTCTATTGGGCACGCTGGCGGGGGACATTTATTCTGCCGCGCAAGAGTCCCGCGCGCTTGCCGCGGGCTGCACCGATGCGCTGACCTATCTGGGTGAACCGGCCGTCGTGTCGGTGGGCACGCTGTTTCAGGCGGCCCTGTTGCCCGGTATCTTGCTGGCCTTCCTTTATGCGGCCTATGCGTTCGGCTACGCGCTGTTCAATCCGACCCATGCACCGGCTGTGCACGTCGAGGGCGGCCAAAGCAGCGGCGTGACCCGCAGCGAGGGGCTGACATGGTTCGTGTTTGCGCCCGTCGGCTTGATCGTGGGTGTGATCCTGATGGGTAATATCGGCCTTGTCGGTTCGCAGTCGGTCCTGGTGGACAGCTATTCGGACGCCGGTGAAAGCGCGAGCCTGCGCACCAACGTGGGCCCCGACTGCGCCGCCGCTATGATCGACCTGCACGGTCAAGAGGCATGGGATGCCGCCTTGGCCCAACAGGCCCTGATCGACGAAGCAGGTGGCGTCGCAGAAGCCCAGCAGTTGACCCAAGAAGAACGTCAGGTGCTGGTCGCCGAAAAGGTCGCCAACGCCCCATTGATCGGCACCGGAATCGCGATTGCGACCCTGTTGCTGGCATTGCTGCTGACAACGGCGCGTGGGGTGATGCCTGCCGCTGATCCGCGTCCCTTGCTGATTGGCGCGGGCGGGATCGTGCTGTTGCTGGCGGTGGACATGCTGCTGATCGGGCCGCTGACATCGCCCGGCATGACGACAATCCTGATCGCCATCCCGCTTTTGGTGGTGTTCTACGGGCTGCGCGACGGGGTCAAACGGCTGGCGCAGAATGAACTGCTGCGCGTTGTGTTCCCGCCGTTGGTGTTGATCGTTGCGGTGCTGGGGTCGATCCTTGGCGGGATTACCAACCCGACACCGGCTGCCGCCCTTGGGGCGGGTGGCGCGATCATGCTCGCGGCCTATCGCAAGCTGAAAGATCAGGAAAGGTCCGGCAATATCATCCTTCTGGGCACGGGTGCTGTTGTGGTGATGCTGATCGTCGGGGTGAACTTCGACATGCGGCTGGGCCAGGAAACGGTCACAGTCGAAGACTACATCGCCTATATCGTCGCCTTTGCCGCGTTTCTTTACGCCTGTTTCGCGATGGCCTATGCGCTTTGGGTGCTGCTGTCGGGTGGGGTCTTGTCACCGGTGGTGCGCGAAACCGCCAAGGTAACCAGCATGGTCTTTACCATTCTGATCGGCTCGCAGATGCTGAACCTTGTGGTGATTTCCTTTGGCGGCGAAGAATATATCCAGCAGTTCCTGCGCAGTTTCGACAACGAATGGCAGGTATTCTTTGTGGTCATGCTGGTGCTGTTCGTGCTGGGCTTCGTGCTTGATTTCCTCGAGATCATCTACATCGTGATCCCGATTGTCGGTCCTGTCATTTATGGCGGCACCATGGACCCCAAATGGGTGACGATCATGATCGCCGTGAACCTGCAGACCAGCTTCCTGACGCCGCCCTTTGGTTTTGCGCTGTTCTACCTGCGCGGGGTCGCCCCGCCCGAGGTCACGACCGGCCACATCTACAAGGGCGTGCTGCCATTCGTGTTGATCCAGGTAGCCGGACTGGCCCTGCTGACCCTGTTCCCGGGTGTGGTGACGATCGTGCCGGCGCTGATCAACTAGGCGGATACCTCAGACAAGATCAAGATAAGGGCGGGTCAGAAACGGCCCGCCCTTTTTGCACGGAATCAAGGCCGCACACCGCCGTGTATCGTCAGACCGCCCCGCCGGGCTGGCGATTTGGCTGATGCCAGTGGCAACTTCAGGGGGAGGACGTGCTTGGCGACCATAAAGTGCCACGCGGCAAGCTCGGATCTCCACCCCGCGGCCTGACGGTGAACAGCTTGCGTTGCGTGCCGCCGATTACCCTCAGATCTGCTAAATGCTCCGGCTACCCGGCAGGCTGATCTGCGCGACCTGTTCGGCGATTGGCGCGACCGAAAGGGGGTGGGTATCGGCCTCGTATTGCGCGGGATCGCCGATGTCCTGCCACGCCCCCTTGCGATAGATCTCAAGGCCCTTGAACTTGGCCTTGTAGTCCATCTTGGGGCTGCCGGGCACCCAATAGCCAAGGTAGACATAGGGCAGGCCCATCTCTTGGGCGATGGCGATGTGATCAAGGATCAGATAGGTGCCAAGGCTGTGTTTCTGCCGCTCGGGGGCAAAGAAACTATAGACCATGCTTAGCCCGTCATCGAGGATATCGGTCAGGCAGACCGCCGCCATCCCGTCATAGCTGTCATCGGGCGTATCGGGGTCGGAGTATTCGATCAGACGGGTGCGCACGGGGGTTTCCTCGACCATCGCGGCAAATTCAAACAGGTCCATATCGGCCATCCCGCCCTTGGCGTGGCGGCTATCAAGGTAGTCGCGAAACAATTGGAACTGTTCTTCGGTCGCCCAGGGCGACATGGCGCGACGATGCAACTGGCCATTGCGTTTGCTGACGCGGCGCTGGCTGCGCGAGGGGACAAAATCCGCGACGCGGATACGGGCGGACAGGCAGGCGCTGCATTCGGCACACGACGGGCGATACAACACGTTTTGCGACCGCCGGAACCCTTGCTTTGACAGGCTGTCATTCAGCCGTTCAGCCCCTTCGCCCTGCAGGGCGGTGAACAGCTTGCGCTCCATCCGCCCGTCCAGATAGGGGCAGGGTTGCGGGGCCGTCACGTAAAACTGCGGCGCTATGGGAAGCGTGTGGCGCATATCATCCTGATCAAGTGTGGTTTGCGCAGGGTAGCAATGGATTACGCCCGCGCCAACCCCGCCATTTTCGGCGGGTCGATCCGGTGTGTGGGTCAGGCCATGCGGTTCAGCATCGCTGTGCCCAGCACCGCATCCGACAACCCCTGCTTGCGCGGGTTCACGACCATCAGGATCACCGACACCAGTTGCAGTGGTGCGATGGCCATCGACAGGTAATATCCCAGCGTGTGCAGGGCCGCCGTCTGGCCCGACAGGCGTAGCCCGTCACCTTCGCGCAGTTCGATCGCCATCAGGCGCATCCCCCATGTGGCCGATCCGCCCGCAAGGGTAGACCAGCGATAAAGAAAGCCGATCACGACCATCAGGACAGGGAAATAAAAGATCGCCGTAAAGGCGGTAAAGGGGGTGGCGATCAGTGAAAGGATCACCACAAGTGTCACATCCGCAATCCATGCCAGCAAACGCTTGCGGTTGACGCTGGCGTAGAAGTCAGGGTGGCGGGTCGGGTCGGGCAGGGCGGTTGTGGGGGCCATCGTGGCGGTCATCTCTTTGGTCCTGTGAAATGGGAATACGGCCCCCGCATCAGCAGGGGCCACATGTGCCGGATCAGGCGGCGTCGTCTTCGTCCGCGTCGTCGTCCGTTGCCCGTTTGGCGCGGTCTTCCATGAACTGGTCGAACTCGGCCTTGTCCTTGGCGTCGCGCAGCCGTTCAAGAAAGCTCTCGAAATTTTGCTGCTCTTCTTCAAGGCGGCGCAGGGTTTCGGTCTTGTAGGCATCAAAGGCGCTGTTGCCGGACGATTTCATCGTTGTGCGCAGGTGGGAATGTGCGTGGCGCCGCGTGGCGCATTTGCCAGAAAACATACGTTTGCTCCAGATCATATAGGCCAGCAGGGCAAGGCCGACGGGCCAGAATATGATAAAGCCAAGGACCATCGCGGCGATCCATGCACCTTTGCCACGCTCATCGAGCCAGGCCTCGGTGCGGGCGAAAAAGCCACCCGGCCGCACGGTGCGTGCGTAGGGCGCATTGTAGTCGATGTTGGTGGACGAGGTGGTCATCAGGGTGCTCCATGCTGTGTTGCGGTTCATGTGAATGGTCTTCACATTACAGTAGATGGGGCGGGGTCGGCAAACCGTCAAGAGGGTATGTGAAGGTTTTTTACATTAAGCGAATTTGCGCTTTGAAATGGGCCTCTTGGCGCGGGCTGCAAGCACGGGCCGCGCCCGACCCTCCCCACGGGAGTGCGCATTGCGGCATAGCCCCCTGTCGCAACCCTTGCGGCATAGAACTCTGCTTGCTGGGGTTTCATCGTTGCCGCGCCCACCCGGGGTCAGGCGCGGCCTTTCCCACCCGGCCGGGCGTTTGTGCGATTGACCAGCCCCGCCCGCGCTTTCATTGTGGCCTCATGACATTTGCCTCCCGCATGACGCGCGCGCCGCGTGCTTTTGAACCTGATCGCGGGGCGGATGGACTGGCGCATGTGCAAGGGATCGACGCGGGCTTGCACGACCTGATCCACGGCGCGGCCGGGTGCAGCCCCTTTCTATTGGGCCTGCTGGGCGTCGAAGGCGCGTGGTTGACCGAAAATATCGACACCCCCGAAGCAGCCCGCGACGCCATTCTGGCCGAGGTGGCGCAACTGCCGCGCGCCGATCTTGAACAGGGGTTGCGCACGGCCAAACGCCGCATGGCGCTGCTGGTCGCTTTGGCCGATCTGGGCGGTGTCTGGCCGCTGGAAACCGTGACCCGCGCGATCACCGATCTGGCGGACGGGGCCGTTGATATCTGCATCCGCCGCCTTGTGGCTGCCGAAATCACCCGTGGCAAACTGCCCGCAATGACCGAGGATGATGCGCAGAGCGCCGCTGGAATGGTCGCCCTGTCGATGGGCAAGCAGGGGGCGTATGAGCTGAACTATTCCAGCGATATCGACCTGATTTGCCTGTTTGACGAAACCCGTTTCGACCCCGATGACTATCACGAGGCCCGCGCCGCGTTCATCCGCGTGACCCGCAAGATGACGGCGATCCTGTCCGATCTTGGGGCGGGCGGATACGTGTTCCGCACCGATCTGCGCCTGCGCCCCGATGCCAGTGTCACCCCGGTGTGCCTGTCAATGGAAACGGCCGAACGCTATTACGAAAGCGTGGGGCGCACATGGGAACGGGCGGCCTATATCAAGGCGCGGGCCTCGGCGGGCGATATCACGGCGGGCGAGGGATTCCTGAAAACGCTCACCCCCTTTGTGTGGCGCAAGCACCTAGATTTTGCCGCCATTCAGGACGCCCACGACATGCGCCTGCGGATCCGCGATCACAAGGGGCTGGGCGGCAAGCTGGACCTGATGGGCCATAACATGAAACTGGGGCGCGGCGGCATTCGCGAGATCGAATTTTTCACCCAGACCCGCCAGTTGATCGCCGGTGGACGCGACCCGAGCTTGCGCGCGCGCGGCACCTGTGACGGGTTGGATGCGCTGGTGGCGGCGGGCTGGGTGCCTGATGATACGGCGCGCACCCTGCAAACGCATTACCGGGCCCACCGCGAGGTCGAACACCGTTTGCAAATGATCAACGATGCGCAAACCCACGACCTGCCGCAAGACGGCGAAGGGTTTGACCGTTTGGCGGCCTTCATGGGGGTCGCGCGCGCTGATCTGGAGCGCGATCTGCGCGACCGCCTTGAGGAGGTGCATAGCCTGACCGAGGGGTTCTTTGCCCCCGGTCAGGGCGATGTCGCGCCCGTCGATGATTTCGGCAAGGAGATCACGGCGCGCTGGCTGACCTATCCGGCGCTGCGCTCGGACCGCGCCGTGCAGATTTTTGACCGTTTGCGCCCTGAAATCCTGACCCGGCTGCGCGAGGCCGCCAAACCCGACGAGGCGCTGGCGCAGTTTGACGGTTTTCTGGCGGGGTTGCCTGCGGGTGTGCAGTTGTTTTCCCTGTTCGAGGCCAACCCGCAACTGACCCAGTTGATCGTTGATATTGCCGCGACGGCCCCCGCGCTGGCGCACTACCTGTCGCAAAACGCTAGCGTGTTTGATGCGGTGATCGGCGGTGGTTTCTTTGCGCCCTGGCCCGACACGGCGGGCCTGCGCACCAGTTTCGATGCGGCCCTTGACGGGGTCGATGACTACGAATCCCGTCTTGATATGGCGCGCCGCTGGGCCAAGGAATGGCACTTTCGCATCGGTGTGCATCACCTGCGTGGCCTGATCGACGGGATCGAGGCAGGCCGCCAATATGCGCAGCTGGCACAGGTGGTGGTGGCGGGACTTTGGCCGCATGTTCTGGCGCAGTTTGTTGCCAAACACGGGGTCACACCGGGGCGCGGCGCGGCGGTGCTGGCGATGGGATCGCTGGGGGCGGGGCGGCTGAATGCCATGTCCGATCTGGACCTGATCGTGATCTATGACGCCGATGGCGAAGCCGCCTCGGACGGGCCGAAACCCCTGGCTACGCGCACCTATTTTGCCCGCCTGACGCAGGCGCTGGTGACGGCCCTGTCCGCGCAGATGCCTGAAGGACGGCTATACGAGGTGGACATGCGCTTGCGCCCTTCGGGGCGGGCCGGGCCGGTTGCCACATCGCTCGCCGCGTTTGAAACCTATCAGCGGGACGCGGCATGGACTTGGGAACACCTCGCCCTGACCCGTGCGCGCGCCATTGCAGGCGCACCCGACCTTCTGGCCGATATTGCGGCGGTGCGCCGCGCAGTGCTGGCCGACAAGGCAGCCGGTGACACGGTGCTGGCCGATGTGGCCGATATGCGCGCGCGGATCGCTGCGGCCAAACCACCGCAAGGGGCGTGGGATGCCAAAATCGGCGCGGGCCGCTTGCAAGACATCGAATTGCTGGCACAGACCGCCTGTCTGCGCGCAGGCTGCGGTGAAACCGCGCTCGAAGCGCAGCTACAGGCCGGAATTGGGTGGTTAAGTGCCGCAGAGAGCGCAGCACTTGCCCAAGGATATGCGTTGTTCTGGCGCTTGCAGGCGGCGGCGCGTTTGCTGACCGGAGGCGCGCTTGATCCCGCAGAACTGGGCGAGGGCGGCGTGCGTTTTATCCTGCGCGAAACGGGAATGGAAAACACCGATGCGCTGGCCTCCGCAATGGCCGAAACGGCCGCGACCGCAAGCGCGATCATCGCGCGATTACTGGAAGGAAAAACCGATGGCGCGTGACCCGCTGGACCCAAAGGGGTTGATCCGCGAGGCCTTTGTGATTGACGGGATCGGCGCGCCCGAATGTCGGTCGATTTTCCTTGATTGGGCGTTGTCGCTGCCCGCAGGGGCCGAGCCCAAAGCCAGCATCCGCGCGATGCTGGCGCAATATGGCGACCAGCCTGCTGATCATCCGATGACCCTGACGCTGCGCGAAGGGCTGGCCGACATCGCCCCCGCCACACGGCGCGGCGGGCGGGCAGGGCGCTTGCGCGGTGGCTAGGCCGCGTCATCTGGGCTGGCCGCGCCGGGTCGCGTTTTTTGGCGCGCTTGCCGGGATTGCGGCCAGTGCGGTATCCGCAGTGTTACTGCTGACCTCTGGCCCCGGCATGGGCGACGTCGGCGTTATCTTGCATGGCGCGTTCACGATCTTTTCGCTGCTGGGCGTGCTGTTCTTTGCGATTGTCGCGCTCTGGGTCTGGTTCTGGCACCTGCGCTGGCTGCGCTATGGCGTTGTCGGGCTGGCGGTGCTGGCGCTGGCCTATCTGCTGGCCTATGACACCCGGCGCGACGGGCGCTATCAGCGCATGGCCGCCGAGGCCGAACGCAGGCAGGCGCTGTTTGCGGAGATACAACAGGATTTCTACGCCCGGATGCGCGCGGCTGGCACCGACCGCGCCGCCCTCATTGCCCTGCGCCCGGCCTATGACGCCCGCGTCAACCGGCGCGACCTGTTCAACGGCGAGCGTAATACCACTTGGGGGCCGTTCGAGGAGGTGCACACGATCTATGTGATGACCTTTGCCGACCCCGCTTACGAGGCGGTGAAAGCCCCGCCCTATGCGGGGCTATATTGTCGCGAGTTCAACGACAACTTTGGCGATCTGGTGGTCAGCGACGTGCAAATCGCGCGGCTGGCGATGATTTGCCCGCCCCTTGATCCTTAGCGGGGCAGGGCGGCTGCTTGGGTCGCCAGCGCGGTGATTGCATCCCAGTCGCGCGCGGCGACAAGGTTGGCAGGGGCAACCCATGACCCGCCCACACAGACCGTGTTGGGCAGCGACAGGTAGTCACCGGCGTTTTTCAGGCTCACGCCGCCAGTGGGGCAGAATCTGACCTGCGGGATCGGTGCGCCAATCGCCTTGAGGGCGGGGGCGCCGCCGTTGGCTTCGGCGGGAAAGAATTTCTGCACGCTATAGCCGCGCTCCAGCAGGCGCATGGCTTCGGTCGCCGTGGCCACACCGGGCAGGAGGGGCAGGTCATTGGCCTCGCAGGCATCCAGCAACCGGTCGGTCGCGCCCGGTGCCACGCCAAATGTCGCGCCTGCGGCCTTGGCGTTCTCCACGTCCGCGGCCGTCAGCAGGGTGCCCGCGCCGACAACGCCACCTGCAACGCCCGCCATTTCGCGGATCACGTCCAAGGCGGCCGGTGTGCGCAGGGTCACTTCGAGGGCGGGCAGGCCGCCTACTACCAGCGCGCGCGCCAGATCGGCGGCGATGCTGGCATCATCGACCACCAGCACAGGCACGACAGGGGCCAAGAGGCAGGTTTGCAGGGTCAGTTCAGAGGCGTGTTGCGGGGTCATCGATTTGGTCCTGATGGGGCGCGTTTGGCCCATGTCGGGCCTCCGGCGGAAGTTATTATGGAAGAAAAAGCCGGGGTGTTAAACGACACACCCGGCCCCTTCGGCCGACAAGCCGACGTTTCTGCGGAACACGTCAAACAATTCACGTCCCACACCGTTGCCATTGCCCGACAGATCAGCGGGCGCAGGGGTGCGGCCGGTAAGATCGGCAAGGGTTTCAAGCGTGCCCTTGGTGGCGTCCAGGCGGATCATGTCGCCATCGCGCAGCAGCGACAGCGGGCCGCCGTCCGCTGCTTCGGGGCAGACATGGATCGCGGCGGGCACCTTGCCCGAGGCCCCCGACATGCGCCCGTCGGTGACCAGCGCGACCTTTAGTCCACGATCCTGCAGCACCGCCAGCGTGGGTGTCAGGCTGTGAAGTTCGGGCATGCCGTTGGATTTGGGCCCCTGAAAGCGCACCACGACGATCGTGTCTTGGGTGAACTCGCCTGCTTTGAAGGCGTCTTTCACGGCTTCCTGGGTATGGAAAATCCGCGCCTTGGCTTCGATGACATGGCGGTCCTCGGCCACGGCGCTGATCTTGATCACACTGCGCCCCAGGTTGCCCGAAAGCTGCACCAGCCCACCGTGGGCGTGGAAGGGATTGCTGACCGGGCGCAGGATCTTGTCGTTCAGGGTGTCGCGCGTGCCCTCGCGGTAGCTGACCTGACCGTCCGTCAACACCGGTTCTTTTGTATAAAGCGACAGCCCGTCACCGGCCACCGTGCGCACATCATCATGCAGCAGCCCGGCGTTGAGAAGTTCGCCAATCATATAACCAAGCCCGCCTGCGGCGTGAAAATGGTTCACGTCGGCCAGCCCGTTGGGATAGACCTTGGCCATCAGCGGGGTCACCTCGGAGAGGTCGGCGAAATCCTGCAGATCAAGGATTACGCCCGCTGCCTTGGCCATCGCCGGCAGGTGCAGCACAAGGTTGGTGGACCCGCCCGTGGCCATTAGCCCAACCAGCCCGTTCACGAATGCCTTTTCATCCAGCACGTCACTGACAGGGGTGTAGTTGTTCCCCAGCGCGGTGATTTCCAGCGCGCGGGCGGTGGCCGCACGGGTCAGGGCCTCGCGCAGCTCCGTGCCGGGATTGACAAACGAGGCGCCGGGCAGGTGCAGCCCCATGAATTCCATCAGCATCTGGTTGGAGTTGGCGGTGCCGTAGAATGTGCAGGTGCCGGGGCCGTGATAGCTGGCCATTTCGGCCTTCATCAGCTCATCCCGGCCGATGTTGCCTTTGGCGAACTCCTGGCGCACGCGGGCCTTTTCATCGTTGGGCAACCCGCTGACCATCGGTCCGGCGGGCATGAACACCGACGGGATATATCCGAATGTCGCGGCGGCCATTACCAGGCCGGGGACGATCTTGTCGCAGACCCCCAGATAGGCAGCGGCGTCAAAGACGTTGTGGGACAGGCCAACGGCGGCGGCCAACGCGATCACGTCACGTGAAAACAGCGACAGCTCCATTCCGGTCTGGCCCTGGGTGACGCCATCACACATCGCCGGAACACCGCCCGCAACCTGGGCCGTGGCCCCGGCCGCGCGGGCCGCATCGCGAATGATATCGGGATATTTTTCGAACGGCTGATGGGCGCTGAGCATATCGTTATAAGCGGTGATGATCCCGAGGTTGGGCGCGCGATCGGCGACCAGCCTGTCCTTGTCCTGCCCCATCGCGGCATAGGCGTGGGCCTGATTGCCGCAGGTCATATGGGCGCGGCGTGGCCCCTCGGCGGCGGCGGATGCCATCCGATCAAGGTAGATGGCGCGCGGACCAGCGCTGCGGGCGATGATACGGTCGGTGACGGTCTTGATGGTGGGGTTGAGTGCCATGATGCTCTTTCTGGATCGTGTTGGGCTGTCCCTATCACGGGCGGTTAGCGCTAACAATACGCGATTTCCCCCAAGAATAGCGCAAAATGTCATCGGTTTCGACGTGGAATTGCCCTGCGATCACCCTGAAACCGTCGCACCCTTGTCCCATTCCTGCCCGATTTGAGGATGAGGTTAACAACATCCTAAGGGGAAAACCGCATAAGGGCAGAAAGCCCGGAGGTAGTGAAATGAAACTGTTGAAAATGATGGCTTTGGGCGCTCTGGCACTTGGTGTTGCAGGCTGCGCGAGTTTGGACACGGTGACGCGGAACGCGCCGCTGGAGGTGCCGCAGGTGGCCGCGCCCGCGGTGCAGGAACAGCGTGACTATTCCGTGCAGGCGATCCGTTTTGCCGTTCCCGATGACCTGCGCGTCTCGGAAGCCAACAGCTATTACCCGATCGCTGATATCGTGTGGCGTGGCGACCCGCTGGGCAACCGGCGCGACCAGATTGCCGCGATCTTCCAGACATCCATCGCGGCGGGCACAGCCGATCTGACAGGCGACACGGCCGTGATCGTTGATGTGACCCTGCAGCGCTTCCATTCCCTGACCGAGCGCACGCGCTATACGGTGGGCGGTGTGCATTCGATCAAGTTCGACCTGACGATCCGTGATGCCGAAACCGGTGCCATCCTTGAAGGCCCGCAGCGTATCAACGCCGATCTGGCCGCATTGGGTGGTCGCGCGGCGATCCGCGCCGACCAGACAGGTCAAGGCCAGAAGGTGCGTATCACCACGCATCTGACACAGGTTTTCAACGATCTGCTGACCGGGCCCGTGGGCACATTCCCGGAAGAAGCGGGCAACAGCTAAGCCCTCTTTCATAGATCAAACGAACAGGGTAGGAGGGCTGCATGACGCAGCCCTCCTTTCCGCCTGTCCGCCTGTTACCCAAAGCCAATGCGCGCGCCGTGCGCCACGGGTTTCCCTGGGTTTACGCAAACGAAGTCGTGCTTGATCGCCGCACCAAAGGCATGGCGGGTGGCACCGTCACCCAGCTTGAAGATAGCGAGCGCCGCCCGATGGGGGTTGTCGCCGTTAACCCGGCCTCGCGGATCATCTGCCGGATGCTTGACCAGAACTCCGAGGCGGTGATTGATCAGGCGTGGTTCGCGGACCGGATCGCGCGGGCGCTGGCGCATCGCGCACGCCTTTATGACGCGCCTTTCTACCGCCTTGTCCATGCTGAATCTGACGGCTTGCCGGGCGTGGTGATTGACCGCTTTGGCGATACGGCGGTGGTGCAGCCCAACGCGGCCTGGGCCGACGCGCTGATTGAACCGCTGGCGGCGGCGCTGGCATCGGTCACCGGTGTCACGACGATCATCAAGAACGGCACAGGGCGCGCGCGTGCTCTCGAAGGGTTGGCGGAAGAAACGACCGTGTTGCTGGGCCAGGCCCCCACCGCCGCGATCCCCGTGCCGATGAACGGCGCGACCTATATGGCCGATGTGATGGGCGGGCAGAAAACCGGCCTGTTTTTCGATCAGCGGCCCAACCACGCCTTTGCGGCCGCGTTGTCACACGGATCACGGGTGCTGGATATGTTCAGCCATGTGGGGGGCTTTTCGCTGGCGGCCCTGGCCAATGGCGCGGCCTCGGCGCTGGCGGTTGACGGGTCGGCGCCAGCGTTGGACCTGGCCCAGGCGGGGGCGGTGGCCAGCGGTGTGGCTGACCGGTTCGCGACCCGTCAGGGCGATGCATTCGACGTGCTGGCGGCCCTTGGCGAAGAAGGGGCGCAGTTTGACGTTGTCATTTGCGATCCGCCCGCTTTTGCGCCGTCAAAGAACGCGCTCGAGGCCGGATTGCGCGCCTATGAACGGGTGGCGCGGCTGGCGGCACCTTTGGTGGCAGATGGTGGCTATCTGGTGTTGTGTTCCTGTTCGCATGCGGCGGATCTGACGAAATTTCGCAATGCCAGCGCGCGCGGGATTGGCCGTGGCGGGCGGCGCGGGGTGATCGTCAATACCGGTTCGGCTGGACCGGACCACCCGCTGCTGCCGCAACTGGCCGAGAGCGGTTACCTCAAGGCGCTGACATTCCGGTTATGAGGGGCCGGCTGTGAGGGTTCTGATCGACGCCTGCGTTCTTTATCCGACGGTCATGCGCGAAGTGGTGCTGGGCGTGGCGCAAACGGGGCTGTTCGAAGCGCGCTGGTCCACTAGGATACTGGAAGAATGGGCGCTGGCCGCGCGCAAGATCGGACCCGAGGGCGAGGTGATCGCGCGCGGTGAAATATCATTGCTTTACAGTCGGTTCGCGGATGCAGTTATACCTGTTCACCCGGGACTTGAGGGCCGTTTGTGGCTGCCTGACCCAGCGGATGTGCATGTCTTGGCGGCGGCGATTGCCGGGTCGTGCGATATGATCCTGACGATGAACGCCAAGGATTTTCCCCGCAATATACTTGAAGAAGAGGGGCTAAGCCGTTGTGATCCCGATGGTTTCCTGCGTGACCTTTTGGCGGATCACCCGGATCTGGTGCGCCCCGTTGCCGACAGCGTTCTGGCCGAGGCCCGCCGCCTGTCGGGTGCGGACTGGACCATGCGCGCTTTGATGAAAAAGGCGCGGCTGCCGCGGTTCGGCAAGGCGCTTACGGTTTGATCCACTTGGCCTCATTGGCCTCGATCGCAGCGATGCGTTCGGCTGTTTTAGGGTGGCTCATCAACCAGGCCGCCTGTTCTGCGCCCCTTGCGCCTGTCAGGGTTTCCAGCTTTGTAAACAATGACTTCTGCGGCGAAGTTCCGATCCCTGCCTTGACCAGCAGGGCGCTGGCATAGGCGTCGGCCTCGTATTCATCCTGCCGCGACAGACGTGCGGCCAGCAGGGTCATCAACCCGTTGGCGATGAATGGCCCGACAAAGGGCACAAAGCGCCCGATCACCATCATCAGGGCGGCGCGCATGGCGTTCTGGCTGGAAAAATCAATCATCCGACGGCGCGAATGGCCCAATGCCACATGGCCCAATTCGTGAGCGATCACGCTGGCCATTTCCTCGGCCGTGACCTCGCCCGCGCGGTATTTGTTGAAAAATCCGCGGGTGATAAAGATGCGCCCGTCAGGGGCGGCCAATCCGTTGACCGGATCGATTTCATAGATATGCACCTTGATGCGCGCCAGATCGAGGGCGGCCGCCATGCGATCCATCAGCTTTTTCAAAGCGGGATCAGCCAGTTGTGTCGATCTGCTGTCCAGTTCGCGCGCTGTGCGCCAGACCGAAAAGCGATACATCGCAAAGCCGTAGAGCACGGCCAGAATGATCGGGGTGAATTTCAACATATGCTATATATGGGGCGTTGGGGCGCGATTGCCAGTGTCATCATGGCGGGTGTCCAAGGCGCTGAGCAGCCATCGCAAGTGCCTTGTGATGGGCAGGAACGCGCAAAAGGGCTTCAAGGAACGTATGGTCGGGAAAACCTGCCAAATACTGGGCAAAGTTTTCCACAATACCAATGCGTTCACCGTCATATTCAATGTGTTTTACCACATCCAAGGGCGTAACATCACCGCCGTGCAACACCCGTGCATAGGCCCCCGGGCGCGCGGCCTTGTGAAACATCTTGACCCCCTGCGGGTCGCCGATCCGGGCCGCAAAAGTGATGCAGGGAATGCGCGGTGCTGTGACTTGCAGTGTGACATCGCCAATCACCAGTAAATCACCAAGGGCCAGATCGGCGCTGGCCAATCCGTCGATCAACAGGTTCTCTCCAAAGAACCCGGCAGGCAGATCGCGACCAAGATGATCGGCCCACCAAAGGCGATCCGTTTGCGTGAAAATATAGACCGCCTGATCCGGGCCGCCGTGGTTGGCGCGATCAACGATGGTGTCGCCGTCCAGCCCCATGTGCCCGACTGTCACCGCAGGCTGCGCCGCTTTGAAATGCCCCGTCATCCCTGATTTCGCGGCGATCGGCCGCGCCTGTGCGATGCAGGCGGCCAAGACCTTCATGCGGCTGGTTTTCGGCTGGCCCGCCACAGCCACCAGCCCAACCCGATCACCAGCGCCAAAGCAGTGACAAAGCCGCTGGCGTTGCCCAGCAGGCCCGATACGGCGGTGATATTATCGGCAAAGCCGTAGCCCAGCCCGACATAAAGCCCGACCCAGACGATTTCTCCGGCGATTCCCCAAAGGGCAAAGCGTGGCCATGAGTATCCGGTCAGGCCGCAGACGTAGTTCATGTATGGCCCCAGCGGCGCCACCAACCAGCAGGAAAAGAACACCGCCGGGCCACCCCGTTCACCCAGAAACAGGGCCGCGCGGGTCAGCAGCCGCGCGCGCCGTGGGGTGCGGGTCAGCCAGCCGCGCGCGCCCATGCCCAGCTTGCGCGCGCCCCAAAAGCCCGTGTTGTCGCCCAGGACCGCGCCGCCAAACGCAGCCGCCGCGACGGCGGCGACCGACAGATCGCCCGTTGCCGCGAATCCGCCCGAGGCCAGCATCAGCAGCGACGAAGGCACGGGCAGGGCAAGGCAGCTAAGGAAGGTAACAACAAAGACGATCGTCACGCCGTAATCGGCCACCAATCCCAGAACGAAATCAGCCACCAGAGCCGACCTCTTGCACGGCGCGCCACGCCGTCGCGGCGGCATCAATGCGCGCCTGCAGCTCCCTTAGGGTCAGCCCGTTTTCCTGGGCAATTTTTTCTATTGAAATGCGGCGCGGTGGCGCGTCCTGATCCAAAAACAGCGCGGGGTTGATGGCCTCGGGCGGAAGATCATACGAGCGCGCGACGTAGCGCGGCGACATCCAGCCCGCCAGCGGCTGATCCTGATGGGCGGGATCGTTCCAGTAGATCCAGGCCGCCGCGGTGCGAAAGCCGAAAAAACCCAAGGCCCCAAGGGCGATCACAAAGCCGATCAGGGCGATCCTTTGCCTGTGCCACAACCGTTTGATCATGTCAGCGCCTTCATCCCGCGCGAAATCCCGTCCAGCGTCATCGGCACCATGCGGTCCGCGCCGAATATGTCGCGGATCATGGCGATGGATTGCGTATATGGCCAGTGCGGTTCGGGCAGGGGGTTGATCCACAGGTGCGCGGGCCACTGATCGCGCGCGCGGTTCAACCAAACCTCGCCGCTTTCTTCGTTCCAGTGTTCGTTTGCGCCGCCCGGCACGGCAACCTCGTAAGGCGACATGCTGGCATCGCCGACAAAGATGCATTTGTAATCCGATCCGTAGGTGCGCAGAACCTCGGATGTGGGGGTCTGCGCGCCCCAGCGGCGGGCATTGTCGCGCCAGACCCCTTCGTAAAGGCAGTTGTGGAAATAGTAATATTCCAGGTGCTTGAATTCGGCCCGCGCGGCGCTGAACAGTTCCTCGACCACGCGGATATGCGGGTCCATCGACCCACCGACGTCCAGAAACAGCAACACCTTGACCGCATTACGCCGCTCGGGGCGGGTTTGCACATCAAGGTAGCCGTGTTCGGCGGTGGCGCGGATCGTGCCATCGAGATCAAGTTCATCATGCGCCCCGTCGCGCGCCCAGGACCGCAAGCGTTTCAGCGCAATCTTGATGTTGCGGGTGCCCAGTTCCACGGTGTCGTCAAGATTGCGAAACTCGCGCTTGTCCCAGACCTTGACGGCGCGCTGGTGGCGGCTTTGGTCCTGACCGATCCGCACGCCTTCGGGGTTATAGCCATAGGCTCCAAAGGGCGAGGTGCCGGCCGTGCCGACCCATTTGTTCCCCCCCTGATGGCGGCCTTGCTGGTCTTTCAGACGTTCGCGCAGGGTTTCCATGAGCTTGTCAAACCCGCCAAGGGCGTCGATCTCGGCCTTTTCTTCGGGACTAAGGTGTTTTTCGGCCAGCTTTTCCAGCCAGTCGCGGGGGATATCGACAGCCTCGAGAACCTGCGCGGCACTGATGTTTTCCAGACCGGCAAAACTGGCGGCAAAGGCACGGTCGAACTTGTCGATGTTGCGCTCGTCCTTGACCATGATCGTGCGGGCCAGGACATAGAATGCCTCGATGTCATAGGTCGCGAGGCCAGCCTGCACGCCGTCGAGAAAGCCCAGAAATTCGCGCAAGGAAACGGGAACCCCAGTATCGCGCAATTTCGCAAAGAAGGGCAGGAACATCGCGTCAGGTAATGCTGCGTTCGACAATAATCAGCACGAACATGCCGATGACCCCAAAGATCAGGCCAAGGGCCGCGCCCCATTGCGCCATATCGGCGGGTTTGCCGCCGCGCCGTTTGGCCATGAAGACCCCTGTCACTGCACCAATCAGTATACCTGTCAGGGGAAAGATCATCGGGGGTCAGCCTTATTTTGTCGGGTTCAGCCCCGCGATTTCGCGTTGGCGCGCCCGTATGTTGCGTTCGGAGCCAAATCCGTAACGCGCCCATGCCAGACTGTCCAGTCGCACCGCGTCGGCTTCGGAATACCGGCCCGTCATTTCAAGGGCTTCGGCGCGGAACATCATCAAGGTTGCCAGCAGGGCGGCATTCTGATGGGCACCGGCCACGGGAATCGCGCGATCAACGATATTCAGCACGCTGTCGGCATCTCCGGCGGCCAGGGCAAATGCGGCGATCTGCACGGCCACATGGGCCGCATGGATCTGGGTCAGGGGGCTTTGGCCATAGGCGTTTTGCGCGGCCTGAAACGACGCCAGGGCAAGATCGGGGTTATAGCCGACCTGCAGACGGCCATAGGCATAATGGGCAAAGCCGCTGCGCGTGCCATCCCAGCGAAAGTTCTGCGCAAGCGTGATCGCCTCGCGCGCGGCCTCGCGGCGCCGGTTCGGGGTGGCGCCACTGGACAGCGCAGTTTCCATCGCCTCGATCCAGTTGCGGGTCGTGTCGTTGCGCGGCGCGGCGGGGCCGGTCTGGCCGCCCGGATTGAGACGGGCAAGCACACCGGGCAGGCGCGCGGCCACTTCGCCACGGCTCATGCCGTTGCGCAGGTCATCTGAATAATAGGCGCGCAGGATCAGCATATCAAAGCCGGTCAGCACCGCATGGATGTTGTCGTCATTAAACACGCTATCGGGCAGGCGATACAGATCGTTCAGCGGGCCAAGCGCCTGGGCTATTTCCTCGTGCAGGCAATCGCGGATTTCCTGCGGCGCCACATCGGCGGGCACGAACACAACTGCGCGGTCGCGCCGTTGCAGGGTCGTCCAGTCAACCTGCGGCGTGCGGCGCACCCGTTTGAATTCGTCCCAGGACGAAATGCGCGGCACCACGAAACAGGCCGCGCGCGGCACGGCACGTTGCAGTTCGGCGCGCGGCACGGCCTCGATCGTGATGGATGCGGTTGGCGCGCCGGTCATGAAGATGTCGATTCCGGCCTCAGCGCGAAAGCGCCCCAGAAGGCTGCGCAGGTCGGGCATCAGGCTTGGGGGGACAGCCCCTGTGACACGCACGGAAATCGGCCCCTCGAAACGGGTCATGCGGGCAATCGGGCGTCCGCTTTCCATGCGGAATGACAGATCAAGGAAGTCTTGCGCAATTTCCGCATTCGGGCGGGTCGGACGGGGGAAGCGTTGCGCGGCAAAGGTGCGCATCGGGGGCAATGTATCGGCCATGCCAAGGGCACGGGCAGGGGGCGCGGATTGGGGCACGGGTGTGCAACCGGTCAGGAATGCAACGGAAACCGCCATCAGGCGGCGGCGCAAAAGGTTCATGCGTCACCCCCAAGGGATGACCGGCCCGCGGGTGCGGCGATGGTTGCTGTTTCGGTCCCCCACACCACACGGTCACGCTTTGCGTTTGACTGCGCAGGATGGCTTGCAACCGGCATTTTTGCCTTGGTCAAACCTGTTCTCCTCAAATCACAGTCGCAAGTTGGTGCTGGACTGCGGCCCGAGTTAGGACAGATTGGGGCATTCCCATGACGATCCTCGGACCCGCCCATTAGGCGCGGGTCGGCGCGCGAAATCACGCAGAATATGCCGGTAAATGGTGTGATAAAGGTCAAGCGTGGCGGGAAAGACTCAGTCTTTTCGGCGCATTAGGGGATCTGGGGGGGAGGGGCGCAAGATATAGTGCCCTCCCTAACGCTGCCCCCGCGCCATAAAGGCCAACCGTTCGAACAGATGCACGTCCTGCTCGTTTTTCAACAGCGCGCCGTGCAATTTGGGCAAGGTATCGGTGCCATCGCGTTTCAGGTCTTCGGCGCTCAGGTCTTCGGCCAGCAGCAGCTTCAGCCAATCCAGCACTTCCGAGGTGGACGGCTTTTTCTTCAACCCCGCCTGTTCACGCACCTCAAAGAACTGGGTCAGCGCCGTGGTCAACAATGCCTCTTTGATGCCGGGGTGATGGACCTCGACGATCTTGCGCATCGTGTCCATGTCGGGAAAACGGATGTAATGAAAAAAGCAGCGGCGCAGGAACGCATCGGGCAGTTCCTTTTCGTTATTGGAGGTAATGATCACGATCGGGCGCTGCAGGGCGCGCACGGTTTCGCCGGTTTCATAGACGTGAAACTCCATGCGATCCAGCTCTTGCAGCAGGTCGTTGGGAAACTCGATGTCGGCCTTGTCGATTTCATCGATCAGCAGCACGACGCGGCCTTTTGCGGCGAAGGCCTGCCAGAGTTTCCCCTGTTTGATGTAGTTGCCCACATCGTTGACCCGCGCATCCCCCAGCTGGCTGTCGCGCAACCGGCTGACGGCATCGTATTCATAAAGGCCCTGCTGGGCGCGGGTGGTGGATTTGATGTGCCATTCAATCATCGGCAGCCCCAGCGCCGCGCTGACCTGCCGCGCCAGTTCGGTCTTGCCCGTGCCCGGTTCGCCCTTGACCAGAAGCGGGCGTTCCAGCGTCACAGCCGCGTTCACCGCCACCGTGAGATCATCGGTCGCCACATAGCTGTCGGTTCCGGTGAAGCGCATAAAATCCAAACCTTTTCGCTGGTTACTTGCCGTTAACGATAACATCCCCGCCGCGCTGTTCAAGGGTCATCATTTTGCCGTCAAAGGGGGTGACACTGGGGCGGCAAGGGGGTAAAGGATGCCAAAAGGAGGGTCCCGTTGACAGTTTCCGAGTCGCATACAGGGCCTGACCTGATCAGGGGAGCAGAGATGAAAAACGAAGTGTTCCTGCCGGACAACTATAGTCCCGCCGAAGACGAACCGTTCATGAACGAGCGCCAGACCGAGTATTTCCGCCGCAAGCTGATCGCATGGAAAGCCGAGATCATGGAAGACAGCCGTGACACCGTGCAGGGCATGAAAGACAGCACCCGCAACATTCCCGATATTGCCGATCGCGCTTCGGAAGAAACCGACCGGGCGCTGGAACTGCGCACCCGCGACCGCGAGCGCAAGCTGGTTGCCAAGATCGACGCGGCCCTGCGCCGGATCGACGAAGGTGAATACGGCTATTGTGACATCACCGGTGAACCGATCAGCCTCAAACGCCTTGATGCACGCCCGATCGCGACCATGAGCCTTGAAGCGCAAGAGCGTCACGAGCGCCGCGAAAAGGTGCATCGGGACGATTGATGTGACCGATTTGGCGAAAAATACAGGCGGCGGCCCCAACACGGGTCGCCGCGTTTGCGTTGTGGGGGGCGGTTTGGGTGGCCTTGCGGCGGCTTTGGCCTTTGCGCGTCAGGGCGCGGTCGTGCAGGTCTTTGAACAGGCCCCGCGCATCGCAGAGGTCGGCGCCGGTATTCAGGTCACCCCCAATGGCGCGCGGGTTCTGTCGGCCCTTGGCCTTGATGGCCCGATGGCTGCCCATAGTATCGTCGCCAAGGCCGTGGAACCGATGGATGCGGTCAGCGGGCGGCCCGTGACCCGTTTCGATCTGACCGGCCTTGACGGTCCGCCCTACCGGTTTTTCCATCGCGCGGCGCTGATATCCTTGCTGATGGAGGCCTGTGTTGCGGCAGGGGTCGAAATTCACACCGATGCGCGCATCGACGCCGCCTTGCCCGAGGGCGATCTGATTGTCGGGGCTGATGGGATCAATTCGCAATTGCGGGTGCGCTTGAATGGGGCCGATGATCCGTTTTTCACGGGGCAGGTAGCCTGGCGCGCAGTTGTGAACATGGCTGACGCCGATCCGGTCGCGCGGATTTGGATGGCGCCGGGGCGGCATGTGGTGACCTATCCCCTGACAGGCGGGCGGCTCAATATCGTGGCGGTGCAGGCGCGCCAGCAATGGGCGGCCGAAGGCTGGAACCACGACGACGATGCGGGCAACCTGCGGCAGGCGTTCCGCGGGTTGTCGGGGCGGTTGCGCGGTATTCTGGATCAGGTCGAAGACCTGCGCCTTTGGGGGTTGTTCCGTCATCCGGTCGCGCAGGTCTGGTATCAGGACAACATCGCGATTCTGGGGGATGCGGCGCATCCGACCCTGCCATTTCTGGCGCAGGGGGCAAATCTGGCGTTCGAGGATGCCTGGGCGCTGGCCGCCAATTGCGCCGCACACGGTGATCTGGCGGTGGCCCTGCCTGCCTATCAGGCGCAGCGTCGCGCCCGTGTGCAGCGCGCGATTTCAGCGGCCAATGCCAATGCGCGCAACTATCACCTGTCGGGTCTTCAGCGCCGCGTCGCCCATCTGGGATTGCGCGGGCTGGGGGCGGTTGCGCCAAATGCGTTCCTGGGGCGGATGGATTGGCTTTACGGGCATGATGTGACAGCCTAACGCGGCCTTTATGGAAGTAAAAACAATAGATTACGCGGCGATATTCACCCACACCGGCACGTGATCCGAGGGTTTATCGCGGCCACGCACCTCGGCCTCGATCCAACAATCGGTCAGCAAGTCGGCGCATTGCGGCGTCAGCAGAACATGGTCAATGCGGATACCGTCGTTGCGGTCATAGGCGCCCGCCTGATAGTCCCAGAAACTGTAGTGGCCAGCGCCCTGCACACGGGCGCGAAAGGCCTCGGTAAAACCAAGGTTTTCGATCCGGCGAAAGGCGGCACGGCTCTCGGGACGAAACAGCGCATCATCGCGCCATGCATCAGGGCGTTTTGCATCTAATGCTTGGGGAATAACGTTGTAATCTCCGGCCATTAGGGCGGGTTCTTCACGTTCCATAAGCGCTTTGGCGCGGGCGTGCAAACGGTCCATCCAGCGCAGTTTATAGTCGTATTTCGGACCCGGTGCGGGGTTGCCATTGGGCAGGTAGAGGCCGCAAATACGCACCGCTCGTTCGCCCACAACCGTGGCCTCGATCCAGCGCGCTTCGATGTCGTCAACACCCTCGCGGCCCGCACCCTGGGCGTCGGGCAGCCCGCGCACCACGTCTTCAAGCGGGAATTTCGACAGGATCGCGACGCCGTTGAACCCTTTTTGCCCATGGGTTTCGACATTATATCCCATATCTTCAAAGACTTCGCGAGGAAAGTTCGCGTCCAAAGACTTGATTTCCTGCAACAGGGCAACGTCTGGCGCGCTGTCGCGCAACCATTGGGTCAGTGCGTCGATGCGCGCTTTTACTCCGTTGATATTGAATGTCGCGATTTTCATGTGGCACCCCTGATTTTGGCCATTTTTGACCGACAGTGGCGGGCGACACAACAGGCAAAGGGCCGGCGCTTCACGGCGTCGGCCCTTTGGGGTCGCAAATGGGGGGCCTTAACGGGCGAGCGTCAGAACCTGATCGGCCACTGCATTGCCACTTTCGTCATAGAGCACGGCAATCACGTTGGTGACGGGCTGGGCGCCGACATTGACGGCCACATCCGGGTTCGCACCGGCGTGAACGGCGGTTTCGCCCAGAAGCGCGCCGGTTTCGCCGCCATTGTAGCTGTAGATCTGCACGGTGCCGTCGGTGGCCGCGCGCACAAGGCCGACGTCGATATTGGAGGATGCGTCCTGGGTGCCTTGCAGACCGAAATAGTTGTAATCGGCCGCAGTTGCGACAGATGCGACGCCAAGGGATGCGACGAGGGCGAGAGCGATAGATGTGCGTTTCATGTTAATCTCCGTTTTGTTTTGGGGGTGGCGTGATTGCCACCGACAGGTCTGATATAGGAGGAAAATTTTTGAACTAAACCGTATAGTGTGTTTGTTTGCGCACAACTGAATGGGTCGTTTCGCACCAAGAAATTTCGACGGAAATCCTTGAATGTTCATTCAAGAAACACGGTCGGGAATTATGCTGCCCATGAAAAACGCCGCGGCCCTTGCAGGCGCGGCGTCAGTGGCAGCGGTGATGGCGTCCTACATCGAAAAGCTGACACCACATCCGCAAGAGCTGCTGGCATTCGGGTTCTCGATCACAAAGCGCGCGCCGATCAGCTCTTCGGAGAAATCGATCACCGCATCTGTCAGGAACGGGAGCGATACCGAGTCCACCACCACCTTTTCACCCGATCCTTCAAGGATCAGATCATCATCCTTGGGATCATCAAGGTCGATTTCATACTGGAACCCGCTGCATCCGCCCCCTTCAACGGCGACGCGCAGGGCCTTGCCCTGGGCACTTGCGCCAATTTCGGCCAGGCGTTCAAAGGCGCGGGCGGTCACTTTGGGCGGGATCATCATTTTGGGGGCCTATCGGTTTACCTTCAAATTGAATATAGGAACAGCAGGCAGGGGCGGCAAGGCAGGCGCCCGACAAATGAAGACGAGGCAAAGGCAATGGCAGCGCCCTATGCCTGCAATCCCGCCGGGACGCGGGGCAGGCTTTATCCCGAGGACGAGAGTGTTTTTCGCTCGCCCTTTCAGCGTGATCGCGACCGGATTATCCATGCGAGCGCCTTTCGCCGCTTGAAACACAAGACCCAGGTATTCGTCGAACACGAGGGTGATTATTTTCGCACCCGCCTGACCCATTCGATCGAGGTCGCGCAGGTCGCGCGCACCATTTCCGGCGTGTTGGGGCTGGACGGTGCCCTGACCGAGGCGGTGGCGCTGGCCCATGATCTGGGCCACACCCCCTTTGGCCACACGGGCGAGGAGGCGCTATCGGCCCTGATGGCCCCCTACGGCGGTTTCGATCATAACGCGCAGGCCATTCGTATCGTCACCAATCTGGAGCGCCATTATGCCGAATGGGACGGGCTGAACCTGACTTGGGAAACGCTGGAAGGGATCGCCAAACATAATGGTCCTGTTGCGCCCGTTCCGGGCGACGGTCCGGTTAGTGATCCGGTGCCTTACGCGCTGGCCGACTACAACGCCCGTCACGATCTTGAGCTGCATACCCACGCCAGCGGCGAGGCGCAGGTCGCGGCCCTGTCCGATGACATCGCCTATAACAACCACGACCTGCATGATGGTTTGCGCGCTGAACTGTTCGGCACCGATGATCTGTTGGATCTGCCGGTGGTGGGGGATTGTTTTCGCGAGGTGGACGGCAAATACCCCGGCCTCAATTACTATCGTCGCCGCCACGAGGCCCTGCGCCGTTTCTTTGGTATTCTGGTCGAGGATGTGATGGCCGTAAGCCGCGCCAATCTGGCCGAGGTGGACCCGCAATCAGCCGCCGATATCCGCCACGCGGGCCGGATGATGGTGCAGTTTTCACCCGCGCTTTGGTCCGACCTTGGGGTGATCCGCAAGTTCCTGTTCACCCGCATGTATCGCGCGCCCGCCGTGGTGCGGATGCGCAAGGACGTCACACAGGTCGTGAATGACCTGTTCCCGCTTTTCATGGCGCAGCCCGAACATCTGCCCAAGCAATGGCGCAAGGATGTGGCCGAGGCGCGCGACGAAACGGCGCTGGCGCGGATCGTGGCTGATTACATCGCCGGGATGACCGACCGTTTCGCGCTGGAAACCCACGCGCGATTGATGGGCTAGCTGCGCCGGATGATCAGCGTCGCCAGCAGGCTTGCGCCCGGAAACGCGAATGTGGTGCGGATCAAGGTTGTTTCCCCTGCCATCCGTTGACGCGGCGCAGGGCCGTGATAAACCGCCCCTTGAACAATAGGAAAACGCGCTGATGAACCTCTTTGCTGAAATCCGTGTGCTTGTGATCGACTGTCTGGATGCGCTGGTGGCTGACGGGCGCCTGCCTGCGGGGCTTGACCGGGCGGCTGTCACGGTAGAACCGCCGCGTGATGCGGCGCATGGCGATATGGCGACGAACGCGGCGATGGTGCTGGCAAAACCGGCCGGAATGAAACCGCGCGATATCGCCGATGCCCTGGCCGCGTTGCTGGCGGCTGATCCGCGCGTGTCTGTGGCCGAGGTTGCAGGACCGGGTTTTCTGAATATGCGTCTGGCCCCTGCGGTCTGGCAGGGCGTGGTCAAGGCCGCGCTTGACGTGGATGGTTTTGGCCGCTCGACGATGGGGCAGGGGCAAAAGGTCAACGTGGAATATGTATCGGCCAATCCCACCGGCCCGCTGCATGTGGGGCATACGCGCGGGGCCGTGTTTGGCGATGCGCTCGCAAGCCTGCTGGATTTCGCCGGATGGGACGTGACGCGCGAATACTATATCAATGACGGCGGCGCGCAGGTCGATGTCCTCGCGCGGTCGGTCTATCTGCGCTACCTTGAGGCGCATGGCAAACAGGTCGCCTTTCCCGATGGCACCTATCCGGGTGATTACCTGATCGAGACGGGCAAGGCGCTCATGGCATCGGTCGGCGATGCCTATGTTGATCAGCCCGAGGATGTCTGGCTGGAGGCTGTGCGCGAATTTGCCACCGATGCCATGATGGCGTTGATCCGTGCGGATCTGGCCTCGCTCGGTGTCGCAATGGACAAGTTTTACAGTGAAAAATCGCTTTATGGCACGGGTCTGATCGAGGCGGCGATTGCCGATCTTGATCAGAAGGGTCTGATCTACAAGGGCACGCTCGAACCCCCCAAGGGCAAGATGCCCGAGGACTGGGAACCGCGCGAACAGACCCTGTTCAAGTCAACGGAATTTGGTGATGACGTGGACCGCCCGATCATGAAGTCGGACGGGGCGTGGACCTATTTCGCGCCCGACATCGCCTATCACTATGACAAGGTGCAGCGCGGCTATGATCAGCTGATCGACGTCTTTGGCGCGGATCATGGCGGGTATGTCAAACGGATGAAGGCGGCTGTCGCGGCGCTGTCGGATGGCCGCGTGCCGCTTGATATCAAGCTGACGCAGCTGGTCAAACTGTTCAAGAACGGCGAACCCTTCAAGATGTCCAAACGGGCCGGGACGTTTATCACCGTGCGCGATGTGGTCGATGCCGTTGGCAAGGACGTGACCCGGTTCCACATGCTGACCCGCAAGAACGACGCGCCCCTTGATTTCGATTTTGACAAGGTCACCGAACAGTCCAAGGACAACCCGGTGTTCTATGTGCAATATGCGCATGCGCGGATTGCCTCGGTGCTGCGCAAGGCGACCGAGGAAGGGATCGCTGTCGATGACGCCGCCCTGCAGGGGGCCGATTTGTCCGGTCTTGCCCACGAGGCCGAGCTGAAAGTGGCGCAAAAGATCGCCGAATTTCCGCGCCTTGTGGAAATCGCGGCGCGCACCAACGAGCCGCATCGGGTCGCCTTTTATCTATATGAAATGGCGTCGGAATTTCACGCCCTGTGGAACCGCGGCAACGACGACACCGACCTGCGGTTCCTGCAGATTGGTGATTCATCGGCAACACAATCCAAAATCGCGCTGATTCGTGCTGTCGCCGTTGTTATTTCGTCCGGTCTTGGTATTCTTGGCGTGACCCCAGCAGAAGAGATGCGCTAAAGCGCACGCGTCTGGGCGAGTGAGGCAAGAGAGACCTGCGGGGTGCCACGTGCAGCCCAAAGCGGGCAGCGAGGCGATATGGCAGAGACTTCCTTTGAGGGTGCGCGTTCGGGAAAAGGTCCGCGCGCGGGCAAACTGGTAAGCTATGCAGGGGCGGCGATGTCGCTCGCGCTTGTGGTGGGGATCGGTGTCTGGGGCTACAAATTGCTGGTGCGCGATGCGACGGGTGTTCCGGTCGTGCGCGCGATGGAGGGGCCGATGCGATCCGCCCCCGAAAACCCCGGTGGTGAAATTGCCCTGCACACAGGGCTTTCCGTCAATGCCGTGCCCGCCCAGGGCGGCGTCGCCCCGCCCGAAGATACGCTGGTGCTGGCCCCGCGCAGCCCGCCCTGCCGCAAGAAGACCTTGAAATCACGCCATCGGCCGAAGCCCGTGAGCTGGCGCCGAAAGACCCGCTTGGCACGGTGGTTGAAGGCGAAGTGGCCGCCGTTGCCGAAGCCGCTGAGACCGCCAGCCCCGTTGATCCCGACACGCCCCTCACGGTCGAGGAAGTATTGGCGCTGGCGGATCAGATCGCTGCCGCCGCCGCGCCGATGACGGACCTTGAAGCGGGCGAAGATGTGCCCGTGGCTGTCGCTGTGGCCGGTGTCGCACAGGTTGAAACGCCTGCGCCGACAGCGTCGCCCGTCGCCACGACTGCGGCCGGTGTCGCGCGCTCCCTGCGTCCAAGGGTCCGTCCCAACGGCGGATTCGCCGCTGCAGTCGTGACGCCCGCCGTGGCCCAAGCCGCGCCCGCCAGCGCGCCGGCCCCCGCCAGCGCACCTGCCGCCGTCAGCGAGGCGGTGATTCCCGCAGGCACCAAGCTGGTGCAGCTGGGCGCCTTTGACAGCGCCGAGATCGCGGCGCGCGAATGGACCCGCCTGTCAGGTGAGTTCAGCGATTACATGAATGGCAAGGATCGTCTGATCCAGCGCGCCGAAAGTGGCGGGCGCACCTTTTACAGGTTGCGTGCGATGGGCTTTGACGATCTGGCCGATGCGCGCCGCTTCTGCAGCGCCCTGGTCGCCGAGGAGGCCGCCTGTATCCCCGTTGTGGTCCGTTAAATGCCGCAATCTGCGGCGATTTTCGGACCTGAAGGTCACGCTGTAACTGACTGGGAAAGATCGTTTTTTCGAGATTGTGACCCGCTTGGGTTCATCCTGTTTGCACGCAATGTCGACACGCCCGAACAACTGCGCCGCCTGACGGCGGACCTGCGCGATGCTGTGGGCCGTGACGCGCCGATCCTGATTGATCAGGAAGGCGGGCGCGTGCAGCGGATGCGCGCGCCATACTGGCGCGAATACCTGCCGCCGCTGGACCAGATGGCGGTTGCCCATGATCCGCTGCGCGCCATGCATCTGCGCTATCTGTTGATTGCCGCGGAACTGCGCGATGTCGGCATTGATGCCAATTGCGCGCCGATGGCCGATGTGGCCGATCACGACACCCATCCGTTTTTGCGGAACCGCTGTTATGGGCAGGATGCGGAGACCGTGATTGCGGCCGCCCGCGCGGTGGCTGACGGGCTGCTGGCGGGCGGGGTGTTGCCGGTCTTGAAACATATCCCCGGGCATGGCCGCGCCCGCGTTGACAGCCACAAAGACCTGCCGCGCGTCACCGCCACCCGCGCTGACCTCGCGGCGCAGGATTTCGCGCCGTTCAAAGCGCTGAACGATCTGCCGATGGGCATGACCGCCCATATCGTGTTCGAAGACATCGACCCGACCGCCCCCGCCACCACATCGGCCAAGATGATGCGGGTGATCCGCGAGGACATCGGCTTTGGCGGGCTGATCATGACCGATGACCTGTCGATGGAGGCCTTGCAGGGTGATTTGACGGCCCGCGCCGCGGGCGCGATTGCTGCCGGATGCGACGTGGTTTTGCACTGCAATGGCCACGCCGGCGAAATGGAACAGGTCGCCGCCGCCAGCGGTGCGCTGACCCCGGTCGCGCAGGCCCGCGCCGATGCCGCCCTTGCCACGCGTAAATCGCCGACACTGATTGACATTCCCGCTCTGGAAGCCGAATTTAACGGGCTTTTAGGCGAGGGGCCGCATGGCTGAGCAAGACCAGTTTCAGGAAGATGTGAACGACCGGCTTGCTGCCGAGGCGCTGATTGTGGACGTGGACGGTTACGAGGGGCCGCTTGATCTGCTTTTGACGTTGTCGCGCACGCAAAAGGTCGATCTGCGCCAGATTTCCGTGCTGGCACTGGCCGAACAGTATCTGGGCTTTATCGAACGGGCCAAGGAACTTCGCATCGAATTGGCCGCTGATTATCTGGTGATGGCCGCGTGGCTGGCGTTTCTGAAATCGCGCCTCCTGCTGCCCCCCGATCCCGCCGAGGAAGGACCATCGGGCGAGGAACTGGCCGCCCATCTGGCGTTTCAGCTGGAGCGTCTGCAAGCGATGCGCGAAGCGGCGGCCAAATTGATGGCGCGCGACCAGAAGGGGCGAGATTTCTTTGCCCGCGGCATCACCGAAGACGTTGCCCGTGTGCGCCGCGTGACCTATACCGCGACCCTGCTGGACCTGATGCAGGGCTATGCGCGCATTCGCACCCGCGATGATTTCCGCCCCTTTACGATGGACCGCGATTCTGTCTTTACGATGGAAGAAGCCCTTGGGCGGATGCGCGGGCTGATCGGCTTTGCGGGCGAATGGACCGACATCATGTCCTACCTGCCCGAGGGCTGGGAGATGGACCCCGCCAAGAAACGATCCGCCACCGCCAGCACCTTTGCCGCCAGTCTGGAATTGGCCAAGGAAGGCCGTATCGAAATCCGTCAGGGCGAGATTTTCGCCCCCATCCAAATACGTAAGAAGTTGCCCACAGATGGTTGAAGTCAAAGAAGAAAGCCTGTTCGAAGCCCCGCCAATGGCCGAGCAGGAGCGCATGGTCGAGGCGATCCTGTTCGCCACTGCCGATCCCGTCACGATCAAGGAATTGGCGGGCCGGATGCCGCATGGCTGTGACCCTGCCGAGGCATTGGTGCATCTGCGCAAACGCTATGACGGGCGCGGCGTGAACCTGATGAAGGTGGGCGATGCCTGGGCCATTCGCACCGCCTCTGATCTGGGCTTTCTGATGCAAAAGGAAACGATCGAGGTGCGCAAACTGTCGCGCGCGGCGATCGAAACTCTGGCCATCGTCGCCTATCACCAGCCCGTCACCCGCGCCGAAATCGAGGAAATTCGCGGTGTGTCGGTCAGCCGCGGCACGATTGATCAGCTGATCGAGATGGAATGGATCCGCTTTGGGCGGCGCAAGATGACGCCGGGGCGGCCTGTGACTTTTGTGGTGACACAGGAGTTTCTTGATCACTTCGGCCTTGAAAACGCGCGGGACTTGCCGGGGCTCAAGGAATTGCGATCAGCTGGCCTGCTGGAAAACCGTCCGCCACCCGGGACCGGGATGGGCGAAAGCGAAGACGACGATGATGACCAGACCGAATTGTTCGAGGACGAATAGCGCCACGAAATCGCCCGAAAGCCCTGCTATCGTTTGCGTGATTTGGGATATCAGGCGAAATGGGCTAGATTTCCATCAGGCAGAGCAAAGGACGCGCAGATGAACGTCGACCGCATTATTTCGATGATTTTACGTAAATTGGTGAATCGTGGCATTAACAAGGGGATCGATATGGCCGCCAATCGTGGCCGTGATCCACAAAACATGACCCGCGAAGAGCGCCAGCAGGCCAAACAGGCCCGTGACGGGACCAAGCGCGCGCGTCAGGCCATGCGCATGGGACGGCGCATCGGCAAGCTCTGATTAACGCAAAATTAGGCTGGGTGTGTGATGAGGATCCCGACATGTCACCGTCGGGTATCCATTTTGACCAGTTTCACCGCCAATTACTCCCGTGCCGATGCCGCCCGATTCAGATTGATCCGGCAGGGATTGCGGCTTCGCCGCCCGCTTGCGGCCTGTTCGCTTGTGCTGGCGCTGCTGGCCTTGATCGAAACATTTGCTGGCGTTGATGCCCTGTTGCGACCCATTGAAAACGGGCCGGCGACCCACCCGTTGACAGCCGTGTTGCTGCTGGCGCTCTCGGTGGGGGTGCTTTCGTTTCGCCATCACCAACCCACGCCCGCCTGGCGCTATGTGCTGTCGGGCGTCTGTTTGCTGATCGTTGGCGAACGCACGCTTGAGGGGGTCTTTCCCGCGTGGCAAAGCCTGCTATCGGGCGGGCTTGAGAGATGGGTATTTCAACCGTTCGCGATCAATTTACATGCGGAATTGGGCACCGATACCGCCTTTGTTCTGATGATGCTCTTTGCCTCGGTCATGGTGCGGCGTCATTTCGGGCGGATCGGGCTGACATTCAATCTTGTGGCGATTGCGGCGATCCTGAATGCCTTTGTCGGGATGAGCTATGGGCTGGAACTGTTTGATGGTCATATGTCGATGGCGACGCTTGTGTCGCTGATCCCTTTGTCGCTGGCGGTGCTGACACTTTATTTGCATCGCCCCTTCGTGCGGGTGGCCCTGCTTTATGGTGATGTGGGCAAGCGCACGCGGATCATGATGATGGTCGGTTTTCTGGTGCCCTGGGCCGGCGGTTTTGTGCTGCACCGGATGTTTCAGGTGACGGAGCGGATGATCCCCGTCGAGGCGATGATCATCAGCCTGATTATCTGGTGTATGGTCGGCACGGCCGTGCATTCGGGCGTCATACAGGAACGGGTCGATCGCGCCCGGCGCATGACCGAACGCCAGCTGGCGCGCATGGCAACCTACGATCAATTGACGGGAATCATGAACCGGCGCGGGTTGCACGAGGCACTGTCGCGACGCTGGACACGGTTTGTCGAAAACGGGGTTGGCACGGGCATCGTGCTGATCGACCTTGATCACTTCAAAAGGGTCAATGACCAGTTGGGCCATGACGAAGGTGACCGGATACTGGCCCAGGTCGGAGAGGTCCTGCGCCCGCAACTCCGGCAGGTTGATGTTCTGGGTCGCTGGGGGGCGAGGAATTCATGCTGATTCTCGAGACCGATGATCCTGCACAACTGGCGGCAATTTGCGAACGTGTCCGGCTGGCGATTTCGCGTATGCCACTGAATGGCGGCGCAGGCGCGGGCCTGCCCGCGACCGTCAGCGCGTCGCTGGGCCTAAGCCAGTTCCAGCCGGGCGATACATCCCATTCCGATGCGATGAAACGCGCCGACGATGCGCTGTATCTGGCCAAGGGGCGGGGGCGCAACTGCGTCGTCGCGCATGGCAGTCTTAACCTGATGAGCGCCTAGACCTTGAAGTGCTTGGACAGTTTTAGCCCCTGACCCTGATAATTGGAGGCAATCTCGCGGCCATATAGTTGTTGCGGCACTTCGGACAGGTTTTCATAGACCAGCCGCCCAACGATCTGGCCGTGTTCCAAAACAAACGGGGCCTCGTGGCAGCGCACTTCGAGCACCCCGCGTGACCCGGCACCGCCCGCACCGTCCCAGCCGAAACCGGGGTCGAAAAAGCCCGCATAATGCACGCGAAATTCGCCGACCATCGCCAGATAAGGGGCCATTTCGGCCGCCGTATCGGGCGGAATCGCAATCGCCTCGCGGCTGACCAGAATATAGAACGCACCGGGATCAAGGATGATCCAGCCATCGGTGGTGCGCACTTCCTCCCAGAAATCGGCGGCGTGATAGTGGTTGAGCAGGCCCAGATCAATCACGCCGGTATGCGGTTTGGCGCGATAGCCGACCAGATCGTCGCCGCGCGGTTTCAGATCGACGGAAAAGCCAAGCCCGTCGGAAATCACGGCATCCCCGTTCACGATCGGCGTTTTCGCATGCAGCTTGCGCAGGTCATCATCGCTGATCACCGTCTTGCCGACCCGGAAAATGATCTGGTTCAGCATCTGTCCGGCGGTGGCGATCACCGAAAAGGACTGCGGGCAGATTTCAACGTAAAGCGGGCCGGTATAGCCGTCAGGCACCCGGTCAAATTCGGTGCCGTGATCGGTGATGATGCGGGTCAGCAGATCCAGCCGCCCGATCGAGGATTTCGCGCTGGCCGCACCGGATGTGCCTGCGGGCAGGGCCAGTGACTCCATCAGCGGCACCACGTAGACACAGCCCTTTTCCAGCACCGCGCCATCGGATAGGTCAATCGCGTGCATCTGGAAATCGGTCAGACGGTCGGCAACGGTGCGCGACCGCCCAGCCAAGAAAGAGGCGCGCACCCGATAGGCCGTGGTGCCCAACCGCAAATCAAGCGAGGCGGGCTGGATTTGGCCCGGCGCAATGGGCGCGCTGGCGCTGATCGCGCGCTCTGCGATCATCACCTGCATTTGCCGGTCTGACTGAACGCCCGATTTGGCCATTGATTTCGCCCCCTTTAGATGCGCGACAGCAAAACGCCCGCCGCGCGGCTGCACGAACGGGCGGTTATGTTGGTCGGGCTAGCAGGACTCGAACCTGCGACCTTCCGTCCCCCAGACGGACGCGCTACCAGGCTGCGCCATAGCCCGACTAAGGCGACTTCATACTGGATTTTGGCCCACGGGCAAGCCGGAATCGCGATTTCTTTTGGGCGGAGCACGGGGCGCGGATCAGGGCCGCATCATGCGCTCGCGCAGCGCCTCGAGACGGGCCACAAGCGGTGCGATCTCTGCGGCCCGGCGGTGCAGGGTGTCGCGGTTGGCGCGCTGCAACAGCGGCTGCATCCGCGCGGGCAAATCGCTGTCGTCATCGCCGGGGTCGGGCGACGGGGCTGGCGCGGCGGCAAGGTTGACCGACAGTGTGGGGCCGGGCGCCGGTTCGGGCATCGCCATTGGCACAACATTGTCGTCGGGGTCGGCGTTGGCTGCGTCTAGCGCGGGTGTCGGTGATTTTTCCACCGCTTTGGCCAGGGGCGCGGGTGGTTCAACGACCGGGGCCGCGACAGGATCGTCCGGGGTGATATCAACCGCAGCGCCGGGTGTCTTGCCAAGGGTCGCCACATGTTTGCCCCCTTGTTCGCGCAGCATTTTCTGCACGCCCTTGATGGTCATGCCTTCATCGTGCAGGAGGGTTTTGATCCCACCCAGAAGCGCCATATCCTCGGGGCGGTAATACCGCCGCCCGCCGGCACGTTTCACCGGCTTGATCTGGCTGAACTTGCTTTCCCAGAACCGCAACACATGGGCGGGCGTGTCAAGCCAGTCGGCGACTTCGCTGATGGTGCGAAATGCTCCGCGGGATTTGGCCACGCGCGCGCCCCCTAACCTTTGTTGCCGGCGGCGACGCGGTCTTTCATCAGGTGGGATGGGCGGAATGTCAGCACGCGGCGGGGATGGATCGGAACCTCCTCGCCGGTCTTTGGATTACGGCCAACGCGGGCCGCCTTGGCGCGCACGGAAAATGTCCCGAAGGACGATATTTTGACGGTTTCACCGCGCACAAGCGCATCCGAGATATGCGTGAGCACGCTTTCAACCAGATCGGCGCTGTCGTTGCGTGAAAGCCCGACTTCTGTATGGACGGCTTCGGCCAGATCCATGCGTGTGAGTGTCTTATCGGCCATGTTTGTCCCCCTTTATTGCGGGAACATTAGGCAGGTTGCATTTTCAGAGTCAATATCAAGGGCTTGCACTGCGCAATTAACAGGCCGGTTATCGCTACCAGCGCAGCACCACCGCGCCCCAGGCAAGGCCGCCGCCGATGGCTTCGGTCACGATCAGATCGCCGCGCTTGATCTGGCCATTGGCCACGCCCACCGACAGGGCCAGCGGGATGGACGCGGCGGATGTATTGCCGTGGTCCTGCACCGTGACGACAACCCGGTCCATGCCCACGCCCAGCTTTTTCGCGGTCGATTGGATGATGCGGATATTGGCCTGATGCGGCACGACCCAATCCACATCGTCCGCGCCAAGACCGACCTTATCAAGGGCCGTATGGGCGGTTTGGGCCAGCTTTTCAACGGCGTGGCGGAACACTTCCTTGCCCTGCATGCGCAGCACGCCGGTGTTTTGCGTGGCCACACCACCGTCCACATAGAGCAGGTCGCGATACCGCCCGTCGGAATTGAGGTCGGTCGCGAGGATGCCGCGATCGCTTGCATCGCCTTTGCCTTGTGCGGCTTGCAGAACCACCGCGCCCGCGCCATCACCGAACAAGACGCAGGTGGAGCGGTCGGTCCAATCCATGATCCGGCTGAAGGTTTCCGCGCCGATCACCAGCACGCGCTTGGCCTGACCTGATACGATCAGCGCGTTCGCATTGGTGAGCGCATAAACGAAACCAGCACAAACCGCTTGCACATCAAAGGCATAGCCGGTTTCGTTGCCGATATTTGCCTGCACCATCGTCGCAGCCGACGGAAATGTGCTGTCAGCGGTCGAGGTCGCCAGAATGATCGCGTCGATATCATGGCCCGCCAATCCGGCGTCAGCCAGGGCGGCTTTGGCGGCGTGGGTCGCCAGATCTGATGTGGTCTCGCCCTCGGCGGCGAAATGGCGGCGCTCGATCCCCGAGCGGGCCTTGATCCATTCATCTGATGTGTCCAGGGTCGCCTCGAACTCGGCGTTTTCGACGACCCGCGCGGGGAGGTAATGCCCCACGCCTTTGACCACGGCGCGCAATGTCATTTAGTGCCCTTGCCTTTGGCGGCTATGGGCGCCGCCTCCTCTTGGGGGGTATCTTGGGCAAGTGAGGCAGCCGATGCAACCCGTGCGGCCAGACGCTCTGAAAAGCCCGAGCGCCCCAGTTGATAGGCAAGCGACAGGGCAGCGGCGACACCCGTCGCATCGGCTGATCCGTGGCTTTTGATCACCGTGCCGTTCAGCCCCAGAAACACGCCGCCATTCACGCCGCGCGGGTCGATCCGTTTGCGCAGCCGCCCCAGCGAGGTCATCGCCAACAGGGCCGCGATGCGCGACAGGGGGGTTTTTCTGAAGGCTTCCTTGAGCAGGTCCGAGATCAGATTCGCGGTGCCTTCTCCGGTTTTCAGCGCCACATTGCCGGTAAACCCGTCTGTGACGACCACATCGACGCGAGTCGAGGGCAGATCGCCGCCTTCGACGAATCCCACATATTCGAAGTCGCCGCGTGGCGCGGCCGTCGCGATCAGGTCGTGTGCCACTTTCAGTTCGGCGCGGCCTTTGTGTTCCTCGACGCCCACATTGAGCAGACCGATACGGGGGCGGGCGATTCCCAACCCGTTGCGCGCATAAGAGGCACCCATCAGGGCATAGGTCAGCAAATCATCCTGGTCGGCGCGAATATCCGCACCGGCGTCCAGCATGATGTTGAACCCGGACGGATTGCGCGAGGGCCAGTAGCAGGCAATCGCCGGGCGGTTGACGCCATCGGCCTTGCGCAGGCGCAGCATCGACACCGCCATCAGCGCGCCGGTATTGCCGCAGCTGACACAGACGGCAGCGTCGCCGTTGCGCACCGCGTCGATGGCAGACCACATCGAGGTCTGCTTGCCGTGGCGCATCACATGGCTGGGCTTGTCCGACATCGCGACCACGTCGGGCGCGTCCTGCACGGTGACGCGATCGGCAATCCGTTTCTTGGCGATCAAGGCGTCCAGATCGGATTTCGGCCCGTGCAAGATCGCGCGCGCGTCGGGGGTTTCCGCCAGAAAACGCGCAAGGCCCGCAACAACGGTTGCAGGCCCTTTGTCGCCGCCCATGGCGTCAATACTTAGAATAACAGGCGTGCCGTGGTCCCCGTTCCGGGCCGCGCGCGGATCAGTGTCCGTCGTCCGGGCAGGGGACATGGGGCTAGGCCGCGTCGTCGTCGAGATCGACCTCGGTGGTCATCGCCACGACTTCACGGTCGTCATAGTTGCCGCATGAGGGGCAAACATGGTGCGGGCGCTTCAGTTCGCCGCAGCTTGAGCATTCGTTCGGGTTTGCAGCCACGAGCGAGTCATGTGCGCGACGGTTGTTGCGGCGCGACTTGGATACTTTGTTCTGCTGGACAGCCATGTCACAACCTTTGATTTCGGGGGCGCATGGCCCGTGTTTTCGCGCGCGTGGCGCAACATTCCGGCGTCTTAGGGCATCTGGGCATGCCTATCAAGTCACCATATGAAAGAGGGCGCGAACATAGAGCGATTCCGCGCAAGCGCAACCATTTTTGCCAGGCCCCCGAAAGCGCGTTATTCGCCCTTGTTTTTCAGGGCATTGCGCAGGTCGGCAAGGCCCGCAAAGGGGCGCGTGTCTTCGTCCGTCATCGCCGCTTTGCCCGGTTCGGTAAAATTGGCGTTTTCGACGCTTGCCCCTTGGATGCGTGGATAGGCGGGCAGCGCAAGCGCAAGGCTTTCTGTCATCACCGCGGCCAGATCAAGGATATCGGGGGCCTGTTCGGTGGTGTCATCCTCGGGCATTTCGATCTCGGCGGCGTCGATCTGGTCCAGTTCGGCGACGTAGGATCGCGTGATCGTTTCGTCGATGCGGGTCGTCACCGGATCAAGCGTGACAACACAGGGCTGCACCACAGTCGCGCCCAGGTCGGCCTGCAAATGCCAGTCGCGCCGCCCGACCGGCGACAGGGTGCCGGCAAAGCGCAGCTTGCGAATGGCAGTGATCCCCAGTTCGGCGGCCAGTTTTTCGCGCGCGGTCGCGTCGGGTTCCAGCAAAATGCGGGTCTCGCGCCGGTTGGGCAGGTCCGACAGGCGGATTTGTGATGGCGTCTGGTCAGACATAAGCGCATCCATTCTTGAACAAGGGACGTGACATGATGTAAGTCGGATAAAAGGCATCACATGCCAAGGCAAGGGGTCACACATGAGCATCACAGGCGCAAAGCTGCGACGAGGCATTCTGCGCGGCACTGCCGTTCTTGCATTGGTCACGGTTGTCGGCTGCACAGCGCAGTTCCGCAATCACGGGTTTGCCCCCGATGACGCCCAGTTGGCCGAAGTGCTGATTGGTGTCGATACCCGCGACACGGTCGCCGAACTGATTGGCGCGCCGACGGCGGGCGGCGTGTTGAATGACGGCGGTTTTTACTATGTCCAAAGCCGCTGGCGTCAGTTTGCCTATATGGCACCGGCTGAAATCGAGCGCGAAGTCGTGGCAATCACTTTTGACAGTGCAGGTGTTGTAGAAAACATCGAACGTTACGGGCTGGAAGACGGACAGGTCGTGGCCCTGTCGCGCCGCGTGACCCAGGATAACGTGCGCGACACCACCTTTATCCGTCAGCTGCTGGGCGATATCGGGCGCTTTGATGCGGGCACCTTCCTTGGCGACGGTTAAGACGCTTTGCGCCCTGGGCGGCACCGCCTAGGCTGTTGATATGGAAACCCTGAAACAGGATTTGCCTGGCGCCCTCTTGCAAAAGGGGCGCTATGTCGCGCGCTTGGCCCAAAGCCCGGCTGATCTGCGTGCCACTCAGGCGCTGCGTTATCGCTGCTTTGTGGCGCGCGGTGGGGCAAGGGAGGCAGGCGCGGGGGTTGAAAGTGACAGTTTTGATGCGGCCTGCCAGCATGTGATGATCGCGGATCGCGACAGCGGCGCGCTGGCCTGTTGCTTTCGCATACTGCCCCTGGCAAACGGCACAGAAATTCACACGAGCTACGCCGCGCAATTCTATGATTTATCAATGTTAACTGCGTTTGGCGCACCGATGATAGAAGTCGGGCGATTTTGTATTTCGCCCAAGGCCAATGACAGTGATGTCCTGCGCGTGGCCTGGGGTGCTTTGGGGCGCATAGTCGATGAACGCGGCGCCAAGCTGCTGTTTGGCTGTTCATCCTTTGCCGGTAACGATCCGGCCCCGGCGCGCGCCGGTTTTGCACTGTTGCGCGACCGGCACCTGGCCCCCGCCATTTGGCGACCGGGCGTCAAAGCGCCCGCGTTTGTGGATTTTAGTACCTGCGGGCCGGTCAGCGATCGATTGGCCGCACTGCGCGCCATGCCATCGCTGCTGCGCAGCTATCTGGCGATGGGGGGCTGGGTCAGTGACCATGCGGTGATAGATCCCGCGATGAACACGATGCATGTGTTTACGGGGCTGGAAATTGACGCCGTGCCGCCCGCGCGCGCCGCCGCCTTGCGTGCTTTGGCTGAGTGAACGCCCCACCGGCGCGTTCAATCACACTTGCGGTGTTGCGCCGATTACATGAAGCCCAGTTCGAGGCGGGCTTCGTCGCTCATCATTTCCATGCCCCACTGGGGTTCAAAAGTCATCGCCACCTCAACTTGTTTCACACCGGGCAGCGGTTCGACAGCATCGGCGACCCATCCGGGCATTTCACCGGCCACGGGGCATCCGGGCGCGGTCAACGTCATGGTGATGTTCACTTCGGAGGCGTCATTGATGTCGATCGTGTAGATCAGCCCAAGGTCGTAGATATTCACAGGAATTTCAGGGTCATAGACAGATCGACAGGCCGCCACGATATCTTCGTAAAGCGGGTGGTCGGTGGTCGAGGGCGCGATCAGCGGCGTGCCTTCGATTTGTGGGTCTAGGTCGGTCATCTGGGCCTCTTGTAATCCTGAGTGTTCATATAGGGTTTAGGGCAGGGCACGTAAAGGGCCAGTGCCGCCCTTGGCAAATCCGCTCCGGTGCGCCAAGAGGAGGTCATGACAAAACCTTTCGCATTTTCCCTGCACGCCACTGATGGCAAGGCCCGCACGGGTGTGATTTCCACGCCGCGCGGCGATATCCGCACGCCGGCTTTCATGCCCGTTGGTACTGCCGCGACCGTCAAGGCGATGATGCCCGAAAGCGTGGCCGCGACAGGTGCCGATATCCTGCTGGGCAATACCTATCATCTGATGCTGCGCCCTACGGCGGAACGGATTGCGCGCCTTGGCGGGCTGCACAGGTTCATGAATTGGGACAAGCCGATCCTGACGGATTCGGGCGGCTTTCAGGTGATGTCATTGGCTGAATTGCGCAAGCTGACCGAAAAAGGCGTGACGTTTCGCAGCCATATTGATGGGTCGCGTCACGAATTGACGCCCGAGCGCAGCATGGAAATCCAGCGCCTGCTTGGGTCTGATATCGTGATGTGTTTTGACGAATGTCCGGCGTTGCCAGCAGATCGTGCGCGCATCGCCCAAAGCATGGCGCTTTCGATGCGGTGGGCGCAGCGGTCGCGCGATGCCTTTGGCGATCGGCCGGGCCATGCGCTGTTTGGTATTCAGCAGGGTGGGCTGGAACAGGACCTGCGCGCTGAGAGTGCCGCCGCGCTGACGGGCATCGGCTTTGATGGCTATGCCGTGGGTGGTCTGGCTGTGGGCGAGGGGCAGGAAGCGATGTTTGCCTGCCTTGAATACGCGCCTGATCAACTGCCCGTGGACAAGCCGCGCTATCTGATGGGCGTGGGCAAGCCCGATGATATTGTCGGCGCGGTGAAACGCGGGATCGACATGATGGATTGCGTCCTGCCGTCCCGATCCGGGCGCACGGGGCAGGCGTTTACGCGGCGCGGGGTGCTTAATATCAAGAACGCGCGCCACGCTGATGATCCCCGCCCCTGGACGAAAACTGCGCCTGTCCGGCCTGTTCCAACTACAGCCGCGCCTATCTGCATCATGTGTTCCGTAGCCAGGAGATGATTTCGGGCATGCTGCTGACATGGCACAACCTGCGCTATTTTCAGGATATCATGCAGGGGATGCGCGATGCGATTGCCACCGCCAGCTTTGCGGCGTGGGAGGCTGATTTTCACGCGGGCCGCGCGCAGGGCGATATTGATCCGCTTTAGGCAGGCAGGGGCGGTGGCGTTTGCGCCGTGGCTTTGGGCCGTTCAAGATCGTTGAGATCGTCGTCCAGCATCCGTCCGTAGGTATCGTCGATCCAGTTCATCAGGGCCGCGCGGGTGGGATAGTGCGCGGGGCGGAACGTGCGGGTGATCACCCGTTTCTTGCCCGTCTCGGTAATTTCTGTATGCGCGTAACCTGCGTGTTGCGACGGGTCATCAGCTTGGGGAACGATCCAATGGAACCCAATCCGATGCGGCACCTCCAGCACATCAAGTGTTTGAATTTCTTCAAGAAGTGATGTGCCATTGATCCGCTGCACAAGGCGGCGCCGCATCGGGTTGCCATCGACATTTTCAAAGGTCACAAGGTCGTTTTTCGCAAGCCGGTCAATGTAGGGCGGCGTGCCGATCACCCCATCCCAGACACGGCTTTGTGGCAGCCGTGTTGTGGCGCGCGCGGTGAGTGTGCGGTCTTTGCGCATAAACCAGCGATCCAGAAATTGAGTCGTGTAAAGCAGGGACAGCAGGTTCATCGCGACAAAGGCCCAGATCGCGATGCGGGTCGTGATCTCGTGCAGTGACAAGCTGGGGATGAACTCACCGATCAGCGCAAGTGCGAACAGCCCCCCGGATACGATTTCGATGGTAAAGCGCCACGGCGGGATCAGCAGCGACAGCAGGGGCGCAAAGATACCGATCCCCACCACAAAGGCCAGACCGGCAACCAGCGGCATTGGCACGCTGAACAGGCTGGTGCGCACCCCCCAGAAGGTCGTGGCCCCCGCGAGGAACAAGAAGACGACCATCACCGCATAGCGGCGGCGATCACGATAAAGACGGCGGGCAAGGCGGCGAAACATGGCGGGCGTCCTGACGTTGCGGTTGGCCAGATATCCCAGAACCCTGTGGCGGCAGGGTGATGGAAATATGGCAGATCGGGGGTTTTTGCCACGCCGCGCGCGCTGCCTTATGATCACCACACCATAGTCACGGAGGGCGACATGACCCAGGATCCGGCCGCAAACAAGGCCAACGCGATGGCGTTTTACGATTTGATGTTCAACCAGTGCCAGCCGCGCGAGGCCATTGCCCGCTACGTGGGTGACGACTACATCCAGCACAACCCGCATGTGGCCGATGGAAAAGAGGCGTTTATCACCTATTTTGAACGCATGGCCGCAGAATATCCCGGCAAGATCACCCAGTTCAAACGCGCGATAGCCGAGGGTGATCTTGTGGTGCTGCATTGCCATCAGATCTGGCCCGGCGGTGAAGACTACGCGGGCATGGATATCTTTCGGTTTGATGCGCAGGGCAAGATCGTTGAACACTGGGACGTGCTGCAGGTGATCAGCGATAAATCTGCAAACGATAACGGATTATTCTGATCATTACCGGCGCAACAGCGGCCTGATCCAGCGGCGCGGCTGTGCAATCGCCGTCCTATGCGCCAAATTGATGCAATTATTCGCACGAATGCCGTGATCGCGCCTTGCGCAGGCCGCAGGCAATCGGCACTCTGCGTGAAAGCATAAAAAGCGCCTTGATGGTTGAAACGCTGGGACATACCCCCACATTTAGTGACCAGAGAGGAGACGTGATGTTGCCGCCAGGCGGGGCAGCACGTCTTGCCAAGAAAAGGAAAGAGCATGCAAGAGCCACTCAGCGCGTCCTACCCCGTATTGCCGTTGCGCGATATCGTGGTGTTTCCGCACATGATCGTCCCGCTGTTTGTGGGCCGGGAAAAATCTGTCCGCGCTTTGGAAGAAGTGATGCAGGACGACAAGCAAATCCTGCTGTCCAGCCAGATCGACCCCAGCGTCGATGATCCCGCCAGTGATGGCATTTACAAGGCCGGCGTTCTGGCCAATGTGCTGCAGCTGCTGAAACTGCCCGATGGCACCGTCAAGGTGCTGGTCGAAGGCATCAGCCGTGTGCGCATCACGCAATATATCGACAATCCGAATTTCTTTGAGGCGAGCGCGGAATATCTGACCGAAATGCCCGGTGACGAAGAGGTCACATCGGCCCTCGTGCGGTCCGTCGCCAATGAATTCGAGCGTTATTCCAAGGTCAAAAAGAACATCCCCGAAGAGGCCCTTGCCGCCGTCGGCGAAGCCAGCGAACCTGCCAAGCTGGCCGATCTGGTCGCGGGGCATCTGGGTATCGAAGTCGGTCAAAAGCAGGATTTGCTGGAAACCCTGTCGGTATCTGATCGTCTGGAAAAGGTATTTGGCCTGATGCAGGGCGAAATGTCGGTCCTGCAGGTCGAGAAAAAGATCAAGACCCGCGTCAAATCGCAGATGGAGCGCACCCAGCGCGAATACTATCTGAACGAACAGATGAAGGCGATCCAGAAGGAGCTGGGTGACGGCGAGGAGGGCGAGGGCGAGATTGCCGAGCTTGAGAACAAGATCGCCGCGACCAAGTTTTCCAAAGAGGCCCGCGACAAGGCCGAGGCCGAGCTGAAGAAGCTGAAAAACATGTCGCCGATGTCCGCCGAGGCAACTGTGGTGCGCAATTATCTTGACTGGATGCTGTCGATCCCCTGGGGCGTGAAATCGCGCACCAAAAAGGATTTGGGCCGCGCCGAGGCGATCCTGGACGCCGACCACTACGGGTTGGAAAAGGTCAAGGAACGCATCGTCGAATATCTGGCCGTGCAGCAACGCTCGAAAAAGCTGAAAGGCCCGATCATGTGCCTTGTCGGCCCTCCCGGCGTGGGCAAGACCAGCCTTGGCAAATCGGTCGCCAAGGCCACGGGGCGCGAGTTTATTCGCATCTCGCTTGGAGGCGTGCGCGATGAAAGCGAAATTCGCGGCCACCGTCGCACCTATATCGGGTCCATGCCCGGGAAGATCATTCAGGCGTTGAAAAAGGCGAAAACCACCAACCCGCTGATCTTGCTTGATGAAATCGACAAGATGGGGCAGGATTTCCGTGGCGATCCCGCCTCGGCCATGCTGGAAGTGCTGGACCCGGAACAGAACGGCACCTTTGCCGATCACTACCTCGAGGTCGAATATGACCTGTCCAACGTGATGTTCCTGACCACCGCGAACTCTTATAACATGCCCGGGCCATTGCTGGACCGGATGGAGATCATTCCGCTGGCTGGCTACACCGAAGACGAAAAGGTCGAGATCGCCAAGCAGCACCTGTTGTCCAAGCAGATGAAGAACCACGGGCTGAAACCCCGCGAGTTCGAACTCTCGGACGAGGCGCTGCGCGAAATGGTGCGCACCTATACCCGCGAGGCGGGGGTGCGTAACCTTGAGCGCGAAATCGCCAAGGTTGTGCGTAAGGCCGTCACCAAGCTGGTCAAGAAAGAGGCTGAAAAGGTGGTCGTCACGGCCGACAATCTGGACGATTTCCTGGGCGTCAAGAAATTCCGCTTTGGTCTGGCCGAGGAAACCGACCAGATCGGTGTCGTGACGGGGCTGGCCTATACCTCGGTCGGGGGCGAATTGCTCAATATCGAAGCGCTGCGTCTGCCAGGCAAGGGCCGGATGAAGACCACCGGCAAGCTGGGCGATGTGATGAAGGAATCGATCGATGCGGCCAGCAGCTATGTGCGCTCCATCAGTCCGAAGATCGGGGTGAAGCCGCCCAAATTCGACAAGATCGACATTCACGTGCACGTGCCCGATGGCGCCACCCCCAAGGATGGGCCAAGCGCGGGTCTGGCGATGGTGACCTCGATTGTGTCGGTGCTGACACAGATCCCCGTGCGCAAGGACATCGCCATGACCGGCGAAGTCAGCTTGCGCGGCAACGCCATGCCCATCGGTGGGTTGAAGGAAAAACTTCTCGCAGCGCTGCGCGGTGGCATTAAGACAGTGCTGATCCCGCAGGAAAACGAAAAGGACCTGGTGGATATCCCCGACAACGTGAAGGACGGCATGACGATCATTCCGGTCAACCACGTCTCCGAGGTGCTGGAACATGCGCTGGTGCGTGCGCCCGAACCGATCGAATGGGATCAGGAGGCCGAGGACGAAGCCGCGGCGACCGCCGCCCTGAAATCTACGGATGACGGGGCAGGGGCCGTGACCCACTAAAACGAGCCATTGCCTATTTGGTAACAGAAAAGGGTGCCCGTTTCGGGCGCCCTTTTTCGGTCTGAAGCTAGGCCGCAGCATACGGGCCACCGGGCTGATCCGATCGGGACTGATGATCGTGGGGTTGCGCAGCCGTTTTGTCGGATGCCGGATGGCTGGAGCGTTACGCCACCACTAACCCCAAGCGGGAATCGGACCTAGGCGCATGTTGCGGCGAAGGTATAAAATCAGACCAAAACGACCGTTGCTGCGCTGCAGACCAATGTCGGCTTGGGAGGCACAGCTCGAACGCCCGTTAAGTTTCATGGGTTCATTCACGTTCTTGAAGGAGTGAGATCATCACATGTGCTCCGTAATTGGACTGGCCTACTGAGAAGGCAAAGGTATCCAAAGCTGACTCTGGCAAAACCGATGACGCATCGGTAAGCGCGTTCAATCCCGGCCATCCGTCCCTGATCCAGACAGTCCCGGTCGGAATACGAGCAGTGACTTTTGCGCGTGCGCGGAACGCACCTCGTTCGTTGGATACTTCAATTTCAACCGCATTTGCGATTCCACGTTCCTTTGCATCGTCAAGAGATATCCAAAGGTCGGCTGCGTCTTCGCGCGCCGCAAGCGTGGGTAGCGCACGCGCATGATCATAGAATGAATGAAAATGTGCGAATGTCCGACCGTGGGCCAGATGAAGCGAGCCTTGTCCTCCATCTGGCTCGGTGCAGGTCGGAAGCGGCGAGAGCCCCATTTCGGCGGCACGCTGCGAATAGAACTCGATTTTGCCTGACGGCGTTGTAAAGCGGAAGTCCGGGTGAGCGACGGGCGAGACCTTCAGCGCCGCACGCCCGCCATTGGCGCGCATTGACGCCACGGTCGTGTGGCCTGTTGCATCGTGGTCCAGAGCCGCGTTCATCGCATCTTCCTGGCTGTCCCACGGATAGACATCTTCGACACCTAGCCTCTGCGCGAGACCCTGATACAGATGATAAACGGGCCTAGCATCTCCTTGTGCCGGAAGAGCTTGGTCCGAGAGATGCACATAGGTGTTTGTGGACTTTGCACCGATTTCCTCCAGCCAGATTGTCCCTGGCAGAACGATGTCTGCGACCTCGCGGATCATTTGATTAGGGAATATATCATAGGCCACAACAAGGTCAGCTTTACCCAGAGCAGCACGCATTCGGTTCGTATCCGGAAATGAAGATAGGACGTTCGACCCGATTGAAACGAAGACCTTTACGTCCCCGCTTTCGAGGGCCGCAATAATAGCCTCCATTTGGTTGGGGATGTAGCGACCCGGCTTGCGTCTATCGGCAGCCGACAAATCGACAAAGCCCGCACCGTGGCTTCGCCCGCCATGGCGTGGCCCGATGCCGCCTCCTGGACGACCGAAATTGCCGGTCAAGCCAGGAAGACAAGAGATTGCCCGCGCCGCGTCCCAGGTGTTGTTACCTTTGTGAAGAGATGAGCCGCCAATCACAATCATGGCGGCCCGCGACGAAGCATATGTGCGGGCCAAAGCGGTGATCTGTTCGTGGGAAACGCCCGTTTGCTTTTCGGCCCATTGCGGTGTCATCGGTTTGATATGTTGGGCCAATGCCTCGAATCCAACGGTATGAGCCTCGATAAAGGCCTTGTCCCACAACTCGTCTTCCAGGATGACCTGTATCATAGCCAAGGCAAGTGCTGCATCCGTGCCCGGCCTGACAAGAACCACGTCATCCGCCAGCGCTGAGGCTTCGGTTTTGCGCACGTCAATGACCACGATCCGCGCGCCGCGCCGTTTTGCAATCTCGACATGTTTCAGCGTCGCAGCCTGACTGACAGTATTTGCACCCCAAAGAATGACCATTTCCGAGTTTGCACTCAGGTCTTCCTTGGTCGAGGTCTCAAGTGCGCCTGTGATGCCAAGGCCGAACCCTCCCAATCCCCAACAGATCATTGCCGGGTTCCAGAACTGGCAGCCATAGAGGTTTGCAAATCTGTCCATCTGGGCGCGCTTCAACCCAAAGGCATAGTCATTCGCCCAGTTCCCGTGTCCCTGCCAAAAACCGACGGCCTCTCTGCCCACGGCTTGCATATGGGTCGCCATCACGTCCAATGCGCCGTCCCAAGTGGTCTCGGACCAATCTTCGCTGCCGCGCTTCGTCCGTGTCAGGGGCTTAAGGAGCCGGTGCTGGTTTGATACGATCTCGTGGGCAGCTTTGCCGCGCATACACAAGAACCCTTCGCTGTCTGGGTTCGTATCATCACCCTTTATTGACGCAAGCTGGCCGTCTTCAATCGTAACATCCATCCCGCAAAGCGTCGGATGACAATTCATCGGACACATGGTCTTGTAATTCTGTCGCTTGGTCATGTCGCGTCCGATCATAGCTTTGAAACAGACTAAGCCGTATAGACTCTTCCCGACCAGAAATTCTTGAATTGCGTCGAGACGGTGCAAAATCAGACGCCAAATTACAAGACGAAGCCATAAGGTGAGCTTGGGAATTCCGATTTGCAGTCGCCGAAAGCCCACATTGGCGCAGCCGCAACGAAGGGCGAGTTTGTCCCTCTCGTCGGACCTTGGCGCATGTTGCAACGAAGCCGTTAAATCAGATAGATGGCAAGAAACGAGACGGCCGCGCCCGCACCTGCATATAACAGGCAGGGCAACAGCGTACGCTCCAGGACCTCGCCTTCGCGTCCTGTCAGGCCGACGGTCGCGCTGCCCGCGATGATGTTATACGGGGCGATAATGTTGCCGATTGCCGCCCCGAAGCCCTGTGCCGCAATCAGCGAGGGCACGGGCAAGGACAGACTTTGGGCCGTCGAGACCTGTAGGTCGGTGAACAGGATGTTCGAGGCCGTGGCTGATCCGGTGATGAAGGTCCCGAGGACCCCGATGAACGGGGCAATGATCGGCCAGGCCGGGCCGACGCTGGCGGCGGCTGCGGCAAGGCTCGCGATCATCCCGGAATGGACCATCAGCCGCGACAGCGCCAGCATCACCAAAAGGGCCAGCGCGACGGGCAGCAGGCGGTTCAGGGCGGCCATCAAGGCCCCGCGCAGCACAGCGCCCTGACCTTTTGCAATGGCTGCAACCAGCAGACCTGCAAACAACATCGTGCCGGGATGATAAAGCGGTTGGTAAGACCCGCTGTAGCTTTCGCCGAGTGTCCAACTCAAGGTAATCCCGCTCAGGCTTTGCTGCAGGGGGGGATCAACCGCGTGAGCAGAACAAGCAGTAGAATCAAAAGGTAGGGGGACAGATCGGCCACAAGTGATCGGAAATTCAGCCCGGTCGGCCCCTGTCCACGCCGCAGCACAGCAATGAACACGGCTCCGCCGATCAAGGCACCTGCAAGCGTCGGCAATTCCGGTCCCACCACGGCGGCAATGACCAGCGACGGGATCAGAAAGCACAGCGCCGCGAGGGCCGTCCAAAGCACGTCTTTGCGCGATAGCGGGCCGCTTGCGGCAAGCCGGACCGTCGCCAGCAACAGGAACGGCGCGGCAACGGCATGCAATGTGGCTGTCCTGACCGCGATCTCTGTCCCGGACCCGCCGATTATCGCGATCTGCGCCAGCGCCGGCGTGCCGACCGCGCCGAATGACACGCCCGCGGCATGACCCAAAAGCGCGAGAACCAGGGCTCTGACCGGCGCATATCCAAGTCCGACCAGCAAAGGCGCTGCAAGGGCAACCGGCGTCCCAAAACCGGCGGCGCCTTCCATGAACAGACCAAAGAACCAGGCGATCAGAATGGCTTGAAGGCGGCGGTCGCTCGTCAGTGACGTCAGCGCGTCCCGGATACGGGCAATCGCGCCCGTCTGTTTCTGAAATTCAAAGATGGCCAAAGCCGGCAGGATGATCATGAGGATCGTGAAGGTCGCGTGGCTGGCCTCGGCGGCGACACCGCCCATCAGGCTGGCCAAGGCATTGCCCGTCGCGGGGGGCGGCTGGAACGCCGTTAGGACAAGCACCAGTGCAACAACGAGGCCACACAGGCCCGCGACAATCGCGGACCACCGCATGACCCCCATGCCGACCAGAATAACCGCAAGCGGTGCCGCCGCGAGAAGTGCCGCCACCACCTATCTGTCGCCTGGCATCGGCACCGGATGAACCGGCACGCCATCGCGTTCGAATGCCGTGATGTTGGCGATCGTCGTTTCCGCAATCGCCTTTAGGGCTTCACGGGTAAAGAACCCCTGATGGCCCGTGATCAGGACGTTGGGAAAGGTCAAAAGCCGTGCGAAGACATCATCGCGGATGAACGTCTGGGACAGGTCTTCGAAAAACAGGTCCGCCTCTTCTTCGTAGACATCAAGACCGACGCTGCCAAGCGCGCCGCTTTTGAGCCCGCCGATCAGGGCGGATGAATCCACCACCGCACCACGACTGGTATTGATCAGCATCACACCCGGCTTCATTTTTGCGATCGCATCCGCGTCGATCAGGTGGTGCGTTTGCGGCGTCAGCGGGCATTGCAGCGTGATGATGTCGCTGGCGCGCAGGAGGTCATCAAGATCAACGTAGCGAACCCCCAGATCGGTGCAGTTGGGGTTTTCGTAGGGATCAAAGGCAAGCAAGTTGCATCCAAACCCGTTCAGGATGCGCGCAACGTTTTCGCCGATCTGGCCGGTGCCGATGATACCGACAGTTTTCCCCCAAAGATCAAACCCAAGAAGGCCATCAAGTGCAAAATTACCATCGCGCACGCGGTTATAGGCGCGATGAAGTTGCCGGTTCAGGGTCAGGATCAGAGCGACCGCGTGCTCGGCGACCGCGTGTGGCGAATAGGCAGGAACCCGCGCCACCGCCATGTTTGCTTTCTGCGCCGCCGCAAGATCGATGTGGTTGAAACCGGCCGAGCGCAGCGCGATCAACCGAACGCCCGACTGCGCGAGTTCTGCAATGACGTCCGCGCCAAGATCGTCATTCACGAATGCGCAGACGGCGCCACAGCCGCACCCCAGTGATGCGGTCTTGGGTGACAGGCGGACGTCAAGGAACACCAGCTCGTGCTGGCCTTGATTGGCCGCTGCCATAAAGCGTTCGTCATATGGTTTCGTGCTGAAAACAGATACTTTCATTCGCGCCCATGCCCCAACCTTTTGAATTGCACCGTGACTCTTGGCGACCACGTTAACACGGCGAAACCCGAAGCCAAGACCGATTGCGCACCTTGGGAATCAACAGTCGGTTATGTGCCGGAACGGAGGTTGCGGATCAGGCCGCGGCGTGGATGAGGGGCCAGTCGGGCGCGACGCCGCGAAAACGGTCGCAGCAATAACGGGGCGCGCGACGAAGCGGCCGTTGGGCCTAACGAAATCCATCCCCAAACGCCACGCCGCAAGACGGGAGTCCAAGGATATTCAATCTGCGCATGCCCTCATGACTTGATGTCCGTCCTGACCGTAGATCACTTGCGCCAAATGCATTTTTCTGCAAATTTTCTTTTTTCATATAAGGACGCAGCCTGTGGGAAACACCAGGAAAGAAACCCTTGATCCGGACGATTGGGACGCCAGTCGCGCACTCGCACACAAGATCGTTGACGAGGCGGTGGACCATTTGGATAAGGTCCGAGAGCGTCCCGTTTGGCGGCCGATGCCCGACGAGGTCCGCGTCAGGTTCCAGTCTGGCCTACCCGAAGACTCCGCGCCTCTGGATCAAGTCTACAATGAATATCGCGAAACCGTCGGTGCTTACCCGATGGGTAATGTCCATCCTCGCTTTTGGGGATGGTATATGGGTGCCAGCAATTTCACCGGAGCTTTGGGCGATTTTCTTGCTGCAGTGGAAGGTAGCAATCTTGGAGGCGGCAACACGGGCGCGGCCCAGATCGAACAGCAAGTCGTCGATTGGCTGAAGGAGATTGCGGGCTTTCCCAAAACCTCAAGTGGCACCCTGACCAGCGGCGGGTCGATGGCGAACCTTGTGGCGCATACCGTGATCCGCAACCTTGCCGCCGGGTATGACGTACGCAAGGAAGGTATCGCCGCGCTGAAAAGGCCGCTGCGCTTTTATGCCTCCGATCAGGTGCACAGTTGCCACCAGAAGGCGTTAGAGACACTGGGTCTGGGCTCAAGAGCTTTGGTAGAGGTCCAAAGTGACGACAGTCAGCGGATGCGGCTCGATGCGCTTGGGGCCGCGATCGCGCAGGACCGCGCCAATGGGCTGCAACCGGCTTGCGTGATCGGGACGGCAGGGACGACGAACACCGGAGCGATAGATGACCTGACGGCGATTGCTGATCTCTGCGAGCGAGAAGGCCTTTGGTTCCATGTGGATGGCTGTATCGGCGGAGTCCTGCGTCTTGCCCCGGATCACGCCCATTTGGTCGCCGGAATCGAGCGGGCGGGCTCTGTCGCCATTGATCCACATAAATGGCTTCACGCACCCTTCGAAGCGGGAGCCGTTCTGATCAAGGATCCCGAGGCGCATTTTTCGACATTCGAGATGCACGGCGCCTATCTGCAACTCCAGGAGCGTGGGATGATTGCGGGCAAGTTCCTCGCGGATTACGGCCTGGAACTCAGCCGGGGCTTTCGCGCTTTGAAGATATGGATGGCGTTCAAGGAACAAGGTTCCGCAAAGTTCGGGCGGCTTATTGCGCAGGACATTGCCCTTGCCCGCTATATGGCTGGGCAGATTGAGGCGCATCCGCTTCTCGAACTGATCGCTCCGGTAGACCTCAATATCGTGTGCTTCCGCTATATGGAAACGGAGGAAGATGCGGCCAAAATCCTCAACACCGAAATCATGCTTCGGATTCAGGAGCGCGGGCTCGCGGTGCCTTCTGACACAACAGTGCAGGGCAAGCATGGGCTTCGTTGTGCCTTCAACAATCACCGCACCCAGCGTGAGGATATTGACGGGTTCCTGAGCGACGTGCTGCGCATCGCAGATGAAATCCTGTCAGAGAAAACCGCTTGATTCCCTGATTGGAGATATCGTTGACGACCTTGCGATCATCCGCCCGCTTCGCGCCGCGCACCCTCGAAGGAAGTGAACCACATAATAGATGATTTGGGGATCCTGTCAGTGGCTATGTGACCTGGATTGCGCAAAAAGAATAAGCCCGTATGACGTATGTAAAAGCGAAAGGGCATCGCGGGGGGCGCCTCGGAAACCTGGACGCAGACCGTGACAAAGGTCCGCTTGGGCCAGAAAGACGCGACGTTCCACATCCCGCCTTTGCCGCGCGGGCGCTTGCAGCGGAACCCGTGCCGAGCGGCCGGCTGATCACAGGTAAAATGCAACACTGGCCAATTTGACGTGTGAACACGGTATCCAAGCCCCGCGTGACAGGCTATTGTTTCCATAATCGAAACACTTGGAGGCCAGCATGGCAACCCGCACCACGAAAACTGCCAAGAAGAGCACGACGGCGACGAAAACCACCACGGCCCGCGCGAAAACCACGACGGCCAAGGCCAAAACGACCGCCGCCAAGCCCAAGGCCGCCGCGATCAAGGCGGCACCCGCCGCCGCACCTGCGCCCACACCGACCGTTGTGGCTTCGGCCGCGCCGGTTGTGGCTGGCCCGACCGTGCGCAAGAAAGAGCTGATCGACCGTGTCGTTCTGGAATCGGGCATGAAGAAAAAGGACGTCAAACCTGTGGTCGAGGCAATGCTGGCCGTCCTTGGCCGCAGCCTGTCGCAGGGCGAGGAGATGATCGCGCACCCGCTGGGCAAGCTGAAGGTGAACCGTGAAAAACAACTGACCAATGGCAAGATGATGATCGTCAAAGTGCGTCAGAACGCCGAAACAGCCGCAGCGAACGAGACCCTTGCAGAGGCTGCCGAGTAAGGCTAGAACGCCCGCCATCGGGTGATTAGCTCAGTGGTAGAGCGCTTCGTTCACATCGAAGATGTCAGGAGTTCAAATCTCTTATCACCCACCAGAATTCAGAGGCGCACTGTCATAGGTGCGCCTTTTTACGTTGAAGGCCGCCCGATGAAACCGATCCCCGAAATATTCGTGATCCGTCACGGCCAAACCGAATGGAACCTTGCCGGGCGCTGGCAGGGCGATCTGGATTCCCCGCTGACCGCGCAAGGGATCGCGCAGGCCAAGGCTGTGGGGGCGCAGCTTGCGCGCCTCGGGATCACACCCGCCAGCCACCGGTTTTACACCAGCCCGATGGGGCGCGCGCGCGCCACGGCCCAGTTGATGACTGGCGGGCAGGGCGTGGTGATCGAGGATGCCCGCCTGCGCGAAATATCCGTTGGCCGTTGGACCGGTGCCACCCGCGACGAAATCCGCGCCCAGACCGATTTGCACGCCGATGCGCATTTTCTGGACTTCTACGCCGCCGCCCCGGGCGGAGAGCCATTTGCCGTGATGCAGGATCGTTGCGCCGCATTTCTCGAGGCACTGACAGGGCCAAGCGTGATTGTCACCCACGGAATTACCTCGCGGTTCCTGCGCACGCTGGCGATGGGCTGGGGGCTTGATCGGGTCGCGGAGCTTCCCGGCGGGCAGGGTGTGATCCACCACGTCGCGAACCGTCAACACGCTGAAATCACGCCGCAAACGGATTGAATTTCATCAGCGGCCAAGAGGGGGCTTGCGTCAATCCGTCGGGGCAGCTAGATGATGCCGCGCGGGTCGTTAGCTCAGTTGGTAGAGCGCTTCGTTTACACCGAAGATGTCGGGAGTTCGAGCCTCTCACGACCCACCACCTGTCCACCTCTTTTCAGGTTGATATGATCCTCGCTGCGGGCGGCCCGACCGAACGCGCGTTTGCTGCGCAAGCCACGCTAGGTCGGGAGTTCGAGCCTCTCACGACCCACCACCTGTCCACCTCTTTTCAGGTTGATATGATCCTCGCTGCGGGTGGCCCGACCGAACGCGCGTTTGCTGCGCAAGCCACGCTAGGTCGGGAGTTCGAGCCTCTCACGACCCACCAACCACCAATTTGCAAAGCAAATTTGTGGAGCGCGAGGCAGCGTTTCCCATTGGAAACGCGTTCGCGCACCTCTCGATACAAGAAAATCCCGACTGACACTATTCACCGCTTTATTGTGCGCCCTCGCACATGCCCCCTCCGCATTCACCCCTTGGTGCGCGCCTGCCCCGCGTTATATCATGATCACAGGAGGAACGCGCATGAGTTGGAATCCAGCCCTTGATCCCGATTGCCCCACAGGTGACGCCGTGGATGCGATTGAAACCGTGATTGTGCCGCGCGCCCGTGATCTGGGGGGCTTTGCGGTGCGGCGCGCCTTGCCAGCGCCCAAACGGCAGATGGTTGGCCCATTCATCTTTTTCGATCAGATGGGCCCGGCGGAAATCCTGACCGGGCAGGGGGTCGACGTGCGCCCGCATCCCCATATCGGGCTGGCAACGGTCACCTATCTGCACAGCGGTCGCATTCATCATCGCGACAGCCTTGGCACGGATCAGTGGATCACGCCCGGGGCCGTCAACCTGATGACGGCGGGTCACGGCATTACCCATTCCGAACGGATGGATGATGATGTTCGCCCGGTCAGCCTGTTCGGCATTCAAAGCTGGATCGCCCTGCCAGAAGAGCGCGAGGATGACCCCGCGGCCTTTGTCCATGCGCCAGCCGATGATCTGCCGGTCCTACAGGGAGAGGGCAAGCAGGTGCGCCTGATCCTTGGCACGGCCTACGGCGAGGCGGCCCCAGTGGCGACCCCGTCGGAGATGTTTTATCTGGACGCGATTCTGGATGCGGACGCGGCCATTCCGCTGCCTGACAATCACGAAGACCGCGGTGCCTATGTGCTGGAGGGGGCCGTTGATGTGGCGGGCCAGCGTTTTGATGCGGGAAAGATGATGGTGTTTCGCCCCGGCGACAATGTCAGCCTGCGCGCGGGCGATCAGGGCGCGCGGATCATGCTGCTGGGTGGGGCCACCTTGAACGGGCCGCGCCATATCTGGTGGAATTTCGTTGCTTCAAGCCGCGACAGGATTGATGCGGCCAAAGAGGCATGGCGGGCCGGTGACTGGGCCAACGGGCGCTTTCAACTGCCTGTGGGCGATGATCAGGACCACATCCCGCTGCCCGAACGCCGCCCGTAATTTAGCGCAATGGCGGTCTGCCCCACCCTTTGCGCACAAAAAATCGAGGGTGGTTCCCCACCCTCGATCAATGTCATGCGCGCCTAGACGATATTGAGGTCCAGCGCGATTGCGGCGACGTCAAGCCCGGCGCTGTTTTGCAGTTCCAGAATATCGCCAGTGCCGAAATCAAAGGTAACGATCGTGCCGGTGACATCGAGGGTCGCGTAAGTGTCCGCGACTTGGCTCGCGGTCAGCCCGCCACCCCAAAGGGCATCGTCGATTTCGATCTTGTCGATGCCGGTTTCGTAGTCGGTGACTGTGTCGGCATCGTAGCCAAGCCCGAACACGAAAGTATCGGCGTGGTTGCCACCGGTCATGGTGTCGTTGCCCGTGCCGCCGTCAAGCAGATCGCCGCCAAGACCGCCATCCATGACGTCATCGCCGTCGCCACCAAAAAGCGCGTCCAAGCCTGCGTCACCGGTTATGACATCGTCGCCGGCGTCACCGTAAACGGTGTCGTTGTTGCCCTGACCGGCAAGCAGGTCATTGTCGGCTCCGCCGTGGATTTCGTCATTGCCCGAGCCGCCAGCGATCGAATCCAGCCCGGCTTCGCCAAAGATGATATCATCCTGACCCTGACCCAGAACGGTGTCATCGCCACCACCCGCATAGATCAGGTCGGCGCCTGTTCCGCCGGCGATGTCGTCATCACCGTCCAGCCCGTAGATTTCATCAGCGCCGCCGAACCCGCTGATGACATCGTCGTTATTGGCGCCCGTCAGCAGATCTTCGCCCGCTGTGCCCGTGACGGTCAGCGGATCGTCATTCACGGATGCAGAATCTGGGTTGGAGACAAAGAAGTCGTCAAGCATGCTCAGCCCTTCGCCCGGATCGACCGACCCGTCATCAATGCCAAGCTGTGCCGCCACGCCTGTCAGTGTCGCCACCAGTTCACCGTCGACATAGACCGTCAGATCATCGCCCGACACGCCTTGGGTGATCATCGCGGTGCCGGCCACCGTGTCGGTGTCGAAATGCACCAGCCCGTCAAAGCCGATCAGGCCCAGCTTGTCTGCGCCGATTTCAAAGTCGGCAATCGTGCTGGCGGTGATCACATCGCTGACCGATGTGCCATAGGACAGCACAAACAGGTCCGACCCGGCACCACCTGTAAAGGCGTTGCTGCCAATCCCGACAAGATAGTCATCGCCCGCCGTTCCGGTGACCGTCGCTCCGGTCGCGTGCAGCGCGATTTCGTCATAGTCCACCAGCAGTTCGGCGCTATAGACTGTCGCGGGTTTGGTATCGCCCTTGATATAGACGGCAACGTCGAAATCATCTGTCAGGTTCAGGCCGTTCACCGAGACCGATCCGGCGTTGTCCTGCCAGCCCGCACTGATGCTGAGCGGCGAAATGTCGGTTGCCCAATCGAGCAGGTTCAACACGGTCTGGGTTTCTGCACCGACCTCGTATTTTTCCTCGCCGTTCTGAATGGGCGGCGGATCGCTGGGGTCAAGCGGGATTGTGACGCTGGGCAGGTCCTGACCGTATTTGTCAGGCAGCAGGCGCCAGCGTGGGCCGGTGATATATTCGGTGCCATCCGCGTTCAGGACAGGCTCGAACGGTTCGCGGTCCATCGTTGTATACCAGGCGTTGGTAAAGCCCAGTTCAAGATCGTCCGACATTGATCCGATCAGATCGGGGAGCGACCCTGTGACCGCATCCGCCAGCATCGTGTCACGCAAGATCGTGCCCGCCGCGTAAAGCGTGCCGTCCCCCGCATAGTAGTCATCCGTCGTGACCCAGACGGTGCGGCCCAGATCGCCTTCGTAGTCTTCGATGACCGCATAGGTGGGCAGGGTGCCAATCGCGGATTCGTTCTCGAAATCTTCGGGGCGGACCTGATCGTTGGGGTTGTTGGTGATCGTGTGGTGGATCACAAGTTCGGCCGCGCTGATCGCAAAGAGCTTTTTCAGGCCCGATACCTCGTCGGTTTCTTTCCATTCGTCGGGGGTGTCCAGCGTGGCTTCCAGGCGCACATCGTTGGGCCGTTTGATCGTGTTGCCCCAGCGATAAAGCAGCTTGCCATCGTCCTTCATCGTCACCGAATAATCGGTGCTATAGGCGATGTCGTAGGACACGGTGCTTTCGTTGGGGTTCAGCAGATCCTTGATGTCAAGAACGCCGTCCTGATTGGCGTCCGTCACCCCAAAGACTGCGGCATTGTCGAGCAGCTCTTGCACGTAATGCCCATCCCAGGCCAGATTCTGGCTTTTGAGGATCAGGTTGTCATCCAGTTCATATGCCGCGTCTGGATCACCGGGAAATTTCTGGTCCGAAAGAATATGTTGCATGACCGTGTAGTGTTCGGTCGAGGCTTTGACGGTGGTGCCGCCGATCCCCGCCAGCCACGTGCCCAGAACGGCAGGGGTCTTGAAGGTGTCGGTGGGCGCATCGGAAATGACGACACCGGCCTGAACGCCGCCGATCATCAGATCACCGGCCCAGCCTTCGGCGTAATCGCCATCCAGCACCTTGTCCTCGGCCCCGACGAAATCAGTGACATAGAACCCGAATTCACTGTCGATCGGATAGAGCGTCACGCCGTCCTTGGTTACCTTGGTACCATTGTCGCCAGTGAAATCAACAAAGCCGCCATCCGCGCCCTGGGTCTGCCCGTCAAAGGTGCCGGTGATGTCATTGGTGCTGAAAACATGGGTCGATGTAAAATCGGGATCGGTATTGAGCGGCTGATCAAAGTCGACTTCGGTGCCCGGGTTGATTGGTGTTGCCATTGTCTCGTCTCCTCGCAAATTGATATCCGCGACAACACCCGCAGCGGGTGAATCGAAGAAATATGCCATCATTCTAATGTGTCGTAGGGGACCGAAAATTAACGAAAGTTAAGCGCTGTGGATTTGGCATGGGGCAGCAAAATAAAAATCGCAGAGCATTGATAAAGGATAATGCGCAAGCAGGTGAACGATGGGACGTTTACACATATGTGGCGCGAGGTGCGGGACGAATGAAGGCCCCTGTGTCGCGCTTGAAGCTGCGGAAACGACGATGCGTGTAAAAAGTCTAATTGATCATCCACCCGTGACGGTTGGTCCCGATGCGACCGTTCTTGCCGTGACAACGATGATGCGCGAGGACGATATCGGGGCGGTGCTGGTTCTTGACCGGAACCGGCTGGTCGGGATCGTCACCGACCGTGATATCGCGACCAAACTCACGCCGTTTGGCGCACCGGCACTTGCGCAGCCCATCGCGCGCTTCATGACCCTTGATCCGCTGACCTGTTCGCCCGATCAGGATGTGCGGGATGCGACAGTGTTGATGGCTGACTTTCAGGTGCGCCGCCTGCCGGTTCTTGATGCCAGCGGGCGGGTTGTCGGGCTGTTGACCCTTGATATGATTGCCGAAGATTTCTGTGAACATCTGGCGGGCGAAACCCTTGGCGAGATCGTCGAGCAACGCTCCCGCAAACCGCTGCGCGTCAAGCCCGAGGATCTCAGGGCTGGATTTCCTGTGCCAAAGTTTCGGCAGTGATCCCGGCAAGGTCTTCAAGGGCCGCCCTGTCGCAGATGCAAAGGTCAATGTGATCGGCCGTCGAAACAAGACCCTGCCGCGCCATCCGCCGCAGCGTGCGGCAGACATGCACCGCCGTCAGCCCCATCAGTTCGCCGATCTGTTGTTGGGTGACGGGCATATGATAGCAATCGATTGTGTCGTCGCGCATCGCGCCGGTGCGCACGCCCATTTCCAGAAAGGCATAGGCCAGACGTTCGTCGGCCTTGCCGCGCCCCAGCCGCAGCATCCGTTCGGCAATCCGCGTCCGGATCGCTGCCGCTTCCATCGTGTTGACCTGGGCCAGCTGCGGCACGGCGCGTTCAAGCGCCAGCCATTCGGCCAGGGGGACGGCGGCGATGGTGGCGTCTGTCACTGTCTCAAGCCCCATAGCAACGGTCACGCCGTCCACCGAGGTCAGATCAAAGAAATCCCCCGGCAGGCCAAAATCGATGATCTGCGTCTGGCCTTCGGGCATAGATTTGAAAATACTGGCCCAACCATCCATCACCACATAGATCGCGTGACTGTCGTCGGCGTCGCTTTTTATCAGACGGCCAGCCGCATAGTGGCGGCTGTGCGTCGTCAGCACGGCGCGGAACCTTGCACTTTGATCGGGATCAAGAACGTGATCGAACCAGTATCTGGTGGGCTGTGGCGGGGATTGTTTCAAAAGTGACGTTGACATGCGGCCTCTCTTGCAGGGCGGGGTGGGACGCACCAGCGCCGTTGAAATAACTTGCGCTGTATCAGGCTGCGCATCGCAGACCTTGGGCAAGGGGTCGTGGGAGGACTATAAGCATTCAAACATAAAGATGCTTTGATCTTGATCAACGTCGCAACAGCGACAGCCCCCGTGCCCCGATGTTGCGGGGTCCGGGGGCTGTGCCAATGTCGGTGCAGTGGTGAACCTTACGGACGCCCACCCTGGGTTTGTGTGTGATCCTGGTCGCGATCCTGATTGTCATCGACAGCCGTTGTCACGATGTCGCTGTCACTGGCGACACCGGTCTGTGCCGTTCCCAGCGGGTCTTCACATGCGGCCAGCAAGCCGGTCAAAGCAAAAGCAATACTAAGTTTCTTCATGGTGTTCTCCTTCTCCATGCCATGATTATTTGGCATCCGAAGGCGGCACGCATTGACTAAAGTTAACGGTCTGTTCCCTAGCTTGCGGCCTGAATGACCCGGCGAAAATTGCGGTTTTGCCATGTGGGCCAGCCCAGCATTTGCGACATCGTGGCAAAGCGCAGGCCGCGCCCGGTCAGCCCGTCCAGCGCGCGGGGCATCGCGTCAATCGTGCCGCTGTGGATATCATGGCTCAGGATGATCGACCCCGAGCTGGAATGTCCAAGAATCCGGTCGGCGACCACAGAGGCGCCGGGGCGGCGCCAGTCTTGCGGGTCAACCGACCACAGGACCGTGGGCATGGAGCGCGCCGCGTGCAGCATCAGGCGCTGGCGGCGGTTGAATGCGCCGTAGGGTGGGCGAAACGTAACCGGTGGGCGGCCGGTGATCTGATAGATCGCATCCGTAGTGCGATCGATCTCACGGATGACAGCGCCGTCGGAATAGCCGTCCAGAAACGGGTGCGACCAGCTGTGGTTGCCAATCTCGTGCCCCTCGGCGGCGATCCGGCGGGCGATGGCGGGGTATTGCACCACACGGTTACCAATCAGGTAGAAGGTCGCGCGCAGATTGCGCGCCGCCAGCAGATCCAGCAGGCGTGGCGTCAGGCTGGGGTGTGGCCCGTCATCAAATGTCATCGCCACCACGGGCGAAGGCGTGCTGATGGCGGTGATTGTCGCGCCGTCCCTTTCGACGATATCGTCGGGCAGGGCAATCAGCGGTCGGGCGCGCACCGGTGTGGCGGCAGCGGACAAAGCCGCAGCGCTTGCGGACAGAAATGTCCGGCGAGACATCGTCATATGTGACCCTCCCCAGGGTGGCATTTGTCTTGCGACAGGATGCAGAATGACGCGGAACATCCTGCAATTCAATGATTTATTGTAAATCAGGGGGCGCGGCTTCGGGTCGGTGGCCCTGGCGGGCGAAAAATGCCGCTGATTTGGTGCGCTTCGCGCTTGACGGGGTGCAAGGTGCATCCTAGAAGGCAGGTCACGCTTGAGGACACCCTTGGGCGGGCAGTGAGCGGTTGTAGCTCAGTTGGTTAGAGTGCCGGCCTGTCACGCCGGAGGTCGCGGGTTCGAGCCCCGTCAACCGCGCCACACTGCCCCCTGAAACGTCTTGATGCGTGATGCGCGGTTGTAGCTCAGCTGGTTAGAGTGCCGGCCTGTCACGCCGGAGGTCGCGGGTTCGAGCCCCGTCAACCGCGCCACTTTTCCCCTTTGATTGATGCCGTGACGCAGACCGGAATCAAGCCGCAGGCGCCGGTCTGATCGGCGGCCCGCCCCACGGGTCGGCGATATGCCAGCCGGGCGCGACACCGCCAGGCAAGATGACTGCGGCCACCATAAAGTGCGACGACGGCATGGTTGCATCGCCCACCCACGGGCCGCCGATCAGATCTTTTGGACCATGCGCGAAGGCCTGCGACAATACATTCCGCTTTTGGCATGGATTATCTGCCACTCTGCCCTTATGTCATCCCGTAACGAAAGGGCAGAGCATGCAATTCCTTGATCAAATCCCGTGGACCCTCGCGATCCTTGCGGCACTCACGCTGGGCCTTGCGCCCTTTTTCCCCGAACCGCATATCTGGGAAAAGCTCAAGATGCTGGTTGCGGGCAGGCTGTCGCGGCCCGTCGATATCTTTGATCTGCTGCTGCATGCCGCGCCCTGGGCCTTGCTGGTGGCCAAGGCGGTGCGCGCGGTGGTGCTGAAATCCTAATCGCGCAGGAGCGCATCCAGTTGCGGGTCATCGCCACGGCGCATCGCGTCGGCGTCAAAGGCGGATACGATATCAGGCGGCACGCCAATCCGTTCATAAAGCGAGCCATCGGCCGCAAAATAGCGCTGATGCGACAAGCCCAGCACAAAGCCGTTGGGCAGGGTCACTTCCATAATGTCGGATTGTCCGCCCGCAGTCGCTTCACCCACGACCGTAACCTGTGGCAGGTCGCGCATTGCAAGGGTGAATATCTCAGCCGCACTTGCGGAATAGCCGCTGGTCAGCAGCGTCACAGGTTGGGTCAATGCGCGCGGTCCGGCTGGCGAAACCATGATTTCGAACGGGTCGCCAAAGCCGTTGGCGTTGCGCGTCACCTTGGTGCAGCAGAGCAACGGTTCGGTTGCGAAAAATCCCGCGTATGTCAGCCCGACACTGTCTGATCCACCGGGGTTCAGGCGCAGGTCGATGACGATCGCATCGGTATTGGCCAAGGCGCCCGCCACTTCGGCGAATCCGTCACTGGCCAGCCCGTCCTCGGTGCCAAACAGGCCCGCGTTCGCGCCCATGTGCCGGATCAGGACATAGCCGGTATTGCCCTCAAGCACGCCGTATTCCAGCCCTGTGTTTGCAACGCTGGTCAGGCCGCGCGCGCGGGGAACCTCAAGAAATGCAGTGCGCTCCTCGGCCCAATCCACATAGGTGGCGGGGCTAAAGCCGCGCGACAGGGCAGGGGCGACGATATAGGTGTGGCCATCATCCAAAGGTGCCAGAACCTGCGTCATGAGATCAAAGGTGGCGGTATCGTCCAGATCGTCGGTGAATTGCCGCGCAAACTGGTCATAGCGCGCGGCCCAATCGACACCATGCAGATCAAAGAAGGCATAGTTTTCGTTCATCACGGTCCACATCGCCTCAAAGTTTTCGCGCGGGGTGCCGGGCTGCGGGGTGGTGCCGCAACGGGCGGGCAGTGCGGCGATGGGGGTGGCAATGATGGGGTTCACCGTGCCTTGCACGTTGATTGTCAGCACACCGTCCGTGGCCGAAAAATCCGCATTTGCCAGCGCGCGCAGGGCAAGGGAATGGGCGGGGCCGGTCAGATAGGTCAGGCAAGTCGCGCTGTTGACCTCGTAGACGTCCAGCCGGAACCGCCCGATATCAAGCACCAGCCCGTAGCCATCGGTGGCCCAAAGCCCGCGTGCGCCGCGCTCCGGCATGAAGGCAGGCCAGGTGAGAACCACAAGGGCGATCAGCGTGCCAATCCCCCAAAACGCCCAGTTCAGAAGCCGCCTGATCACGTCAGGGCGTCCAAGACACGCGCCCAGCTTCGGATGCCCTTGTGAAAACTGCGCAGGTCGTATTTTTCGTTCGGGCTGTGGATGCGGTCGTCTTCCTGGGCAAAGCCGATCAGCATCGCGTCCATGCCCAGCACGTCCTTGAAATGGCCCGCGATCGGGATTGATCCGCCCATGCCGACAAACACCGCTTCGCGGTTCCATTCATCCGACAGGGCGTGGCGCGCGGCCTCGAATTCGGGCCGGTCGATGTTCATCACGGCGGCTTTTGATCCTTCCAGATCGTTGTCCCAAGTGACGCGGGTGTCGGGGCGTAACTGCCCTTCGACATGGGCGCGCACCTTGTCGCGCAGCATGTCGGGGTCCATGTCGCCCACAAGGCGGCAGGTGATCTTGCAATGGGCCTGCGCCGGAATCACGGTTTTTGATCCCGCCCCCTGATAGCCGCCCCACAGCCCGTTGATCTCCAATGTCGGGCGCGCCCATTGCTGTTCCAGTGTGGAATAGCCCGCCTCGCCACTGGCACGGGTCAGGCCGGCGTTGGCCAGATAATCAGCCTCGTCAAAGCCGCTGTTCTCCCACTGGCGTTTCAGGGTGTCGCCAATCTCGTTCACGCCATCATAAAAGCCCTCCACGGCAACGCGCCCGCTATCATCGTGAAAGCTGGCGATGATCCGGCTGATTTCGCGCAGGGGGTTCACGGCGGGGCCGCCATAATGGCCCGAATGCAGGTCCATCGCAGGGCCATGCAGGGTAAATTCATCCTTGAGCATCCCGCGCAACTGGCTGGCGATCGACGGCACACCTGGGGCGACCATGCTGGTGTCGCAGATCAGCGCCAGATCGCAGCAAAGTTCGTCTTTGTGCGCCTCCATGAAGGGCACGAGGGATGGCGAGCCGGATTCTTCCTCGCCCTCGAACAGGAAGGTCAGCTTGCAGGGCAGGGTGCCATGCACGGCCTTCCACGCGCGGCAGGCTTCGACAAAGGTCATCAACTGGCCCTTGTCGTCAGATGCGCCGCGCCCGCGAATGACGCGGCCGTTGGGGGTGTCACTGATGCCGGGTTCAAACGGGGGGTTGTCCCAAAGGTCAAGCGGATCAACGGGTTGCACGTCGTAGTGGCCGTAAAACAGCAGGTGCGGGCCATCCCCGTCCAAGTGGCCGACAACCATCGGATGGCCGGGTGTTTTGTGTTTGGTCACATCCACACCCAGCGATTGGAGATCGGCGACCAGCCAGTCGGCGGCCTTGTCGACCTGCGGTGTGAAGGCGGGATCGGTGCTGATCGATTGCAGGCGCATGAAGTCCATCAGGCGGTCCAGCGCCGCGTCAAGGTCGGTGTCGATACGGGACAGGACGGGATCAAGGGACATGGGTGCCTCCGGCAGTTGGGATTTTGGCTGACCCTATCGTATGGCGATGCCGTGTCCAGCCTTGCACGGCGTGTTTGAGGTGCGTTGCATCGTCCGGCGGCAGACCGGACAGCCCCCGACCGCCCCCATGGGCGGGGGCTTCACCCCCCACCCGCGGTCGGGGGCCGTCCTTTCCAAGGTTTGCGCGACACCAACGAAGACAGCATGGGGGCGGCAATTTGTAACCTGTTGCCCGTCGGGACGGGATTCTATATCACGCAAAGGACCAATCTGCGCGGCGAAGGTCGCGCAAGCTGCAAGAATTGGAAACGACTTGGATTTCGACGCGCAACTTGATGCCGCCATCGCCCGCCTTCACCTTGAGGGGCGTTATCGCACGTTTATTGATATAGAACGCCAAAAGGGCCAGTTTCCCCATGCGATCTGGCGCAAGCCCGACGGCAGCGAACAGCCCATCACCGTCTGGTGTGGCAACGATTATCTGGGGATGGGGCAACACCCTGTGGTTCTGGCCGCGATGCACGCGGCACTGGATGCCACCGGCGCAGGATCGGGCGGCACACGCAATATTTCCGGCACGACGATCTATCACAAGCGGCTTGAGGGCGAACTGGCCGATCTGCACGGCAAGGAAGCGGCACTGCTGTTCACCAGCGCCTATATCGCCAATGACGCGACCCTTTCGACCCTGCCGCGCCTGTTTCCCGGGCTGGTGATCCTGTCCGACAGCCTGAACCACGCCAGCATGATCGAGGGCATCCGCCGCAATGGCGGCGCCAAGCGCATCTTCAAGCACAATGATCTGGACGATCTGCGGGCGCAATTGGCCGCTTTGCCGCCCGAAGTGCCAAAATTGATCGCCTTTGAATCGATCTATTCGATGGATGGTGATTTTGGGCCGATTGCGGAAATCTGCGATATCGCCGACGAATTTGGCGCGCTGACCTATCTGGATGAAGTGCACGCCGTGGGCATGTATGGCCCGCGCGGGGGCGGGGTGGCCGAACGCGATGGATTGCTGGGCCGGATCGACATTATCAACGGCACTCTGGGCAAGGCCTATGGCGTGATGGGCGGCTATATCGCCACCAGCACCAAGATGGCCGATGCGGTGCGTTCCTATGCGCCGGGGTTCATTTTCACCACATCGCTGCCACCCGCCGTGGCCGCTGGTGCTGCGGCGTCGGTGGCGCATCTCAAGGGCGATCAGGCCCTGCGGGATGCCCATCAGCAGCAGGCGAAAATCCTGAAAATGCGGCTCAAGGGGCTGGGCTTGCCGATCATTGATCACGGCAGCCACATCGTGCCCCTGATCGTCGGCGACCCGATCCACACCAAGAAGCTGTCGGATATGTTGTTGGAAATGCATGGGATTTACGTGCAGCCGATCAACTTTCCGACGGTCCCACGTGGCACCGAACGCCTGCGCTTTACCCCCAGCCCCGTGCATGGCCCGCGCGAGATGGATGCGCTGGTGACGGCCCTGGACGGGCTGTGGTCGCATTGTGCGCTGAATCGTGCCGACCTTGCCGGTTAAGGTTTCTTCTGCAGGTGCATAAAGTCCAAGGCTATGTTAAGGTTAGTCAATAAGTTGCAAAAATCGATTGATTCGATTCTGCGACATATGGGGCAGATTGGAACGGGACCAGCGCATGATCCGCAAGGGCTTCAGACGCAGCAAAGCGATTGAAGAAGTTGAATCTAAAGGGTTCGACGCCTTTGACTTGCGCCTTGGCGACCTGATGCGTGGCGAACGTGCGACGATTGGAAAGTCCCTTCTGGATGTGCAGCGCGAGCTGAAAATCAAAGCCGCCTATATCGCCGCCATTGAAAATGCCGACCCGACCGCCTTTGATACGCCGGGCTTTATTGCCGGATACGTGCGGTCTTATGCGCGCTACCTGAACATGGACCCCGACTGGGCGTTTGACACGTTCTGTCACGAAAGCGGATTTGCCACGGCGCATGGCATGTCGGCGGATGCCTCCTCGGTCAAGCCGACCCGCGAGGATCGCCTGAACCGCGCCGATAAGGATATTTTCGCCGCCCCCGCCACGCCGTTCATTCCGACGGGCGAGGCAATGTTTTCCCGCATTGAACCGGGTGCAATCGGGTCCGTTCTGGTGCTGATCGCGCTGATTGGCGGTTTGGGTTATGGTGGTTATGCGGTGTTGCAGGAAGTGCAGCGCGTGCAACTGGCCCCCGTCGAAAGCGCCCCAGTCGTCATCGCCGAAGTTGACCCGCTTGCCGGTGCCGCTGGCGATGGCCCTGCGATCACCGCGCCGATGGATCAGCTTGCCGATATTGCGCTGCCCTCGGCGGATGCGCTGGATCGTCTTTATCGTCCACAGGCTCTGGATGTGCCGGTGCTGGAATCGCGTGATGCACCGATTGCCTCGCTTGATCCGTCCTCGATCGGCACCTTTGCCAATGTGGACAGTGAAACGCTGGTGGTCGGGATTGACCCGCGCGAGATCAGCCCCGAAAGCGTCGTGACAGCCGCCGCCGTGCAAGTCACCGAAGAACCTGCCCCCGGTGTGCAACTGGTCGCCGTGCGTCCGGCATGGGTGCGGGTGCGGGCGGCCGATGGCACCGTGATTTTCGAAACGATCATGAATGCCGGCGATACCTATGACGTGCCGCAAACCGAAGACCCGGCGACCCTGCGCATTGGCGAAAGCGGCGCTGTCTATTTCGCGATGAACGGCCAGCACTATGGCCCCGTGGGCCCACGGGGTGCGGTCAGTTCCAACGTGGCCCTGTCGGTTGACAGCCTGACAGAAACCTACGCGGTTGCGGATATCAGCGCCGACACCGATCTGGCCACCGTCGTCAACGTGGCCGAAGCGCAAATTACCCAGTAGCAGACCCGGGAACGTCCAAGTGTCGCGCCCCGTTGCCGATTGCCTCTGCGCGTCTTAGGTAGGGGCGGCAAACAGTCAAAGGCCGCGCAATGTCCCATAATCCGATCCGCCCGTGGCGCAATATCTATCGCCGCAAAAGCCGCCAGATCATGGTGGGCAATGTGCCCGTGGGGGGGATGCCCCGATTGCGGTGCAGACCATGACCAACACGCTGACCACGGATGTGGCGGGCACGGTTGCGCAGGTGCAGGCGGCGGCGGATGCAGGGGCGGATATCGTGCGCGTGTCCGTGCCCGACGAGGCCAGCAGCAAAGCCCTGCGCGAGATATGTGCCGAAAGCCCCGTGCCAATCGTCGCGGACATTCATTTTCATTACAAACGCGGGATCGAAGCCGCGCAGGCGGGTGCGGCCTGCCTGCGTATCAATCCGGGCAACATCGGTGACGAAAAACGCGTCAAAGAGGTCATTCAGGCCGCGCGCGATCACAATTGCAGCATCCGCATTGGTGTAAATGCGGGCAGCCTTGAAAAGCATCTGCTTGAAAAATATGGCGAACCTTGCCCTGATGCGATGGTCGAAAGTGGCCTTGAACATATCCGTATCCTGCAAGACAACGATTTCCACAACTTCAAGATCAGCGTCAAAGCGTCCGATGTGTTCATGTCGGCGGCCGCCTATCAACAACTGGCCGACGCGACCGATGCGCCCATCCATCTGGGTATCACCGAAGCGGGTGGGCTGGTCAGTGGCACTATCAAATCGGCCATCGGGCTGGGCAATCTGTTGTGGATGGGGATTGGCGATACGATCCGTGTGAGCCTGTCCGCCGATCCCGTCCAAGAGGTCAAGGTGGGCTTTGAAATCCTGAAATCGCTGGGCCTGCGCCATCGTGGCGTAAATATCATTTCCTGCCCGTCCTGCGCGCGTCAGGGCTTTGATGTGATCAAAACAGTTGAAAAACTTGAAAAACGTCTGGAACATATCAAAACACCGATGAGCCTGAGCATCATCGGCTGTGTCGTCAACGGCCCCGGCGAGGCGCTGATGACGGATGTCGGGTTTACAGGTGGTGGCGCAGGGTCTGGTATGGTGTATCTCGCGGGGAAACAAAGCCACAAGATGGACAACGACCAGATGGTCGATCACATCGTCGATCAGGTCGAACAGCACGCCGCCAAGGTCGCAGCCGCTGACGAAACGACCCAAGGCTAAGGATCATGGTGGCGGACCTGACCGCCATCAAACTGACCCACAGTTTCAGCAAACCCCAATTGCGGTTCCGCCGTCCGACAGTGGTGGTTTCGGCGGCGTATTCAGTTGCGACGCCAATCTAACCGGCGCGGGACGGGGCAACTTCGTCCAGTATGTCCTGTGGTGGGCCGTCAATACCAGCCGTGGATGTCTGTTCGGTCGATCGACCAATGAAGCGGCCAGGATGTGGCGCCGCAGGCACAACCCGCATCATTTTGCTGAAACGGCGTTTCACGCCGTGCAGAGATGACTTAAGGTAAAGCTACTAATTTCTCAACGTATTCTGGAGTAAAATCATGAAGACTTTTGCAATCGCACTTGCTGTTACCGGTCTGGCGGCGGGCGCCGCCCAGGCACAGTCATTCGCCTTTGATGGCGCTGAATTGGCGTTTTAAAGCTTTGACAGCGATGATGACTACAGCGGCCAGTATCTTCGCGGGTCTGCCGAGGTTTCATTCGGGCGTTTCGGCGCACAACTTGACCTGACGCAGTTCGGATATAACGGTGAAACTGAGTATACGAGCTATGGTCTGCACCTATTTTACGGCGTGACGGATCAGATCACCGTCGGTGTGTTCTACGAAGATGATGACTGGGATGGAGATGTTTACGGGTCTTCCGGCTTTGAAGCGGCATATGACAACGGCCAGATTTCAGGCCAACTGGCAGCCGGGCGTTATGAAGAACGCGACGGCGCCTATGAATTTGATTTCACCCAGATCGACATCGGCTATGAATTGCAGCCGGGCTTGTCGGTGTTGGGCGAAATCACCAAGACCAGCGGCAGTGAAGACGTCGGCATCGTCGGTATTGGCGCGCGTTACGAAACCCAAAGCGGTCTGTTCGCAGAAGCAATGGTCGAGCAGTATTCAGAAGACTATGATCACAAGGTCATTTCGTTCGAGGTCGGCTATGCCTTTGGTGGCGGCACCACATTTGACCAGCGCGACTGGGCTGGCATTATTGGTCTTTACTAGGACGAAACCGGTCTGACATTGGTTGCAGTTTTGAAGCGCCGGACAAGAGCTGTCCGGCGCTTTACGTTTGGGCGGGCCAATTTTTCAATACCAGCCACCCATCTTAACCTCGGCGGCGTCGCCCACAAGCGCGGCAAATTCCGCCGGATCCTGTGTGCCATCGTCGCGCCCGCGGTAGTGGTAGGGGTAGACATAGCTGGGGCCAAATTCGCGCACCGCATCGGCGGCGGCTGCCGCGTCCATCGTGAAGGGCAGGTTCATGCTGACAAAGGCCAGATCGATGTTTTCCAGTGCGCGCATTTCGGGGATGTCTTCGGTATCGCCTGAAACATAGGTGCGGAAGCCGTCAATCGACAAAACATAGCCGTTATCGCGGCCTTGCGGGTGAAAGTTCATGCGTTCGGGCGTGATATTATAGGCCGGAATCGCATCAATCGCCAGATCGCCAAATGTCGTGCTGTCGCCATTGGCCAGTTGTTGGGCGCGGGCCTGAAGGTCAGCGGCAAGCATGCCGTAAACGGCCGGATTGGTCACAAGCGGGGCTGTGTCACCGGCGATTCCCGCCAGTGTTTCGGCGTTGTAATGGTCGCCGTGTTCGTGGGTGATCATGATCAGATCGGGGGCGGGCATATCGCCATAGGCGGCCACTTCGCCGACCGGGTCCACATAGATCACGCCCGCGGGTGTGCGCATCACAAAAGAGGCGTGCGAGATCGGGTGGATCGTGATTTCGCTGCTGGTCGTGGCAAAGATATCGCCGCCATTCGCCGCAGCGCGGGCGCCAAAGGGCAGGACGGTGGTGACGCCAAGGGCCGCGCCGGTTTTCATCAGATGTCTACGCGTGATCATATCGGTTCCTTTCTGTTCTTTGAGATGACGTAGTGCAAATTCGCACGGTGTCATCGGGGTATGGAATTCCACCATTTCGTATCTTCTTGGATGGTCAATGTTGAGCGTTGTTCATAAATGGGGAGGTCATCATGCCCGTAGATTATTCACAATTGCCAGTCTTGCCGCCATCAGTTTTGTCTTCACCGCCTGTGACGGCGGCGGGCCGCTGACGGGCTGGCTGCCAAGCGACACCGACTCCGCGAACGAGGTATTCCAGAACCGCGTTGCGCTGGCGTTCCCCGATGGCACACGCCTGGCCGTGGTCGATGCTGCCCTCAAGGCCGAGCGGTTCAGTTTCGTCTCGGATGATCGCGGGATTTCGTCCACCAGCACAGAGGGGACACGCTTTGCCAGCAAGCAGTGGCGCTTTGACGACGCGTGTTCCCGGGTCGCCGCGCTGATCTGGCAGCAACGGGCGGGGGCGGTCTACGACATGTCGGCCTCGCTCACGTCGGAATGCCCGTGAGGGGCAGTGCGCGCCCTAACGGGTTTGGGCGGCGCTGATCACATCCTGCGCACGCAACCACGGCACGGACCCGCGTGGCAGCTGATCGGCCGCGCGGCTGGCATGCAGAGCGGCGTCGCGCATCCGGCCCGCAAGGGCATAGCGTTCCGCCGTGGCCAGCGAGGCCATGCCGTTTTGCCCGGCGCGCGCATAGGCCTGACCAAGGTCGCGCAGGATTCGCCCGTCAAGCGGGTCACGATCCCGGGCGCGCTGCAGGGCGTCGATCGCGCGCCGCGTGCTGTCGCTGGTGTCCAGTGCCAGCAAGGCCCGGCCATAACCGCCCAGGATCAGCGGTTCATTCGGGGCAAGGGTCACCGCACGGCCATAGGCGTTGACGGCGGCCGCGGGCTGGCGGCTTTCCAGCAGGATTTGCCCGAACAATTCGTGAAAATATGCATCGTTGGGGTTGGCGGCCAGCAGTGCCTGCATCGTGTTGATCGCGCGCCCGGCGTCCGCTTGCCGGTGATAGGCGACTGCGCGGCGCATCTGCGCAATCGCGCTGGTGTCATTGCCGGTCCGGCGCAGGGTCCAGGCGGGGTTTTGGGTAAAGGCCGACAGCTTGCCCTGGGCGCGGGCGAACCAATACTCCGCGCTGGATTGATCGGTGGGTGTGCCCGGATTGGCGGCGATCAGGGCGCGCAGGGCCCGCATCCGGTCAGCCGTCAGCGGATGGGTGCGCGCATAGGGGTCCTGACGCCCGATCGACAAGGCCTCCTGACCGCGAAACACCTCGAGCACCTCAAGCGCGGCGGTCGGGTCAACCCCGGCGCGCAGCATATAGCGCGTGCCGGACTGGTCGGCGGCGCTTTCCTCGGCGCGGGTGTGGGCGAACAGATTACGCTGGCTTGATCCCGCGATGCCGGCCGCAAGACCCGCCGCCGCGTCGCCGCGCCCGGTGGACATGGCTACGGCTGCCGCCAGCGCCATCCCAAAGGCGGCGGTATTGCGCGAGGCGCGCAAATTGGTCATCCGCCGTGTGATGTGTCCGTTGGAAATATGTGCCGCCTCGTGGGCGATGATCGCTTGCAGTTGTCCCGCCGTTTCCATTTTCAACAGCAGGCCGGAATGCAGAAAAATCGCCCGCCCATCCAGGACAAAGGCATTCAGGCTGCGATCGTCAATGATCAGGATACGCACGTTGTTTGGCGACAATCCTGCGGCGCGCAGGATCGGTGCGGCCAGTTGTTCCAGCGCATGTTCGATTTCCGCGTCTCGGATCAGGGTCACCGCGCGCGCAGGTTGCGCGGCGGCAAAGCTGATCACGATCGCGGCCAGCCAAAGGCGGAAAAGGTGCATTGACGCCTCCGGTAGGGGCAGGGCAAACAGAACACAAGACGGGGCAGGCCCCGCACTGGCAGGATAAGGGGCAGGGCATGCGAAACTCAACCCGTGGTGATGTTGATCCTTTCATTGTGATGGATGTCATGGAGGCGGCGCGTGCGGCGGAAACCGCCGGGCGCCATATTATCCACATGGAAGTGGGTCAGCCGGGCACCGGTGCGCCGGAAGGGGCGGTTGCGCGGCTTGCCGCCGAAATGGCCGCGCAGCCTTTGGGCTATACTGTCGGGCTGGGCATGCCTGCGTTGCGCGCCCGCATCGCGCGCCACTATCGCGACTGGTATGGCGTCGATCTGAATCCTGACCGCGTGGTGATCACCGCCGGTGCCTCGGGTGCGTTTCTACTGGCCTTTACGGCACTTTTCGATGCTGGTGCGCGGGTTGGTCTGGGCGAGCCGTGCTATCCCTCCTATCGCCAGATTCTGCGCGCCCTGTCGCTGGAGCCTGTGGGCATTCCCACCCGGATGGCCAACCGCTTGCAGCCGGTCGCGGGTGATGTGGCCGCGCATCAGTTGGACGGGCTGATCGTAGCCTCGCCCGCCAACCCGTCGGGCACGATGCTGGAGCGCGACGACATCGCGGCCCTGTCAGCGGCCTGTGATGCGCAGGGTGCGGCCTTTATTTCGGACGAGATTTATCACGGGATCACCTATGAGACCAAAGCCCACAGTGCGCTGGAGGTCACCGACGAGGTCTATGTGATCAACTCGTTTTCCAAGTATTTCTCCATGACGGGCTGGCGCGTCGGCTGGATGGTGGTGCCCGAGGATCACGTGCGCACCGTTGAGCGGTTGGCCCAGAACATGTTTATCTGCGCCCCCCACGCCAGCCAGCAACTGGCCCTTGCGGCGATGGACTGCGCGCCGGAATTGGAGGGCAACCTCGCGGTCTATGCCCGGAACCGCCAGATCGTCATGGCGGGGTTGCGCGCTGCGGGTTTCACGCGCTTTGCCCCGCCGGACGGCGCGTTTTACATCTATGTGGACGTGAGCGCCTTTACCGATGATGCCCGGGCCTTTGCCGCCGAAATTCTGGAGGTTGCGGGCGTGGCCGTCACCCCCGGACTGGATTTTGATCCGCTGCGTGGGCACCACTGGCTGCGGTTTTCCTATGCCCGATCAAGCGATGACATGCACGAGGGCATGGCGCGGTTGCAACGCTTTATGGCGGGCCGCGCGCAGGCGTGATAGGAACAGGCAAAAGCAGGTGAGAACACCCATGCAGGCGCGTCTACTTTCCCGAATGATCGGCCCCGTGCTGGCGCTTGCGCTGGCCCTTCCGGCTGCGGCGCAAGAGTTTTCCGGCCTTGCCCGTCTGGATGTGGCGCAAAGTCAGGTGCGCGATACCTGGGGTGGGGTTGAACTGAACCTGTTTCTGTCCCAGCCGGTGCCTTATCGCGTGTTCACGCTGGACGATCCGCGCCGTCTGGTGCTGGATTTTCGCGAGGTGGACTGGCGCGGGGCAAGCCGTGCGGGTTTGCTGAACGCCGACCGGATCAGCGATCTGCGCTTTGGGGCGCTGCGCCCGGGCTGGTCGCGCATGGTTCTTGATCTGGCGGAACCTCTGCAAGTGCGCGCCGCCGGAATGGCCGTGGATGAAACCGATGGCACCGCGCATATCACCGTGACGCTGGATAGCACGGATGCCGATGGGTTTGCCGCCCTTGCAGGCGCGCCTGCGGACCCTGACTGGGAATTTCTGATCGCGACGGACCCGACGGTTGCCGCCGCGCCACAGGTTGATGATGGCCTCCTGACAATCGTGATCGACCCGGGGCATGGTGGGATTGACCCCGGTGCCGAACGCGACGGGCTGCAAGAGGCGACAGTGATGCTCCAGCTTGCCCAAGAGGTTGCCGAGGCGCTGACCCGGGTGGGCGATATCAATGTCGTGCTGACCCGCGACAGCGATACCTTTGTGCCCCTCGAGGAACGCGTCACCATTGCCCGCGCGGTGGCGGCGGATGCGTTTATCTCGCTGCATGCGGATGCGCTTGAGGAAGACGATGCCACGGGCGCATCGATCTACACGCTGACGGATGACGCGATTGGTGGTGCATCACAAAGAATGGCCGAACGCCATGACCGTGCTGATTTGGTGGCAGGGTTGGATCTGAGCGGGCAGGATGACACGGTGGCGACCGTCTTGATGGACCTTGCCCGCCTTGAGACCGGCCCCAAGGGCGAACGCCTGGCCGAGGCGCTGGTCGCGGGTCTGGAGGAGGCGGGCGCGACCCTCAATTCACGCCCCCGCCGCGAGGCCGGTCTGGCGGTGCTGCACGCGGCCGATTTCCCGTCCATTCTGGTCGAGGTCGGCTTTTTGTCCAACACCAGTGACCGCGCCGCACTTGCCACCGCAGCAGGGCGGGCCGAGCTTGTGGCGGGTATCGTTCTGGCCGTGCAACGCTGGGCTGCCGCCGAGGCCGCGCTTGCCCCGCTGGTGCGTCAATAGCGCCCCGTGAACCGGGCAAGCCAGATCGTGTGATCACCACAGCTTGGGTCGTTGGGGGTGTATTTTATGACTTCGAATCCGTGCTTTGCGAGGCAGTCTTCATACTGCGCCGGTGACAGGCTGGCGTGATATACGGCTTCTGTGCCGATCTTGCCGATGGCTTCGCCCGCGGCGTCGCCACTGGTGAACATCAGGGCCGCACGCGGCGCGGCATGGGCGGCGAAGGTGGCAAACATCGCCCGCTGATCATCGGCCGAAAGATGGAAAAAGCTGTCCCAAGCAAGGATCGCATCGAACGGCACCCCAAGGGCAAGACCGCGCATATCGTCGTGGTGCACCGTGGCGTGGGGCAGGTTGGCGGCAAACAGATCAACCATCGGCACGGCGGCGTCCACGCCCGTGACATGCGCCCCCCGTTCCATCAGATAGCTGGCGATGGGGCGGCCCGATCCGCAGCCCAGATCAAGGATTCGCCGCCGTTTGCCGTGCAGCGGCGTATAGTCCAGCATCCGGTCCAGCCAGCGTTTTTCCATTAGGGAACGGTTGCGCAGCCGCGCCCATTGCGGGGCGATGCGGGCATATGTGGGGATGATATCGTCGGGTGTCATGGGCTTGCACTTGGGCGTAACGCGGGCTTTTGGCAAGCACGCACGCAGATGTGTCCGGCCAACAGGCATTTAATGGCCGATCTGGCGCTTTGTGCTTTTGACGATCCGGTCACTTGCCCATATAAGCGGGTGAAACTACCGGGGGCGCGCGCAGTGCTACGCTTTATCTTGTCTTTTCTGGGCGGCATCTTTTCGATGCTCACCCTTGGCTTGGCTATGGGCGCCCTGACCCTTGGCGCGATTTTCTATATGTATGGCCGAGACTTGCCCACCTACGAGGTGCTGGCCAATTACACCCCCAAGACCATCAGCCGGATCTATTCCAGCGAAGGCGCGATCATCGACGAATTCGCCACCGAGCGCCGCCTGTTCAGCCCTGCCGAGGAAATTCCCGACATCGTCAAACAGGCGTTCATCTCCGCCGAGGACAAGAATTTCTATGAGCACGCGGGCTATGATGTGCGCGGCATCGCGAGCGCGCTTTATGAGGCGGTGATATCGGGCGGGCGCGAATTGCGCGGGGCCTCGACGATCACGCAGCAGGTGATGAAGAATTTTCTGCTGGACGGCTCGCGCACTGCTGAACGCAAAATTCAGGAAATCATTCTGGCCGCCCGGATCGAGCAATCCATGCCCAAGGAACGTATTCTTGAACTTTATCTCAACGAGATTGATCTGGGCGTGCGCAGCTATGGCGTGACGGCCGCCGCGCAAAGTTACTTTAACAAACCGCTGTCAGAGCTGACCATCGCCGAAGCCGCTTTTCTGGCCGTGCACCCCAAGGCGCCCTACAGCTATCACCCTGTGCGCCAACGCGAAGCGGCGCTGGAACGGCGCGCCTTCATCCTCAATGAAATGTTCCAGAACGGCTTTATCACTGATGACGAACTGGCCGAGGCTTTGGCTGATCCGCTGCGCACCGTGCAGGGCGGTGATTTCCCCAGTTTCCGCAGCACCGTCCCGCCACGCGATTACTTCAGCGATCAGGTGCGCCGCCAGATCGTCGAGGAACTGGGCGTTGATTCCAATTATTTCACGACGGCAGGCTATTCGATCCGCGCGACTGTGGATGCAGAAATGCAGGCCGCTGCTAGCGAGGCCCTGCGCCGCGCGCTGGAACAGTTTGATCGCGAACGCGGGCGCTGGCGTGGCACCGGCCTCACTATTCCCGCCGAAGATCTTGCCTCCGAAGAAAGCTGGCGCGCGGCCCTGGACGACATCCGCATTGCCCGCGACATCACGCTGGAAAACCAGTGGTATCCCGCTGTCGTGCTTGAAGTGGGTGAGGAACAGTTGCGCCTTGGCATCGAAGGGATCGGCGAGGATGAGCCCGATCCGGTTGTGCCGCGCCGGGACATCGAATGGATGCGCGGCGGTTTTGCCGATAATTTCACCCTGGGTGACGTGGTGCATGTGCGCAAGATGACGGCCGATAGCGACGGCAGTTTCATCCGCTGGACCCTGCGTCAGGTGCCCGAAGTGCAGGGCGCGTTCATGGCGATGGACGTGAACACGGGCCGGGTGATTGCCATGCAGGGCGGCTTTTCGTTCCAGTATTCGCAGTTGAACCGTGCCACACAGGCCTACCGTCAGCCCGGTTCGTCATTCAAACCTTTCGTTTACGCCGCCGCGTTGGATAGCGGATACACACCTGCGACCATCGTCGTGGATGCCCCGATCGAGGTGCGCGCAGGCGGCGAAATCTGGCGTCCGATGAACTATTCCGACCGCTTTTACGGCCCGACGCCACTGCGCACGGGGATTGAACAGTCGCGCAACGTCATGACTGTGCGTCTGGCCCAGGAGGTCGGGATGGACGTGATCGCCAATTACGCTGAACGCTTTGGCGTTTATGACGATATGAACCCCTTTCTGGCAGCGGCGCTTGGTTCTGAAGAAACCACGCTGTTCCGCATGGTCGCGGCCTACGCGATGTTTGCCAATGGCGGCGAGCGGGTCGAACCCACGCTGGTTGACCGTGTGCAGGACCGTTACGGCGCAACCGTCTATCGGCATGATCAACGGATCTGCGACGATTGTGACTCGGTCCTGTTGGAAGCGGGCCGTGCGCCTGCGATTGTGTCAGACCGCGAAAGGGTGATGAACGCCGTCACCGCCTACCAGTTGACCAGCATGATGCGCGGCGTTGTCGAACGTGGCACCGCGCGCAGTTCGGTGAACCTGCCCGTGCCGATTGCCGGCAAGACAGGCACCACGAACGATGGCAAGGACGTCTGGTTCGTCGGGTTTTCGTCCAACATCGTCGCGGGCTGTTACATCGGCTATGACACGCCGCGCAGCATGGGTGCGGCATCGGGCGGTGGTATGTGCGGCCCCGTGTTCAACAGCTTCATGACGCAGGCAATTCCAAAGTTTGGGGGCGGGAATTTTGACGTGCCTGCCGAATGTCAGTTCATCAACATCGACCGCTTTAGCGGCGCGCGCCTGCCGGACGGCGCAAGCGGCGACAATGTCGTCGCGGAATGTTTCCGCATTGGCGAAGATCCGGTGTTTGGCATCGCCTTTGACGGTGGTTTCGCGATGGCGGGCGATTTGCCCCTGTTTGACGAGGTCCGCAACGCGCGCGAGGTGACGACATCAACCGGTGACACGGCCACTGTCGGCCCGCAAGCGACCTTTGGCACGCTGTCGTCGGGCGGTCTCTACTAGGCTGCTTGCCCGTCCCACGCGGGCGGGCTATCACCGTGCAAACCTCTGGATACCGGAAAGACCGACCATGCGCGCCGAGACGCAAAATATCGTTGCCGCCATCGACAAATCCCTTGATCTGCTGAAACAGCGGATGGATTGGGACACGGCCAAACACCGGTTGGAAGAATTCAATGCCCGCGTCGAAGACCCGACCCTGTGGGACGATCCCGCCGCGGCGCAAAAGCTGATGCGTGACCGCCAGATGCTGGTCGATGCCATCGCCACCTACGAGGAAATCGCGCAGGAAAAGACCGAACAGGTCGATATGATCGAATTGGGCGAAATGGAAGATGACGCCGAAGTCGTCACTGAGGCCGAAGAAGCCCTGGCCAAGCTGGCCAAGACCGCCGCCACCAAGGAGCTGGAAGCGCTGCTGGACGGCGAGGCGGATGGCAACGACACCTTCCTTGAGATCAACGCCGGTGCGGGCGGGACGGAAAGCTGCGACTGGGCCAATATGCTGGCGCGGATGTATGTCCGCTGGGCCGAAAAGAAGGGCTACAAGGTCGAACTGCAATCGGAAAGCCCCGGGGATGAAGCCGGTATCAAATCGGCTTCCTACAAGATCAGCGGCCCCAACGCCTATGGCTGGCTGAAATCGGAAAGCGGTGTGCATCGTCTGGTACGGATCAGCCCGTTTGACAGCGCCGCCAAACGCCACACGTCGTTCACATCCGTCAAGGTTTATCCGGTGGTCGATGACAACATCGAAATCGAGGTGAACCCCGCCGATATCCGCATCGATACCTACCGCTCCAGCGGCGCAGGTGGGCAGCACGTCAACACCACGGATTCGGCGGTGCGCATCACCCACGCGCCCACGGGGATCGTCGTGACCAGTTCGGAAAAGTCGCAACACCAGAACCGTGACATCGCCATGAAGGCGCTGAAATCGCGGCTCTATCAGATGGAGCTTGATAAACGGTCAGCCCTTGTCAACGAAGCCCATGAGAACGCCGGTGATGCGGGCTGGGGCAACCAGATCCGGTCATATGTGTTGCAGCCCTACCAGATGGTCAAAGACCTGCGCACCCGCTTTGAAACCAGCGATACGCAGGGCGTTCTGGATGGTGATCTGGATGGCTTCATGGCTGCGACCCTGGCGATGGACGTCAGTGGCAAAAGCCGCGCCGAAGCCACCGCCGAGGACTAACACTTGACTTGAGGCCGCGTGGCTGGCGAAATATTCCAAAAGGGGAATATCATGTCCGACGCCAGCCCGCATCTCGCCGCATCGCCGCTGCCCGATATCGGTCATGTGACCTTGGTCGAACTCTGGGTGGTGCTGAAGGCCGGTATGACCGACTTTCGCCGCGCCCCGCAATTCGGGCTGTTCTTTAGCGCGGTGTATGTGTTGGGCGGGTTTTTCATGCTCTGGCTGGGCGCGGGCCATGTGACTTGGATATTGGCCACATCACTGGGGTTTCCGCTGGCGGCACCCTTTGCCGCGGTCGGTCTTTACGAGGTCAGCCGCCGCCTTGAAACCGATCAACCGCTGCACTGGCGCGATATATTGGGCGTGGTCTGGAATGAACGCACCCGACAGGTGCCCTGGATCGGCGCGATCATCGTGTTCTATTTCCTGTTCTGGACTTTTTTGGCGCATATGATTTTCGCCCTGTTCATGGGTCTGTCGACCATGACCAATGTCTCGCAAAGCTGGGAAGTGTTTCTGACAGCAAACGGGCTGACGATGATTGCCGTGGAACTGGGCGTGGGGGCGGTGCTGGCGTTCCTGCTGTTTTCCCTCACGGTGGTCAGCCTGCCATTGGTGCTGGAAAAAGAGGTCGATTTCGTCAGCGCCATGATCCTGAGCTTTCGCACGGTGCGCCAGAACCTGTTGGTGATGTGGATCTGGGCGGGGATCATCGCCGTGCTGTCACTGATCGCCCTTGCGCCGATGTTTCTGGGGCTCGTGATCGTGCTGCCGGTGCTGGGCCATGCCACTTGGCACCTTTATCGTCGCGCACTGTGTGATCGGGTTTAAAGCCAGGAAAAGGCGCGCCTGATCACGCCCTGTGCATCCATAACGGGGGCGCCATGGGCCATCACCAGCCGGTCGGCGGGCCAGTGTGTGATCGTCGCGAGGGCGTCCCGCGCCGCGGCGCGGTTGCGAAAGGCCAGCCGGAACTTGCGGGGCACGCTGGGTTCGGGCGCTGTCATCAGATCAAGGCGGGCAATGAGCGCACGCCAGCCACGAAACCAGTCACGCGGGAAATGCTGGATCAGGTCGGTGAACAGGACGGTTGCGCTGGCGCGGTGAAAAAAGACAACCTCGGTCGTGATTGCATTGCCAGTGATCACGCATTGATCAATCTGACCGGCCCAGTCGGGGCAGGGCCTGTCGGTAAGCGTGGTGTCAAACGCCAGATCGCTGCGTTTGGCGGGTAAACCGGGGGCACCATAGGTGCGGGCCTGCGGATAGGCGGCCTGCCAGTCGCCCAATGACATGTGGTGCAGCGTGTTGGGCGCGACCAGATGCTGCACGGGACCAAGGGCGTCAACGGCGCTTTGCAGATCGGGTGTCAGGGCAATGGGTGACCAGACAAATAGCCCCCCGTCCGCCAGCCGGATCACCACCATACGCGTGGGGTAGTGAAAGCCCAGCGTCGACAGATGCGGCCCAAGGGCTGTCCAGACCTGAGGGGCAAGTTGGATCATCATCTTAGGGTCATCACAATCGAAAGGGCGCCGCGATTGCGCGGGCGCCCTTTGGAAAAATGATGCGCTATTCTAGGCCTTGTCGGTGGCCTTGGCGGTGACTTTGCTGTCGGTCTTGTTCAGGGGGTCGTCCTGACGCTGGACCGAGCCTTCAAAGTGGGCACCCGATTCGATGGCGATGGTCTTGTGGATGATGTCACCCTCGACCCGCGCCGAAGATGTCAGACGCACCTTGAGCCCGCGCACCGTGCCGATGATCCGGCCATTGACGACCACATCGTCAGCGATGCATTCGCCCTTGACGGTTGCACCTTCGCCGATGGTCAGCAGATGCGCGCGAATGTCGCCGTCAACCTGACCTTCGATGTTGATGTCACCGCTGGTTTTCAAGTTGCCCTTGATGTGCAGATCCGTTGACAGGATCGACGCGGGCGGCTTGGCCTTTGGTGCGGATGGCTTGAATTCCGTCGCGGGGGCGCTGCTTGGCGTTCCTGGCTTGGCCGCATCCGTTGACGGGGTTTTGGAGTCACCGGCGCTTGGGCCAGGTTCGTTGATTTTGCTCTTAGAAAACATCTTGTCCAGCTCTTATATAGATCATGGGGTTTACGGGGCGTCCGCCTACGCGGATTTCATAGTGTACGTGTGGGCCAGTTGACCGTCCAGAACTGCCAATATCACCAATCCAGTCCCCGCGCGAGACTCTATCGCCTACTTGCACGCGAAGTTGGTTTTGGTGGGCATAAAGTGTCTCGATCCCGAACTCGTGCTGGATTTTCGTCAGGCGACCAAAGCCGGACGACCAGCCGGCGAAGGTCACGACACCATCAGCCGGGGCATAAATGGGCGTGCCGGTGGGGGCGGCCATATCTGCTCCGTTATGCATCCGGCCCCAGCGCGGCCCAAAGACCGACGACAAGCGATAGTTGTCTTTTACTGGGCTATCAAACGGTGCCTGGTCGGCGGCGATACGGTAAAGGTTGATCCGGTCAAGCCCGCCAAGAATTGCGTTGGCCCGATCAGAGTCAGGATCCGGGCCGCCGCCACGGGTGGAAAACTGGAAGGGCATCAACGGGCCACCGGTGCCCGAATAGCCACGGCGCGCGGCCGCAAGCAGTTCATCGGGGTTCAGTCCGGCAGCGCGGAACATCTGGTCAAGCGGCTCGACGGATACGGTCAGCGCGTCTTCGAGTTGGCGGAAGATCGCGTCATTCTTTTCTTCCAGAAGGCGCAGTTCCAGTTCCATCTCGGCGGCGCTTTCGAGGGCGAATTGCGCGTCAGCCGCGATCTGATCCCGTTCGGCGGCGGTTGACGCAAGCGCGTCCGCCAGCATGTCAACCGCGCCATTGGCATCGCTGCCGCCGGTCATCGCGGCGACCGATGCGCCATCCCCGGCCATTGCGGCGGTCAGGGTTTCGGCCTCGTCGCGGGCGGCTTCACGTTCCTGCATCGTGCGGCGCAGGGTGGCCTGCACCACTTCGATACCGGTTTCCATTTCGCGGCGGCTGTCCTCGGAGGTCAGCAGTTCGGACTGCATGGTCGAGATTTGTTCAAGTGCGAGCGAGAAGCGTTGTTGTGCGGCCACGGCCTCTTCTGCGCGAAGGTCGCGTTCCAGAGACAGGGCGTTCAGGCGGTCTTCATAGATCATTTGATCGCGTAGGGCCTGGGCGCGGAAATTGCCTGCCCCGATCGAATCCATCAGCAAGATAGCAGTGGCGATAATTGTCCAGGCGACGGTGATGGCCCCACCTGCCCAGGCCAGCAATTGCGTTTCAGACCGAAGCCGGATGAACCGGGTTTCCGTGTCAGAGCGCAAAAAGAGCCGTTTTTCAGGAAAGCGCTTTTCAAGCGCCCGGTGCAACTTTTGAGTAAGGCGTGATCGCACGTATCTGTCCCTTCTGTTCCCGTCCCAAAGCATACGCCTGCCCCCCAGCCCACAGTATGCCCGTCGGTGTTAACGGGGCGGGGAGTCTGCTGCAAGAATTTTGCGCAATAATGTTCAAATCCAGAGGGATATCGGCTGCTATGGGCGAAAATGCGCCGACTGACCCACGGACAAGTGCGGGGATCGCGCCCAAGGTCTAGCGCCGTGGTCCGGTTTCGTCGGCCAAAGGCCAATAGAAATCGGGAGGAATACCGGCCTCGGCGCGCTTTTCCTCGTTGAAGGGCGGCTTGAGGTTGCCATGAAAATAGCGGCGCACAAGGTCATGGAATACGCCGGTCGGGTCCAGATCGTGACGCCCGCACAGAAAATGGAACCATTTGGACCCATAGGCCACGTGGTGCACTTCTTCGGCATAGATCACGTTCAGCGCATCAATCGCCTGCTGGTCCTTGGCCTGCTGAAAAATCCTGATCATGCCGGGCGTGACATCCAGCCCGCGCGCCTCGAGGACCATCGGCACCACCGCCAGCCGCCCCATCAGATCACCGGCGGTATCTTCCGCGGCGCGCCACATCCCGGCATGGGCGGCAAGGGCGCCATAGTGGCTGCCCTGAGCCTCGAGGCAGTCGCACATCAGGTTGAAGTGTTTGGATTCTTCGTCAGCCGATTTCACCCAGTCATCATAAAACCCGATCGGCATCGGCGTATCGGTAAAGCGCGCGATAATGTCCCAGTGCAGGTCCACGGCGTTCAGTTCGATATGCGCCACCGCATGAAGGATGGCGATGCGCCCGTCGGCTGTGCCGGGCTTGCGGCGCGGCACAGCGCGCGGGTCCAGCAGGGCGGGCTGGTCGGGGCGCGCCGGTTGCATCGGTGGGCTAGCGCTGCCGATCTCGGGTTTGTCGCCATTGGCGCGCGCGGTCTGCCACTGGGCTGCGAATTTGCGCGACAGGGCGGTTTTCGCGCGCCCGTCAGCGGTGCGCAACACCGCGTCCGCCATTTGCGCAAGCGGCAGATCAGTCAAGCGCCTGCTCCAGATCCGCGATCAGGTCGCCCGCATCCTCGATCCCGATCGACAGGCGCAGAAGGTTGGGCGGGATTCCGGTGTGCGGTTCAATGGTAAAGCGGTGCTCCACAAGGCTTTCGACGCCACCCAAGGACGTGGCGCGGGCGAACAGCTGCAAGCGGCCCGCGACGCGCAGGGCGTCGGCCCCGTCCCCTGTGACAAGGACCGACATCAGCCCGCCAAATCCACCCTGCATCTGGCGCGCGGCAATGGCGTGACCTGCGTGATCGGGCAGGCCGGGGTAATAAACGGCGTCGATTTTCGGGTGATCGGCGACATGGCTGGCGATGGTCAACGCGCTTTGGCTCATCCGGTGGACGCGCAGGGGCAGGGTGCGCATCCCGCGCAATAACAGCCATGCGGCAAAGGGGTTGATCACCGCGCCTGCGTCGTGGCGATCCGTGGCGATCGCCTGCCAGATCGGGGCATCGGGCGCGTTGGTGGCCAGCACTCCGGCCAGCACATCGGAATGGCCGTTGATTGCCTTGGTGGCCGAATGCATGACGATATCCGCCCCCAGCGTCAGGGGCTGGGACAACACCGGCGTGGCGGCGGTCGAATCCACCGCCAGCAACCCGCCTGCATCATGGGCAAGCATCGCCGCCCGCGCGATGTCGGTGGATTTTAACCAGGGGTTCGATGGCGTTTCAATGAATGTTATCTGTGGCTTGTATGTCGCAATTGATGTTTCAAGCTGGGCCGGATCGGCGGTATCGACCTCGTGTAGATGCATCGCGCGCCGCGCACAGAAATCGCGCAGCCACGCGGTCGTCCCCCAGTAGATTCCCGATTGGACCACGATGCTGGACCCCGCAGGCAGGGTGCGAAACACGGCTGCAATCGCCGCCATGCCCGACGGAAACAGCAGCGCTGCGTCAGCCTGTTCCAGCCGTGCCAACACGCGCTCGCACTGGCGGGTGATGTCGCTGTGATCGCGCGCATACATATTGGCGGGATCAAGCAGGGCATAATCTGCACCGCGCGCATAGGTGGTGGCCATGCCGATATCGGGCACGATGGTGCCGCCGCCCTGGGCGCTGATGGTCGCTGGATCTAGGTCGTTGTGGTCTGTCATGCTGGCCCCCGTTCCTGTGTCGACAAATCCCGCGCCGTGCGCAAGCTAAAGCGCGCGCGCCGCCGCCAGCACCGCGTCCACGTGGCCGGGCACTTTGACCTTGCGCCAGATCTGCGTGATCTTGCCTGCGCCGTCGATCAGAAAGGTCGCGCGCTCGATCCCCATGTAGGTCTTGCCATACATGCTCTTTTCGACCCAGACGCCATAGCGCTCGCAGGTATCAGAATTTTCATCCGACAGCAGAACCACGCCGAGGTTGTGTTTATCGCGGAATTTGTCGTGCTTTTTGACGCTGTCCTTGGAAACACCCAGCACCACCGCCCCCGCGGCGGCAAATTCAGCGGCCTGTTCGGTAAAGCCGATGGCCTCTTTCGTGCAGCCCGGCGTGTCGTCGCGCGGATAGAAATAGAGCACGATCGTCTGGCCCGCGTAATCGGCCAGCGAGACCGTGTCGCCACCATCGCGGGGCAGGCTGATGGCGGGGGCGGGATCGTCGATTTCGGGGGTGGGATTGGACATTTCAGCACTCCTTTGCGCAGGGTTGTTGTTTCGTGTTTTGTTTTAGGTCGCAACACGCGAATATAAAGGCATAACTGTCGCCAAGGGCCGCAAAGCATTGTTTTCATGACTGATCCGAAAACGCCAGCCGAACCGCCGCGCAAACGGCGGATCAAAAAGCGCCACATCGCGCGCACGGTGCTGCTGTTGGCAGGCCTGCCGGTGTTGTTTGGCGTGATCGGCGTGGTGATGATGCTGGGGCGCGAAATCACCGCCCCCACCTGGATCAAGACCCGCGTCGAAGCCCGCGTGGCCGAGGTGCTGGATGGTGCAAACCTCCGGTTTGGCAGGATTTTCTTTACAATCGGCACCGATTTGCATCCGCGTATCCGCTTGACCAACGCGGTGCTGCGCGACCGCGAAGGCACCCCCATCGCCCGCTTTCCCGAGGTCGAGGGCCTGCTTTCGCCGCGCGGGTTGATGCATGGTGAAGTGCTGGCGCAAGAGGTGCGTTTGCAAGGCGCGCAGATCAACCTGCGGCGCGGGCGCGATGGCCGCGTAGCCGTGGCCTTTGGCGGCTCGGTGGCGACGGTGACCGAGGCGGCAAGCCTGACCGCACTTCTTGATGAAGCCGATCAGGTGTTTGACCGCAGTGAACTGGCTGCGCTGGAACGGGTGCAGGCAGACGGTTTGATCGTGAATTTCGACGATGCCCGCGCCGGACGCAGCTGGACTGTGGACGGGGGCCAGCTTGATCTTGATCTGCGCAATGATCGGACGGCCCTGCGCGGCGAGGTCGCGCTGCTGTCTGGCCGGTCCTATGTGACGGTGATGACGCTGAGCTACACAAGTCCGCGCCGTTCGCGTGCGGCTGATGTCAGCCTCAGGATCACTGATGCGGCGGCGGCGGATCTGGCGACCCAATCGCCCGCCCTGAGCTGGCTGTCGGTGATCGAGGCGCCCATTTCGGCGACCCTGCGCGCCAGCATTGATGATGACGGCGCGCTTGGTCCGCTGAATGCATTGCTGGAAATCGGGCAGGGCGATCTGCGCCCCACCAACGCCACCCGTCCGATCCACTTTGAACAGGCGCGCACCTATCTGACCTATGATCCGGTCGCGGCCGAAGTCAATTTTTCCTATATTGATGTGCAATCGGGCTGGGGCAGTTTTCAGGGCAGCGGCAAGGCCTATCTACGCGAATTCAGCGAGGGCTGGCCCGCCGCAATTCTTGCGCAGCTCAATCTGGGCGAAATGCAGGTCAACCCCGGCGGGGTCTACACGACTGCGGTGGATGTGGGCACGGCGATCGCCGATTTCCGCCTGCGGCTTGATCCTTTCACGCTGACCCTTGGGCAGGCGGTTTTGCAAAACGACCAGCAGCGCGCCACCCTGCGCGGCGAGGTTCTGGCCGCGCCGGACGGCTGGCAGGTGTCGCTGGACGGGGCGATGGACAGCCTGTCGCGCGACCGGCTGATGGCGGTCTGGCCTGCGCAGCTGATACCGCGCACCCGCAGATGGTTCGCGGAAAACCTGCTGGGGGCCGCGTTTTCCGATCTGAGGGCGGCGGTGCGGTTGCGCCCCTCCCGGCCCGCCGTGATCAGCATGACAACGGAATTTGACGCGCTGAACCTGCGATACGTCAAGGCACTGCCGCCGATCACGGGCGGGCAGGGATTGCTGAGCTTTGACGGCACGGCCCTGAGCGTGGCGCTGGATCGCGGGATCGTCACCCCGCCCGAAGGCGGGCGCATGGTGCTTGACGGATCGACCTTCATCATTCCCGATCTGCGCACCCCCGCACCACCTGCGCAGGTGGATTTGCAGATTGCCAGCACCGTCACCGCAGCCCTTGCGATCCTTGATCACGACCCGTTCGGGTTTATCAGCAAGGCCGGATTGGCAACGACGCTTGCCGACGGGCGTGCGCAGATTGCCGCGCAGATCAACCTGCCTCTGCGTCGCCGTGTTCCGCGCGACGAGATTATCTATCGCGCCACTGCCACCCTGCGCGACGTGCAAAGCAGCGTGTTGGTCCCCGACCGCCGATTGGCCGCCTCCGAACTGGCGCTGCGTGCCGACAACGCAGGTATGACGATCAGCGGGCCGGTGCGCGTTGGCACGGTGCCCGCTACGGTGCAATGGCAACAGGCCTTTGGCCCGGGCAACGGCGGCCGCTCGACGATTTCTGGCGAGGTCGAGCTTTCGCAGCGCTTTGCCGATGAATTCAACATCGGTTTGCCAAGCGGGACGCTGAGCGGGGCCACCACGGCAGATGTGACCATCAATTTGCAGCGCGACAGCCCGCCTGTTTTCACGCTGTCGTCCGGGTTGGCGGGGCTTGGCTTGCAACTGCCCGCCCTTGGCTGGCGCAAGGCGGCCGAGAGCGGCGGCGATCTGCATGTTGACGGCACGCTGGGTCCGGTGCCGGATATTTCGGCACTGACAATCGACGCGGGCGGGCTGCGGGCGCAGGGCGCGATCGGTATCAGCGCAACGGGCGGGCTTGAGGCGGCACGTTTTTCGCGGGTGCAGTTGGGCGACTGGCTTGATGCGCCGGTGATCTTGCGCGGGCGTGGTGCGGGGCGGCCCGCGCAGGTAGTGGTTGCGGGCGGTCTGCTGGATTTGCGCAGCGCCGATTTTGGCGACAGCGCCGGGCAGGGAGGCCCGATGGAGATTGCGCTCAATACCTTGCAGATTTCCGAAGGCATTGCCCTGACGGATTTTCGCGGTGAATTTGACAGCGCAGGCGGGTTTTCCGGCGGCTTTTCGGCACGGGTGAACGGCGGCGCAGCGGTGCAGGGCACGGTCGTTCCCAGCCGCGGGCGGTCAGCCGTGCGCATCGTCAGCAATGACGCAGGCGGCGTGTTTCGCGCGGCCGGACTGTTGCGCAACGCCCAGGGGGGCGAGATGGACCTGACCTTGCTGCCCGCCGGGGCCGAGGGCAGCTATGACGGCACCCTTGCGGCGACAAACCTGCGCGTGCGCGACGCCCCCGCCCTTGCCGGATTGCTGAATGCGATCAGTGTCGTGGGCTTGTTGCAGCAGCTGGACGGGCAAGGGCTGTCCTTTAGCAATGTGGACGCCCAGTTTCGCATCACCCCCGACCGGATCATCATCACGCAATCCAGCGCCGTTGGTCCCGGTCTTGGGCTGTCGCTGGACGGGGTTTATCGCATCGCGGATCGCAACATGGATTTTCAGGGTGTGGTGTCGCCGATTTATCTGCTCAACGGGATCGGCAGCTTTTTGACCCGCCCGGGCGAGGGGTTCATCGGCTTTAACTTTACCCTGCGCGGCCCTGTCGATAGTGCCCGTGTTGCGGTCAATCCGCTCAGTGCGCTGACACCGGGGATGTTTCGCGAGATTTTCCGCCGCCCGCCGCCGCAGGTCGGGCAATAGCGGCCTAAAACGGGAGAGCGGCGTGCAGCTGAGTGACTTTGATTTCGATCTGCCTGATGACCTGATCGCGACACGTCCTGTGACGCCGCGCGGTGATGCGCGCCTATTGCTGGCGCAGGGTGATGACACGCGCGATCTGCACGTGCGCGATCTGGTTGATGTCCTGCATGCGGGGGATCGGTTGGTGCTGAACGATACCAAGGTCATTCCGGCGCGATTGACCGGTGAACGCAGGCGCGAGTCGGCCCAAGGGGTCGTGCAGGCGCGCATCGAAGTCACCCTGCTGGAGCCGCGCGCGGATGGCTGTTGGGCCGCGCTGATCAAGCCGCTGCGCAAGCTGAAAATCGCTGAAACGGTGGTGTTTTCGCCTGATTTGTCGGCCAGTCTTGCGGCGGTCGTTGACGGGCAGGGCGTTTTGCGATTCAACCTGACGGGTGATGATTTTGACGCCGCCCTGGCCAAAGCGGGCGCGATGCCCCTGCCGCCCTATATCGCTGCCAGGCGCGCGGCGGACGAGGCCGACAAACGTGACTATCAAACCGTCTGGGCGCGCCACAAGGGCGCGGTCGCAGCCCCCACCGCGTCATTGCATCTGGATCGCGCGATGCTGGATGCGCTGGCGGCCAAGGGCGTGCAGTTCACCTATGTGACCCTGCATGTGGGGGCGGGCACCTTTTTGCCGGTCAAGGTCGATGATATCGCCGATCACAAGATGCATGCCGAATGGGGCCATGTCAGCGCGCAGGCCGCAGGTGAAATCAACGCGACCCGAGCCGCTGGCGGGCGGGTCATTCCGGTGGGCACCACGGCCCTGCGATTGATCGAAAGTGCGGCCACGGACGGTGGTGTTGCCCCGTGGGAGGGGCCAACGGATATCTTCATCACGCCGGGTTTCATATTCCGGGTTGCCGACGGGTTGATGACCAATTTCCACCTGCCCAAATCGACGCTGATGATGCTGGTTTCGGCGCTGATGGGCCCTGCGCGGGTGCGTGACATTTATGCCCATGCCATTGCGCAAAAGTATCGGTTTTTTTCCTATGGGGATGCGTCGCTTCTTTTGCCGAAAGCGTGATCCGATTTACCGCAATTTAACGTGGACATGGCAGAGCGAACGGGCCTAAGGGGCGCTGATGGTTGCTGGCATGTCGCGGATATCGGACAGGACAGTGGGAACGGTGGTTAACCTCGGGTAAATGACGCCCGAAAGGGGACGAAATGATCAAAGTTCTTGGCGCGTCCTGGGCATTGTTTCTGGGCATGTTCATGCTGATGGTGGGCAACGGCTTGCAGGGCACCTTGCTGGGCCTGCGCGGCGCCGCCGAAGATTTCAGCGCCTTTCAGATGTCCTTTGTCATGTCCGCCTATTTTGTCGGCTTTCTGGGGGGTCGCGGCTTGCGCCCGAAATGATCCGGCGGGTTGGCCATGTGCGGGTCTTTGCCGCGCTTGGGTCGATGATTTCGGCGGTGCTGATTCTTTATCCTGTCCTGCCCGAAGTCTGGGCCTGGACCCTTGGGCGCGTCGTGATCGGGTTCTGTTTTTCCGGCGTTTACGTGACGGCGGAAAGCTGGCTGAATAATGCCGCCACCAACGAAACCCGCGGGCAGGCGCTGTCGGTCTACATGATCGTGCAGATGGGCGGGATCGTCGCTGCGCAGGCGATCATTTCCCAAGGTGATGTGTCGGGCTATACGCTGTTCATCATCCCGTCGGTCCTTGTGTCGCTGGCCTTTGCGCCGATTCTGTTGTCGGTGGTGCCGACACCGGCCTTTGACAGCACCAAGCCGATGCGGTTGCGCGACCTGATCAAGGCCTCACCGCTGGCGTCGGTGGGGATGTTCCTGCTGGGCGGTGTCTATTCGGCGCAGTTCGGGATGGTGGCCGTCTATGGCACTGAAATCGGGCTGAGCGTGGCGCGGATTTCGATCCTCGTGTCGGTGATCTATGTCAGTGCGCTGGTGTCGCAATATCCGATCGGCTGGCTGTCGGACCGGATGGACCGCCGTGTGCTGATCATCGCGATGGGCGCGGCTGGGGCCTTTGGCGCCGTGCTGGCAACGCTGTTCGGCGCGGGGTCGTTTACGATGCTGATGATCGGGGCGGGCTTTGTCGGGGGCACCTCGAACCCGCTTTATTCCCTGCTGATCGCCTATGCCAACGACTATCTTGAACACGAGGATATGGCCGCCGCTTCGGCCGGTTTCCTGTTTATCAACGGGGTCGGGGCCATTGCCGGCCCGCTGGTGATCGGCTGGGGCATGGGCGTGATCGGCCCGCATGCCTTCTGGTTGCTGATCACCGCGTTGATGGGGGCGGTCGCGATTTATGGTCTTTACCGGATGACCCGTCGCCCCACGGCCACCCCCGTCGAGGACATGGTGCCCTATACGCCTGTCTCACCGACGTCCTCTCCGGTGCTCGCCGAGGTGGCGCAGGAAATCTACATTGACGCCGATGAGCAACAGGAGAGTGAGGCACAACAAGCCGAGAGGGTTGCCACAACGCCATGAAACTGCAACGCTTTCATCTGTTACGGTCGCACATAGAGGGGAGGAGGTTCCGTGGTCACACCTGAGAACATCCTGACATACTGGTTTGACGAAGTTGGCCCCAAGGGCTGGTATGGTGGCGGCGCCGAGCTTGACAGCGAAATCCGCGACAAGTTCCTGCCCACATGGCAAGAGGCCAAGGATGGTGCCTGCGGCTTGTGGTTGACCTATCCGGCGGGCACGCTGGCCTATATCATCCTGACCGATCAGTTCCCGCGCAACATGTTCCGCGACGCCGGAGAGGCATTCAGTTCCGACAAATCCGCGCGCGCCGCATCAAAGATCGCGATCAACCGCGACTGGGATCTGAAAATCGGTGAACCCGCGCGGCATTTCTTTTACATGCCGCTGGTGCATTCCGAAAATCTGATTGATCAGGACCGGGCCGTGCGCCTGATTTGCAGCCGGATGAGCAATGCGGGGGCCGAAAACCTGCGCCACGCCCGCGCCCACCGCGAAGTGATCCGCCTGTTCGGGCGCTTTCCGTTCCGCAATGCGGCACTTGGGCGGCCCAGCACCGAAGCGGAAACCGCGTGGATGGCCGAAGGGGGCTATGCGGCCGCCCTGCGTGCAGTGGATAGCTCTGCCGCTGCCTGAGTTTAAAATTTGATATTTTTGTCGCTGTCGCCGGTGGCGCGATTAATCTTGCAGCAAGGTTTTCGCGCGACAAACGCCCATGTTTGAGGAATAGGTGCGCAGGTGAAACACGACAGTATCGACAGGGATGCGCCGGTTCCGTCCTGGCAAGCCGGGCTTGACCTGACAGACGACGGGCATGCCGACCTGGCCACCGAAATCATGAATATCATGGAACAGGGGATCCTCGTCTGGTCGCAAGACGGGATATGCGAATTGCATAACACCCGCATTTTCGATGTCCTTGAAATTGACGGCGATGACCTGAGTATTGGCACCGAACGGGACGAATTTCGCGACAAGGCCCTGTCGCACGGGCAAATATCGAACGAGGATCGCGAGAAATCAGACGCGCGGATCAAGGCGCATCAACCCTATTCCTTCGATCTGGTGCTTCCCTCGGGGCGGGTGGTTTTGTCCAGCGCGCGGCCCGCGCGCGGCGGCGGCTATGTGGTGACATTCACCGATGTGTCCGAGGCGCGGCGCGTCGCGCGCGACCTTGCCAATGCCAAGATCACGGCGGAAATGGCCGAAAGCCGCGCCAAGGATGTGTTGGCTACCGAACGCGCGCGCCAGGAAGAAGCCAAGATGCTCGGCAATCTTGATGAGTGGTTGCAATCGTGCAAATCCCTGGACGAATTGTTCATGATCGTCACCAAATTCATGGATAAACTGATCCCCGGCAGTGCCGGCGAACTTTATGTCTACTCCAATAGCCGCGATGTGCTTGACGGAATGTGCGCCTGGCCTGCGGACCAGTTGCATGACCATATCGCGCCTGACAGTTGCTGGGCGCTGCGCCGTGGCCGCGCCTATGAATATGACGCGCAGGGCATGTGTTTTCCCTGCGATCACGCCAAATCCGATGATGCGCCCATGGTGGACACCTATATCTGCGTGCCGATCGTCGCCCACGGCGACACCGTCGGATTGCTGCACATCCGATTTGACCGCGCGCCCGGGCAGGGGGGGCATGTGCGCGACAGCGGTGCCTTTGCGGTGCGTTGCGGCGAACATATTTCGATGGCGATTGCCAACGTCAAGCTGCGCGACGAATTGCATGACCAATCCATCCGCGACCCGCTGACGGGGCTCTATAACCGGCGCTATTTCATGGATGCGATGCGGCGCGAGATTTCGATCTGTGATCGCAAGAAACGTAGTTTCGGGCTGGTGTCGTTTGATGCCGACAAGTTCAAGAATTTCAACGACAATCACGGCCATGATGCGGGCGATATGGTGCTGCGCGCCATTGGTGAAAAGCTGCGCGATGTGATGAGTGATGGCGAGGTTTGCTGCCGCATCGGTGGTGAGGAGTTTGCCGTGCTGGTCCCAAAGGCTGATCTGGCGCGCGCTGTCGAACTCGCCGAAATGCTGCGTGAAACGATTGCGGCGACGCAGGTGCGCTATCACGATGGCCCGCTGCCACGCGTCACGATTTCGGCGGGTGTCTCGGCTTTTCCGACCAGCGGCATGACCCCGCAAGCCCTGCTCAAACGCGCTGATGAGGCGCTTTACCGCGCCAAGGAGGCGGGGCGCAACACCGTGTGCCGCGCCGATGCGCCCCCGGCCAAAGGGGTTGCACGCAGGAAATAGCTGCCATGCCCTAAGGTCACTGGCAGGCCTTTGCGAATTAGTTTAATGTCAAACTAATTCGTAATCCAAGGGAGGGGCACATGGCTGCCAGCAATTTCGATCTGATCGTTATCGGTGCCGGACCGGGCGGCTATGTGGCGGCCATTCGCGGCGCGCAACTGGGGATGAAAGTCGCCATTGTCGAGCGTGAAAATCTGGGCGGTATTTGCCTCAACTGGGGCTGTATCCCGACCAAGGCGCTGCTGCGCAGTTCGGAGGTGTTCCACCTGATGCACCGCGCCAAGGAGTTCGGTCTGAAAGCCACCGGCATCGATTACGATCTGGAGGCCGTGGTCAAACGCTCGCGCGGGGTCGCCGGGCAGTTGTCGGGTGGCATCGGTCATCTGATGAAAAAGAACAAGATTACCGTCGTCATGGGAGAGGCGACATTGCCCGCCAAGGGCAAGGTCAGCGTCAAGACCGACAAGGGCACCGAAGACCTGAGCGCCAAGAACATCATCGTCGCCACTGGCGCGCGCGCCCGCGAATTGCCCGGTCTTGAGGCCGATGGCGATCTGGTCTGGACCTACCGCCATGCGCTGCAACCGCCGCGCATGCCCAAGAAACTGCTGGTTATCGGGTCAGGCGCGATTGGTATTGAATTTGCAAGCTTTTATAACACCTTGGGCGCTGACACGACCGTTGTCGAAGTCATGGACCGCGTGCTGCCCGTAGAAGACGCCGAAATCAGCGCCTTTGCCAAAAAGCAGTTCGTCAAACAGGGCATGAAGATCATGGAGAAATCCACGGTCAAACAGCTGGATCGCGGCAAAGGCAAGGTGACGGCGCATATCGAAGCGGGCGGCAAGGTTGAAAAGATCGACTTTGACACGGTCATTTCCGCCGTCGGGATCGTTGGCAACGTCGAAGGGCTGGGCCTTGAGGAGCTGGGCGTCAAGATTGACCGCACCCATGTGGTCACGGATGAATTCTGCCGCACCGGCGTCGAGGGGCTTTATGCCATCGGTGATATCGCCGGCGCGCCGTGGCTGGCCCACAAGGCCTCCCATGAAGGTGTCATGGTCGCCGACCTGATTGCGGGCAAACACGCCCATCCGGTCAAACCCGAAAGCATCGCCGGATGCACCTATTGTCACCCGCAGGTCGCCAGCGTCGGCTACACCGAGGCCAAGGCCAAGGAACTGGGTTATGACATCAAGGTCGGGCGGTTCCCGTTCATCGGCAACGGCAAGGCCATCGCCTTGGGCGAGGCCGAGGGCATGGTCAAAACCGTGTTTGATGCGAAAACCGGCGAACTGCTGGGCGCGCACATGATTGGTGCCGAAGTGACCGAACTGATTCAGGGCTATGTGGTGGGCCGCCAGCTGGAAACCACCGAAGAAGACCTGATGAACACCGTCTTCCCGCACCCGACACTATCGGAAATGATGCATGAGAGCGTGCTCGATGCCTACGGGCGCGTGATCCATATGTAGGCGACTGGCGCTGCGAAAAACAAAGGGGCGGTCCTGACGGGGCCGCCTTTTTTGCTTGAAACGATCGCTTTGCGGTGGGGCTAAGCTGGCACGGAGCCGCGCCCCCGGCCACCGCGTGGCGCGCTACTGTGTCACTGTGATCAGCCGTGACCCGATCACCGTTCGGTCCTGATTGAGGTAGTAGCGAATCTCGTAGGTGCCCGCGGCCTCGGGCATTTCAAGCTGCACCGGATTGCCACTGTTGGTGTAGCGATAGTTGATATATCCGCTTTCGCCGATCTCGCTGATGGCGACAAAGTCGCGCGCATAGCCCGGCCCGGCCCAGCCCACGTCGATGGTGCTGCCAGCGCGGGCCGTATCGGGGGCCATGAAATCGGCGCTGACGGGGGTGACGGTGACGATCCGTGTGGCCACGACCTCGCGGTCCTGATCAAGCACATAGCGCAATTCATAGGTGCCCGGAATGGCGGGCATTTCCACTATCGCGGGGTTGCCCTGCTGGGTGTAGGCATAGTTGACGTTGCCGCGCTCGCCGACCTCGCTCACGGCGATATAATCGCGGCTGTAGTCGGGGCCATCCCATGTCACTGCAAGTTCGCTGCCAGCGGGCGCGGTGTCGGGTGCGTCCAGCGTCACCGCAATCGGGGTGACGGTGATCAGGCGGGTGGCCACGACCTCGCGGTCCTGATCAAGCACGTAGCGCAATTCATAGGTGCCGGGCTGTGTCGGCATGTCCACCACCGCCGGATTGCCCTGCTGGGTGTAGGCATAATTGATGTTGGCGCCTTCGCCGACTTCACCCACAGAGATGAAATCGCGGGTGTAATCCGGGCCTTGCCACGTGACCGCGACGGCGGCGCCCACAGGGGCGGTATCGGGTGCGTCCAGCGTCACCGCAAGCGGGGTAATGGTGATCATCCGCGTGGCGATGACTTCGCGGTCCTGGTTGAGCACGTAGCGCAGTTCATAGCTGCCCGGGTCGGTGGGCATTTCGACCATCGCCGGGTTGCCCTGCTGGGTGTAGGTGTAATTGATGTAGCTGCCTTCGCCGACTTCGCCCACGGCGATATAATCGCGCGCATAATCCGGCCCATCCCAGCCAACTGCAATTGTCGCGCCAGCGGTTGCTTCGTCGGGGGCGACAAGACCGGCCTTGATGTCGCTGACGGTGATCGTGGCCCGGGCCAGAACCGTGCTGCCCTGATTCATGACATAGCGCACCTCGTAGGTGCCCGGTTCCGCGGGCATTTCCAGCCCAAGCGGATTGCCCCGCGCGGTGTAGGTGTAGTTTTCATAGCCGCGATCATCGGGCCGTGCCACGCTGATGTAATCGCGTGCATAGTCCGGCCCGTCCCAGCCGATTGTCACGGTTTCACCAATTGCGGCCGTGTCGGGGGCGATCAGGTTCACCGCCAGCGGCGTCACCTCGATGGGCGCGCTGGCGAGCACTTCGTTGCCGTCGTTCAGAATATAGCGCAATTCGTAACTGCCCGGTTCGGGTGGCATTTGCAGATCAAGCGGGCTGCCGTCCTGCGTATAGCTATAGTTGACGTAGCCGCGTTCCCCCACTTCGGAGACGGCGATATAATCGCGCGCGGCATTCGGGCCGCTCCACGCCACCTGCACGGTGTCACCGATCACGGCGCTGGCGGGTCCGGTGACCGTGGCCTGGGGCAGGGGGATGTCAAAAGGGATCGTGACGGTGACATCGCCGCCGCTGGATACGGTAAAGGTCGTGTCTTCGCTCACTTCCTTGACGACCCATGTGGCGGTGGCGCGGTAGCTGCCTTCCGCCAGGTCGATGTTGATCGGATTGCCCGCCATATCGTCGACGATCACACCGGCATCGCTTGTCACGCTCCAGAGCACATCATCGGTGATCGATAGCCCACCTGCGCTTTCGGTGGCGCGGAAGGTGCCGTTGACGGTGATGATTTCGGGTTCTTCGGTGATCACGCTCAGGGCGGCGGCCAGTTCATCTGCGTCGCGCGCCGTGCGGAACGTGCCGCCGGTTTCCTCGGCGATACAGCGCATTTGCGCCAGGGCCTCGGCATCGGAAATATCAAAGCCGATGACATGGGCGGTAAAGTCGATCCCGGCCTCCTCGAGCAGGCGCGCAGCGGCACAGGGATCGGGGTTGCAGGTTTCCACGCCGTCGCTGACAAGGATCACTGTGGCGCTGTCTTCGGTATAGCGCAGGGCGTTTGCAGCAGCGATCACGGCGTCTGTCATCGGCGTCTTGCCCAGCGGGCTGATCCCGGCCACAGCCTGTGCAATGGCATCGCGGGTGTTCAGATCGGGGGCGACGACCGTTTCGATATCCGAGCAATTGCCCCGTTCGCGGTGGCCATAGACCGTCAGCCCAAGGCGCTGATCAGCGGGCAGGGTTTGCAGCAGATCCGTGACCACATCCTGCGCGATCGTGATCTTGGGAACCCCGTCAATCTGCCCCCACATGGAACCCGAACCGTCCAGCACAAGGATCGTGTTGGGCCTGTCCTGCGCGGCCAATGTGGCGGGCAGTAGCAGGGACAAAAGCAGGGCAAGGCAGCGCATGATGAAATCCTAGGGTCAAATGAATGACCCTAGGGAAACACAGATGCCCGAGTCGGGGAAGGGGGGCGTGGGGCAGGTATTCCTGACCTCTGCCTCAGGCCAGCGTGCCGCCCGCGGCGATCCAGTCGTGCAACCCGCCGAGGTTGGTCACATCCTCATAGCCCATCTGGCGCAGCATTGTCGCGGCCATCGCCGAGCGCGCACCCGAGGCGCAATAAAGCGCGATTGGCTGGTCGGTTTTCAGGGCGCTGTGGTGTTCGGGGCTAGCCGGATCGGCCTGCATCCGCAGGGTGGCAAGCGGGATTGCCAGTGCGCCCTTGGCTATGCCACTTGCAGCGATTTCGCCCGGGTCGCGGATGTCGATCAGGGTCAGCGCGCCCGCCGCGACCTGCGCGACAGCATCCATTTGCGGCGCATTGCCTGTGGTTTTCTGAGGAGTGCGAAGGAAATTCAGCATGGTGTGCTCCGTGTTTCTAAGTTACCGAGGATAAATACATTCCAAAAATGAAATGTAAAGGGGTGGGTTGCATGTTCACGACATGTTCCGTTTTTTCGGTTGGCGACCCGCGCCAGTTAAACTACATCTTAACCACCGAGCAGGGGGCCAGCATGGCAGAGCAAAGATTCATCGAAGTGCGCGGTGCGCGCGAACATAACCTCAAGAACATCGACGTGGACATTCCGCGCGACCAACTGGTTGTGATTACAGGGCTTTCCGGCTCGGGCAAGTCCAGCCTTGCCTTTGATACGATCTATGCCGAGGGCCAGCGAAGATATGTGGAATCGCTTTCGGCCTATGCGCGCCAGTTCCTGGATATGATGGAAAAGCCGGATGTGGATCACATTTCCGGCCTCTCGCCTGCGATCTCGATCGAACAAAAGACCACCAGCAAGAATCCGCGCTCGACGGTGGGCACCGTGACCGAGATTTACGACTACATGCGCCTGTTGTTTGCCCGCGCGGGCACGCCGTTTTCCCCCGCCACCGGATTACCGATCGAGGCACAGCAGGTGCAGGATATGGTCGATCGGGTGATGGACATGGAGGAAGGCACGCGCGGCTATCTTCTGGCGCCGATCATCCGCGACCGCAAAGGCGAATATCGCAAGGAATTCCTCGAGTTACGCAAACAGGGCTTTCAGCGCGTCAAGGTGGACGGCGAATTTTACGATCTGGACGAGCCGCCAACATTGGACAAGAAATTCCGCCATGACATTGATGTGGTCGTTGACCGGATCGTCGTGCGCGCGGGGCTGGAAACGCGGCTGGCCGACAGTTTCCGCACCGCCCTTGATCTGGCCGATGGCATCACCGTGCTGGAAACCGCCCCCAAGGAGGGCGACCCCGAACGCATCACTTTCAGCGAGAATTTTGCCTGTCCCGTGTCCGGTTTCACCATCCCGGAAATCGAACCGCGCCTGTTTTCGTTCAACGCGCCCTTTGGCGCTTGCCCCAGCTGTGATGGTCTGGGGGTCGAGCTGTTCTTTGACGAACGTCTTGTCGTGCCCGACCCGAGTTTGAAAATCTATGACGGCGCGCTGGCGCCCTGGCGCAAGGGCAAGTCGCCCTATTTCCTGCAAACCATCGAAGCGATTGCGAAACATTACGATTTCAACAAAAGCACCCGCTGGATGGATCTGCCTGAAAAGGTGCAGCAGGTGTTCCTTTATGGCTCGGGTGAGGAAGAGATCAAATTTCGCTACGATGAAGGTGGCCGCGTGTATCAGGTCAGCCGCGCCTTTGAAGGTGTGATCCCGAATATGGAGCGCCGCTACCGCGAGACCGACAGTAACTGGATCCGTGAAGAATTTGAACGCTATCAGAACAACCGCCACTGCGGCACCTGCGAAGGCTATCGTTTGCGCCCCGAGGCCCTGGCGGTGAAAATCGCCGGTTTGCACGTGGGCCAGGTGGTGCAGATGTCGATCCGCGAGGCCTTTGACTGGTGCGAAAGCGTGCCCGACCACCTGAGCAAGCAAAAGAACGAAGTGGCCCGCGCGATCCTGAAAGAAATTCGCGAGAGGCTGGGTTTCCTGAATAATGTGGGCCTTGAATACCTGACCCTGTCGCGCAACGCCGGCACATTGTCCGGTGGCGAGGCGCAGCGCATCCGACTGGCCAGCCAGATCGGTTCGGGCCTTACTGGTGTGCTTTATGTGCTGGACGAACCGTCAATCGGGTTGCACCAGCGTGACAATTCCCGCCTGTTGACCACGCTGAAAAACCTGCGCGATCAAGGCAATACGGTGATTGTCGTGGAACACGACGAAGAAGCGATTCGCGAGGCGGACTATGTATTCGATATCGGCCCGGGCGCAGGCGTGCATGGTGGCCAGATCATCGCGCGCGGCACGCCTGCGCAAATCGAGGCCAATGCCGACAGCATCACCGGCCAGTATCTGACTGGCACGCGCGAAATTCCGTTCAGCGCGGATCGGCGCAAGGGCAACAAGAAAAAGATCAGCATCAAGAACGCGACCGGCAATAATCTGCGCGGCGTCGATGTCGAGTTTCCGCTGGCGAAATTTGTCTGCGTCACCGGCGTGTCGGGCGGGGGCAAATCGACGTTGACGATTGAAACGCTGTTCAAGACGGCATCGATGCGGCTGAACGGCGCGCGCCAGACCCCGGCACCCTGCGATCAGATCAAGGGGCTGGAGCATCTGGACAAGGTCATCGACATCGATCAGCGCGCCATTGGCCGCACACCGCGATCCAACCCTGCCACCTATACCGGGGCCTTTACCCCGATCCGCGACTGGTTCGCCGGCCTGCCCGAGGCCAAGACCCGCGGTTACAAGCCCGGACGGTTCAGTTTCAACGTCAAGGGCGGGCGCTGCGAGGCCTGTCAGGGCGATGGGGTCATCAAGATCGAGATGCACTTTCTGCCCGATGTCTATGTGCAATGCGAGACCTGCAAGGGCGCGCGCTATAACCGCGAGACATTGGAAGTTCGCTTTAAGGGCAAGAGCATAGCAGACGTTCTTGATATGACGGTTGAAGATGCGCAGGCGTTTTTCAAGGCCGTCCCCAGCATCCGCGAAAAGATGGACGCACTGGTGCGTGTGGGGCTGGGGTATATCAAGGTCGGCCAGTCCGCGACGACCCTGTCAGGGGGCGAGGCGCAGCGCGTCAAACTGTCCAAGGAATTGGCGAAACGGTCCACGGGTCGCACGCTTTATATCCTCGACGAACCCACCACGGGGTTACATTTCGAGGATACCAAAAAGCTGCTCGAAGTGCTGCATGAATTGGTCGAACAGGGTAACACGGTGATCGTGATTGAACACAATCTGGATGTGGTGAAAACCGCCGATTGGATCATCGACATCGGCCCCGAAGGTGGGGATGGCGGCGGGATGGTCGTGGCCACCGGCACGCCCGAACAGGTGGCCGAAGTCAGCCAAAGCTATACCGGTCACTACCTGAAGCCGATGCTGCAGCCCAAGAAAGTGGCGGCAGAATAGGGTCGCCAGCTTTCGGTTATTTGTTGGGGCAGGTGTTGATTCCGATGATGGAATACAGCGCGCAACTGCCCATCAGACCGGTCGCCAAGGGCACGATGCCAATCAGATAAAACCAGCGATAGGCCGCGTCTGTGTCCAGGAAAAAACCGGCGATCAGCGCGAGGCCGATCACGACGCGCAGGGTTCGATCAATCTGGCCAACGTTTTTCTTGAGCATGGGAAACTCCTTTGATGTCTCGGTGCAATGATAGCTGCGCGCGCGCCCCGAGTCGGTGACAAGATCACAGATCGTGGCTGAATTCCTCGATCAGATGTGACACCACGGCGCGCATCTGTTCGCTGTGATCGGCGCCGGCATCAGCGGCGGCCTGTGCCACTGCGCGCTGGCGGTCGGCGCTGGTGCCCTTGGCCAAGATATCGCGCGCCGCCTCGACCTCGGTGGCGCATTTCAACACGCCTGCATCCTGCGCCACCAGTTCGATCAATTCGTCCAGAAGGTCGGCAAAAGGCACAATCTCGCCCCGGCCAAAATCAATCAGCCCTTCATTGATGCCATAGCGTTGCGCGCGCCAGCGGTTTTCGGCGACCAGAATATTATCGTATCTGCGCCAGCGCTGGTTCTTGCGCCGCAGCCGATACAGCATCCGTGTCAGGCACTGGATCAGGGCGGCAATCGACAGGGTATGTTCCATCCGCGGCCCGACATCGCAGATTCGGGTTTCCAACGTGGGAAAGCGCGCCGAGGGGCGCAGATCCCACCAGATTTTCGAGGAATCCTCGATCACGCCCAAATCGACCAGCGCATTGACCGACCGTTCGTATTCGCCCCAACTGTCCAGTTGCGGCGGCAGCCCCGTGCGCGGCAGATTGTCAAACACCGTCAATCGATACGACGCCAGCCCCGTGTCTTCGCCCTGCCAGAACGGCGAGGAGGTGGAGAGCGCCAGCAAATGCGGCAGGAAATACGACATCTGCCCCATCAGATCGGCGCGCAGCGCGTCGTCGTTCAGCCCCACATGCACATGCATCCCGCAGATCAGCATTCGCCGCACGACCCCGCCCAGATCGCGGCGCAACTGGTTGTAGCGGTCTTTTTCGGTGTGGTGTTGCTGCTTCCAATCGGCCAGCGGATGGCACGAGGCGGCAATCGGGGCGAGGTTATGATCGGCCGCCACATCGCGCACGGTTGTGCGCAGGCGTTTGAGGTCGGCGCGTGCGTCGTTGATGGTGGCGCAGACGCCAGTGCCAATCTCGATCTGGCATTGCAGGTATTCCGGGCTGACCTGTCCACCAAGGGCGGCGGTGCATTGATCCATCAAGGCATCGGGTGCCTTGGCCAGCATCAACGTATCGCGATCCACCAGGAGGTATTCCTCCTCGATGCCGATGGTGAAATCAGGTTCGCTCATGCCCGGATCAGGTGGCGCGGATCAGCCCCTGCATGGCAGGGTGAAAGGCACATTTGTAAGGGTGATCGCCCGCTGACCCGATGGTGACTTCGCCCGACTGCCCGTTGTTCAGCCGCCCGGTATCAAAGCTGCCGTCTTCGGCGGTGCCGGTATGGGGCGCGTTGTCGGCGTTGGTGAAAACGACCGTGTCACCCACCGACACATCCAGCGTTGCGGGGGAAAAGGCGAACCCTTCGATCATCACATTATGGGTTGCCGCCTGGGCGCGGGTGCCAAAAAAGGCGAGCGGCGCAACCAATAATCCGCCCAGAAAGGTCCGTCTGTCCATCGTGGTTTTCATCGCAATCTCCTTTGGCTGAATGGCGAGAGTGTGCGGCGGATTGCGCTTTGACGCAAGGCGCGGATCAGCATTGACCCGCGCCTTGCTGCTTATTCCATCACGGGGATCGAAAATTCACCGCCCTCTTTGATGCCCGAGGGCCAGCGGGCAGTGACGGTTTTGGTCTTGGTGTAGAATTTAAAGGCGTCCGGCCCGTGCTGATTGAGATCGCCAAAGGCGGATTTCTTCCAACCGCCAAAGGTATGATAGGCCAGTGGCACGGGGATCGGCACATTGATCCCGACCATGCCCACCTGCACACGCGAGGCGAAATCGCGCGCAGCGTCACCGTCGCGGGTGAAAATCGCGGTGCCATTGCCATATTCGTGGTCGGTGGCCATCGCCAGCGCGTCCTCATAGGTTTCGGCGCGCACGGTTGACAGGACGGGGCCGAAAATTTCCTGCGTATAGATGTCCATATCCGTGGTCACATGATCAAACAGATGCGGGCCGACGAAAAAGCCGTCTTCATAGCCTTGCAGGTTGAAATTGCGCCCGTCCACGACCAGTTTCGCGCCCTGATCGATGCCGGTCTGCACCAGACGTTCGATATTGGCCTTGGCGGCAGCCGTCACCACAGGGCCATAATCCACATCATTGCCCGCCGTGTAGGGGCCGACTTTCAAGGCCTCGATCCGCGGCACCAGCTTGTCGATCAGGCGGTCGGCAGTGTCATTGCCCACGGCCACGGCCACCGAAATCGCCATGCAGCGTTCGCCCGCCGCGCCGTATCCGGCCCCCACCAGTGCATCGGCGGCCTGATCCATATCGGCATCCGGCATGATGATCATGTGGTTTTTCGCGCCGCCAAAGCACTGCACGCGCTTGCCGTTGGCACAGCCGCGCCCGTAGATATATTCTGCAATCGGGGTGGACCCGACAAAGCCGACCGACATGATGTCAGGATGATCGAGGATCGCATCGACGCTGTCCTTGTCGCCGTTCACGACCTGCAAGATGCCCGGTGGCAGGCCCGCTTCTTCCATGAGTTCAGCCAGCATCAGCGGGACCGATGGATCGCGTTCGCTTGGTTTGAGGATAAAGGCGTTGCCGCAGGCGATGGCAGGGGCAAACATCCACATCGGGATCATCGCCGGAAAGTTGAACGGCGTGATGCCGGCACTGACGCCAAGCGCTTGTTTCATCGAATAAATATCAATTCCCGGGCCCGCGCCATCGGTGAATTCGCCTTTCAGCATTTGCGGCGCGCCGATGCAATATTCGACCACTTCGAGCCCGCGCTGCACGTCGCCTGCCGCATCGGGCAGGGTCTTGCCGTGTTCGCGCGACAATGCCTCGGCGAGCTTGTCCATATCGCGGTTCAGCAGGGTCACAAATTTCATCATCACCCGCGCGCGGCGCTGCGGGTTCACGGCGGCCCATGCGGGCTGAGCGGCGGCGGCGATCTTGACGGCCTTGTCCATTTCGGCAGCCGTGGCCAGTGGCACTTTGGCCTGCACCTCGCCGGTGGCGGGGTTGTAGACCTCGGCGAAACGGCCTGACGTGCCTTTGACATGCGCGCCGCCGATGTAATGGGTCAATTCTTGCATGGGATCCTCCTTGGGTTGCGGGGATCATAGTCTTGCATTTTTGTCGTGAAAAGCACCAGTATGGCAAATTGGTTTTGCAATATTGCAGGTATGGCGATGAACTGGGATGATGTGCGGATATTCCTGGCTGTGGCACGCGCGGCCAGCCTGACCGGCGCAGCCCCGGTGCTGCGGATGGATCCGGCGACCCTGGGGCGGCGGATTGCGCGGCTCGAGGATTCCGTCGGTGGCGCATTATTTGTCAAATCGCCGCAAGGGTATGCACTGACCGACCTTGGCGCGCGCCTGCAAGACCACGCTGCACGCGCCGAGGATGCCCTGACCCCCGCGCTGCATGCCGGTGAGGGACAGGGTAGTTTGACCGGGCAAATCCGGATCGGTGCGCCTGATGGCTGCGCCAATTTCCTGCTACCGCAGGTCTGCGCCGCGATCCAGTTGGACAACCCTGCGCTTGATATTCAGGTGCTGGCGCTGCCGCGCGTTGTGAACCTGTCCAAACGCGAGGCCGACATGGCGATCACGGTCAGCCCGCCCAATGCGGAACGGTTGTCGGTGCAAAAGATCACCGACTACCACCTGCATTTGGCTGCAGCAAAAGGCACGCAATTTCAAACGCTTGCGGATATTCGCGGTGAGCGGATCGTTGGCTATATCCCCGATATGATCTTTGACAAGGAACTGGATTACCTGGGCGATATCGGTGCCAAGGCCGTGCAATTGGCGTCAAATTCCGTGTCTGTTCAACTGAATATGCTGCGTCAGGGCGGCGGTGTGGGGATCGTGCATGACTTTGCCATGCCCTTTGCGCCCGAGCTGCAATTTGTGCTGCAAGACGCCCTGTCACTGACCCGCGCATTTTATCTGGTGCGGCATCTGTCGGACCGGCGCTCGGACCGGTTGACCCGTTTTGCGGACCTTTTGATCGCGGGGGTGCGGCGTGAAGTGGCACATCTTGAAGCACAGGCGCGCTTGACAGCGGGGGGCAAAAGCTAGGACGCTGGTAAAAAGCAAAAGGAGACCGTCATGATCGTGCAACAAATTCTGAAATCCAAGGCTGATACCGGCGTCTTGACACTGAGGCCCGGCGCGCTGGTTTCCGATGCGGTTGCGGTCTTGTCCGAAAAACGGATCGGCACGATCGTGGTGTCCGAAGGGGGGCAGACGCCCGATGGCATTTTGTCGGAACGCGATATCGTGCGCGAACTTGGCAAGCGTGGCGCGGGCTGCATGAACGAACCTGTCAGCGCCCTGATGACGGCCAATCCGGTGACATGCGGGCGCGACGACAGCGCTGATAAGGTCTTGGAAATGATGACAGAAGGGCGGTTCCGCCACCTTCCCGTGATGCAGGACGGCGTCATGGTCGGGCTGATTTCCATCGGTGATGTGGTCAAGGCGCGCCTTGCAGAACTGTCGATGGAAAAGGACGCGCTGCAAGGCATGATCATGGGCCACTAGCCCTTGCATTCCCGCGCGCAATAATGTTGCGTGCCACCTGACATCAATCGGAGGTGCGCCATGCGCGTTGGGCTTTATCCCGGCACATTTGACCCCGTCACCAACGGGCATATGGATATTATCCGCCGCGCCTGTTCGCTGGTGGACCGGCTTGTGATCGGCGTGGCGATCAACCGCGACAAGGGGCCATTGTTCACCCTTGAAGAACGCGTGGCGATGATCGAGGCCGAGTGTGGCACCATTGCCAAGGAAACCGGCACCGACATCGTGGCGCATCCGTTTGACAATCTGCTGATCGATTGCGCCCATGACGTGGGCGCCGGGGTGATCATTCGCGGGCTGCGGGCTGTCGCGGATTTTGAGTATGAATTTCAAATGGTTGGAATGAACCGTTCACTTGATAATTCGATCGAGACGGTGTTCCTGATGGCGGATGCGAAAAATCAGGCAATTGCGTCCAAACTGGTCAAGGAAATCGCCCGTCTGGGCGGGGATGTGGCGAAATTCGTGCCACCTGCCGTCAAATCGGCCCTGACCCAGCGTCTGTCATAAGGCCGCCCCCAAGGACGACCTTAGCTTTGCATCATATCCCGTTGATTTTACAGGAATGATCCCATCTTCACCGCCGTGTCAGCCATACGGTTCGAAAAGCCCCATTCATTATCATACCACGTCAGGATACGGCACATGTTGCCGTCCATGACCTTGGTCTGATCGGTTGCAAAGATGCTGGAATGGGGATCGTGGTTGAAATCAACGCTCACCAGTTTCTTGTCGGTAAAGCCGAGGATCCCCTTGAGGGGGCCGGCATTGGCCGCAGCGCGGATCAGATCATTGATTTCATCAACCGTGGTGTCACGCTTGGTTTCAAAGGTCAGGTCGACGACCGACACATTGGGCGTTGGCACGCGGATCGCAACGCCATCAAGGATACCGTCAAGTTCGGGCAGAACAAGGCCCACGGCCTTGGCGGCACCGGTGCTGGTGGGGATCATCGACAGGGCCGCGGCGCGGGCGCGATAAAGGTCCGTGTGCATCGTATCAAGGGTCGGCTGATCACCGGTGTAGCTGTGCACGGTGGTCATGAATCCACGCTTGATACCGATCGCGTCATTGATCACCTTTGCCACCGGGGCCAGGCAGTTGGTCGTGCAGGAGGCGTTGGACACAACGATATCCGCCGCGCTAAGCAGGCCGTCATTCACGCCGTAAACGATTGTTTTATCAGCGTCTTTGCCGGGGGCCGAGATCAGAACGCGGCTTGATCCGTTTTCCAGGTGGGCCTGACAGGCGTCCTTGCTGGTAAAGATGCCGGTGCATTCCAGCACAATATCCACATCCGCCCAGGGCAGATCGGCGGGGTTGCGCAGTGCTGTGACCTTGATTGGGCCGCGCCCCACGTCGATTGTGTCTTCGGTGGTGGTGACGGGGTGGGGAAAGCGGCCATGAACACTATCATATTGCAGCAGGTGCGCATTGGTTTCGACGGGGCCAAGATCGTTGATCGCCACGACGTCGATATCGGTGCGCCCGCTTTCAATGATCGCGCGCAGCACGTTCCGGCCGATCCGTCCAAATCCGTTGATTGCTACTTTGACTGACATGGTTCTGCCCTCGCTTTGAGAAACTGCAACGTCCGCGCCAGCATAGCGGGACTGTTGGCGCTAACATCGCCATTTTACGCCAAAGGTCAACCGCAGATCAACGCAACTCTAGCGCCAGATGGCGAGGTATTCGATCAGGGCCAGCAATTCACGCAACAGGAACAGGCCAGCCCCGATCCCGAGCACGAAACGGTCAAGGACAAAGAAAGCGACGATCAGCCCAAGTAGCCAGATTGCGATTTTGTTGGTCATGGCGCAGTGTTAGCCGCGCGCCACCACAAGGGGAAGGGGCGATCGCTCAGGGCAGGCTGGTCGCGCCCGCGGGCAGGGCTGGGTCGGGGGCGGTAATCAGGTCCGTGCCTGTCAGATCCTCGATCAGCAGGCTGAGCAGTTCACCGCGATTTGCCACGCCAGCCTTGCGATAGATTGCGTTCAGGTGCGATTTGATCGTCCCTTCAGCCGAGCCGCGATACTGCGCGATCTCGCCAATCGAAAACCCTTTGACGGTGAAATGGGCCACGTCTGCTTCGGATGGGGTCAGGGACCAGGCGGCGAATTGTGCCTCGATCACGTCATGAAAGGCGCTGGCTGCCACGGAAACCTGCCGTTCAAGATGGCTTTTGCGGCGCAGCAACGCCACGAGATAGCGGGCTTCGATGATGACCGCCAGGATCAGCGCGATGGCCGCCACGGCCTCGACCACGAAATGCCAATCCGACAAGGCCCAACGGCCCAGAGACAGGCCATCAGAAATGACATCCCAAAGGAAAAACCCCGCAGTTACAACCTGCGCGGCAATCAGCAACAACAAGGCGAAAGGCTTTTCCATGACCCTCATCATGGCACGATCTTAGCGTCTTTGGGCACCTTTTTCACACCCGTAACCATTGCCTGCGGCAAATTCACGCCCGTGCGGCGGCTTTCCCAGATCACGGCGGCGATATGCGCGGCGATAGAAATCTCGGCCCAGACGACAAGCGCTTCGTGGCTGTCCTCGACCCATCCAATGCCCCAGAATGCATTGGTTGTCAGCATGTAGCCGGTCGCGCCAATCGCGGCGAGAGTGACGAGCAGGTTGAAAATCATCAAGGCCCCCAGCGGGGTATGACCCAAGTGAACCGCGCGCCGACCGGTCGCGATGTCGGTCATTTGATCGGCGATGGCCGCAGCAGTGGGCGCAAAGCTAGTGAAACGCGCCATTTTGGGCCCGACCATCCCCCAGACAAGGCGGAAGGCAATAAGCCCGACGACAATGTAACCGATGATTTCATGCAGTTTGCTTTCGTCATCGGTAAAGAACGCATTGGCCGTAAAGGTCACGACAAGCGACCAGTGAAACAAGCGCAAAAGCGGATCCCAAACGCGGTGGCGGGTCATGATCTGTCCTTTCTGAAAAAATGGGGCGCGGGATGTTGGCCCGCGCCCCTCTGGGGTCAATCGTCGATCTTGGTGCGCACGATGTTGTAGGCATCGTCAAGATAAAGCTCGAAACGCTGACCATCCTTGAGCGCATAGACCTCGATCATGCCGTCTTCCATTTCGATCTGGCGCACTTCGTAGCCCTGTTCGGTCAGGGTCGCGCGGATCTGTGCCTGCACGTCTTCGCTGATCATGCCGTCATTTGAGGCGGCGGCAAAAGTGGCGGGAAGACTGATTGCGGCGGCAAGAAGAAGTTGTTTCATGGTATCGACCTTTCCTGGTTTGGCGGGCCAATGGGCGCGCCTTGTGTCCAAGACATGGTCGAAAGATATGCGCCGCGGAATCCGACTGCGGTTCGAGAACAGCCAGATTAGCCTTTGGTTTAGGGGCTACAACTTTGGTTCAGGTGCAACCCGGCGCGCCTGCATTAATGCAGCAACCGCCCCATCGCGCCCGCCACATCTGCCATCCGCGCGCTAAAGCCCCACTCGTTATCATACCACGCCAGCACCCGCACCGTGCGCCCGCCCACGACCTTGGTCTGATCTGGGGCAAAGATGGTGGAATAGGGGGTGTGGTTGAAATCAATGCTGACCTTGGGTTCTGGATCATAGGACAGGACGGCGCCCATGTGACCGGCGGCCGCCTCGGCGACGATGGCGTTCACATCGGCGACGCTGACGTCGCGCGCGGCCTCGAATGTCAGATCAACGGCGCTGACATTGGGGGTGGGGACGCGCATGGCGGTGCCGTCCAGTTTGCCCGCCAGTTCCGGCAGCACTTCACCCAGGGCCTTGGCGGCGCCGGTGCTGGTGGGGATCATCGCCATCGCGGCGGCGCGGGCGCGGTAAAGGTCATCGTGGCGACGGTCCAGCGTTGGTTGGTCACCGGTATAGCTGTGGATCGTGGTCATGATGCCGCGCTCGATGCCGATGGCGTCGTTCAGAACCTTGGCCAGCGGGGCAAGACAGTTGGTGGTGCAGGACCCGTTCGAAATCATCCGCTCGTCGGCCAGCATCGCGCGATGGTTCACGCCGTAGACAACGGTGCGGTCCACATTCTTGGCCGGGGCCGAGATCAGGACTTTTTTCGCGCCGCGCGACAGGTGAACGGCGGATTTTTCGCCGTCATTGAATTTGCCCGAACATTCCAGCACCACATCGACGCCGCCCCAATCCAGTTCCTCGGGGTTGTAGGTCGACATCATGTCAATCGGGCCGCGCCCCAGATCAAGCGCGCCGTCGCGCACGGTGACGGTGCCGCCAAAGCGGCCATGCACAGAGTCATAGCGTAGCAGGTGCGCGTTGGTTTCCACGGGGCCGGTGGCGTTGATTTTGACGACCTGCACATCGTTGCGCGCCGATTCAAAGATATGCGCCAAAGTGCAGCGGCCAATCCGGCCAAACCCATTGATACCCACAGTGACCGTCATGAAATGCCCTCGCTTGCCGCTTTTGATCTTGGCTGCGGTATAGGGGGTGACGGGGGGCGGACCAAGGAAAAATGTGATATTTGCCAATACGTTAGCGATAACAGTGCCGCATTGCAGCACGTTGGCGCTAACAGTTTTACGCAGGGTCGCGGATTCGCGGCGCGGGTCGGTGTTAAAACGAATCTGCGCGCGCGTGCAGGTCCGGCAAGCTATAGCCGGGGCGGATGTTTGCCTCGTCCTCGGGGACAAAGCCGGGATCGACCAAAATACAGCCGCGGCCACAGACCTGCACGGTGTTACGGTCGCTGAAATCGACGCGCCAGACCCGCCCGCCGGGGGTGGCGACATAGCCGTTCAAACCGAACTCCCAATCAGACAGCAGATCAAGATCCGACGGCACTTCGTTGTCGTAATCCGGCCCATAGGCACCGTGGGTGTGATAAGTGGCAAAGATACCCGATCCTGCGCGCGGGGCGTCCATCTCGCAGGTGGCAAAGGTGCCACCGCGCGGTGGGGTGGCGGTAATTTGCCCGTCTGGTTGCAGCACGAAAAAGCCGCATAATTCGCGCCTTTCGCGAAAGGATTGCGCCTGAATGGTATCAAGAAAGGCCACGGCAAAGGCATCGGCGCGTGCTTCGTCGGGCGCGCGTGCGGGGCCGTAGGCTGGCAGCGCGGCGCAGCCGGTCAGCGCCAGCAGGAGCAGGGGAACGAAGGCTGCGGATGTCATGGCTTCGCTCCCCCTTTTTGTCTAGCCCAGCAGGGCCTTGACCTTGTCGGCGGTGGCCTGCGCCGTGATCCCGAATTGCGCGAACAATTCCGGTGCGGGTGCCGAGGCCCCGAAGCCGGACATGCCGACAAAGCCTGCCTTGGCTTCGCGGCCGCGTTCACCCAGCAGCCATTTGTCCCAGCCAAGGCGCACGCCAGCCTCGACCGCGACCCGCACGGGGCCGCCGGGCAAGACACGCTTGCGATAGCCGTCGTCCTGGGCCTCGAACAATTCCCAGCAGGGCATTGATACCACACGGGTGCCGATACCTTCGGCTTCGAGGATATCGCGGGCCTCCATCGCCACGGACACTTCGGACCCGGTTGCCATCAGAATCGCCTGACGCTTGCCCGATGAATCCGCCAGCACATAGGCCCCCTGGGCGGTCAGGTTCTTGTTCTTGTGATCATGGCGCAGGGTCGGCAGCCCCTGACGCGACAGTGCCAGCACCGAGGGCGAGGTTTTCGCAGTCAGCGCGCATTCCCAGGCTTCGGCCACCTCAACGGCGTCAGCGGGGCGGAACACATGCATGTTGGGCGTGGCGCGCAGCATCGCCAGATGCTCGACCGGCTGGTGGGTCGGCCCGTCTTCGCCAAGGCCGATGCTGTCGTGGGTCATGACGTAAACCGTTGGCACGGCCATCAGGGCCGACAGGCGCATCGCGCCGCGTGCGTAATCGGTGAAACACATGAAGGTGCCCGAATAGGGGCGGATGCCACCATGCAGGACCATGCCGTTCATCGCCGCCGCCATACCGTGTTCGCGGATGCCATAGTGGATAAAGCGGCCTGCGCGGTTGTCGGGGTTGAACACGCCCAGATCGCCGGTCTTGGTATTGTTCGATCCCGTCAGGTCAGCCGAGCCGCCGACAGTTTCGGGCATGATCGGGTTGATGACTTCCAATGCCTTTTCCGAGGACGACCGGGTCGCCATTTTCGGGGCGCTCTCGCTGAGCTGTTTTTTCAGCGCCTTGATGGTCGCTGACAGTTTCTTTGGCGCATCAAGCGCAAAGGTGCGATTGAAATCATCCTGTTTTGATTTCGGCAATTTGGCAAAGCCGGATTCCCACGCGGCGCGGGCCGTAGCGCCGCGTGCGCCCATTGCCTCCCACTGGGATTTCACATCTGCGGGAATTTCAAACGGACCATAGGGCCAGCCATATGCGTCCTTGGCGGCCTGCAATTGCGCCGCGTCAGTCAGCGCACCGTGCCCCTTTGAGGTATCCTGCGCGGCGTGGCCCAGGGCGATATGGGTCTTGCAGGCAATCATCGAGGGGCGCGGATCGGCCTTGGCGGCGGTGATTGCGGCGTCAATCGCCACGGGGTCGTGGCCATCGATGGATTGCACGTGCCAGCCGGATGCCGCGAAACGGGCAGGCTGGTCGGTGATATCGGCCAGATCGACCGTGCCGTCGATGGTGATATTGTTGTCGTCAAAGAACACCACCAGTTTGGACAGCTTCTGCATACCGGCAAGGCCGATCGCCTCTTGGCTGACGCCTTCCATCAGGCAGCCGTCACCGGCCATGACATAGGTGTGGTGGTTGATTGCTTTGGATCCAAATCGGGCGCGCAGGATTTCTTCGGCGATGGCAAAGCCAACCGCATTGGCGATGCCCTGACCCAAGGGGCCGGTGGTGGTTTCAACGCCGCTGGCATGGCCATATTCGGGGTGGCCTGCGGTGATCGCGCCCCACTGGCGGAAATCCTTGAGCTGTTGCAGCGTCATATCCGCGTAACCCGTCAGGTGCAGCAGGGAATACAGTAGCATCGACCCGTGGCCCGCCGACAGGATGAACCGGTCACGATCCGGCCAGTTCGGGGCCGTTGGGTCAAAGCGCAGGTGGTTTTCAAACAGGACCGTCGCGACATCAGCCATACCCATCGGCATGCCAGAGTGGCCGGAATTGGCAGCGGCCACCGCGTCCAGTGTCAGGGTGCGGATGGCAGCGGCTTTCATCCAATGCTCGGGGTGCGCTTTGCGCAGGGCGTCAATATCCAAAGGTGCGGTCCTTATGCCATGTGGTGTTGCTAGGGTCATAGCAGGCACCCCCCCAAGATCAAGCGTGGCTTGTGGGTTGCTTCAAGGTCGCGGGCTAAGGGCTTATTCTGCAAGGGATATGCACATTTGCGAGGCAGGCTGCGATGGCTTACGCTTTGCACCAACCGACGCGATTCGCAAAGGCAACACCGGTGTTGCGGGCCTGACTGCCATTTGGCGGTGCCTGTGACGGCAGTGACCCAAGCGTCGGCAAGATGTTCGCATGTGCCGCATTGGCAAAGCGGACCACAAGAGGGACGGGCATATGAGCGATATAGGCGAACTTGAAGGGCGGATTTCAGCCGCGCTTGACCGGATTCGGCGGGGTGTCGAAGGCGGCGGGGCGATGGCCGCGGACACGGGCGAAGTTGACAAACTGCGTGACCAGCTGGCGCAGGAAAAGGATGCCAATGCGCAGCTTGAAGCGCGGGTTGCGACCCTCAAGGACCGGCAGGACGGGCAAATCAGCGCCATGAACGACGCCGTCGAGGGCTATCGCAAGACGGCCGAACAGACTGACCGTGACTTGCAGCGCCTGCGGCAAGTCAACGCCGAACTGCGCGATATCAACGATCAATTGCGCAAGGCCGCAAGCGAAGGAGTTGCGGAACCACATCTGATCAACAAGGCGATGCTGGCCGAATTGGAAGCCCTGCGCGCCAGCCGCGCTGCGGACATCGCCGAGGTCGATGCGGTGCTCAATGAACTCAAGCCCCTGATTTCAGAGGAGGGCGCGTAATGCCACAGGTCGAAATTTCCATCGGTGGCCGCACCTTCGAGGTCGCCTGTCAGGAGGGCGAGGAGCATTTCCTGCACACCGCCGCGAATATGCTGGATATCGAGGCAACCAGCCTGTCCACCCAGATTGGCCGGATGCCGGAATCGCGGATGCTGCTGATGTCGGGGCTGTTGCTGGCTGACAAGACGGCTGCCTTGGAAGACAAGGTGCGTGACGCGGAGCGGCGGGCGGCGGATTTGCAGGCCGAGCTTGACCGGATCCAAGCGCAGGGCGCGCCCGAACCGGTGCGCGTCGAGGTGCCGGTGGTTCCGGTCGAGGTGACTGACACACTGGCCGAACTGGCGGCGCGGGCCGAGGCTTTGGCCGACACGGTCGAGGACAGGTTTGCCCAAGGCTCCAGCGCCGAATACTAGGGCGTAAGAACGGGCGGTGACTGGATGCAGTCGCCGCCCGTATTTTATCGTCAGTCGGCGTTGGCTTCGCGGATCTTGTCGGCGGCTTCTTTGTTGAACGCCACACCTTCTTTTTCCAACAGCGTGTCAAGTTCACCCGACAGGGTCATTTCGGTGATGATATCACAGCCGCCGACAAATTCACCTTTGACGTAAAGCTGGGGCACGGTTGGCCAGTCGGAATAATCCTTGATGCCCTGGCGCAGGGCTTCGTCGGCCAGCACGTTTACATCGGCAAATTCAACGCCCATGAAGTTCAGCACGCCCGCCACGCGGGATGAAAACCCGCACTGGGGCATTTCCTTGGTGCCTTTCATGAACAGCACCACGTCATTGGTGGTCACGGTCTCTTTGATCTGGGTTTCAGTGGTCATATCGTTTTCCTTTCGGGTGGCAGAGTTTCGTCTAAACTCTGTGCGCAAATCTTTGATGAAGATTTGGCGTTATTCGGGGGCTTTCGTCGTCAAAGCCAATGCATGAAGTTCGCCGTTGCTACCGTCCATCTTGCCCTTGAGGGCGGCATAGACGGCGCGTTGTTGTTGCACGCGGTTCTGCCCGCGGAAGCTTTCGTCGATCACTTCGGCGGCGAAATGTGTGCCGTCATCGCCCTGCACGTTGATTTTCGCGTCAGGAAAGCTGGCGCGCAGCAGGGTTTCGATTTCGTGTGCGGTGATCGCCATGGTGTGCCTCGTGTCTATGGTTGAAATGTAGGGCGGCGGCGGGGTGGCTGCAAGCACCGGTCGCGCGGGGTGATTTGCAGGAGCCTCCGGCGGGAGTTGTATTGGCCAAGATGAAGTCAGCCTATGGCGTCATGGAACCCCGCGCGATAGATCGCCACGAGGTCGGCAAGGGGGGCGGAGGACGCGCCGATGCGCAGATCGGTGCCGCCAAAGCGCCCGACGGTTGCGATTGGCACATCCGCGTGACCAGCGGCGACCATCAGCGCCTCGGCCTTGTCAAACGAACAGGCCACAAGATAGCGCGCCTGATCCTCGCCAAAGCAGAACGGGGTGGTGTCGTCATCGAGCGTGACGCCCACATTGCCTGCCTCGGCCAGTTCAAAGGCCGCGAGCGCAAGGCCCCCATCGGACAGGTCGGTGCAGACGTCGATATTGGCGCGGTTGGCGCGGATGAAATCGCCGTGGCGTTTTTCGGCTGCCAGATCGACGGCGGGTGCATCGCCTTCTTCGCGGTTGAATACTTCGGCCAGCAGGGCCGATTGCCCAAGGTGGCCTTGGGTTTCGCCGATCAGCAGCGCCACGTGGCCTTCGCGCACTGTGCCTGCGATCAGGTCGTCGCCGTGTTTGATCAGCCCCACCGCGCCGATGGTCGGTGTGGGCAAGATGCCAGTGCCGTCGGTTTCATTGTAAAGCGATACATTGCCCGACACGATCGGCATATCAAGGGCGATGCAGGCCGCGCCGATGCCTTTGATCGCGCCGACGAATTGCCCCATGATTTCAGGCTTTTCAGGGTTGCCAAAGTTCATGTTGTCGGTCGTTGCCAGCGGCGTTGCGCCCACCGCAGTCAGGTTGCGATAGGCCTCGGCCACGGCCTGCGCGCCGCCTGCTTCGGGGTTGGCCTTGACGTAGCGGGGCGTCACATCGCTGGTAAAGGCGATAGATTTATCGGTGCCATGCACCCGCACGATCCCGGCGCCAAGGCCCGGCGTGCGCAGCGTGTCGGCCATGACCTGGCTGTCGTATTGTTCATAGACCCATTGTTTGCTGGCGTAGTTGGGCGAAGCAAGCAGCGCGCGCAGCCCGTCGATGGCGTCGATATTGGGCACATCGGCAAGCGGGGTCGCGGCGGGGGTTTCCACCCAGGGCCGGTCGTATTCGGGGGCCGAACCGGACAGGGTCGCCAGTGGCAGGTCGGCCTTGACCACATTGTTGTGCATGACGATAAAGCGGTCTTCGGCGATGGTTTCACCGACGATGGCAAAGTCGAGATCCCATTTTTCGAACACGGCGCGGGCCTCTGCCTCGAGTTCGGGTTTGAGGACCATGAGCATGCGTTCCTGACTTTCCGACAGCATCATTTCATAGGCTGTCATATTGTCTTCGCGTTGCGGCACGTCTTCGAGGGTGAGTTTGACACCCAGCCCGCCCTTGTCGCCCATTTCCACGGCTGAACAGGTCAGGCCCGCCGCGCCCATATCCTGGATCGAGATCACGGCCCCCGTGGCCATCAGTTCCAGTGTGGCTTCCATCAGCCGCTTTTCGGTGAAGGGGTCGCCGACCTGCACGGTGGGGCGCTTTTCCTCGATCGTGTCATCAAATTCGGCCGAGGCCATCGTTGCCCCGCCAACCCCGTCGCGCCCGGTTTTAGCGCCCAGATAAACCACGGGCATGCCCACGCCCGATGCGGCCGAGTAGAAAATCTTGTCCGTATCTGCAAGGCCCGCCGCAAAGGCATTGACCAGACAGTTGCCGTTATAGGCGGGGTGAAACCTGACTTCTCCGCCCACCGTCGGCACGCCAAAGCAATTGCCGTAACCGCCAACCCCTTCGACGACACCATGCACAAGCTGGCGGGTCTTGGGGTGGTCGGGTGCACCGAATGACAGGGAATTCATCGCCGCGATCGGGCGCGCGCCCATCGTGAACACATCGCGCAGGATGCCGCCCACGCCGGTGGCCGCGCCCTGATAGGGTTCGATATAGCTGGGGTGGTTGTGGCTTTCCATTTTGAAGACAACGCATTGCCCGTCACCGATATCAACGATCCCGGCGTTTTCACCGGGGCCGCAGATCACTTGGGGACCGGTCGTGGGCAAGGTGCGCAGCCACTTTTTCGAGGATTTATAGGAACAGTGTTCGTTCCACATGGCACTAAAGATGCCCAGCTCGGTAAAGGTGGGCTCGCGGTCGATAATCTCAAGGATGCGGTCGTATTCGTCGGGCGACAACCCGTGGGCTTTGATCAGATCGGGTGTAATGGCCGGCTCTTGCATGGTGACTCGTTCCTTGGGGCGCTTGGGGTCGGTTCTTAGTCCAAGGGCGCGGGCGGGGAAAGGGGGCGTCAGCGCAATTGACCCTCGCGGCGCAATCGGGTGTGCTGTGGCAAACGAGGGGTAAGAGATGACAGCAGTTGAAAACAGGTATCGCGGCCAGGGGCTGTCGCTGGGCGTGCCCCAGCCAAGCATTGATGCGGGCGCACCTGCCGCCCTTTTGGCGCGCTGTCCCGAAGCGGCGCAGACGCCGCTGCACAGGGCGGATGCGATTGCGACACAGGCGGGCGTGACGCAGGTTTGGGTCAAGGATGAACGCACCCGCATGGGGCTGGGCAGTTTCAAGGCACTGGGGGCGGCTTATGTCATTGCCCATGATGCCTGCGTTGACGGGCTGGACATGGTGCGGCGTTGTTATGTCACGGCAAGTGCGGGCAATCACGGGTTGTCGGTTGCAGCAGGTGCGCGTGTGTTTGGCGCGCGCGCCGTGGTCTATCTGGCGGATACGGTGCCCGAGAGTTTTGCGCAGCGTTTGCGCGCCCAAGGTGCGGATGTGGTGCGCGCGGGCGCGATCTATGAAGAGAGCATGGCGGCGGCGTCACTGGCCGCTTTGGACAACGGCTGGGAGCTGTTGTCAGACAGTTCCTGGGCGGGATACGTGGAAATCCCGCATCGGTTGATGGAGGGTTATCTGGTGTTGGCGGCGGAAATCGCCGCGCAGATGGACCGGCCCCCGACTCATGTGTTCTTGCAGGCCGGTGTCGGCGGTTTGGCGGCTGCCACAGCGGCTTATCTGCGCCATGTCTGGGGGGATGCGCCGCGCATGATCGTGGTCGAACCCGCGGCGGCTCCGGCCTTGCAGGCCGCGATCATGGCGGGTCAGTTTGTGGCGACCAGCGGTCCTGCATCCTGCATGGGACGGCTGGATTGCAAGGAGGCGTCCTTGATTGCCTTGCAGGGGCTGAGCCGGGACGCCGACTGTTTCATGACGATTTCCGAGGAGGCAGCGCAGGCGGTCTTGCCGCCGCTGGCGGAGGCGGGGCTTGCGACATCGGCATCGGGCGGGGCGGGGCTGGCGGCGCTGATGACGGCGGGCCTTGATCCATCCGCACGGGTGCTGTGCATCCTGAGCGAGGAACCATGAGGCCCGCGCGCGGATTTGATGTGGCTGAATATCGCGCCCGCGTGGCGCGCGCGCAGTCGGCAATGGCGGCGGCTGGCCTTGGTGCCTTGTTGCTGACGACCGAGGCGGATCTGCGGTATTTCACCGGGTTCCTGACGCGGTTTTGGGAAAGCCCGACGCGGCCCTGGTATCTTGTGGTGCCTGCGCAGGGCGATCCGATTGCGGTGATTCCGTCGATTGGCGCGGCCCTGATGGGCAAGACCTGGATCAGCGATATCCGCACTTGGGTTGCGCCGGATTTATCCGACGACGGGGTGACGCTGTTGATTGCGACCCTGCAAGAGGTGGGCGGCGATATCGGCACGCCATTCGGGTTGGAAAGCCACGCGCGGATGCCCTTGGCGGCGCTGGCACAGGTGCAGCAGGGCGTGACCCTGCGAAGTGATCAGGGAATCGTTGCGGGGCTGCGCGCGCTGAAATCCCCGGCTGAGATTTCCAAGATCACCGCCAGTTGCGCCATCGCAGGGCGGGCCTTTGCCCGTGTGCCTGAAATCGCCGGTGCGGGCGTGGCGCTGTCACAGGTGTTTCGTGATTTCCAGCGCTTGTGCCTTGAAGAAGGGGCCGATTGGGTGCCCTACCTTGCGGGCGGCGTCGGGCGGTTGGGCTATGACGATGTGATCTCGCCCGCGACGGATGAACCTTTGGCGCAGGGTGATGTCCTGATGCTGGACACCGGGTTGATCCGCGACGGGTATTTTTGCGATTTCGATCGCAATTATGTGGTCGGCGCGCCTGATCCTTTGGCCGCTGATGGCTATGCCTGTTTGCTGGCGGCCTGTGATGCGGGCCGCGCGGCGGCGCGGGTGGGGGCCAGGGCCGCAGATGTGTTTCACGCGATGAATGCCGTGATTGCGCAGGGGCCGGGGGTGGCGGGCACGGACCCCGGGCGCTTGGGGCACGGGTTGGGGATGCAACTGACAGAAGGGCTGTCGCTGATTCCCAGTGATCAGACAAGGCTGGCAGCAGGTATGGTGATCACGCTCGAACCGGGGATCACGCTGCCCGGGGGCGGCTATCTTGTGCACGAGGATAATTTCGTGATCGACCCGCAAGGCGCGCGCCAGATTTCGCCGCCGGTCTGGCCGCAACTGCAAGGGATTTGAACATGGAACAGGCATTTGATTACGCGCTGGCCCCGTCGCTGGGCCATCGGGCTACGCTGGGGCTGATCCTGCTGGCCGCAGATGAGACGCTTGAACATGAAATGCGCAGCGTCTTGGGGGTGCAGGATGGGGTCGCGCTACATTGCAGTCGCGTTCCCAGTGCGCCCGATGTGAGCCGCGAAAGCCTGGCCATGATGGAAAGCCAACTGCCTGCGGCGGCGGCACTTTTGCCCGATACGGATTTTGATGTGATCGGCTATGGCTGCACCTCGGGCACATCGGTGATCGGTGCCGCGAAAGTGGTGCAGATGGTGCAATCCGGGCGTAGGACGGCAGCGGTGACGGACCCTTTGACGGCTTTAATTGCCGCCTGTAATCATTTGAATTTACATAATATTGCGCTGCTAACCCCCTATGTTATCGAGGTCTCGCAGGGGCTACGTGACGTGTTGGCTGATGCGGGGGTCGCCACACCGGTCTACGGATCGTTCAACGAGGCCGAGGAAGCGCGCGTGACGCGCATTGATGCGTCCTCGCTGATCCACGCGGCGACAACGTTGGGCCAAAGCCCGGACGTGGACGCGGTGTTCCTGTCCTGCACCAATCTGCGCACGCTTGATGTACTGCCGCTGATCGCCGCGCAGATCGGCAAGCCGGTGCTGTCCAGCAATCAGGTGCTGATCTGGCAGATGGCGCGGTTGGCGGGGATCAGCCTGGATTTGGCGCGGTTCGGCCCGGCGCTTTGACAGAAAAAAGCCGGGCACTAAGGCCCGGCGAAGTCCAACAGGGAGGTTGAAGTGATGCGCTTCTCAGCATCATCGCCTTCGAAAGATGAAATAGGTGGCGTTTCTGAAACGATCAACCCCTTGCAGGCGTGCGAAACGGCAAAGCCGATATGCAATTTTTGCATGGCTGGTCGGGGCTAGTCGTCATCATCGCGGGCCTTGCGGCGCTGCGCGGTGATTTCCTCCTGAATGAAATCGCGAAATGCGGCGATACGTTTGGATTGGCGCAATTCTTCGGGATAGGCGAGGAACACCGGCACTTCACCGCTTTCGACTTCGGGCAGGCAGCGCACAAGGCCGGGGATGTCCTTGGTCACGTAATCGGGCAGAACCCCAACCCCAAGGTCCGAGCGCACAGCCTGCAAGACACCGAAATAGTTGTTGACGTTCAACCGTTTGGGCGCGTCATAGCTGAGCAGCAGTTGCACCAGTTGAGCCCCCGCGGAGACCTGTGCGGAATTGGGGTTCTGGCAGATCAGGCGGTGATTGCCGATATCTTCCATGTCATCAAGCGGCCCTTCGCGATCAAGGTAGCCTTGCGAAGCATAAAGCCGCATGCGCACCGACATCAGCCGCTTGCGGATCAAATCGGCCTGACTGGGTTCCTTCATGCGGATGGCGACATCGGCCTCGCGCATGGGCAGGTCAAGCACCCGTTCTTCAAGCATCAGGTCGATATTCAGGTCCGGGTATTTTTCATAAAGCGCGGGCAGGCGCGGCGCGAGCCAGAGCGTGCCGAATCCGGTCGTCGTGGTCACGCGGAGTTCGCCAAATACTTCTTCTTTGCTGTCGCGAATGCGCGCGCTGGCGGATTCCAGACGCTTGTTCATGGATTTTGTCGCATCGAACAGCAATTCGCCCTGCTCGGTCAGGATCAGCCCGCGCGCGTGCCGGTGAAACAGGGTGGTGTTGAGCGATTCTTCCAGTGCGCGCACCTGCCGTGACACAGCCGATTGGCTGAGGTGCAGGATATCACCGGCGTGGGTCAGGCTGCCCGCATCCGCGACCGCGTGAAAGATTCGTAGTTTGTCCCAGTCCATTCCGACACCATTGTTCTGTTGTTCCCGCTTGCGCTTTACGCATGTTACCTAGCGCATTTGCACGGGTTCAAACAGGTGTGACAGGGGAATTTTCTGGTTTGTAGGTCAGTATTTTTGACCTATAGTTTCTTCAAGACGTTCTAACCGCATGGGAGGTGCGTGATGGGCCGGCAAGATATTTCGCTGAATGACCGTTATGATCTGGGCAAATCGCCAGTGTTGCTGAACGGCACGCAGGCGCTTGTGCGCCTGATGTTGATGCAGCGCGCGCGCGATGCGGCGGCGGGGTTGAACACAGCCGGATATGTCACAGGCTATCGCGGGTCGCCGCTTGGGTCCGTCGATATGCAAATGCAGCGCGCCGAAAAGCTGTTGGCCCAATCGCTGATCACCTTTCAGCCGGGTTTGAACGAAGATCTGGCCGCGACAGCCCTGTGGGGCAGCCAGCAGGCCGAATTGCGCGGTGAAGGCAAATACGATGGTGTGTTTGGCCTGTGGTATGGCAAGGGGCCGGGGATTGATCGCTCGGGCGATGTGATGCGCCATGTGAACATGGCAGGCACCGCGCCCCACGGCGGGGTGATCATGGCGATGGGTGATGATCACACGGGCGAATCTTCGACAACCCTGCACCAGTCCGATTGGGCGATGGTCGATGCCTATATGCCGATCGTATCGCCTGCGGGCGTGCAGGAAATTCTGGATTACGGCGCCTATGCCTATGCGCTGTCGCGGTTTGCCGGGGTTTGGGTCGGCCTGAAAACCATGAAGGACACGGTCGAGGTCACATCGGTGGTTGATGGTGATCCCCACCGGATGCAGTTTGTCACGCCCGATCTTGATCTGCCCGAGGATGGGTTGAACATCCGTCTGATCGACACGCCCGTCGCCCAAGAGGCGCGGATGATCGATCACAAACGCTTTGCCGCCGAGGCGTTCAGCCGCGCCAACAACATGGATAAACGGGTCTGGGGACAGGCGGGTGCGCGCATCGGGTTGGTCGCCGCGGGCAAGAACTGGCTTGATCTTGTCCATGCGCTTGATCTGCTGGGGATCGACGAAGAAACCGCCACACGGCTGGGCATCACGACCTACAAGGTCGGGCAGGTCTGGCCGCTGGATATGGTCGGGTTTCATGACTGGGCCGAGGGCCTCGACCTGATTGTCGTCGTCGAGGAAAAGCGCAAACTGATCGAGGTGCAGGTCAAGGAAGCGCTGTTTGATGATCGCGCGGGGCGGCGCGTTTATGGCTGGCACAAGGGCAATTCCTATGTGAACGGGCGGCGCGAGGAGCTGTTCCCGACCCGCTATGCGCTTGATCCGGTGATGATCGCGCAAAAGCTGGGCGAGGTCTTGATCGCTGAAGGGTGCGAGACGGACCGGCTGCATGCAGGTCTGGAGCAGATCGTTGCGGCGCAAGGCGCTGATAATGCACGCGATATCGTGGCGCGGCGGCCCTATTTCTGTTCCGGATGCCCGCATAACACCAGCACCAAAGTGCCCGAGGGCGATCGTGCCTATGCTGGCATTGGTTGTCATTATCTTGTGCAATGGATGGACCGGAACACCATTGGATATACGCACATGGGCGGCGAAGGGGCCAATTGGGTCGGCGAGGCGCCGTTTTCCACCCGTGATCATGTGTTCCAGAATATCGGCGACGGCACGTATAACCATTCGGGCGTGCAGGCGATCCGCTTTGCGGTGATGGCGGGGGTGAATATCACCTACAAGATCTTGTTCAATGACGCTGTGGCGATGACGGGCGGGCAGGGAAATGACGGTGGTTTGACGGCCGATCAGATTTGCCGTGAATTGCTGGCGATGGGGATTAAGAACGTCGCCTTGGTTTATGATAAAAAAGAAGAAATTGATTTTTCACTGTTTCCGGCCGGGATCACCCGCGATCCGCGCGAGAACTTGAATGAAGTTCAGGAAAGATTACGAAAAATCAAGGGTGTATCAGCCATCGTTTATGTGCAGACCTGTGCCGCCGAAAAACGCCGCCGTCGCAAGCGCGGGGCTTTTCCCGATCCCGACAAACGTGTGTTCATCAATACAGATGTTTGCGAAGGCTGTGGCGATTGCGGGGTGCAATCCAACTGCGTGTCGATCGTGCCGGTGGACACGGAACTGGGGCGCAAGCGGGCGATTGATCAGTCAAGCTGCAACAAGGATTATTCCTGTGTTCAGGGGTTTTGCCCCTCGTTTGTGACGGTTGAGGGGGCGCAGCTTCGCAAGGAGGCATCGGCGGAACTCGTGCTGCCCGACATGCCCGACCCGACGCTGCCCGCGATTGAAGGCACTCATAATATCGTCATCACAGGGGTGGGCGGCACCGGCGTTGTGACCATCGGCGCGGTGCTGGCGATGGCGGCGCATATTGATGGCAAGGGTGCGAGCATGATGGAAATGGCGGGGATGGCGCAGAAAGGCGGCGCTGTGCATCTGCATTGTCGTCTGGCCGATAACCCTCGCGATATCAATGCGATACGGGTCGCTTTGGGGGAATGTGATACCTTGATAGGTGGCGATCTGGTGGTGTCGGCGGGGGCGACGACCCTGGGCCTGATGCAGGCGGGGCGCAGCAAGGCTGTCGTCAATTCCCACGCGATCATGACCGGTGATTTCACCCGTGACACCGAATTTCGCATCCCGACCGATCAACTGGCCCTGGCGCTGCAGGCGCGGCTGCGGGACCGGCTGGTGATGTTTGACGCCAGTGATCTGGCCGCGAAGGCGATGGGCGACAGCATTTATTCCAATATGATGGTGTTTGGGGCGGCCTGGCAAATGGGCGCGGTGCCCCTGTCGGGCGATGCGATCCGGCAGGCGATCGTCCTGAACGGCACCGCGGTGGCGCGCAATCTGCGCGCCTTTGAAATTGGCCGCTGGGCGGTGTTGCATCCTGAAGATGCGGCGCGACTGGCGCAGGCGGATGTGGTGCCGTTGCCCAAGACGCTGGATGAAAAGATCGCCTTTCGCGCGGATCATTTGCTGGCCTATCAGGGGCCGAATCTGGCCGCGCGCTACCGCGATCTGGTGAGGCGGTTTGCCGATGATGATCTGCGCGAGGCTGTGGCCTTGGGCTATCACAAGCTCTTGTCTTATAAGGATGAATACGAGGTTGCGCGCCTGCTGACCCAAACCCGCGCGCGGGCCGAGGCCGCGTTCGCGGGCGATTTGAGGCTGACCTATCACCTTGCGCCGCCGATCCTGACAGGCAAGGGGCCCGACGGGCGCCCCAGAAAACGGGCGTTCGGGGGCGTGTTCGCCAGATTATTCCCGCTGCTGGCGCGCCTCAAGGGCCTGCGCGGCACCGCGTTTGATCCTTTTGGCTACACCCGCGAGCGCAAGATGGAGCGTGCTTTGATCGCGCAATACGAGGGCGACATGGCCGAGGTTCTGGCCACCCTGCGCCCCAATACCCGCGACGCCGCGATTGCGCTGGCGGCCTTGCCGTTGCAAATCAAGGGGTTCGGCCCCGTCAAAGCCAAGGCGGCGCAGGCCGCAGCCAAACGGCGCGCAGAATTGCTGGCCGTTTTGCGCGCGCCTGAAACGCGGGCGGCGGCACAGTGAATTTTCGTGTCACGTCGGTGTAATGCTTTGTGGTTATCCATGTGGCACAGGCCTATACCTGCCCCGGGAGCAGTCCAGAAACCAAGGCAACAATGACCCAAGACCGCAGTGCCCGCGAGATCAGTTATGCCAGTTCGGCGGCCACGCGGGGCGGGCGCGCCGTGATCCGCGTCATGGAAAACACCACCGGCCGGTTGCGCCTGATCCGCAAGCTGCGCGGTTCGGACGCTGAAGTGGCGCAGGGGGCTGATTTCTGGCAGGTGATCACGCAGCGTTACGGGTTGGATTTGAACGTGATCGCTGGCGATCTGAATGATATTCCCGCGAATGGCCCGCTGGTTCTGGTGGCCAATCACCCCTACGGCATTCTTGACGGGCTGATGCTGGGGTGGATCCTGTCGCAACGCCGTGGCGGTGATTTTCGCATTCTCGCCAATGATGTGTTTTGCAAATCCCCCGATCTTGCCCGGGTGATCCTGCCGATCAGTTTTGATGATACCAAAGCGGCCGCGAAGCTGAACCTTGAAACCCGGGCCGAGGCGCTGCGCTATCTGGCGGCGGGCGGCGCGATCGGGGTTTTTCCCGGCGGCACGGTGTCCACCTCGGCGCGCCCGTTTTCGCGCGCAATGGACCCAAGCTGGCGAACATTCACGGCCAGGATGATTACCAAAAGCGGGGCGACGGTGGTGCCGGTGTTTTTTGCCGGGTCTAACAGCCGCCTGTTTCAGCTGGCCAGCCACATACACAGCACCCTGCGTGTAGGCATGTTGATTCGCGAATTTCGCAGTCGGATGGGGCAGCCGGTGGATGTGGTTATCGGGCGCCCGGTGACGGCGGCGGCCCTGGCCCCGTTCTGTCATGACGCCAAAGCATGCATGGATTTCCTGCGCAAAGCCACGTATGAGCTTTCTCCAACGCCCGTGGCGCCTGAAGCGCTGGGGCACGAGTTTGACAGCAAGCAAAGGGCACGTGATGGCGGTCGGCATATTCGATAGCGGATTGGGCGGGTTGACGGTTCTGGATGCGTTGCAGAAACGCCTGCCGGACGTGCCGTTCATGTATTACGGCGACAACGCCAACGCGCCCTACGGGGTGCGCGATGCCGATGATGTGTTCGCCCTGACCAAGGCTGCCGTTGAACACCTGTGGGACAACGGGTGCGATCTGGTGATCCTCGCCTGCAACACCGCAAGCGCCGCCGCCCTGCGCCGCCTGCAAGAGGGCCATGTCCCCCCCGGCAAGCGTGTGCTGGGTGTGTTCGTGCCGCTGATCGAGGCGTTGACCGAACGCCAGTGGGGCGATAATTCCCCGCCGCGCGAGGTGGCGATCAAACATGTGGCGTTGTTTGCGACCCCCGCGACGGTATCGTCGCGCGCCTTCCAGCGCGAATTGGCGTTTCGTGCGATCGGTGTCGATGTCGAGGCGCAGGCCTGCGGTGGTGTTGTCGATGCGATCGAGGACGGTGATCTGATCTTGGCCGAAGCGCTGGTGCGCAGCCATGTGGATGCCCTGAAACGCAAGATGCCCAGCCCCGATGCGGCTGTGTTGGGCTGCACTCATTATCCGCTGATGGCGGATGTATTCCAACAGGCGCTGGGGCCGGACGTGCGGGTGTTTTCGCAGGCCGAACTGGTTGCCGAAAGCCTGGCTGATTATCTGGGCCGTCGCCCCGAAATGATCGGGAGCGGACAAAGCGCCTATCTGACCAGCGGGAAACCTGCCAAGGTGTCGGACCGCGCCACGCAGTTCCTGCGCCGCGAAATCACTTTTACCGCAGCCTGAGGCAATCCGCGCGTTGAAGCGGGGTCAAAGACCCCCTAAATCTGGAGCAGTCATGACCAAAACGATCGCCATTCTCGGGGCCTCGGGTTACACAGGGGCCGAGCTTGTCCGCATCATCGCGGGCCATCCTGACATGGCGATAGTGGCCCTGTCGGCGGATCGCAAGGCGGGCATGGCTATGGGCGATGTATTTCCGCATCTGCGCCATCTGGACCTGCCGGTACTGCAGCGCATGGACGAGATCGATTTCAGCGGGATCGATCTGGCCTTTGCGGCCCTGCCACATGGGTTGACCCATGCCTTTGCCAAATCGATGCCTGATCATTTGAAACTGGTGGATCTGTCGGCGGATTTCCGGCTGCGTGATGCGGCTGCCTACAAGAAATGGTATGGGCTGGATCACGGGGCGATGGAATTGCAGCCCGATGTGGCCTTTGGCCTGCCGGAATTTTACCACGACGAAATTGCGCGAGCGCGCATCACGGCCAACACGGGCTGCTATGTGGCGACGACCCTGTTGCCGCTGATCCCGCTGTTGCGGGCCGGTGTGATTGCGCCCGAGGGTATCGTTGTTGACGCAAAATCGGGCGTGTCAGGCGCCGGGCGCGCCGCGAGCGAGGCGATCCTGTTCGCCGAAGTCAACGAAGGTTTCAAGGCATATGGTGTCGGCGCGCACCGGCATATGGGCGAGCTGGATCAGGAGTTGTCGCTGGCGGCGGGCCAGTCTGTGATTGTCAGCTTCACGCCCCATCTGGTGCCCATGACGCGCGGGATGCAGGCGACGATCTATGCGGCAGGCGACGCGGCGCAGGTGCATGCCACGCTGGTCGCGGCCCATGAAGATGCCGCCTTTGTCGATGTGCTGCCCTTGGGCGAGGTGCCGCAGGTGCAGCATGTGCGCGGATCGAACCGGTGCCGGATCGGCGTTGTGGCGGACCGCATGGCGGGCCGCGTGATCGTGATGTCCGTGCTGGATAATTTGATGAAAGGTGCATCAGGGCAGGCCGTGCAAAACGCCAACCTGATGCTTGGTCTGAAAGAGGAGGCGGGTCTGATGATGGCACCGATGTTCCCGTAATGCGCGGGCTTAAGAAACAGCGACGGATACAGGTTATCGTGCTGGCGTTCGTGGCGCTGGCGGGGGCGACCGCCCTGATCGGCTGGGGGATGTCGGACGGGATCAACTATTTCCGCTCGCCCAGCGAGGTGATCGCCGCGCCCCCCGGCGAAACCGAATTGTTCCGCATGGGCGGGCTGGTGGCCGAGGGCAGCGTTGTGCGCGGCACCGGCACCGAAGTCCGCTTTGTCGTTACCGATGGCGGGGCCGATGTTCCGGTGACCTTTACCGGTATTCTGCCGGACCTGTTTGAGGAAGGCCAAGGCATGATCGGGCAGGGCCGCTATGTTGACGGCACCTTTGAAGCCGTTGAAATCCTTGCAAAACACGATGAAACCTATATGCCAAAGGAAGTCATCGACGCCTTGCAGGAACAGGGCGTTTACCAGACACCGGACGGTAGCTAGACCCCGCATTAACGTTTGCACGCCAGATTTTGCCCCGCATCAACGTGGGGCAAATCATGCAGGACGTATACCAAATCGCGCAACAGATCGTCGCCCGCGAGGGCGGATATGTGGATGATCCCGATGATCCGGGCGGCGCGACCAATTTCGGCGTGACAATCGGCACGATGCAGCGCCTTGGGCGTGATCTGACGGGCGACGGACGGGTTGATGCGGCGGATGTCGCGGCCCTGACCCGGGATCAGGCGGTAAGGATTTTCGTGCAGCATTATTTTGAACGCCCGCGCATCGGCGAACTGCCGCAGGTGCTGCAGGCATCTGTCTTTGACATGTATGTCAACGCGGGCGCCAATGCGGTCAAGATATTGCAGCGCCTTTTCAATGACATGCGCATCGAAGTCGATGTGGACGGCGTGATCGGCCCGCAGACGATTGCCGCCGCATTTCGGGCCGAAGCCGCCGCACCTGATCATCTCGCCGATGCCTACGGGATCGCGCGGCGCAACTATTACTACGCCTTGGGCGATGCCCGCCCGGCAAGCCGCAAATATGCGCGCCGCCGCGATGGCGGCAAGGGCGGCTGGATCATCCGGGCCGAGGAATTCATTTCGCCGCGCTATCAACTGACGGATGCCGCACACCGTGCACGGGTGGCCGCATGGGGCTGATCGAACGGATTTTCAGCGCCGTGTTCGGGGACGGGCGCAATGTGATCGTTGAAACGGCAGAAGTGTTCCGTGAAAACGCCGAAGCTGCGGGACAGCGCGGCGCTGATGTGAAGCAGCAGGCGATGCGCCAGTTTGCGGCGGAGTTTGCCACGCCGCGGCGCGGAATTTTTGATCGGCTGGTTGACGCGCTCAACCGGCTGCCGCGCCCGTTGCTGGCCTTTGGCACGCTGGGGCTGTTCGTCACGGCGATGGTCAATCCGATCTGGTTTGCCAGCCGGATGCAGGGGATTGCGCTGGTGCCTGAACCGCTTTGGTGGCTGATGGGGGCAATCGTCAGTTTTTACTTTGGCGCGCGCCATCAGGCCGTGGGCCAGCAATTTCAACGCTCTATCGCGGAAACCGTGTCCCGGGCGAGCGAGGTGACACGCAACATTCGCGCGCTTGATGCGCTGGGAGCGGGGGCGCAGCTTGCGCCGACCGATCCTGTTGATGCCCGCACTGATACCAACCCCGCGCTGGCAGATTGGCAGGCGCGCGATGACGGATGACTGGATGCGCGAAGTGGAAAAACGGATCGCGAAACTGGAAATGCAGGCCGCAATTGAATCGGTGCATCGCGCCAATGTCGAACAACGCCTGACGGCGATCGAGGACACGTTGAAATGGCTCGTGCGCCTGATTATCGGCACCTTGCTGATGGCCGCGATCGCCTATGCGCTGCGCGGCGGACTAACGCTTTAAGGTTCTGCGTGGAAATGTTGCATAAGTTCCGGAATTTGTGATCGGCATTTCATTTGGCGCTCAGCGATTTCGATTTTGCCTGCCGCGATCATGGTTTAGGGTCGGGGCATGATTACAGAGCTTGGACATTTCGCGTTGATTCTGGCCTTTGCGGTCGCTGTCATTCAGATGGTGGTTCCCATGGTCGGCGCAACAAAAGGCTGGCGCAATTGGATGGCGGTCGCTGAACCGGCGGCCACGGTGCAATTTATCCTTGTGGGGTTCTCGTTTGCCGCCCTGACATGGGCCTTTGTGACGTCGGACTTTTCGTTGCAGCTGGTGTTCCTGAACTCGCACAGCGACAAGCCGATGTTATACAAGATCACCGGCGTGTGGGGCAATCACGAAGGGTCGCTGCTGCTTTGGCTGCTGATCCTGACCCTGTTCGGGGCCTGCGCTGCGTGGTTTGGCGGCAATCTGCCCGAACGTCTGCGCGCACGGGTATTATCGGTGCAAGCCGCGATTGGTGTTGCCTTTTTCGGGTTCATTCTGCTGACGTCCAATCCTTTCCTGCGCCTCGAGGTGCCGCCTCTGAACGGTCAGGACCTGAATCCGCTGTTGCAAGATCTTGGCTTGGCGTTTCATCCGCCGTTTCTTTATTTGGGCTACGTGGGCCTTTCGATGTCGTTCAGTTTTGCGGTGGCTGCCCTGATCGAAGGGCGCGTCGATGCCGCATGGGCCCGCTGGGTGCGCCCATGGACATTGGCGGCCTGGCTGTTCCTGACCGTGGGCATCGCGCTTGGGTCGTGGTGGGCCTATTACGAATTGGGTTGGGGCGGTTTCTGGTTCTGGGATCCGGTTGAAAACGCGTCCTTCATGCCCTGGCTGATTGCGACAGCCTTGCTTCACTCGGCCATCGTCGTCGAAAAGCGCGAGGCGTTGAAGGCCTGGACAATCCTGCTGGCGATCCTGGCGTTCGGCTTTTCGCTGCTGGGCACGTTCATCGTGCGCTCGGGGGTGCTGACGTCGGTGCACGCCTTTGCGAACGACCCCGAGCGCGGCATCTTCATTCTCGCGATCCTTGTCGTGTTTGTCGGCGGCGCGCTCAGCCTGTTCGCGGCGCGTGTCCAAGCGCTGGAATCCAAGGGCGTCTTTGCCGCCGTGAGCCGCGAAAGCGGGATCGTTCTGAACAATATCCTGCTGTCGGTTTCGGCGTTCGTGGTCTTTGTCGGCACGCTCTGGCCCTTGGTTGCGGAACTGTTTTTCGGTCGCACGTTGTCGGTAGGCCCACCCTTCTTTGACGCGGCGTTTTCGCCCTTCATGGTGGCGCTGGCGGTGGTCTTGCCGATTGGTGCAATGCTGGCGTGGAAACGGGGCGTTATCAGCAAGGCGGCGCGCCCGCTTTGGCCTGCTCTCGTGCTGGCGATTGCGCTTGCCGGATTGGCATTTGCGCTGCAAACGGGGCGTTCGGCGCTGGGGCCGATTGGCACTTTGCTGGGCGTTTGGGTGATCGCGGGCTCGCTGATTGATCTGTGGACCCGCACGGGCCGCAACGGGATTGCGCAACGTATGGGCCGTCTGACCCGCTTGCCACGGGCCGATTGGGGCAAGGCCTTGTCGCATGCGGGCCTGGGGATCACGATATTCGCGACCTCGGCGCTGACCGCATGGCAGCAAGAGGATATCCGCGTGGCCGACATCGGTGACCGCTTTGCCCTGGGGGGCTACGAGATCGAATTGCGTAGCGTCACCGAGGTGCAGGGGCCGAATTTTATCGCGACACGGGCGGAAATGCTGGCCTACCGCAATGGTCGTCTGGTTGCCGATGTCTTCCCTGAAAAACGGATTTATCCGGTCGCGGGCATGCCCACGACCGAAGCCGGGATCGATAACGGGTTCCTGCGCGATCTTTATCTGGTGATTGGCGACCCACAAGATGGCGGCGGCTGGGCCGTGCGCACCTATGTCAAACCCTTTGCCAACTGGATTTGGGGCGGGGCAATCGTAATGGCGATTGGCGGGCTGATTTCCCTGTCTGATCGCCGCATGCGGGTCGCGGCAGGGGCCGCCAAGGCGCGAATGCAGGGGGTGCCTGCGGAATGAAGCGGCTTGTCCTGATTTTCCTGCTGCTTGCGGCACCGCTTTATGCCGTGCAGCCGGATGAAATTCTGGACGATCCGGTCCTGGAAGAGCGCGCGCGCGAGCTGTCCCAGGGGCTGCGCTGCCCTGTGTGCCGCAATGAAAGCATTGATGAATCCAATTCCGATGTGTCGCGCGATCTGCGCATTTTGTTGCGCCAACGACTGGTTGCGGGCGACAGTGATGCCGAAGCGGTGCAGTATATCGTTGATCGCTATGGTGAATTTGTGCTGCTGCGCCCGGTTTACACCGGGGCGAACCGTCTGCTTTGGGCGGCGGGTCCGGTGATGTTTATCCTGGCCTTGCTGATCGGTTACCGCGTGGTGCGCGCCCGTGCCAACGCCACCCCGGACAAGGATCTGGACTCCGATGAACAAAAGCGTCTGGACGAGATTTTACGCTCGTGACGCATGGTTTCGCTTTCCTGAACGGATCAGTTCAGTAGGGTAGCGCAAACTGTTGAAGGATCCGCAATGGACTATCAGGCCATCACCCTTGTCGTTCGCGATGATATTGCCACGCTGACACTGAACCGCCCTGACGTGATGAATGCGCTGAACACGCAGATGCGCGCCGAAATCACCCATGCAGTCAAGGATGCGGCGGCGCGCGCGCGCGTGTTGGTGATGACGGGCGCGGGGGCGGCGTTTTGTTCGGGGCAGGATCTGGGGGATGGGGGCAATGCCGCCAACCTTGATCTTGAGCGCACGTTGCGGGACGAATATGTGCCGATGCTGCGCGCCATCATGGACTGCCCGATCCCGACGATTGCGGCCGTCAATGGTGCGGCGGCGGGGGCAGGGGCGAACCTTGCGCTGGCCTTTGATGTGGTGATCGCGTCCGAAGATGCCGTGTTCATTCAGGCCTTTGCGCGCATCGGGCTGATCCCCGATGCCGGTGGCACCTATTTTCTGCCCCGCCAGATTGGCGCCGCCAAGGCGATGGGGGCGGCCCTGTTTGCTGATAAGATATCTGCAAAACAGGCCTGTGACTGGGGCATGATCTTTGAAACGGCCCCGGCCAAGGATTTCAACGATCACTGGCAGGCCCGCGCCGCACATCTGGCCAAGGGGCCGACCACAACCTATGGCCATATCAAGCATGCGATCCGTGGATCGTTCGAGAACACGCTCGAGGATCAACTTGCGCTTGAGGCGCGCCTGCAAGGTGCCTGCGGCAAGACCCGCGATTTCAAAGAGGGCGTGCTGGCGTTTCTGGAAAAGCGTCCGGCGAATTACGAGGGGCGCTGAGCGGCGAAATAGACCCGTCGCAGAGGGGGCCAAAGGTGCCTACGGCCATCGTAAATGCTTTTGCCGAAGACAATGCTTTGTTCCTTGCATTTGAAAGCTAAGTTTTGCGTTTCAGATGTTCACGGGGCCTTGTGCGCCGCGATTTCATTGGCGAAATGGTGGTTGGTGTCGCGGTGCAGGGCCTCGTCCTCGCGGATTACCAGCACCACGTCGCGCAGGCGGGCATCTTTGGGCAGCTTCCAGTAGTCGATGGCGATCTGTGGGGCAGGGACGTTTTCGATCTCGCCCGCATCGATCTCGGCCAGATAGGAAGTATAGGACGTCACCGCCTCTTCCTCCAGATAACCGACCAGTCGGTGCGCGATGCGAGGCGCGAAAAGATAGAGGAAGAAGTAGAAGTTATAAAAGATCAGCTGCACCGCCATGATGAGACCCCTCTCAAACCGGCTCGGCTGCGCGATGTGGATGAATGTCATGAGGTGCATCCGCTCGTTGTCGGCCTCGTCGATCAACTCCTTGATCCAGCCCTGATCGTCGCGGATGTGGCGGATCGCCTTAAGATGCTGCAACAACCCGCCAACCATGCCGGGCACAGCGGCGACCGTTTCCAGCACCACGGCGCGGTGGCCATAGCGTTTGGCAAAGAACATGTCGGGCACGATCCGCATCAGCTTGACGACGCGCAACGCTATCCGGTCCCGCCAGTCTTTTGGCGGGTGATGCGAAGCGGCGAAGTCAGCTTCGATGGTTGAAAAACTGTGGTTCTGGCGCATGGGAGGTGCCCTTCTCTGAAGTTGCTAACCCTTGATCCAGATATAGGATCATGGGCCGAAAATTCAGTGTGCGACACCTGCGACATTTTTGCCGCGAAACCTGTGGCCACCGGCCCGAAAATAAAATGACCCCACAGATCGCTCTGCAGGGCCCTTTTTCAATCTTACCGCCGTTCAGCGGTCTTCGATATCGACATAATCGCGCATCGTTTCGCCCAGATACAACTGGCGCGGACGGCCGATTTTCAACTGCGGATCGGCAAGCTGTTCTTTCCACTGGCTGACCCAGCCCACGGTGCGTGACATGGCAAAGATCGGCGTGAACATCGAGGTCGGGAAACCCATCGCCTCGAGGATGATACCCGAATAGAAATCAACGTTCGGAAACAGCTTTTTGTCGGCGAAGTAGGGGTCGGCCAGTGCCTGACGCTCCAACTCCTTGGCGACTTGCAGGATCGGGTTGTTTTCAACACCCAGCAGGTCCAGCACCTCGTCGGCGGATTGCTTCAGCACCGTCGCGCGGGGGTCAAAGTTTTTGTAGACGCGGTGACCAAAGCCCATCAGGCGGTAGCTGTCGTTCTTGTCCTTGGCGCGGGCGATAAATTCGGGGATGCGATCAACCGTGCCAATTTCCTTGAGCATTTCAAGGCAGGCCTGGTTCGCACCACCGTGGGCCGGCCCCCAAAGGCAGGCAATCCCGGCCGCGATACAGGCAAAGGGGTTCGCCCCCGAAGATGACGCCAGACGCACCGTCGAAGTCGAAGCGTTTTGCTCATGATCGGCATGCAGCGTGAAAATCCGGTCCATCGCCCGGGCCAACACGGGGTTCACATTGTATTCCTCAGCAGGGACGGAAAAACACATGTGCAAGAAGTTCGACGCATAATCGAGGTCGTTGCGCGGATACACAAACGGCTGGCCAATCGAATATTTATAGGCCATCGCGGCAATCGTCGGCATCTTGGCGATCAGGCGGATGCTGGCCACCTCGCGCTGGTGTTCGTCATTGATATCAGTGGAGTCGTGGTAAAACGCCGACATTGCGCCAACCACACCCACCATCGTGGCCATCGGATGCGCATCGCGGCGGAATCCGCGGAAGAACATGTGCATCTGTTCGTGGATCATCGTGTGATTGGTGATCAGCGCCTCGAATTTTTCCAGCGTCGGGGCCGAGGGCAGTTCACCGTAAAGCAGCAAATAGCACACTTCGAGGTAATGCGATTTGGCCGCCAACTGGTCGATCGGATAGCCGCGGTGCAGCAATTCGCCCTTGTCGCCGTCGATAAAGGTAATGGTGCTGTCACAGGCCGCCGTCGAGGTGAAACCGGGATCGTAGGTGAACACGCCCGCCTGACCGTAAAGTTTGCGGATGTCGACGACATCGGGGCCAACCGACGGGGAGTGCACGGGCAATTCATATGAATTGTCACCAATTTTCAGTGTCGCGGTCTTTGCTGTGTCAGCCATTCGGGTGCCCCTTTTTAGGTGGCGACGGGAAGACCCCGCCGCGGCGTGTTTGCGCGGTCAAAAAACTGGTTAACGTCAAAGTATGACGAAAAGGTTTCAGCCCGCGGCGTCATTCAGGCGGGCGATGGTTTCGTCGCGCCCAAGGACAAGCATCATATCGAAAACGCTGGGGGTTGCGGCACGCCCGGCAAGGGCGGCGCGCAATGGTCCGGCAAGCTTGCCAAGTGTCAACTCCTGCGCTTGGGCAAGGGCCGAAACGGCAGCCTCCAACGTCTCGCGGTTCCAGCTAGCATTTTGCAACTGCGGCGTCAATTCTCTCAGTATACCACGGGATACATCGTCAAGATGTCTGGCGGCCTTCTCGTCCGGGGTGATCGGGCGGGCCGTCAGTAAAAAATGAGCCTTTTCAATAAGATCAGGAAAGGTTTTGGCCCGTTCCTTGAGGCAATACATGCCGCGCGACATGCGGTCGCGCTGGGTGTCATCCAGGGGGTCTGCGCCGGTTACCGCAAGGTAAGCCTGCAATTCATGCAGCAGTGCAGCATCATCCGCCGCCGCGATATGTTGGCCACAGATATTGTCCAGTTTCTTGAAGTCGAAACGCGACGGTGACTTGCCGATTCCGTCCAGATCGAACCAGGCCTTTGCCTGTTCATCGGTGAAAAATTCGTCATCCCCGTGGCTCCATCCCAGACGTGCCAGATAGTTGCGCATCCCCGCCGCCGGATAGCCCATCGCCTGATATTCGGCCGCCCCGGTCGCGCCGTGGCGTTTTGACAGCTTCTTGCCGTCGGGGCCGAAAATCAGCGGGATATGCGCCAGCACCGGTTTGTCCCAACCCATCGCCGCGTAGATCAGGTTTTGACGAAATGCATTGGCCAGATGATCATCGCCGCGAATGACATGCGTGACGCCCATGTCGTGATCATCGACCACCACCGCCAGCATGTAAACGGGGGTGCCGTCCGAGCGCAGCAGGATCATGTCGTCAAGCTGGTCGTTTTGCCATGTGACATCGCCCTGTACGGCGTCGCGCAGCGTGGTGGCCCCGTCGCGCGGTGCTTTCAGGCGAACGACATATGGCAGATCGGGGTGATCGCTGTCGGGCACATCGCGCCAGGGCGAGCGGTAGAGCGTCGAGGACTTGGTCGCGCGCGCCGCTTCGCGAAACGCCTCGATTTCGTCCTGCGTGGCAAAGCATTTATAGGCCGCGCCCCGGGCCAGCATGTCGTGGGCCACACCAGCGTGGCGCGCGGCATTGGCGGCTTGCGAGATCGGCGCGCCGTCCCAGTCCAGCCCCAGCCATGTCAGCCCGTCGAGGATGGCCTGCCGATTTTCGGGGGTCGAGCGCGCCTTGTCGGTATCCTCGATCCGCAACAGGAACTTGCCGCCGCGCCCGCGCGCATAAAGCCAGTTGAACAGGGCGGTGCGTGCGCCGCCGATGTGCAGCGCGCCCGTGGGCGAGGGGGCGAAACGTGTGACGACAGGACGGTCGGACATGGGGAATTAACCTTTCGCTAACCAAGACGGGACTAAGCTCTGGCCTTGGGGATACTAAGGCGGGGGTCAGAGGACAAGTGGGCCTGACACAGCATTTGCAGGCGACAATCCTTGCGCAGCGCGGGCATATGTTCGGCTGGGTGCCGGTGGCTTTGGCCTGCGGCATCGGCTGGTATTTCCTCGCCAAGGTCGAGCCGGGGTTTGCCACCTACGCGCTGGTCTCGGCGGCGGGTGTGGCGGCGCTGGTCCTGGCACGGGTTGTGCCATTGATCTGGCGGCCGCTCTGTTTCTTTCTTGCACTTGTGGCGCTGGGGTTCGTGCTGGCGGGCGCGCGGGCGCAGCGGGTCGGTGAACCGGTGCTGGGCTGGCGTTATTATGGTCCGATCGAAGGGCGGATCGTTGCGATTGACCGTTCGGTCAGTGACGTGCCGCGCCTGACGCTGGATCGGGTGGTGCTGGCGCGGGTCTCGCCTGCGCGCACGCCTGATCGTGTGCGGGTATCGCTGCATGGCGAAACGTCCTACATCACGCCCGAACCTGGGATGGTGGTGATCATGACAGGGCATTTGTCGCCACCCTCGGGGCCCGTCGAACCGGGCGGTTTCGATTTCCGACGCATGGCGTGGTTTTCCGGTCTGGGGGCCGTGGGATATACCCGCACCCCGGTTCTGCAACTGGCCCCGGCGGATGGCGCGGGCCTGTGGATTTACAAACAACGCATGGCGATGTCCGCGTGGGTTCAGCGCGCGATTGCGGGCGAGGCGGGGGCTTTTGCCGCTGCGATCATGACTGGCGACCGCGCCGCGATGGGGCAGGGCACGCTGCGTGATCTGCGCGCTGCGAACCTTGCGCATCTGCTGGCGATTTCGGGGCTGCATATGGGGCTGTTGACGGGGTTTGTCTTTGCGCTGATGCGCTATGGGCTGGCGTTGATCCCTGGGGTGGCCCTGCGCTGGCCGGTGCGCAAGATCGCGGCCGTGGTGGCCCTGATGGTGGGGGCCGGCTATCTGGCGCTGTCGGGCGGGAACGTGGCAACGGAACGCGCCTTTATCATGGTTGCGGTGATGTTCGTGGCGATCTTGCTGAACCGGCGCGCCTTGACCCTGCGCGCCGTGGCGATGGCGGCGGTGATCGTGCTGGTGCTGCGCCCCGAGGCCTTGTCCGGACCCGGGTTCCAGATGTCATTCGCGGCGACCACCGCCCTTGTTGCGGTCTTTGGCCTGCTGCGCCGGTTTGATCAATCATACCTGCCCAAATGGCTGCGCGCGGTGGGGGCGGTGTTTGTGTCCTCGCTTGTGGCGGGGCTGGCGACCGCGCCCTTTGCGGCGGCGCAGTTCAACCAGTTCGCGCAGTTTGGCTTGATCGCCAATTTGCTGAGCGTGCCCTTGATGGGGGTGCTGGTCATGCCCGCCGCCGTGCTGGCGGTTTGCCTTGCGCCGCTGGGGTTGTCGCAGATCGGCTTCGTGCCGATGGCCTGGGGACTGCGCTGGATTCTGGGGGTCGCGGATCGCGTGGCCAATATGGATGGTGCCGTCAACTATGTGCCCGCGCCCGATCCGGTCGTGTTGCCACTGATCGCGCTGGCCGGGCTGATCGTGGTGCTGTGGCAGGGGCGGTTGCGCTGGTCGGGGCTGGCCGTTGGGCTGTTGGCGGCCCTGCTCTGGGTGCAAAGCGAACGCCCCGCCTTGCTGATCGCCGAAAGCGGAGGGTTGATTGGGGTGATGGGCCCGGAGGGGCGCGATCTGAACAAGGCGCGCGGTGATGGGTTTTCAGCAGAGATATGGCTTGAAAATGATGGCGCGCCGGTGGCGCAGGATGCAGCCTTTGCGCGGGGCGGCATGGAAACCCAGGATCGGATCAGCCGCGCGACGGTGGGCGGGCAGCAGGTGCTGCACATGACCGGCGCGCGCAACCTTGCGGCGCTTGATGGCTGTGGCGGCGCAGATATTCTGGTGACCAATCAAGAGGTTGCAAGCCGCCCTTGCACCGTGATCGACATCAATGCCCTGCGCCGTGACGGGGCCGTGGCGGGCCGCGTCATTGACGGCACATTAGTGCTGGAAACGGCGCGCGCACGCACCGGTGACAGATTGTGGAACACGCCGGAACTGCGCAACGCGGCCCTTGGGCCACGCCGTGGCCTGATCGCGCTGCTGTCCGGTCAGTAAGAGCGGATCAGCCCGACCAGCTTGCCCTGCACCTTGACCTGATCATCGCGGAATACGCGGGTTTCATAAGCCGGATTTGCCGCTTCAAGCGCAATCGAGGCACCGTTGCGGCGATAGCGTTTCAGGGTCGCCTCGGCGTCCTCGACCAAAGCGACGACAATATCGCCGTTATCCGCATGGCTGGTTTCGCGCACGATCACGGTGTCGCCATCGTTGATGCCCGCGTCGATCATCGAATCGCCTTTGACTTCAAGGGCATAGTGTTCGCCCGCGCCCAGCATCGCCTGCGGTACAGCCACGTTGTGGGACACTTCGGAAATGGCGGCGATTGGCACACCGGCGGCAATCCGGCCCATCACTGGCAGTTCGATCGCGCCCGCAGCCTCGACCGGAATGGCGTTTGCCGGGGTGCTATCGGGGCGGTCGCCGTCAATGACGCGGGGGGTAAAGCCGCTGGTGGCTTCGCCGCCCATCGCCTCGGGCAGTTTGATAATTTCAAGGGCGCGGGCGCGGTGGGCAAGGCGGCGGATAAAGCCGCGTTCCTCAAGCGCTGTAATCAGCCGGTGGATGCCCGATTTCGAGCGCAGATCAAGCGCTTCTTTCATTTCGTCAAAGCTGGGGGGACGCCATCGCGCTGCACCCGTTTCTGGATGAACTCCAGCAGGTCGAGCTGTTTCTTGGTCAGCATCATGTTCTCCTGATCTGCATACGTTTTGCCTATGTTCTACGCATGTTCCCGTTTTGTGTCAACGGGGTCGTCAAAGCATCAGGATATCGACCATTTCGCCAGGGTTCTGCGCGGGGCCGTTTGGTGGCTGCACGATCAGGCAGTTTGCATCCGACAGGACGGTCAGCAGTGAACTGTCCTGTTTATCAAAGGCGCGCGCGCCCTGCGCACTGACCACGCCGCGCAGGTAGTGTTCGCGCGGCCCGTTGGCTGCAAGTGCGGCGGCAAGGGGCGCGGTGACACGCGGGGCGGGCGCATGGCCCAACCCCAGCATCGCGCGGATCACCGGCACCACGAACACATGGCCACAGACCATCGCCGATACCGGATTGCCCGGCAGGCCGATCATCATTGCGTCGCCCAGTTTGCCCGCCATCAACGGTTTGCCCGGGCGCATGGCCACCTTGTAAAAGGCGCGCGCCATCCCAAGGCTTTCTGCCGCCGGACCGACCAGATCGTGATCGCCCACCGAGGCCCCGCCGATGGTCAGGATCAGGTCCGCACCACGCGCCAGATCGAACACCTGTCTGATTTCATCAAGGTCATCGCCGGCAATCGGCAGCAAGCGCGCCTCGGCCCCCGCAGCCGTGACAAGCGCGTGCAATCCGTAACTGTTCGAGGCGATGATCTGGTCCACACCCGGTGTTTCACCCGGCTGCACCAGTTCATCCCCCGTGGCGATAATCGCGACAATCGGGCGGCGCGTGACCGGGACGCGCGCGATATTCATCGCCGCGATCAGCGCCACATCCGACGGGGTCAGCACGCGCGGTGCTGCAAGCGTGTCGCCGATGCGGAAATCCGCGCCCAGCGGGCGGACGTTATGGTTGTCACTGGGGTGATCGGTGATGGTGATCCGGTCGCCGGTCCGCGTGACGTCTTCCTGAATGACAACCCGGTCAGCCCCGGCGGGCAAGGGGGCGCCGGTGAAGATCCGCGCCGCCTGACCTACTCCAACATGGCCGTCAAACCCGTGACCGGCGGCAGATTCGCCAATCACCTCCAGTGTCGCCCCCAAAGCCACATCGCCACTGCGCAGCGCATAGCCATCCATCGCCGAGGCCGAAAACGGTGGCTGATCACGGCGCGCCTGCAGCGGCCGGGCAAGGGTGCGCCCCGCAGCATCGGTCAGGGCCACTTCCTCGATGTCCATCGGCGTGACCAGATCGAACAGGGCAGCAAGGGCATCGGCAACAGAGATCATGCCATGAACCGTCCCGATTTGCCGCCGTCTTTCAGGGTCACGCGGATACCACCGATCACCATGTCCTTTTGCACGGCCTTGACCATGTCATGCACCGTGAGGGCGGCCACAGATACGGCTGTCAGCGCCTCCATTTCCACGCCGGTCTGGCCGGTGGTTTTCACGGTGGCAGTGATGCGCAGGCCCGGCAGTCTGTCGTCGGGGGTCAGATCCACCGCGACCTTGGTGATGGGCAGCGGGTGGCAGAGCGGGATCAGCTCCGAGGTCTTTTTTGCCCCCATGATCCCCGCCAGCCGCGCGATGCCCAACACGTCACCCTTGCCCGCGCGTCCCGCGACGATCATCGCGAGCGTGGCCGACGTCATGGTGATATGGCCCTCGGCGACGGCGATCCGGTCGGTGAAGTCCTTGTCGGAGACATCGACCATATGCGCATGGCCCGCGCCGTCAAAATGGCTGAGTTTATCGCCCATCACATGCCGCCTGCGGTCAGGGGATTGGCGATCAGCGTGCGGGTTGCGGCGGCCACATCATCCTGGCGCATCAGGCTTTCGCCGATCAGAAAACACCGCGCGCCATACATCGCCATTTCGGCCAGCTCTTCGGGTGTTGTCAGGCCGCTTTCGCAGACGATCACACGATCCGCCGGCACCAGTTTCGAGAGGGTGCGGGTGGTATCGAGCGTCGTTTCAAAGGTCTTGAGGTTGCGGTTGTTGATCCCCATCAGCGGCGATTTCAGCGCGGTCGCACGCTCAAGTTCGGGGGCGTCATGCACTTCGATCAGCACATCCATGCCCCAAGCAATCGCGGCCTCTTCCAGCTCGATTGCCTGGGTGTCGCTGACGCTGGCCATGATGATCAGGATGCAATCGGCGCCCATCGCGCGGGCCTCGGCGACCTGATAGGTGTCATACATGAAATCCTTGCGCAGCACCGGCAGGTCGCAGGCATTGCGCGCGGCGATCAGATAATCATCGGCCCCCTGAAAGGACGGCGTATCGGTGAGGACCGACAGGCAGGTGGCCCCCCCCGTGGCATAGGCGTCGGCCAATGCGGCAGGGTCGAAATCCGCGCGGATCAGCCCTTTGGAAGGGCTGGCTTTCTTGATCTCGGCGATCAGGCCATAGCCTTCGCGGCTCGCCTCGACCAGACGGTCGGCGAAGCCGCGGGTCGGACTGGCGGCGCGGGCCGCATCTTCGACGTCTGTCAGGGGGCGGGCGGCTTGGCGCGCGGCGACCTCCTCCAGTTTGTAGGCTTTGATTTTGTCGAGAATATCCATTCAACCCCCTTGGGTGATCTTGGCAAGTGTGGTGACAGCGCGTTTCGCGGCCCCGCTGTCAATGCTTTCGCGGGCGATGTCGACACCGTCTTTCAGGGTTGCAGCGCGGTCGGCGATGATCAGGGCGGCAGCGGCGTTCAGCAGGACCGCATCGCGGTAGGCCCCGGTTTCACCGCCCATCAACCCCATGAGGGCCGCGCCATTTTCCTGAGGTGATCCGCCAAGGATATCGCGCAGCCGATAGGCGGGCAGGCCCGCGTCCTCGGGGTGGATTTCCATCGCCGTGATCTGGCCGTTTTCCAGCGCGGCAACGGCGGTGGTGCCGGTGATCGACACCTCGTCCATGCCGTCATTGCCATGCACCAACCAAGCCTTTTCGCTGCCAAGGTCCAACAGGGTTTCGGCCATCGGAAAGATCAGGTCGGGCGCGAAGGCCCCGGTCAGCTGGCGTTTGACGCCTGCGGGATTGGTCAGCGGGCCAAGGATGTTAAAGATCGTCTTGCACCCGAGTTCGGCGCGGACCGGCCCCACATGTTTCATCGCCGGATGGTGCATGGGCGCCATCATGAAGCCGATGCCCGCCTCGGCCAGCCCGCGCTGCACCACGTCTGGGCCAACCATGACATCAATCCCGATCACACCCAATGCATCCGCCGCGCCGGATTTCGACGACAGGTTGCGATTGCCGTGTTTGGCGACCGGCACGCCAGCGCCTGCCACGACAAAGGCGGTGGCCGTGGAGATGTTCAGCGTTCCGAGGCCATCACCGCCGGTGCCGACGATATCCATCGCGCCCGCGGGGGCTGTCACGGGGACGCATTTGGCGCGCATCGCGGCGGCGGCGGCGGCGTATTCGGCGACACTTTCGCCGCGTGCCCGCATCGCCATCAGGAAGCCGCCGATCTGGGCGGGGGTGGCCAGCCCTTCGAACAGCAATTCAAAGGCCTGATTGGCCTGCGCGCGCGACAATGGCCCCTCGGAGGCGGCGAAAATCAGCGGCTTCATCTTGTCGCTCATGCGGTGGTCCTCAGCTTGGCCAGGTCAAGAAAATTGCCCAACAGCTTGTGGCCATGCTGCGAGGCGATGCTTTCGGGGTGGAACTGCACGCCGTGGATCGGTAGGGTCTTGTGTTGCAGCCCCATGATGGTGCCATCGGCCAGTTCGGCGGTGATGTCGAGACAGTCAGGCAGGGTGGCACGCTCGACGATCAGGGAATGATAGCGGGTGGCCTCGAACGGGCTGGGCAATCCGGCGAACAGCCCCTTGCCGCTGTGCTGCATCGCGCCCATCTTGCCATGCACGATCTCGTGGCAGCGCACGACCCTGCCGCCAAAGGCCTCGCCGATGGTTTGATGGCCCAGACAAACCCCCATGAGTGGCGTTTTGGTGTCCGCCGCCGCCTGTGTCAGCGCCAGACAGATCCCGGCCTGTGCAGGATCGCAGGGACCGGGCGAGAGCAGGATCGCATCCGCACCCATGCCCATGGCCTCTTGGACGTCCAGCGCATCGTTGCGTTTCACAACCACATCCGCGCCAAGTTCGCCCAGATAATGCACCAGATTATAGGTGAAACTGTCGTAGTTATCGATCAAAAGCAGCATATCGGGCCTTGCGCAAATTGGGGGCTACCGTCGCCCCGTGTGGTCGCGGTATAGTCTGGCGATACATGGGCCAAGGCGCAAGCAATCGTCAAGGTCCGAGGCAGCCCGCACAGGGCAATGACGGCAGCGAGGCGGGCACGACGTGGGACGCGGATTCTTTCTAGGCATATTTTCGGGCATATTCGTGTCGGGGATTGCAGTTGCGACGGCTTCACTGATGGCACCGCAGCCTGCGGGCAATACGCCCCCCGCGCGCCCGCAGGTAGAGGCCCCGGCGGCCGCAAGCGGCGATGTCGCGCCCAGCACCGCCCCTGCCACAGTCGAGGCAATGGAGGACGGGCCGACCCTTGGTGTGGCACCGACCGTGGATACGCCCAGTGCAGACACCGCTGCGCCGATGGCCGATACAACCCCCGCTGATGTGCCGCAGACCGGTGTGTTGGACGCCGATCTGGGCACACCGGAGTCGGGTGGCGAAACCCCGCTGGTTGATCTGGACAGCAGCGTGGAACCCGTCTTGCCCTCGCCGCAAAGCATCGCGCCCGCGGTGCCCCAGACCGAGGCCGACATCACCCTGTCAACCGAACCTGCCCAGCCGGTCGCGCCTGTTGTCGTGGATGACACGGCGTTTGACGAACGTGATGCGGAGGTTGTGACGGAGCCCGCAAGCGGGGCCGAACCTGACGCCGATCAATCCGATGCTAGCGAACCTGACAGCGAGCAACCTGTCGCAGCCGAAAGCAGCGACGCGGGCCAACCCGCCGACCCGGCGCTTGAGCCCGAGGAATTCGTGATCATCGATCTGGGCGATGATACGCCGGTGATCCGCGAGGATGGGGTCGAGACCGGCGAAACATTCGCCCCCGAATCCGCACCGTCATTCCAGTTGCAGGGCGATACCGCCGCCTTGCCAACCGTCGAGGGTAGCGGCGTGATCATTCGCCGCCCCGGCGCCGCGCAAACCGAAGAGGTCAGCCAGGAACAGCCCACCCAAATCGCCCCCGCGCTGGAACGCTTTGCCGCCGAGCATGACAACCCCGAAGGCAAGCCGCTGTTATCGGTGATTCTGATAGACGACGACATGATGCCCGGTGCTTCGGCTGCACTGGCGGGGTTGCCGTTTCCGGTGACGATCGCGCTTGATCCCAGCGTGGCGGGCGTGGCCGAGAGAATGGCCGCTTACCGCGCGGCCGGATTGGAAGTGGCGGCTGTCGTGGACCTGCCGCGCGGGGCCGCGCCCAGCGATGTCGAAATCGCCTTTGCCGCCTATTTCGCCGCCTTGCCCGAGGCGGTGCTGGTTCTGGACGGCGGCGAGGGCGGATTGCAGGCAGACGCGGCTGTCACCCGTCAGGCAATAGAGATACTGGCTGCGGACGGGCGCGGGCTTGTGACGGTATCGCAGGGGCTTAATCAGGCGCTGCGCGAGGCCGAAAGGGCACAGGTGCCAGCGGCAGTGATCTACCGCGATCTGGACAGCGAAGATCAGGATGCCCAGGTGATCCGGCGGTTCCTTGATCAGGCCGCGTTTCAGGCGCGCAAGGAAAGCGGCGTTGTGTTGCTGGGCCGCCTGCGCCCCAATACGATTTCAGCGCTGATCCTTTGGGGAACCGCGAACCGGGCAGGGCAGGTTTCGGTCGCGCCCACCTCGGCCGTGCTGATGGCGCAGTAGGTTATTGTGGCGGCTAGTCCGGTGGCCGCTTTGAGCCCAGTGCAGACGTCCTGCCAAGAGCACGAACGGTCGCTTTGAAGCTATGCGGAACAGAAAAGCAAAGAACGGACACTTGAGCCGCGCTTTTTGAGTTAAGTCGGTAACAATTTCTTCTGGACCAGGACTTCTCGTCCCAGATAGTGCAGCCGTGTCGCCCGCATGCTGGCCGTCATGAAAACCTTGAGCCACGTTTCGGAGTTGCGCCACAGTCAGGCTTTAAGATGGCTAAATTCAGATTTGCAGTTTCCTGGTCATGGTCCTGTCACCACCTCGCCGCAGACCCAACCTTAAACGCAGGCGGCAATCTCTTGAGAGATTACCGCCTGCCAGATCTTTGAACGATTAGTCGCAGATCCATTTCATCGTGTGGAAATTGAACTCGAAGCTTTGCATCGGCACCCATGTAAAGCCGTCCAGACAGGCGTGCTGGGCTTGCTGGGACCGCTGGGTCAGAACGAAGACGGCCACCTGATCATCGACCAGCTTGCGCTGCAGGTCGGCATAGATGGCGTTCTGTGCGTCGATGTCGACCGTTTCGCGGGCCTCGTCGATCATGGCGTCGATTTCGTCATCCAGAACCCAGTCCATCGACTGCCATGTGCCTGCCGCGTCGGAATGGAACTGGTTGAAGAAATAGCTGTCCGGTGACGGATAGGTGGCACCGTAGAACACCTGCGTCATATGCGGCGTGGTATCGACGTTGCCCGCCAGTTCGGTCATCCGGTTCCACGGTTCGGGCTTGAGGATCAGGTTGAAGCCGATGGAATCAAGGATCGACTTTTGCAGGAGTGCGATTTCTTCCTCGAAGGCCAGGCCTGCGACGTACATCATTTCGATGTCGATCGGCCCTTGCCCCCCATAAGACGACCCTTCGACAAGGGCGCGTGCGGCGTCCAGATCGAATTCCGGCAGCGCCACATCATCGGGGAAAGCGTCTGCAAAAACCGGCGGCATCGGCCCTGCAAGCGGTTCACCGGGCAGCAGGAATTCGCGGATTGTTTCATAATCCGTGGCCAGTGCAAGCGCGCGGCGGATGTCGCGGTCATCGGTGGGCGGGCGCTGGTTGTTGAGCTTGAAGTAGAAGTTTGTGGCCGTGGGGTATTCCACGATGCGGTAGTCGTCCAGCGCGCCAATGGCGGCATAGGTTTCCTGTGCCTGCCCGTCCGAGGACAGGGACAATTCGCCCGCCTGCGCCAGTGCCTTGACCGTGGCTTCTTCGTTGGTGACGACAAAGCGAACTTCGTCGATGGCCTGATCGTCCCAGCCAAGGTGGTAATCTTCAAACCGTTTCATCGTCATGGATGCGCCGCGGTTCCAGCTGTCGAGCATGAAGGCCCCTGCGCCTGCGGAATTGTTGGCAAGGTAGTCCTGTCCCCAGGGGTCATCATCGGTGGCATTTTCCTGCACGAGGTCGGAATTGACCACGAAAAGGATCGGTGTCGTTGTCAGGAATGGGGTGTAGACCTCATCCAGAACGATCTGCACGGTCCGGTTGTCGATTTCCGTCACCGCGCCCTCGGACATGACGGGGGTGAACAGGTAGGACGGGCCTTCGTTGATGGCCATCAGGCGTTCGATGGACCAGACGACATCCTTGGCCTCGACGGGAGTTCCGTCCTGAAACAGGGCGCCTTCTTTGAGTGTGAAGGTCCAGGTGAGGGTGTCGTCCGACACCTCCCAGCTTTCGGCCAGCAGGGGTTGGATCGCGCCGTCACCGTCGAGAGTGGTCAGCGCCTCGTACATATTCACGCCGGCCATGTATTCGGTATAGTCGTTGATCTTTGCCGGATCGACCGTGCCGAAAATCTGGACCGTGTTGACCGTGATGACGTTTTGGGCAAACGCGGGGGCCGCGGCCAGCAATGCGCCGGCAGATGTTGCCGCCATCAAGAGGGAATGCAGTGTTTTCATTGTCTTTCTCCTTGTTGGGTTCAGGTGTGGGCGGACCTTCAAAGGTCTTCTATTGGAACGTAGTCGTGCTCGTAGCCAAAGTAGCGGGGCCCAACGAGTTGCAGGCCGTGGTCGCTGCGCCATGCGGGATCGCAAGGCAGGCCGAAAACGATGACACGGAAACCGTAGCCCATCGTTTCGGTGGTAATTGGAACGCCCGTTTCCAGATCCAGCAGGCAGATCAGATCGGGGGTGGTGGCAAGGGCGGTGCCGTCGTCGGTTTCGGCGACCAGAAATTCGTTCTGGAAATGCAGCCGCATGGTGCGCCCCGCAAAGCCCTCAAGCCCTTCGATCAGGGCGGTGCCGCGCGCAAAGCCACCGGTGGTGCGCCGGTCCACGTCCATCACGCGCCCTTCGAACAGGCGGATGCCGTCCAATTCACGCGCGAGGCGATCCGCGCAGTTGCGATTGGCGGCCTGTTCTTCCTCGACGATCTTGCCGATGTTGTGGATCAACGACATGGAGCCGCGCAGGGTGGCCTTTTTCGCCTCGGCCCCTGTCATCGGATAAAGCGCGATCAGCCCCGCGCCACCCATTTCAACGGTGATGGACCGCGCAAATTTTTCGGTCGAGAGATTGTCGACCGTGTTCAGGGTGATCGCGTTGCCCTTTTCATCGGCCATGGTCATCGGGCAGGCCGCAACCCCCGCCATGGTCATCGACACCATCTGCAATTCGGGAAAGGCGCGGCCCATGCCGTCGCCATCGACAATGGGCAGGCCCGCGGTGGCGGCAACCGCGATGGGGATGGTGGAATTCAGCCCGCCCGCCTCGATCGTGAAGATCGCATCGGCCTTGCGGCCCAGCACAGCCTCAAGCGCGCGCAGGGCGGAAATGGCCTCGTCGCCGCGGGGCAGTTTTTCGAGCATCACAGTGGGCGCGCCCATCATCGCCACGGGGACAACCAGTGCGTCATCTGCGAGGTCGTCAACGTCGATCACGCGCACGGGGCCGGTGGCGCGGATCGCCTGTTCCGCCATCAATTTGCCGATGTAGGGGTCGCCGCCGCCGCCGGTGCCCAGAAAGGCACCGCCAAGGGCGATATGCCCCATATCATCCAGTCTGATCTGCTTGATCGGTTTCATCATGATCCTCCCTTGGCGACCATCGGTTCGAACGTGACATCCGGGTAGCCGAAGGCAGTCGGCCCGACGACGGCCAGGGCCTCGGGCGTGCGCAGCAAGGCGTGGCACGGCAGGCCGAGAACGGCGATCCGCTGGCCGTAGCGCAGCATTTCAGTGGTGATCGGGTGGCCCGTATCGGCATCCAACACGACGATCAGGTCGGGCACGCAGACTTCGACCACGTCGTTGCGCGTGAAAATCAGGAATTCGTTTTGCAAATCAATCCTGCCGCTGTCGCCCTGAAAATCGCCGAACCCGTCCAGATCAAGGTGGCCCACGGCAAAGCCGCCCTTCAGGTGGCGTTCAAGATCGCTGATCTTGGCCGTCATCAGAAGCCGCCCGCCTTCGTGGTCTATGACGGCCTGCACGGGGTCGGTGTGGTTGCGGTTGGCATCCAGCACCGCGCGGCCCAGATTGCGGGCTTGCGTCACCGTGCCCGGAATGGCCGCGCGTTTGATGAATTCACCACGCATCGGGGCCTGCGCCAGACCGGCGGCGGCCCCCATGGCAACCACGGTGGCCCGCGCGAGGTCTTCGAGCCATTTGTCGCTGGGCGTGTCACGGAACACCACCACGTTGCCTTTTTCGTCGGCCATGGCAGCAGGCGCGGACCGTTGGCCGTAGATCGACCATGTGATCATCTGCATTTCAGGAAAGGCACGGCCCATGCCGTCGCCGTCCACCACCGGCAGGCCCGCCTGCGCCGCCGTCAACATCGGCTCCATGGAATTGGCGCCGCCGATTTCGGCAGAGATCAGGGCATCGACCTTGCGGCCGACCTCCTGTTCTACGGCACGCAGGGCGCGCAAACACTCTTCGCCTTCCTCGATCTTCTCGACGCCCACAACGGGCGCGCCGATCCCGCCCAGCGACACGACCAGCGCATCGTCGGGTAGCTCATCCAGCGGGATGACGGGAATGGTGCGCCCTTTGCGCAGCTCCTCGCGGACGCGCAGTTTGCCGATATAGGGGTTGCCGCCCCCGCCTGTTCCAAGGATCGCTGCGCCGATTTCGAGCGCGTCCAGATCCTCGAGCGTTACTTCGCGCATGCTGTCAGCCATTCATCGACCCCACGACCTTGAGGCGAATGCGTGTGGCACCGCCGGGCAGATAGGCCAGCGGCACATCTTCCTGATCGAGCAATTCGATGCTGTCGGGATGTGCGCCTGCGGTGATCGCCTTTTGTGTGGCTTCTTTTCGGGCTTCGGCGAGAGCGTCTTCGCGGGTGGTTTTTTCAAGCGAGAAAATGCGATCGACCTCGCCGGAAATCTGGCCAATTGCAGCCCCAACGGCATTGGCCACGGAATAATGTTCGGGCCGGATCACGTTCAATTCGCCCATGGTGTCGGGCATCAGGATCGACCCGCCGCCGACGGCAAGGATCGGGATCGGGTCAGGCGACACGCGCATCCGCTCAACCGCGTTGTGCACCATTTCGTCAATCCGTGCCTTGGCGTTCTGAAGGTGCGCCTTGTCCAGCCCCGCGACCTTGGACACATCGCCCACATCCGCAAGGCCCATGGCCGAGACAACGTCTGTCGTGGTCAGCGTGTCGCCGCCAAACACCAGCGCGTCTTGCAAGATGCGGTAGCCCACGGAGCGGGGGCCCACGGTCATGCTATCGCCGTCGCCCGCGACGATCGTGCCGCCGCCAAGGGCGATGGAATAGACATCAGGCATGCGGAAATTGGTGCGCACGCCGCCCACATCGACCGTGGTGCTTGCCTGCCGCGGGAACCCTTTGACAAGCGCGCCCACATCTGTTGTCGTGCCGCCGATATCAACGACAATGGCATCGGACTCACCGGACAGGAACGACGCCCCGCGCATCGAATTGGTCGGCCCGCTGGCGAAGGTCAGCACCGGATAGGCCTGCACGAAATCGCGGTTCATCAATGTGCCGTCATTCTGGGTGATGTAATAGGGACAGGTCAGGCCAACCTGCGCCAGGGCCTCGGTAAAGGCTGTGACGGTTCTGGCCGACAGGCTGCGCAAAGAGGCGTTCATGATGGCCGCATTTTCGCGTTCCAGAATGCCCAGACGGCCGATTTCCGAGGACAGGGTAAAATTGGCGTCCGGCAGCCGCTTCTGCATCTGCTCCATCGCCTGGCGTTCCATCGCGTCGTTGACCGGTGAGAAGATCGAGGAAATGGCGATCGTGTCGATGCCTGCCTCGGCGATCTCGGCAGCGATGCCGTCAAGTTCCGCCATGTCGAGCGCGTTGATCTCGCGGCCATCGAATTCATTGCCGCCCTTGGCCAGCCAGTATTTGCCACCCACGGCCTCGCGAATGTCATCGGGCCAATCGACCATGGGGGGCAGGCATTGTGCCGCGGGCAGACAAAGGCGCACAGCGGCGGTGCGCACCATATGGCGGCGTTCGACCACGGCATTCACGAAGTGGGTTGTGCCGATCATCACGGCGGCCACCTTCGCGGCGGGCATGCCGGATTGATCCAGCACCTTGGTGATGCTTTCAGCCACGCCGGACATGACGTCTTCGGTAGTGGGGGATTTTACGCCTGCGAGGATCTTGTCACCGTCCATCAGGACCGCGTCGGTGTTTGTGCCGCCGACATCTACGCCAATTCGTATCATGTTTATCCTTCCATTGCGGTCGACGGGTTCAGGACCGCCGCGCGTTCTGCTTTGCTGACGATTGGTTTTTGCGCCTCGGCCTCGTCCGTGGTGACCGGAATGGCGGACAGAAGCGCGCGGGTGTAGGCGTGGGCGGGGGCGCCGAAGACATCGGCGACCGGCCCTTCTTCGACGATGCGACCGCGCAGCATGATCCCGACGCGATTGCAAAAATTGCGCATCAGCGACAAATCGTGGCTGATGAAAAGATAGGTCAGGTCGAATTCGTCGCGCAGGCGGTGCAACAGGTCGATCACGGTGGATTGCACCAGCACGTCCAGCGCGGAGGTCGGTTCATCCAGCACCAGAATGCGCGGGTTGACCGAAAGCGCGCGGGCGATGGCAACCCGCTGCTTCTGCCCGCCCGAGAGTTCATGTGGATACATATTGGCCATGTCCGCGGGCAGATCGACCATTTCGAGCAATTCGCCGACGCGTGATTTGATCCGCGTCGTGTCATGACCAGTGAATTTTAGCGGCACCGCAATCTGGTCCACGATGGTCCGGCGCGGGTTCAACGAGGAACCGGGGTTTTGGTAAACGATCTGGATCAACTTGCGGAAATCCGACGTTCCGGCGATCTGGCGGATGTCCCGCCCGTCGACGCGGATCGCGCCCGCTGTCGGGTCGATCAGCCCGAGGGTCATTTTGGCAAGCGTCGTTTTGCCTGATCCGCTTTCACCGGCCAGCCCGAAAATATCGCCCGGCCGCACGTCAATCGACACGTCATCAACGGCGCGGTGCGCGGTCTTGGTCTGGTTGAAGAAACCGCTGCGGGCGATAAAATCCTTTGAGATACTTTGGATCGAAATCGCGGGGTCGGTTTCCGTATGGTGGTTCTCGACAGTCACCACATCCGGGCCATAGAGCGGCGGCACCGCGGCCATCAGGCTTTTGGTGTAGGGATGCTGAGGGTTCGAGAATATGGCGTCTTTCGTGCCGTCCTCGACGATGCGGCCCTTGTCCATCACATAAACGCGGTCCGCCATTTCGCGCACCACCCCGAGGTTGTGGGTGATCAGCAAGAGCGACAGCCCCTCTTCGGCCACGAGGGAATTCAGCAAAGCGAGGATTTCGTCCTGCGTGGTGACGTCCAGCGCTGTGCCCGGTTCATCGGCGATCAACAGACGGGGTTTGTTGAGCAGGGCCATGCCGATCAGGACGCGCTGGCGCATGCCGCCTGACAACATGATCGGATAGCTGTCCAGAATGCGCGCCCCGTCGGACAATTGCACCTTGGCCAGCGTGTCGAGGATATGCGCCTGCCGCTGGGCCGCGGTGCGCGACTGCCCCAGCCGCATGTCAGCGTAGCGGACGATATCGTCCATCTGCCGCCCGATGGTCAGCACCGGATTAAACGACAGCATCGGGTCTTGCAGGACGATGGAAATGCCCGTGCCCTTGAGCTTGTTGCGTTCGATCTTGTTGAGATCAAGCAGGGAGCGGCCTGCGTAGGTGATTGTCCCGGCCTCGACCTCGCCGGGGGGCATGGGCAGGGTGCCGATGATGGTGCGCATCGTCACCGTCTTGCCCGACCCCGATTGCCCGATCAGGGAAACCCGTTCGCCTTCGCCCACGGTCATGGAGACGTCCTGGAGCACCTTGCGATACTGGCCATAGGCACGGAACCCGATGGACAGGTTCTGGATGTCCAACAGCGCGCTCATAATTCGACGTCCAGCATGTCACGCAGCCCGTCGCCCAGCAGGTTGAACCCCAGAATGGCGTAGAGGATTGCAAGGCCCGGCATCACCGCCTGCCACCACATTTCGGGCATGTATTCGGCCCCCGTGGCGACCATGGTGCCGAGATCCGGCGTGGGGGGCTGGATGCCGAGGCCGAGGAAGGACAGCGAGGCCCCGAACAGAATCACGAACCCCGCATCGAGCGAGATTTTGACCGCGATGGCGGAAATGCAATTCGGCAGAAGTTCGCGAAACAGGATGTGGAAATGCGAGGCGCCTGCGATCTGGGCCGCTTCGACGTAATCCTCGTTCATCTGCGCCTTGACGATGCGGTAGATCAGGCGCGTGTGCCACGTCCACCACAGCAGGGTGATCGCGATCATCGCGTTGACGAGGTTGGGTGACAGGACAGCCGTGATGGCCAGCGCCATGGCCAGCGGCGGCAAGGCCAGCATGATGTCGGTAAACCGCATGATAATCGTTTCGGTCCAGCCGCCGAAGTACCCCGCCAGCAACCCGAGGATCACCCCCAACGGCACGGCGACGCCCAACACGCCCACGACCAGACCTAGCGAGACGCGGTAGCCAAAGAGCACCCGGCTGAACACGTCGCGCCCGACGTTGTCGGTGCCCATCCAATGACCCCATGAGGGCGCGGCATGACGGTTGCGGAAGTCCACGAAAGACCCCGCACTTTCGGGTGACGGCGCCAGTAGCGGCGCAAAGATGGCGGCGATGATCACGCTGAGAACGATCACCGCGCCGACCAGCGCCGCAGGGTTTCGGCTGAAGCGATAGAACGCCATCTGGCGCGAGGTCAGCACGCGCTGGTCCTGGGGCATGTCAGAAGCGCTCATTTGCTCCTCCCTTCGCGCAGGCGGTGGCGTGGGTCGAGCACGCCGAGAATGATGTCGATGGTGAGATTTGCGATGACGAAGAACACGCCGGACACAAGGACGACCCCGATCACCGCGTTGAGGTCTTTTTGCAGGATCGTGCGCACCCCGTAGCTGGCGATGCCGGGCCACGAGAAAACGAATTCAACGATGAAGGCGTTGCCGATCAGCGATGCGAATTCCAGCCCCAGGATCGTCAGCGGGGCCACTGCGGCCACGCGCAGCATGTAGCGGAACCGCACGACCCGTTCGGGAATGCCATAGGCGCGCGAGGCTTCGATGAAGTCGCGGCTGGCCACTTCGATCATCGCTGAGCGCGTGATCCGCACAATCTGCCCGATCCCCGCCGCCGCAAGGGCAATCGAGGGCAGGAACAAGTGACGTATGGCATCGGCCACGACATCCATGCGGCCCTTGAGCAACCCGTCGACCAGCAACAGGCCTGTGATATCGGCATCAAACACGATTGAAGGATCTAGCCGCCCGGTGATGGGGAAGAACCCGAAATACATGGCCGCACTCAGCTGCAGCAGGATCGCCAGCACAAACCCCGGCGTAACCACGCCGATCAGGGAAATGACGCGGATGACGTTATCGACCCAGGTGTTGCGATAGACTGCCGCGAGAATGCCCAGCGGGATGGAAATGATGATCTGCAGGATGATCGTGAAAAGTACCAATTCGAACGTCGCGGGCAGCGCGCTGAGGATATCATCCATCACCGGACGCGATGTCAGGAGGGATTTACCAAGGTCGCCCTGGGCAAGGTTTGTCAGATATGTTCCGAGTTGCACGAAGAACGGCTGATCCAGCCCCATCTCCAGGCGCAACTCGGCGACCTGTTCGGGCGTGGCAAGCGGCCCGAGGGCAATTCGTGCCGGATCGCCCGGCACAATGCGCGCGATCACGAATATTAGAATGGCAAGGCCCAACAGAACGAATAACAGCGATGCGCCCCGTCGGAACAGGTATAACAGCATGGGCTTTCTATCCCCCTACCTTCACCGTAGTCCGCCATTCAGCGCGCAACGGACTCAAAATATGGATAGTCCTTTGGATAAAAAGTATAGCTTTCTTACAAAGTCTAAATTCCCATCGTTATTTCAATAAGTTCACCTCTCTTTCGCACACCGGTCGCACGATATAGTTTGGTGAGGTGGAACTTGACCGTCGCCTCGCTCAGCCCCAGCAAACGACCTATTTCCTTGTTGGTTGCGCCCGATTGAAGGGCCGTCAGCACCCGCAGTTGTTTGTGCGTCACGCCCAGATCGCGCAATCGTTCCGGCACCCAATAGCTCTGCTCGACCGTCCGAAGAACCTTGCGCACCATGCGCCCTGTCTGCACGTGACCGCGCACAAAGCCACTTGCCGTAAGCTGGCTGCCCAAACCGGACAGGGTTTCGCGGTTTTCCACAAAGGGGGCCACATGGCTTTCGCGAACGGCCAGAAGGAACGCGTGTTGAACAAGTCGGCGGCGCGCCTGGCCGCTTGCCTGTGCGGCCTCCACAAGTGTTGCATTCAAGGCCGCCCTTGGGCCAGCCACATGTGTCAAAGTGGCGTTCTGACGTCCCAAGGCCGCCCTGATCCCGCTGAGCAGGATGGATCCGATGGGTCCGCGCAGATTGTCGGGGTCCAGCCGCGCGATGGCCTGTTCGGCCCCGCCAAGACTGTGATCCAGCCGGTCGATCTCAATCTCCAGCAGGGCCAGCACGTCTGAATGGCGACCGTGGCGTTGGGCGTAGCCGACCTGAAATTCAGCCAGTTCGGCAAGAGCCGCCCGCCGCCCCGCCGTGAAATAAAGCGACAGGATTGTGATACGAGCCAGCTGGTTGAAAATCTCGGCCCAGCTGTCGCCTTCGATAAGCGATGTTCGCAGCTCTGCGCCTCGCGCAGGGATATGCGCAAAATTGCCGGTTTCGTAATCCAGAACGAGGGAAATGATTTCGCTGAGCTGCTCTTCGTTGCCGTGCGCTTCACCCGATTTTTCAAGACAAATCTTCGCGGAATACAGATGCCTGCGTCCGCGGCGCAGATGGCCCTCGTTGATGGATAGGTCCGCAAGGTGGAGGTGAATGAAATGTTCAAGGTGCCAATGGTGTGCCGCCTTGAACGCGGAAATGGCGCGCACCCCGAAGGAACGCGCTTCGGTCAGCCGCCCCACCCGCACCAGGATGGCGAGCATCGCGTTGTAGTAGAGGCCGCTTGTTAGAGGTTCCGCAATGGGCAGGGTCCGCTCGAGATAGATCCAGCGTTCAATATCGGCCGAATCAATCGGATCGCCAAGATGGATTGCCACAAGCAATTCGACGATCGTGAATCGGACCGTTTTATCGAACTCAAGATCCGGGTCGTTGAGATGGCCGGATGCACGGGCTGCCTGCCCGAACTTGCACAAGTAAACAACCCAACTGCAAAAGGCTGCTTCGTTCCGGCGCCAATGGTCAGACGGCATGACGGCAAGAACCTGGCCCAATGCATCAAACCCGTTCCGGAATGCGAATTGGTCACCGCCTGCAGTTTCGAAAAGCGCGTTGGCGCGCTCGATATCGGCAGTCTCGAAGGCACCAATTATCTCCGCGAGTTTGGGGGATGTTACAGGCGGTTCCATTCTGATTGGCTACACCATCATGCAAGCAGATCAAATCGCCCATCAACTATTGTGATCTTGTTTCATGCAGTGACCCCATCCCGAATGGCGTAGGCAGTCTGGAACAGTTCGTCGCCTTGAATGGCATCCGCCACCATACGTCTGGCATGTGACGCAATGCGGTGGCTATCGCGGCAAAAACCTTACATCGCAACGAGACGAAATAGGTTTGAAAACGGCATCCGGCCTTCATGCGAAGGTCCGCTTTGTCCGCAAAGCAGTCACTCCTCAAATCGGCGTCCGGTGTGTCGTCGCTAGTTTCCGCCATCCCGAAACATCGCGGCATCGGCTGCGGCGCGGCGGATCGCGTTGGATTTATGCACGGTTTCTTGATATTCCGCCTCGGGGTCGCTGTCATAGACGACGCCGCCACCAGCCTGAATATAGAGCTTTTCGTCCTTCAAGACGGCGGTGCGCAGGGCGATGCACATGTCCATGTCGCCATTGGCCGAGAAGTAGCCACAGCCGCCGCCGTAAACGCCGCGCTTTTCGGGCTCCAGCTCGTCGATGATTTCCATCGCGCGGACCTTGGGCGCGCCTGATACGGTGCCAGCTGGCATGCCTGCGAAAAAGGCTGACAGGGCGTCCTGATCCTCGGACAGTTCGCCGACCACGTTGGATACGATGTGCATGACGTGGCTGTAGCGTTCGACAATGAATTGTTCGGTTGGTTTGACCGAGCCAATCTTGGCAACACGCCCCACATCGTTGCGGCCCAGATCAAGCAGCATCAGGTGCTCGGCCAGTTCCTTTTTGTCGGCCATCAGGTCAGCTTCGTTGGCGTTATCTTCGGCCGGGGTTGCGCCGCGCGGGCGGGTGCCTGCGATCGGGCGAATGGTGATTTCATTGCCAAAGACGCGGACCAGAATTTCGGGCGACGCGCCAATCACCTGAAAACCGCCAAAGTTGAAAAAGAACATGAACGGCGACGGGTTGGTGCGCCGCAAGCTGCGATAAAGCGCGAAGGGCGGTTCGTGAAAATCCTGGGTCCAGCGTTGCGATGGCACCACCTGAAAGATGTCGCCTGCGCGGATGTAATCCTTGGCTTTTTCCACGGCGGCCAGATAATCGGCGTGCGCAAAATTCGACACCGGCGCGCCCGTGTCGCGGGCCTGACCCAGCGCGCGGCTGTCCATGGCAGGGTTTTCCAGCGCGCGCTGCGCATCCATCACCCGTTCTGCGGCCTGGGCATAGGCGGCCTTGGCCGACAGACCTGATGCGGCATAGGCGGGGGCCACAAGGATCACATCGCCCTTGACCCCGTCCAGCACGGCCACCACCGAGGGGCGCATCATCACCCCGTCAGGCAGGCCCAGCGGATCGGGGTTCACATCGGGCAGATGTTCCACAAGGCGGATCATGTCATAGCCCAGATAGCCGAACAGCCCCGCACTGGCGGCAGGCAGATCGGCGGGCAGGTCAATACGGCTTTCGGCGATCAACGCGCGCAGGGTCTCAAGCGGATTGCCGTCCAGCGCCGTAAACCCGTCTTCGTCAAAGCGGGCGTTGCGGTTCACTTCGGACACCCTGCCATTGCAGCGCCAGATCAGATCGGGTTTCATGCCGACGATGGAATAGCGCCCGCGCACTTCGCCCCCCGTCACGCTTTCCAGCATGAAGGCATCCTTGCCCGCGTTTGACAGTTTCAGCATCAGCGATACGGGCGTGTCCAGATCAGCGGCCAGACGGGTATAGACCACCTGATTTTCGCCCGCATCATAACGGGCGGCAAAACTGTCAAAATCAGGGGTGAGCGCCATCACAACAGCCTATTGGAACGCCGCATGCACCGCGTTCACGGCATTCTGGTTGATATCGACATCGGTGCGGATTTGCACATCGCGGTTGAAAATCTCAAAGATATCCTGCGCGATGCCCGCAGCGGCGGTCTCGGCGATCTGGGCCTGTTGCGCGGCGACAGTTTCATCGGAGATGTCAGGGGCGGCAATGGCGTCCAGACGGACGATGACCGCGCCTTCGCCCGCCCGATCTACAACCGAAACATCATCCACGGCCATCTCAAAGACGGTGTCAAGGAACCCGGGCGGTGTGCCTTCGATAAAGCCGCGCCGGGTTTGTCCGGCGGCGATGTTGGGCGCCAATTCAAGCGTGGCGAAATCTGTCTCGGCGTCGATCTGGTCTGCCAGGGCGCGGGCCTGCGCCATGACCAGCTCCTGTGTCCGGGCGGCTTCCCATCCGGCGATCACCTGCGCGCGCACCGCTTCAAGCGGGCGCAGGGCAGGCGGTGTGATCGCGTCAACCTGCAAAGCGAAGATACCGCCGTCTTCCAGTTCCAGCAATTCGGGGAAGGTACCCACCTGGGCGACTTCGGCCGCATCGCGAAAGGCGGCGTAGGCGGCGATGCCTTCGGTCGTTTCGACAGTCCAGTCCAGCGTGCCCAACTGCATGTCCGTGCGTTCGGCCACATCGGCGAGGGTCGCGCCACCGGCCAACAGATCGTTCACCTGCTCAATGCTGTTTTCGATGTTGCGGCGGGCGCGGACGCCCGCGCGTTCTTCACGCAGATCGTCGCGGGCCTCTTCAAAGCTGACTTCGCGGGCGGCCAATACGGCGTTCACACGAAACAGCGCCGGGCCAAGCAGGGTCTCGAGCGGGCCGATGACCGCGCCCAGCTCGGACGCAAAGATGGTCGGGCCGGCATCGCTCAACTCGGACTCGGTCACATCACCCATATCCACCTGGCCAAGGTCAAGGCCGCGCTCGGTGACCAGCCCCTCGAAATCGACCTCGCCTGCGGCGGCACGATCGGCTGCGGCCTGCGCGCTTTCGACATCGGCATAGATCAGACGTTCCACAAGGCGGCGTTCGGCCTGGACGAAATCGGTGATGTTGTCCTGATAGGCCTGGCGCAACTCTTCCTCGGCGACGACCACATCATCCTGGATCATCTCGGGCGTGAGGCTGACATAGGTGATGGCGCGGGTTTCAAGGCTGGTAAAGGGTTCCGGGTTGGCCTCGTAAAAGGCAGTCAGATCGGCCTCTGAAGGTTCAGACAACGGATCGGCCAGCATTGCCGCATCGACAACGGCCCAGGTGAAGCTGCGGCTTTCACCGGCGAATTGCGCCAGCGTGCTGGCAAAGGCATCGGGGGTTTGCAGGCCCGAAACCACGGCGCCCTGCAACAGGGTGCGGGCCATTTCCTCGCGCAGGCCAGTCTCGAACTCGGCCTCGTTCAGGCCGACGCTGCGCAGGGCGCTGGCATAGCCTTCGCGGTTGAATACGCCGTCCGACCCTTGAAAGGCGGGGATTTGCATGACCTGCGCGCGCACCCGGGCATCGCCCACCGACAGCCCCAATGCGCCGGCTTCGTTATCAAGGGCGCGGGTGGCGATCACCTGCGCCAACACCTGTTGGTCAAGGCCGATGGATTGCGCCTGTACAAAGCTGATCGGTGTGCCGATCGAGGCACCAAAGCTGGCCATCTGGTCGCGCAGGGCGTTCTGGTAGTCGCGGATCGGAATATCCTTGTCGCCAACCGTGCCAAGGGTGCGCACATTGCCCGAAAGCCCCGCCGCACCAAAGCCCATCAGGCCGACGAACAACAGGCCCAGAATGATCCAGACAAAGAAGCTTGAAGTCTTGCTGCGTGCCATGTGATTTGGTCCTGTATCCGCGCGGTTGTCGGCACTGTCTAAGTTGCCGCGCGCGGGGGTGCAAGTGGCGGCGCATGGATCAGTCGGGCAGGGGGGCAAGCTGAGGGATGTCAGATGGGTTTGGCCGTTACGTCATGAAGCGGCCCAAGATGAAAAAACCGAACCGTTGGGCGTCGGGAAGCGAAGGTCGGCAAGGAGCCCAGAGTGCGGAAAGCTGCAAGCTGTAGTAATAGCCGCTAGCGGACGAGAACGTGGTGGAAATTCGTGCCCTCCTTCGGCCGCCGCAGGACTAAGAACGTATCATACGACAAACGTGACTGTCGCTTGTTGTGCGTTAGCCAATAATAGACGTCGCCATCAAGAACAGACCCGCAAGACCTGCCAACCATGCACCCGTGCGCAGGAACGGCACACCTGCGAGATAGAGAGGAACATAAGCGATCCGCGCGATGACAAAGACCGCCGCGCCTGCCACGGCACCGCCTGTACCCTGAGACAACAATGCGAGCGGGAAAAACAAGATCATTGCTTCTGTTGCATTAGCCAAGGCGCGATCTGCACGCCCGGTGAGAGCTGTGGTTTCCGGCATGACATCGCGTGATTTCATGGCATCAGGGCTGCCCTTATAACGAAACGCAACGGGCAATAAGGTTTGAACGAAGTAGAGGCCGAGGGCCAAAAGAATCCAGAAAGTCATTTGTCGCTCCATGTTTCATATGCTGCGAAAATGGGCATTGGCCAAACAAGGATCAATTCCCTGACAGGGAATGGTCTGTAGTGCGGGTTCTTGGTAAGCACAGCGTATGAACTCTACGTCTCAACAACCCTATTTTGGCGATCTGCTAAGATCATGGCGCTCGGAACGGCAACAGTCGCAAGCCGAGCTTGCCTTGAAGGTCGAAACACCCCCGCGTCACATCAGCTTCCTGGAAACAGGTCGCTCCAAACCTTCGCGCGACATGGTTTTTCGTCTGTCTGCTGCTTTGGGCATTCCACTGCGGGACCGCAATTTGCTGCTGCGTGCGGCGGGCTTGGCGGATGCTTATGCCGTGCACGATATCAACAGCGATGAAATGTCCACCGTCCACGGAGCTGTTATCCGTTTGATGACCGCGCATGATCCCAATCCGTCCTTCGCGATTGATCGCACGTGGAACATTGTGGACATGAACGCATCGGCCCAATTCCTTATCGCGCATCTGGTCGGGGATCTGCCGTCAAATTCTACGAGACGGCTGAACTTACTCGATCTAGCGTTCGATCCACGGGGGTTGCGGCCCCATGTCGATAATTGGGAAGACTTTGCGACCCAAACAGTGCAGCGCCTGCACCGCGAAGCCCTTTGTCCGGAAGATCTGAGAACGGCATTGAACAGGATCAAGCGGCATCCAGATCTACCCGAAAGATGGTGGGATTTCGACGTGAAATACACCCCCAATCCCGTTTTCCCGATTTGCCTAAATCTTGGAGGTGCACCGCTCAGGTTATTCTCGGTCATAGCATCCATTGCGATGCCAACAAATGCACTGGCACAGGAGTTACGAGTTGAAACCTTTTTCCCTGTTGATGACGAAGCAGAGGCGTTTATAGCGCGCCTAAACGGGAAGAATTGACAGAGCCAATTTTGACGTCTTCTCCTCTTCCTGAGGGCACTTGTGAAAACGGTCACTCGGTGGGCTTGATCGGATGGCAACTTCGTCCGCGTCACTGGCCCCGACCCAGACCTGATCCAAGGTCCGGTTTGGGCCGGAATTGCGTAATGCCACCCTTGATGGGGGGCAGGTGATGCATCGCATCCCGTCCAAGGCGCGCGGCGTCCTATACCAACCGTTCAAACAACTCCCCAACTCCCGCGCGGTCGATATTGGCGAAGGCGATGCGCATCTGGCGCTGACCTGCGGTATTCTCGGGCGGCATGAACATGGTGCCGGGCAGCATCAGCACGGCCGCATCGCGCACCAGTTTCGGGGCCAGTTCGTTTGACGGCATGTCATATGGATGCGTCACATAGGCGAAATAGGCACCACAGCCCAGCAAGGTCCAGCCTTTGGCGGCCAGCGCTGGAAAGCCCTCAGATATGGCCGCGCGCCGGTCAAGGATTTCGGCGCGCTCGCCCGCCAGCCATTGGCCAAGGTTTTGCATCCCCCAGAGGGCGGCGCGCTGGCCGATCTGGTTGGGGCAGATCGTGACGGTATCCAGAAACTTCTCCGCCTCGGCCAGTCGGGCAGGGCAGGCAATCATCGCGCCAACGCGGTGGCCGGTCAGGCGGTAGGCCTTGGAAAAGCTGTAAAGCTGGATCAGCGTGTCGCTCCAATCGGGATCGGTGAACAGGTCGTGGGGCGGGCCGGTCCTGCTGTCAAAATCGCGGTAGGTTTCGTCAATGATCAGCGCTATGCCATGGGCGCGGGCCAGATCGAAAAACGCGCGCACCAGGTCGCCTGGGTATTCGACGCCGCCGGGGTTATTGGGGGTGACCAGCACGATCGCGCGGGTGCGCGGCGTGATCTGGGCGGCGGCCTGTTCGGGGTCGGGCAGCAGGGTCGGGCCCGTGTCCAACGCATTGCAGTGCACCCCCGCCATATCAAGCCACATACGGTGGTTGAAATAATAGGGCACAGGCAGGATCACATCATCGCCCGCTGCGCACAGACAGGCGATGGCAGCGGCAAAAGCCTGATTGCAACCCGATGTAATGGCGACATTTTCCGGCGTGACCTGACCCCCATAAGCGCGCGACCATTGCTGCGCCACTTCGGCGCGCAGGGGATCGTATCCCAACACGGGACCATAAAGATGCGCACCTGCGTCCATCATCACGGTATCGGCCATCGCGCGCAACATCGGCGCGGGTGGCGGATCGACAGGGGCGGCCTGCGAGACGTTGATCAACGGGCGATCAGGGCTGAATTGAACACCCTGCAGCCAGCGCCGCGCCTCCATCACAGGGGGGGCAAAGGTGGATTGGCTTGCTGAAATGGTCTTCATCTTGGTCAGAACAACTCCCCCCGGAGGGTCGGTTTCAGTCTTTCCCGCGGTAGGGTTCGACGTATTGCAGGGCCATATCCCAGGGAAAGAAGATCCATGTGTCCTGGGACACGCCGGTGATAAAGGTATCGACCATCGGTTCGCCTTCGGGTTTGGCATAGACGGTGGCGAAATGCGCCCGTGGGTAAAGCGCGCGGACCAGTTCGAGGGTTTTGCCGCTGTCCACCAGATCATCGACGATCAGGATGCCGGTGCCGTCGCCCATGGTCTCGGCGTCGGGCGATTTCAGCACCTTGGCCTCGCGGCGCTGGTCAGCCGCACCGCCGCCGGAATGATAGGACATCACCGAAATCGTATCGACGGTGCGGATGTCCAGCTCGCGTGCGACAATCATGGCCGGGGCCATGCCGCCACGGGTGATGGCCACGACGGCCTTCCACGCGCCATCATCGGGGCCGTGTCCGTCCAATCGCCAGGCCAGCGCGCGGCTGTCGCGGTGGATCTGATCCCAGGAAATGTGAAAACCTTTTTCATGGGGCAGGCGGTGGTCGGTCATGGCAGCATCCTTTTCGCTCAGCGCTTTGGCGGGTCACATAGCACAGGGTCGTGTCGGGGAGTATGGTGAAAACGCACCGTCACAGGGCGCGCGTCATCAGCAATCGCAGGCCAAGTGCGCCCATGACACAGGCGGCACCGCGGTCCAGCAGGGTTTTGGCGCGCAGATAGGCGGTGCGCGCCCTGGGTGTCGAAAACACCAGCGCGATGAACGTATAAAGCACCATTTCGACGATCAGGTGATTGGCAACGATCAATCCCGCGTCCAATGGCGCAAGCCCCGCCGGAAAGATCACCACGATCACGGCAGCGGCAAACAGGACCGATTTCGGATTGGCGAGGTTCACCAGGAATCCTGCGCGAAACGGGCGGCCGCTGCGTTTTTCGGGCGCGGCCAGATCATCGGGCGCGTGCCGCCAGAGCATCACTGCCAGATAGATCAGGTAAAGCGCGCCGCCCAGTTTCAGCGCGCCATAAAGCCAGGGCACGATCACAAACAGGGCCGACAGCCCCATCAACGCCGCCAGGGTCCAAAGCGCCGCCATGCAGGCCAACCCGACCCCGGTGACGATCCCGCCGCGCCGCCCCAGCACAATCGCGTTACGCACGGCCATCAGAAAGGCGGGGCCGGGGCTGGCCATCGCGGCCAGCAGCGTCAGGTTGAAGGCGATGAACTGGCCGGTCGTAATGTCGGTCACGCGGCGTTATTCCTTGGTCACGTCCGGTGCGTCCACGGCTTTCATGCCGACCACGTGATAGCCTGCATCGACATGATGCACTTCGCCGGTGACGGCACTGCCCAGGTCAGACAGCAGATAAAGCGCGGATTTGCCGACCTCGTCCTGTGTCACGGTGCGGCGCAGGGGGGCGTTATATTCGTTCCACTTCATGATCAGCCGGAAATCGCCGATACCGCTGGCGGCCAGCGTCTTGATCGTGCCCGCACTGATCGCGTTGACGCGGATCGCGTCCTTGCCCAGATCCTCGGCCAGATACCGCACCGAAGCCTCGAGCGCGGCCTTGGCCACGCCCATGACATTATAATGCGGCATGACCTTTTCGGCGCCGTAATATGTGAGAGTGAGGCAAGAGCCGCCGGGGTTCATCATCGCCGCGGCGCGTTTGACGACGGCCGTGAAGGAATAGACCGAGATATCCATCGACATCAGGAAGTTTTCACGGCTGGTATCGACATAGCGGCCACGCAATTCGTTTTTGTCTGAAAAGCCAATGGCATGGACGATAAAATCCATCTTGCCCCACTTTGCTTCCAGCGCGGCAAACAGCGCATCGACGCTGTCCATGTCGCCCACATCACAGGGCAGGACGATGTCTGATCCCAGTTGTGCGGCCAGCGGATCGACGCGCTTCTTCAGCGCCTCGCCCTGATAGGAAAAGGCCAGTTCTGCGCCCGCATCCGAACAGGCCTTGGCAATGCCCCAAGCGATGGATTTATCATTCGCCAGCCCCATGATCAGCCCGCGCTTACCTTGCATCAAATTGGAAGTCATTATTGTCCCTCTCGCCGAAATGGGCGTTGTTTCGCATTGGTTTAGGCGATTGAATGGTCTGCATCAAGCCTATGCGCGCGTTGCGTCAGGCTTGTCGAGCGGCTTGCGCCAGACTACCTGCAACACAAGAGGTGACATCATGAGCGACAGAACAGGCATTTTTGCGGGCGAAGATCCCTTCGCGATTGCACGTGCATGGCTGGCCGAAGCGGAAAGCAGCGAACCCAACGACCCCAACGCGATTGCCCTGTCAACGGTCGATCCAGACGGGCTGCCCAATGCACGGATGGTCCTTTTGAAAGAGATCGAGGACGCAGCGTTTGTGTTCTATACGAACTACGACAGCACCAAGGGGCAGGAACTGGCGGCTTCGGGCAGGGCGGCTTTTGTGATGCACTGGAAATCCCTGCGCCGTCAGATCCGCGTGCGCGGCACGGTGGAACGCGAGGAAGGCCCGCAGGCGGATGCCTATTATGCGTCGCGCTCGCTCAAAAGCCGGCTTGGGGCATGGGCATCGCATCAGTCACAGCCCCTGTCGTCACGCGCGGCCCTCGTGGCCGAGGTGGCCAAGGTCACGGGGCAGCACGGCACGCACCCGGCGCGCCCGCCGTTTTGGGGTGGCTTCAGAATCATTCCTTCGGAAATCGAGTTTTGGGCGGATGGCCCGTTTCGGTTGCATGACCGCTTTCGTTGGTCGCGCCTAGGTGTAAATGACACTTGGGAAATTAGCCGTTTAAGCCCATAATTTCACGCTTCGTGAAAAATCTTCCTCTTGCGGCCCTTGAATATCGGGGCTTTTGTCGTGCAGACATGGCTTGGGATGCGCGTGGTTCGATCGGGGCCAGGCGCCAGGAATATCTACTATTATGACTGAAAAAAATGAAAACGGACATGTCCTTAGGGGGCATGTAAAATGGTTCGATCCCGGCAAGGGATTTGGGTTTGTGGTTGCCGATGACGGCGGGCCTGACATTTTGCTGCACGCCAATGTGTTGCGCAATTTTGGCCAGAGCTCTGTTGCCGACGGGGCGACGATCGAACTCAGTGTGTTGGAAACCGAACGCGGGATGCAGGCCGTCGAGGTGTTTTCGATCGACACTGCCGACCTGCCAATCGGCGCGGGGCTGAGCGATTTTGCCGATATGGACCCCGAAGAAATGGCCAGTTCCCCTTTGGAGCCAGCGCGGGTAAAGTGGTTTGACAAGGCGAAGGGTTTTGGCTTTGCCAATGTGTTTGGCTCAACGGAGGACGTGTTTGTGCATGTCGAAATCTTGCGTCAGTCCGGCCTTGCCGATCTGCTTCCCGGCGAAGCGGTGACACTGCGGGTGATGGATGGCAAACGGGGCCGCATGGCGACGGAAGTTTTGTCATGGGATGCCGCCGCCAAGGTTGCGGCCAAGGCAGACGCCAAATGATCCGCGCCGCGCTGTTGATGATCTTGCTTGGCGGTGCCGCCTCGGCGCAGGCAGTCTGTTCCGAGGATGTTGTCTCGATTCGTGGCGATTTCGGGCAGGCGCGCTTCAAGGTCAGTATCGCTGACGATCCCGCGGAACGGGCGCAGGGGCTGATGAATGTCCAATCCATGCCGATGATGGAAGGCATGTTGTTTGTCTATGAGCGCCCGCAAAGCCCGCAGTTCTGGATGCGTAATACATTGATTCCCCTTGATATGCTGTTTGTTACCCCCGACGGCACCATCACGCGTATCCACAAGCAGGCGATTCCGCTGGATGAAACCCCGATTCCGGGCGGTGATGGCGTGCAAATGGTGCTCGAGGTCAATGGCGGCATGGCCGACCGGCTTGGGATTGCCGTTGGTGATCAGATGCAGCACCCGTCTTTTAATGAAGATGCAGTTTGGCCGTGCGAATAGTCGTTTTTGGTCTTTTCAAATCGGTTTGTAGACCTTAGAGACACCCTTGGTTCGGGGCGTAGCGCAGCCTGGTAGCGCATCTGTTTTGGGAACAGAGGGTCGGGAGTTCGAATCTCTCCGCCCCGACCAAATAAGCGGTTTATGTGATCGCACTTTCCCCATCGGCTGAATTTGGCACATTCCGCGTGATTTATACGGCGTTTTCATATCGTTAGCACTGCAAGTCAGGCTGGCCTTACTTACGCGGCCCGTCAATATATTTTATAATTGGAATTAGTCGAAGGTTGTTGAGGCACAAGCGACTCGGCGGCCTTGGGCTGATGTCTGTAATTCCTGTTTTGGGGAGAAATGCTATGAAAACCAATGTATTAACTGCCTTCGCCGCTGTTCTGGTTGTCACAAGTTCGCTACCCGCTTTTGCCGAAACCCGCACCGCACCAGGCGAGTGGCAACCTGACAACGCCGCCGTTCTTGAAGAACGCTATGGCTGCGATCCTACTGAATGGATTCGGGTCATATCCGGCATTAATGGCGAAACGCTTTACGTGAATAACTGGACCTGCCAGCCGGGTCGCGTCACCGACCGTGGCAGCACCCCGTCCATCGAGGAGGAATTCTCGGAGACACCCTTGGAGAGCACCGGCTGAACGGGCCAACGACGACTGCAAGGTCGATCAGCCCCCGTCGCAGCGGTGTTGTAATAGCGAGCGCCATCGGGTCTGTTCTATCGAGTTGACAGCCCCGGTGGTCTTTAGTTAACGTAACGTTATACAATAACTTTTTACTATCCTTTGGGGGATAATCATGAAGACTCTTGTAACGGCCGCCTGCGTGGCAACCTTGACATTTTCGACTACTTTCGCTGCTTTTGCCGAAATCCGCACGGAGCCAGGTGAATGGCGGCCTGACAACGCGGAGGTTCTGCAAGATCGTTATGGCTGCGATCCTGATGAATGGACCCGCGCCATTTCGGAAACCACGGGCGAGACGCTTTATTCCAACAACTGGACCTGCAAGCCGGGCCGGGTTACGCCGCGCGGTAGCACAAATTCACAACAGCTCAAGCCTTGTATTTATAACAATGCGCGCGCACCGCTGAACCTGCCGAAATCGCCCTTTACCTTGGCATTTGATGAAGATGAATGTGAGCCGCCCAGCCCTCCGCCATGCGGAGTCGTGGGTCGTGCGCCGCTCCTGCCGACATCGCCGTTTGCCGACGGATTATTGCAGAAGGTGTGTTATTAGGAATACTAATCGGTAAGACTGGCCTTCTCAGGTCTGTCAATGACCCGTCGCAGCACCGTTGCGGCGGGTCATTTCGTTTGAACGGGCCGCCCGCCGGCAATCATCAGGATCTCGCGCATTTCCGCCTCGAGCCGGGCATCGCGCAACCGCAACAGGCGCGCGCCGCCGTCGCGCTGCGGCACGCGGATGTGCGTGTCGGCGGTTACGATATAGCCCGTGCCGGATTGCACGCCGCGAAACGCAAAAACATAGCGCGGCAGATCTTCGACCGTGCCGTTGTGCTCAAGGATGAGACCTGCCGCCGCTTGTGGACTGGGCAGGGATTCGCAACGCACCTCATCGCGGCTTGGGCGCACGACGGTCTGTCCCGGCTCGTCACATGTGGCGGCGGCGGCAAAGAACAACCCTTCGGGATAGCTTGGGAAATAGGCCTGTTGCGCGCCGCCGCGCAGGGCGGCTTCGGTTGATCCGGTAGCGACGGCTGTGCACCCAGCGAGGACCACAAGGGCGAGGGGGGCGAAAAAGCGCATGGCAGACTCCGTGACAATTTTTCAACATCTGACATATGGGGGGCTTGGGGGAAAGGAGATCGCACGCGAATCCCTCGGGTGCGTCGGAACCGTTGCGCGGCCAGTTCATGTGCTGGATCAGCTTGTTGCCTTAACCCTGCGGGCCGCTTGGCTTTTTGTGATCGCGGGTTTGTTAACGAATTGTGGGTGGTTCTGTGGAGAACCTGGTGGAGGAATCGTTGAACGCCGCGCGATTGGGTGTTTCCGCTTTGGTCAATATAAAAGAATCAAAATTTAGTGAATTTTTCCCGTTGACCCACTAGGGGTAGATGCGCCAGTTTGTGCAGGCCGACTGACAGCACACAACATATAGTGCAATTCGGCGCGGGACAGATAGCAACAGACACCCGGGTCGCATGACGATCCGCTGGAGCTTGTGCACCAAATCGGGGCACGGGAACGGGTGGATTTTGCCAAACCTGCGCGATCAGCGGCCGATGCGACAGCATCGTGGACAAGGGATAGCGCTGCATAAGACGGCGCCAGTAAGAGGCAGAAGACAATGAAGATTGACCGTAATTTCACGAAAGCCGGGCAGGACGCCTATGCAGCGCTGAACTTCAAATCAGCGACGTCCGAGATCCGAAATCCTGACGGCACAATCGTCTTCAAACTTGAAAACTGCGAAATCCCCGAAGGCTGGAGCCAGGTGGCATCCGATGTCATCGCCCAAAAATACTTTCGCAAGGCTGGCGTCCCATCCGAGGTCAAGCGGGTCAAGGAAAAGGGCGTGCCCGAATTTCTGTGGCGCTCGGTTCCTGCGACGGGCGCGACCCTGGGCGGCGAAACCTCGGCCAAACAGGTGTTTGACCGTTTGGCGGGGGCCTGGGCCTATTGGGGATGGAAGGGTGGCTATTTCACCACCGAAGCCGACGCGCAGGCCTATTATGACGAGATGCGGTTCATGCTGGCGACCCAGCGCGCCGCGCCCAATTCCCCGCAGTGGTTCAACACCGGTCTGCACTGGGCTTACGGCATCGACGGTCCGGCGCAGGGCCACCACTATGTCGATTACCAGACCGGCAAGCTGACCAAATCCACCAGCAGCTATGAACATCCGCAGCCGCACGCCTGTTTTATCCAATCGGTCGCTGACGATCTGGTCAATGACGGCGGCATCATGGACCTTTGGGTGCGCGAAGCGCGCCTGTTCAAATACGGCTCCGGCACCGGCACCAATTTTTCGAGCCTGCGCGCCGCCGGTGAAAGCCTGTCGGGCGGTGGCAAATCTTCGGGCCTCATGGGCTTTTTGAAAATCGGTGATCGCGCAGCGGGCGCAATCAAATCGGGCGGCACTACACGGCGCGCCGCCAAGATGGTGATCGTCGATGCGGACCACCCCGATATCGAGGAGTTCATCAACTGGAAGGTGCTTGAGGAACAGAAGGTCGCCAGCATCGTTGCCGGGTCGAAAATGCACGAGCAAAAGCTGAACGGTATCTTTTCCGCGATCCGCACATGGGACGGGGCCGAGGCCGACGCCTATGACCCAAATACCAACGAAGGTTTGAAAAGTGCAATTCGGGATGCCAAAAGGGCGATGATTCCCGAAACATATATCAAGCGCGTGTTGGATTATGCCAAGCAGGGTCACACCAGCATCGAATTTCCGACCTATGATACGGACTGGGACAGCGAGGCCTACAACTCGGTTTCGGGCCAGAATTCCAACAACTCGATCCGCGTGACGGATGCGTTCCTCAAGGCCGTGGAGACCGATGGCGACTGGGATCTGATCAACCGCAAGAATGGCGAAGTTCACAAGACCATCAAGGCGCGCGAGCTGTGGGAACAGGTAGGGCATGCCGCATGGGCCTGCGCCGATCCGGGCATCCAGTATCACGACACGGTCAACGATTGGCACACCTGCCCCGAAGATGGGGCGATCCGCGGATCGAACCCGTGCAGCGAATACATGTTCCTGGACGACACCGCCTGTAACCTTGCCTCGATGAACCTGCTGACCTTTTATAAGGACGGCGAGTTCCAGGTCGAAGACTATATGCATGCCACGCGCCTTTGGACCGTGACGCTGGAAATTTCGGTGATGATGGCGCAGTTCCCGTCCAAGGAAATCGCGCAGCGGTCTTATGATTTCCGCACGCTGGGTCTGGGCTATGCCAATATTGGCGGTTTGCTGATGAACATGGGCTTTGGCTATGACAGCGCCGAGGGCCGCGCCATGTGTGGTGCGCTGACCGCGATCATGACCGGCGTGTCCTATGCCACATCCGCCGAAATGGCGGGCGAGCTGGGGTCATTCCCGGGCTACGCGAAGAACGCCGACCACATGCTGCGCGTGATCCGCAACCACCGCAACGCCGCTTACGGCGCAAGTGATGGCTATGAAAAGCTGGCGACAAAGCCGCTGGCGCTTGATCATGCCAATTGCCCCGATGCCCGCCTGATCGATCTGGCGATGGGCGCCTGGGACGAGGCCTTGAAGCTGGGCGAGACGCATGGCTATCGCAACGCGCAGGTTTCCGTCATTGCACCTACCGGCACGATCGGTCTGGTCATGGATTGCGATACCACCGGTATCGAGCCCGACTTTGCGCTGGTGAAGTTCAAGAAACTGGCCGGTGGCGGTTATTTCAAGATCATCAACCAGTCAGTGCCCGCTGCCCTTGAAACCCTTGGTTACGGGTCTGCCCAGATCGAGGAAATCATCAGCTATGCGGTGGGCCACGGCACCATTGGCAACGCGCCCGGCATCAACCACACCAGCCTGATCGGCCACGGGTTTGGCCCCGCCGAGATCGACAAGATCGAAGCCGCGCTGCCATCCGCTTTCGATATCCGCTTTGTGATGAACCAGTGGACGCTGGGCGAAGAGTTCTGCACCAAGACGCTGGGTATTCCTGCCGAAAAGCTGAACGATCCCACGTTTGACCTGCTGCGCCACCTTGGGTTTACGCGGGCCGATGTGGACGCCGCCAATGACCACGTCTGTGGCACGATGACACTGGAAGGCGCGCCGCACCTCAAGGCCGAACACTACAGCGTGTTCGATTGCGCCAACCCTTGCGGTAAAAAAGGCAAGCGTTTCCTGAGTGTTGACAGCCACATCTACATGATGGCCGCGGCGCAGTCGTTCATCTCGGGGGCGATCTCCAAGACGATCAACATGGCCAACGACGCCACGATCGAGGACTGCCAGAAGGCCTATGAACTGTCGTGGAGCCTGGGGATCAAGGCCAACGCCCTGTATCGTGACGGATCAAAACTGTCGCAGCCTTTGGCCGCCGCCCTGGTCGAGGATGACGACGAGGCCGCAGAAACGCTTGAAAGTGGCTCGAACCACGAAAAAGCGGCCGTGCTGGCCGAAAAGATCGTCGAAAAGATCATCATCAAGGAAATCGTGCGCTCTAACCGCGAAAAGATGCCGCATCGGCGCAAGGGCTATACCCAAAAGGCGAATGTGGGCGGGCACAAGGTTTACCTGCGCACCGGCGAATACGAAGACGGCAGCCTTGGCGAGATTTTCATCGACATGCACAAGGAAGGGGCCGGGTTCCGCGCGATGATGAACAATTTTGCCATCGCCGTGTCCGTGGGCCTGCAATATGGCGTGCCGCTGGAGGAATTCGTCGATGCCTTCACCTTCACCAAGTTCGAACCCGCGGGCATGGTCCAGGGCAACGATAGCATCAAGCAGGCGACGTCGATCCTTGACTATATCTTCCGCGAACTGGCCGTGTCCTATCTGGATCGCACCGATCTGGCGCATGTGAAACCCGAAGGTCATTCCTTTGATGATCTGGGGCGTGGCGAAGAAGAGGGCGTGTCCAACATTCAGGAAGTGTCGGAAAGTGCGGCCTCGCGCAGTCTCGAGGTGCTCAAACAGATCAGCTCTACCGGCTATCTGCGCAAACGCCTGCCACAGGATCTGGTGGTGCTGCAGGGCGGGGCCGGTGGCATGTCGCTGGGCAACGGGGCCGATCCGGTCGCGGCGCTGAACACGCTGGTGCCCGAAGTGGTCAGCGGCAATGTTGCGGTCGCCACAAGCACCACGGCGATGGCCTCGGGCACGGTCAGCCTGACCGCACGCGACAAGGCCAAGATGCAGGGCTACGAGGGCGAGGCCTGCGGCGAATGCGGCAACTACACCCTCGTGCGCAACGGCACCTGCATGAAGTGCAACACCTGCGGCGGGACATCCGGCTGTAGCTAAATTCGGTCAAGGGGCGGGTGCGCTCGCCCCTTCACGACGTTCAGGCCGCAGGCAGAAAACCGAGCGGTACAACAAAACGAGCCTGAACGGCGAGACTAACGGGGGGGCTTCGGTCCCCCCTTTTTTATGTTTAGGCTGGCGGTGATGGCGGACTGAGCGTTCGAACGGGCGCGTGGGAAGCCCAATGTGTCGAATGCTGCGCTGTGCGCCAATGTCGGCCTGTCGTCCGCTGGGTGCGCGTGGATGATGCGGATTCTATGTGATGGACATTCGACTGAGTGTGTTCTCAACCCATTCCGGCAGCCTTGTGCAAAAGGCGCATCACTTGCTTGCGCTCGCTTGCACTCAGACCGGCGAGTGACTTCTCATTTGATGCCCGGATCACATCCGGGAGTTCAGCAGCTTTCTTCCGCCCCTTCTCGGTCAAAAAAATCAGCGTTGTGCGGCGACTTTTCGGGTCCGGGCGCCGTTCGGCAAAGCCATCTTTGATGAGGGCATCCACGTTTCTGCTGGTGTAGTAGTCTGGAAAGTTAAGGCTGTTCCCGATCTCACGCTGCGTGACGCCATCTTTGGCAGACAGAAACATCAGGTTGGCAAAAATCTTCAGGTCCACGCCGTGTTGCTTCAGGCGTTCCTTCATGTCGGCATCGATGCGCCGCGCAAGCGTCTGGATAAGAAATCCGAAACTATTTTCGCGAATCCCATCTGATTCAGGGACTTGGGTCATGATGTAGTGCCTCCTGCTCAATGCCATACCTCCGTGGCTTGCAGGCTGCAAGTGTTGCATTTGCATATTTGTGTTTACAAGACTTGTAATTGCAAGTTATGCATATGCAGGTCAAGCGAGTCGCGTTTGGCAGCAGTCAAACCCAGCAGGAGGACATATCCATGCGGAGATCATTCATCATCAGTCTTCTGGTTGCCGCGCTTGCGGCCCCGGTCGGCACCGTGGCGCAAACCAGCGAGGGGCGTGATCTTGCCAAACTTGCCTTCCAGTCGGTGGACAGGGCCGAGCGCGGCTATATCGACCAGGGCGAATTCACAAACTTTGGCGGCGATGTCTTTGTCTCGATGGACCATGACCAAGACAACCGGCTGTCCCTGGGCGAGTTCCTTTCTTGGGGTTTTGGCATGGAACAAGTGGCTGAAGATGCGGGCCGGGCCGCGGCCTATGAAACCGCCCTGCGGGTTGTTTTCGCCTTCTGGGATCGCGACGGCGACAACGAAATTACACGAACGGAACACCGTCAGTCGCTGCTGGCCGACTTTCGCCGTGCCGATGCGGACAACGATGCCGTCCTGACCGAAGAAGAGTTTCTTCTTGGGTTCTCCATCAACGTCGCTGCCCGCGCCGCCATCAATCCGCCCCCCGCAGAATAATTCAAGAACGAGGAGGACCTGCCATGCTTCGCCGACAAGGGCCACTGGCCATCGCCACAGTGCTGTTGCTGTTCATCATTCTGCATCTGGGATTTCCGCCGGACGCTCACGCGCCGCGAACAACCGGCACCACGATGCTGGGCGGGATCGCCTTTTTGCTGATGACGTCGTCCGTCATCCTGTCTACGCGCCTTGAGATTTTTGAAGACCTCTTTGGCGGACTCGATCGCATGTACCAAGTGCACCGTGTGGCCGGGACGTTCGCCGCGATCTTTGCGTTGGTTCACCTGTTTGGTGTGCCAAAAGAATTGCCCGTGGGCGTTGATCCCGTTGCGAACACCTTGGTGCCGTCTGTTCCCCTGGGCATACTTGGGTTGATCCTTCTTGTCGTTGGGCTATTCATCGCTCTCAACAGAAAGATCAGATACTCTCGCTGGCGTCCGACCCACAAGGTCATGGCCTTGGTCTATGTGCTGATAATCGGCCATTTTATGACCGCACCCGGCATCTTCTTTGAACGGTTCAGCGCCTCGGGTGTCTTGCTGATCCTGGCGGCTATCATAGGTGTTGTTTGCCTTGTCTATTCGATCTTCGGGATGAACCGGCGCACGGCGGTGCGGTTCACGGTTGAGGCTGTGAACGCTCTGGAGCGTGCCACCGAAGTGGTTTTGAAACCGGTCGCGGATATGATCGACTTCAAGCCCGGCCAGTTCGCCTTTGTCGAGGTGCAGGGCAAGGGGTGGTCGGAGCCGCATCCGTTCACGATCTCAAGTGCGCCGGGCGAGGATCGGTTGCGCTTCACCATGAAAGTTCTGGGTGACTGGACCCGCAAGGTGCGCGAGGAGCTTCAACCGGGCCGCGACGTCATGGTCCGCGGCCCCTACGGGCGCTTCGATGCGGCGAAAACGACTGGCAAGAAGCAGATTTGGCTCGCGGGTGGCATTGGCCTGACGCCCTTCGCGTCGAAACTGCGCGCGATGCAGCCGGGCGACGACCGGCAGATCCACCTGGTCTATGCGGCGCGCGAGAAACAGGATGCGATCTTTCTGGATGAGTTGAAGGCACGCGCAGCCGAGCTGGGCAATATCACGCTGATCCCGCTCTTTTCGGAGGAAGGCAACTTTGCACGCACCGACAAGATGAGGGAAAATTTGCCCGATCCGCTTGACACCTATGAATACTTCATGTGCGGGCCGAAACCCATGATCGAGGGCCTGATGAAAGGCCTGAAAGAAGAAGGTGTGAGCCGCAAGAACATCCACACGGAAGCGTTCGCGCTGAGGTGAGGCGCAGCTTGGGTCGGCCGCACCCCGGCACTGCGCCTCGCCATCCAAAACACACTGACAGGAGCCCCCCCATGCGCAAGCTCATCGGATTTCTGCACGAGGTCGGCACCATCATGTATGTGGGAGGTATCCTGTCCCATATCGTGATCGGCCTTTTGTTCGCGCACAGCGATCCGGAAACGACCATCACCGTCTACACCTACAAACTGCAAAGCGCATACATTCTCATTCTGCCGGGGCTCGGCTTGAAGATCGTGACCGATCTGATCTTGTGGTTTGCCTTTGGCGAGCGGGCCTGGTGGATGAAGATCAAGCTGGCGTGCACCGCTTTTCTCACGATAAACGCCTTCGTCTTCCTTGTCCCGATGATGCCTGCGCTCCTTGCCTTGGCCCAAGCTTCCGTTCCGGTAGGCAAATTGAGCGCGGCTTTCCTGACACTGGAGGGTCGAGAGCAGTTGGTCGGAATGGCGAATGTCATGCCACTGGTCACAGAAATGGTAATGGGCGCGTTCAAACCCAAGATCACCCATCATGAGCGTGTGGCAGCTTAGCGGAGGCCGAGGTCGCCAAGGCGCAGGGAGGTCCATTTGGACATTATCTCGCCCGCGGAGTTGAAAGCCGCCATTGGCGCAACCGCCGTCAATGTCGCGAAGGCCGGCCCGCCGATGTCGGTGGATATCCCCGATTGAGCCGAACACAGCTGAACCGCGCTGTCGGGAAAGTTCGCAAAGCGCCAAACTGACTGATGCGGCGCTTTTCATGGACGGCAGCTATGTTCTTGGAAGTGGCCACTGGCAGCAGGCGCAAGGGACGACATTTATGATCGGGCGTTTCACGCAACAGACCGCATGCGATCCGTCTGCCATGCCAGCACCACTTAGCGCCAACCAATCACTCAGAGCGCGAGTGCGTCCAAGAGTGTGTCCCTTTGTGCTTGGGACTTTGGGATAGATTTCGTGATTTGTCCGCGTTGCATGATGTGGAAATGGTCGGAGTTGAGGTAGGCGAATTCGAAGTTCTGTTCGACAAGTATGATGGCCAGGTCGCCCCGATCGCGCAGGAGCCGAATGGTGCGGCCAATCATCTGGATGATATTGGGCTGGATGCCCTCGGTCGGTTCATCCAGCAGCAGCACCTTGGGACGGGCGATGAGAGCCCGCGCAATGGAAAGCTGCTGTTGCTGGCCGCCAGACAAGTCACCGCCACGCCGGGCCTTCATTTCAGCGAGGACTGGGAAGAGGTCGAATATGTCATCCGGAATCTTGTGCTCGGATTTGGGAAGGCAGGCAAAGCCCGTTTCAAGGTTCTCTTCAACTGTCATGAGCGGGAAAATCTCGCGTCCCTGCGGCACATACCCGACGCCTGCATGGGCCGACAGGGCGGCACGACCCGATTGCAGGTTGGCGCCATCAAGCGTGATCGTCCCGCCCGAGAAGGGGTGCCGCCCGGCGATGGCTTTCAACAGGCTGGTTTTGCCAACCCCGTTCGTGCCCGTCACACAAGTGACCTGACCCACAGGCGCGTTCAATGTGATCCCGTGAAGGATCTGGGATTGCCCGTATTTCAGGTTCAGGTTCTCAATCTCCAGCATCGGTGCGCCCCAAATAAACGTCCACAACGGTCGGGTTCTTGGTGACATGATCCAGTGACCCTTCGGCCAGCACCGACCCTTCATGCAACACCGTCACCTTGCAGTTCAGCCGCCGCACGAATTCCATATCATGTTCCACCACGATCACCGCGCGGGTCTCGGCGGCCTTTTTCAAGATGTCGGTGGTGTGTTCGCGTTCATGTGCCGTCATGCCGGCCGCGGGTTCATCGACCAACAACAGCCGGGGCGATTGCGCAAGCAGCATCCCGATCTCGAGCCATTGTTTTTGCCCATGGCTTAGCTCTCCGGCGAGGCGGGTCAGATGGTCGGTCAGGTTGATTTCGTCGGCGATCTCCTCAAGCCGCGCCGCGCCTTCGGGGGTCTTGCGATAGAACAGGACCGAGAGGGCGCCACGCGGGTTTTTCAACGCCATGGCAAGATTTTCGCGCACGGTTTGCGCCTCAAAGACTGTGGGCTTCTGGAACTTTCGTCCGATCCCAAGCATGGCGATCCGGCTTTCTGACATGCCAATGAGAGAACGGCTGTTGTCGCCGAACAGAATGTAGCCCTCATCCGGCTTCGTCTTGCCGGTTATGATGTCCATAAAGGTCGTCTTGCCCGCACCATTGGGGCCGATCACGGCGCGCAATTCAGGCTCGCCGATCTGTAGACTGAGGTTCTTGATCGCCTGAAATCCGTCAAAAGACTTTGAGATTCCTGACATTTCCAAAAGCGTGCTCATGATTTACGCACCAGTTTGTCAAACAAGCCGCCGATACCCTTGGGGGCGAACAGCGTGACCACGACAAAGGTCAGGCCGAGCAGCACCAGCCACCAATCGACCCATTGGATCGTGTAGACCCCAAGGTCGATGCTGGGCGCACCGCCGCCCGTAAACCAACTGGACAACAGCGATACCACCGCCGCACCGATGACGGCGCCATAGAGCCGCCCCCGTCCGCCGATGGCGACCCAGACAGCCAGATAGATCGACGCGATGGGGGCGATTTCGGCGGGGTTGATGATGCCCGCTTGCGGGTAGTAGAGCCCGCCTGCGATGCCCGCGACAATGGCGGTAACGGTGAAGACGAAGAGTTTATAGCTTTCCACATGGTAGCCCAGGAAACGAACACGCGACTCGTCATCGCGAATAGCCTGAATAATGCTGCCCAGCTTGCTGTCGGTGATCCAGGCAAACAGCAGATAGCCCAGCGCGAGGGCGAAGGCTGAGCCGAGGAAGAAAACGACGGAGATCACATCCTGGCCGCTGTCGGCGAACCCCGGGATGTTTTGCAGCCCCGATAACCCGTTGTTGCCGCGCAGCCCGCTGTCGTTCTGGAACAGGTAGAGTGCGAGGGCCAGTGTCATGGCTTGGGTCAGGATTGACAAGTAAACGCCTGTGACACGGCTGCGAAAGGCAAGCCAGCCAAATACCAGCGCCAAAAGGCCGGGGATCAGAACAACGAAAGCCATTTGGAAGAAAAGACTGTCCGCGAAGGCCCAAATCAGCGGAAATTCGGACGAGCCGACAACGCCGAAAATCTGGTTGCCGATGGCGTCTGATATTTCTTGCGGTGTCGGCGGGATGACCTGCCCGGCAAGGCTTTGGGCGACGATGATTTCGGTGCGGGCATACATCAGCCACATCCCGATGGCATAGCCGCCGATTCCGAAGAAGGCGAAATGGCCGAGGCTGAGAATACCGCAATATCCCCAGACCACGTCCATCGCGATGGCGATCAGGCACAGGCACAGCGTTTTGCCCAACGTCTTGACGAAAGAGGTGGAGATGAAGCCCAGGCCAGCGGCCTCGGACAGGATCGTGACGCCGACGGTGAATAGAGCGAGCGCGGCGAGGAAGTAGAGGACTGAGGGGTTTCGGGCGATGAAGGATTTGCGCTGGGTGTGCGTCTGGGTCATGGTTTAATCCGCCGCTGCCCGGCCTTTGGGGGCGACGATACCCTTGGGCCGGAATTGGATGAACAAGATGATAAAGAGGATCATGTATGTCTGCGCCGCCAGCGTATTGGACGGGTTCAACCACTCGATGCCCTTTTGCAGGAATCCGATCAGCCCGGCCCCGGCCAAAGTGCCAAAAACCGAGCCAACACCGCCCACCACCACGGTCATGAAACTTTGCACGATGTAATTGGCACCCATTTCGGAAGTCACCTGCGCGTAAAGGCCGATACCGACACCCGCGACCCCCGCAATGCCGGACCCCAGACCAAAGGTCATCATGTTGATGCGGTCTGGGTTGATGCCCATCGAGGCCGCCATGCCGGGGTTTTGCGTCACCGCCCGGACTTCCAGCCCCAGTCGGGTGCGTTTCAGAATATAGAGCAGCGCAAACAGGAACACGAGCGCCAGCACGAAGATCGCGATACGGATATAGCTGATCTGGATCACGTCAGAGATCACCAGCGCACCGCCCAGCCAATCGGGTGATGTCAACGGGCGGGCCTGTGTCCCAAAGATGTTCTTGGCGATCTGTTGCAGTGCAATGGATATACCGAAGGTGGCCAGCAAGGTCTCAAGCGGGCGATGATAGAGGTGCCGGATCACCAGCCGTTCCATCACAATGCCCGCACCGAAGGTGATCGCAAAGGCAAGCGGCAGGGCAACAATCAGCGACACCGTGTAGTTGGGGAGGATCAGTTGCACCACATAGCCTGTGTAGGCGCCCATCATGATGAACTCTCCATGAGCCATATTGATGACGCCCATTTGCCCAAACGTAATGGCAAGCCCAATCGCCGCGAGGAAATAGATCGACGCCAGTGACAAGCCGTCGAGCGTTAAATCCAACGTCTGCGCCCAGCCCACCCGTGTTTGAATCGCGTCAAGCGTGGCACGGGCAGCATTGGTGATGATGGGATCGTCTTCGTCGTAGACCTCGTAGAAGACAGCGTTTTGCAGCGCAGTGGTGATGTCATCCTGTGTTACCAGCGGCGGCACGATGCCATCGCGGGCGAGTGCGCGATAGGCGTCATCGCGTCTGTCTTGACGGTTCAATTGCGCCAGTGGAATGCCGCCGACGCGGCCATCGACGATATTGGCCTCAAGGGCGGCGCGGACCTCGCTGGCGGGCACGATAGCGGGGGCGAGACCGGCCTCGACGAGGTCTTCGTAGCTCGCGGCTCTATCTTCCATCGGGTCAAGGATGCGGGCGATGTTTCCCGCAGGCTGCGCGGAGGCCACGCCGCTGTCGACAGCGAGGATCTGGCTCAGCACCGCGCGGGCCTCGACAGAGGTGTCCGAGGACAGACTCGCGATGGCGGCGACGCGCTGTTCGGGGTCGTCGCCAAATCGGGCGGTGAGAAAATTGATCAATTGCTCTTTGCGGGCGCGCAAGGCTGGATCGTCTTCACCTGCGAGTGCGGCCAGGAGCGGTTCAAGCTGGCTGGCGTCACTGCGCCGCGAGATGCTATCAAGCGCTGCCTGGCGGCGCACCGGGTCCGGGTCTGACAATTGGAACTGCACCAGCGCCGTGCCGATGACACGCCGCACGCCGCCATTGGGGCGCAATTGGCTGAAAACCTCGGATGATGCGGTTGTTTCTTCGCCGGAATCTACGTCGCGCAGGGTGAGCGTGTTGTCGTCTTCGCTCGCGATATAGAACAGGCCGGTGGCATCGTCCTGCCAGACGCTCCGCGCGATCCATTGCTCAAGAAAGACGGGAACTTGTGGCAGGCCGGACGCAACCATGTCGTCCAGCACGACCCCAACAGAATTGCGCGAGGGCTTTGCCACCTCTTGGGCATGGGTCTGCAAGATAGACTGTAGATCTTGCGCCGAGGCAAGGCTGACAGAAGCCAGCAACCACATCAGGCTGAGCAGGACACGAACCATAAGGCAAAGGGCTTTCGGTCAGGAGAAATATTGACGGGGAGCCGGGCGCGCGGATCGGCGCGCCCGGTCACTGGTCTTAGTAGTTCGAGGTCAGCTGAACGCAGGTCTGGGTCTCGGTGTTGAACATGCCACACCCGAGGTCTTTCCAGTCGGAGACCAGAACAGCAGATTCTGGCAGGAAGTCGGTCCATGCATCGCCTGGGACTTCTTCGGTCTGGCTGATGATGTCGAACTGCCCGTCTGCGGTGATTTCACCGATCAGCACCGGCTTGGCGAGGTGGTGATTGGGCAACATGACAGCCGTCCCGCCGGTAAGGTTGGGGAATTCCTGTCCATACATCGCCTCGCGCACCGCATCCACATCCGTGGTGCCGGCCTCGGTGACCGCGTTCACCCACATGTTAAAGCCGATGTAGTGGGCTTCCATCGGGTCATTGGTCACGCGGTCTTCGCCCATGGCCTCTTTCCAGGCGGCGACCCATTCGTCGTTCAGGTCGGATTCCGCAGACTGAAAGTAATTCCACGCGGCAAGGTGGCCGACGAGGTCCGAGGTATCAAGGCCGGAGAGCTCTTCTTCACCTACCGAGAAAGCCACGACCGGAATGTCATCGGCAGAGATGCCGGCGGCGGCCAGCTCTTTGTAGAAACCGATGTTTGCGTCGCCGTTGATGGTGGAGATCACGCCCACCTGAGAGCCATCCGCGCCCAGTTCAACCACATCCGCCACAATGGTGGACCAGTCGGAATGACCGAACGGCGTGTAGTTGACGAAGATGTTTTCCTCGGGGATGCCCGCATCAAGCAGGTATTGCTCGAGGATGTTGTTGGTGGTTCTGGGATAGACATAGTCCGTCCCGAGCAGAGCGAATTTCTCGACGCCCAGTTCCTCGAGGAAATAATCGGTAGCGGGGATCGCCTGTTGGTTCGGTGCGGCCCCCGTGTAGAACACGTTGCGCGAGCTTTCTTCACCTTCATATTGCACGGGATAGAACATCAGACCGTTCAGTTCCTCCAGAACAGGCAATACGGATTTGCGCGAGACGGAGGTCCAGGAGCCGAAGATGACGTCGACCTCGGACACGGTGAGCAGTTCACGCGCCTTTTCGGCAAACAAAGGCCAGTCGGACGCGGGATCGACGACGACCGCTTCGATTTCGCAATCCAGCAAACCTCCAGCGGCATTCTGTTGTGCGATAAGAAGCTCCATCGTGTCCTTCAGCGTCGTCTCGGAAATGGCCATCGTGCCGGACAGAGAGTGCAGCACGCCAACCTTGATCGGCTCCTCGCAATCTGCGCTGGCAGCTGAACTTGCGATCAGAATCGCAGCGGTCGCAGTAAGTGTCTGTTTGATAGAAAATCTCATTTGGGTATCCCCCTTTGGTGTGCGGGAGAGCGGAGCCGTCTTGACGCAGACATGTCAAAGGACCAATGCTTTTCCACACAGCGTTTGCTGTAGCTGCGGACGGGTAGGGTCCTGCAAGACTGTCCCGTTCGCGGCGCTCCATGCTGAAGCTGCTACAACCTCGATTTTGACGGACGGACGGGCAAGCCCGGAGCCGGGTTAAATTTCGGCGTTGCAGCAAATCTGCTTTAAAGATGTGCAATTCGCCGCCCAACCGTCAAAAAATAGGCGCTAGGCGCAGAAATCACCCTGGTTTGTCATGCCGCGATGCAGCGTCGGCTGTTCGTATTGGCTTTGGTTCTGGAAGAAACGAGGCTCCAACGCTTGACCGCCCGGCTGCGCCCTCTGCGAGGCTGACGGTAAGTCAGATTTGCCGAGGTGGGTCCGTATCCACAACTGCTTTTTGCACGACGCAGACGCCGGGGGTCAGCCTCGACCTGTCGCGGGATTTTCATTCATCTGGGATGAGAGTCCGGCCCAAGGGGCGGGCACCTGCCGGTGCTGAACCTCCTTGGGGCAAGGACCGTACTGCTTCAGTTCACGGATCGTCTGGCTTTTACGTCCGGTCTTGTCAGTGTTGATCTTGATTGGCTGTTCCCAGCTTTACCGCCAGGCAGCGCCTTGCCCGAAAAGCGTTTGACCGCTTTTGCATGGCGGATGGCGGACACGTAATAGTCGATGGTGGTGCCCAGCCCATCGACGGCCCGATACATATACGTCCAGTTGCCGCAGACCTTGATGCCGGTCTCATCCATGCGCCAGCTGCCCGATGGCCGACCAGCGGCGTCAGCCACCCAGGTCTGGCGATAAAACCCGCCCTCCGGATGGGGGGCGAGGTTGAGATGCGCGATAATCTGGCCGGCCGTCACTTCAAGATGCTGCGCCCGGCGTAAGTGGCGGTTTCCCCCAGCATTTCTTCGATCCGGATCAACTGGTTATACTTTGCCAGCCGGTCCGAACGCGAGAGCGAGCCGGTCTTGATCTGGCCGCAGTTGGTGGCGACCGCAAGGTCGGCGATCGTCGCGTCTTCGGTTTCGCCCGAGCGGTGCGACATGACGTTGGTGAAACGCGCGCGGTGCGCCATGTCGACGGCTTGCAGCGTTTCGGTCAGCGTGCCGATCTGGTTGACCTTGACCAGCATGGAATTGGCGCTGCCCTTGGCGATGCCGTCGGCCAGACGGGCAGGGTTGGTCACGAACAGATCGTCACCGACCAGTTGCACCTTGTCGCCGATCTTGTCGGTCAGCAGCTTCCAGCCGTCCCAATCGTCTTCGGACATGCCGTCCTCGATGCTGATAATCGGGTAGTCGGCGGCCAGTTTCGCCAGGTAATCGGCGTTTTCGGCCGAGGTGAGCGAGACCCCTTCGCCCTTCATCTCGTATTTGCCGTCTTTGTAGTATTCGGTCGCGGCGCAGTCGAGCGCGAGGTAGATATCGCTGCCCGGTGTGTAGCCTGCCTTCTTGATCGCGGTCATGATGAAATCAAGTGCATCGCGGGTGCTGGCAAGGCCCGGGGCAAAGCCGCCCTCGTCGCCGATCCCGGTGTTGTGGCCTGCCGCGCTGAGTTCTTTCTTGAGGGTATGGAACACCTCTGATCCCATGCGCACCGCCTCGCGGATGTTATCCGCCGAGACCGGCATGATCATGAATTCCTGAATATCGATAGGGTTATCAGCATGTTCGCCGCCGTTGATGATGTTCATCATTGGCACGGGCAACACGCGGGCCGAAGTCCCGCCGATGTAGCGAAACAGCGGTTGTTCGCAGTAATCGGCCGCCGCCTTGGCCACGGCCAGCGACACGCCCAGAATTGCGTTTGCGCCAAGGCGGGCCTTGTTGGGGGTGCCGTCGAGTTCAATCATGGTCATGTCGATGGCGACCTGTTCGGTGGCGTCAAAGCCGACAATCGCTTCGGCGATTTCACCGTTCACGGCCGCGACCGCCTTCAGCACGCCCTTGCCCATGTAGCGCGCCTTGTCGCCGTCGCGTTTTTCCACCGCTTCGTGGGCGCCGGTTGAGGCCCCCGATGGGACAGCCGCGCGCCCCATTGTGCCGTCCTCCAGGGTCACATCGACTTCGACGGTGGGGTTGCCACGGCTGTCGAGGATTTCGCGGGCGTAAACGTCGATAATGATGCTCATGGCGGGGTCCTTTGGGTTTGTTAGCGCAAACAGCGCGCGATTCAATTTCCTATACCGCCTTGGCCGCCCTTAGGGAAGTGCGCCGCAAGCGGGACTCGCGCCAAAGCGTGTAGATGCCTGACCCGACGATGATCAACGCCCCCACAAGGGTGAATGTATCAGGGCGCTCCTGAAAGACGATCACCCCGACGATCAGCGCGAACACCAGCCGCGAATAGCGGAACGGGGCGACCACTGACATATCGCCGATCCGCGTGGCCATGACGATCAGATAATAGGCGCCAAGCCCGACCACCAATGCGCCTGCCATGCGCCAGCTGTCGGTCATGCCAGGCACCAGCAGTTGATCGCCCGTGACCCCAAGCCACAGCAGGATCGCCCCCGTCAGGATCGACACGACAAAGGCGTAAAAGGTGATCTGGCGCGTGCTGATTCCGGGCGGAATCCGGCGCGTGGCAAGGTCACGTCCGGCAAGGCCGACCACGCCAATCACGGCGAGCAGGGATTTTATATCAAACGACTCCATGCCCGGACGGATGATCAGGGTTACGCCAAACAGACCAATCAGGATCGCCAGCCAGCGCCGCCAGCCCACAGTTTCGCCCAGGAAAAGCGCGGCCCCCAGCGTCACCACCAGCGGGGTCGCCTGCAGGATCGCCGAGGCCGTGGAAATAGGCGTAAGCGCAATCGCGCTGACAAAGCCGAGCGTGCCACCGACTTCACAGATGTTGCGGGTGATGAAGGCGGGATGCAGCAGCGCGGGCGAGAACAGCCGGTCCCCGAAACGCAGCGCCAGCGCGCCGAAAAAGACCGTGCCACCCAGCCCGAGAAACACGACAACCTGTCCCACGGGCAGGGTGCCGGCGATTTGTTTGATGAACATGTCCTCGATCGCAAATCCGGCCATGGCCAGCACCATCAGGACGCTGCCGCGCAGGTTGTCCATCAGGGTTTGAGCCGGATCATCAGGTGGGTGCCGTTCTGTTTTGTTTCGATCTGCGGGATCGCTTTGACCAGGGACGACAGCTTGGCATGGCCATAGGTGCGGGTGTCGAAATCGGGGTGCGCGGCCTGGATCGTGCTGCCAATGCCGCCAAGATGATACCACTCGTCGTCCTGATCGCTTTTGGCTATCGCATCGCGAAAGAACTTGAGAGCCTGCGCCGCAGCGGGCGTTTTTGTCTTGGCGGCGGGGGTTTCGATCAGGTTTTCAATCAGAATGAACCGGTTGCAAACGTTGCGCAGGCTGTCAGGTGTTTTGCTTTCGCCAATGCCGATCACAGTGCGCCCATCTTCGCGCAGGCGGTTGGCAAGGGCGGTAAAGTCGCTGTCGGATGAGACCAGCACAAAACCGTCGAATTTTCCGCTGTGCAGGATGTCCATCGCGTCGATCACAAGGCCGATGTCGCTGGCATTCTTGCCCTTGGTATTGGCCGTCTCCTGTCGCGCGACCAGCCCAAGCGCCGGGATTTTGGCGGCCCAACCGCGCAACGCATCCGCCGACCAGTCGCCATAGACGCGGCGCAGGGCCAGTTCACCGATCCGCGCGACCTCTTCCAGGATCGCCTCGGCGTGTTTTGCGGGCACGTTGTCGGCATCGATCAGGACAGCCAAAAGGGGGCGGGGATCGGCCATCAATTGTCTTTCTTTTTTGGCACGCCATACAATTCCAGCCGATGCCCCTTGAGCGTATAGCCCAGTTTCGCGGCGATCTTTTCCTGCAGCGCTTCGATATCGGGATCGACAAATTCGATCACCTCGCCCGAGTTCATATCGATCAGGTGGTCGTGGTGTTCGCGGTCAGCCGTTTCGTAGCGCGCGCGCCCATCACCAAAGTCGTGCTTGTCCAGAATGCCGGATTCTTCGAACAATTTGACGGTGCGATAGACCGTGGCCAGTGAAATGCGCGGATCGGCAGCGCTGGCACGGGCATAAAGTTCCTCGACGTCGGGGTGGTCGTCCGCCGCTTCAAGAACGCCGGCAATCGTGCGGCGCTGGTCGGTCATGCGCAGCCCGCTTGCCTCGCAACGTGAAAGAATGGTGTCGTTCATGGTCTCGCCCCTATGGCCTGACATGGGTCTAGCGAAACCGGCGCGCGGTTGCCAGTGCCTCATTATTCGGCAATGGCCTGCGTGATACAAAGCGTGCCATCGGTCGGGTGGAGCAGCACATCGCCGCTGGCTAGCCGGGTCATGCGCACAGGCGCTGCGGGGCCGAAAAAGGTGGGCACATCGTCCAGAAGCGAGATGGTAAAACGGTTCGCCGCTGTGCAGGTCGTGGGTAAGGTTGCGGGCAAGGCGGGCAGGGTCATCGCCACGGTATAACTGCCGGAATTGTCGCGGTTACAGACATTATCACCCTTACAATCAAGCTCGCGAAAGCGGAAAGTCAGGGTAATTTCGGACCCGCGCGCTACGTTCACCCAAAGATCGTCCAGAGCGGCGGGGCGCGGTGCGGTGATGCGCACCCGATCAGGGTCGTCGATTTCGATATAGGTGCCGTTGCTGTCGCGCCCGCTTGCAGGGGTGAGCATGGCCGGGGTTAGCGTATACGAGTTGAATTCCCCGTCAGCGCTCATCTCGACCCAGATGCGGTGTAATTCGCCGGTGCGGTTACGCCTTTCACCAGTGTTGCGCACGACAAATGTCGTGAGGTTTCGCAGGTTGATCCGGAGGCTGTCGGGTGTGACCAGATGAGTGTGGCTTTCGGTGATCAGGCCGGTGTGATTGACCGACAGCGCCGTCAGGGTGGTGGCGCTGGCCATCAGGGCCGCGCAGGCAAGGGGAAGTATCGGCTTCATGGAAATCGCCTTTCATAAAGGTTCAATCCAAACACGATACCACAGGTCTGTCGCGGCGCAGTTACGGGTATTCCAGACCCGCTAAAGCCAGCGTTTCCAGCGCAACACGACCCAGCCGACCAGCACAATCACCACCATTGCGATCGTCAGGGCCGCAAAGGCCCAAGGCTGTTCGGCCCCGGGCATGCCCGCAAGGTTGACACCGAACAAGCCCGTGATCACACCAAGGGGCAGGAAGATCCCGGCGATCACCGACAGCACATAGCTGTTGCGCCCCATGCGTGTGGTCTGGGCCATATCGATGTGATCGGACAAGGCCGTGAGCCGTTCGCGGATCTCGTGCAGTTCCTCGTCGGTGCGGGTGGCGCGGTTGGCACTGTCGCGCAGGGTGGCGCGCAGGCCGCGCGGGAAGATGCCGGTTTCAAGGCGTGCAAGATCATGCAGCGCCGCTGCCTGTGGTCCCATATGGCGGCGCAACTTGATCACCTGACGGCGCAGCGGTGCCAGGTCGGGCAGGTCGGGCGAGTTGTTTTCATACACCGCGTCCTCCATCGCGTCGGCAAGATCATCCAGCGCCAGCGACGTGTCTTCGATCCGGGCGACCAGCCCCATTGTAAGGGCCGCCACAAACGCCCCGACCGAGCGGGGCGCGGCATTGGCAAGGGCGGCCTGGCGCAGGTCGTCAACGGCAAAGACGCGGCGGCGGCGCATGGTGACGATCATGTCCGGCGTAATCCAGAGACGCAGCGATACCATGTCCTCGGGCGCGTCACCTTGGTTGAGATTGACGCCGCGCAGGGTCAGCAGCAGCCCGTCGTCATGGGGGTCAACGCGCGGCCGGGTTTCGGCGGCCAGCAGGCCGTATGCGTTGGCGCGCAGGGTGGCGCGCACCCAGTCAGCAGCCTTCGGATCATTGAGGTCAAGATGCACCCAGCGGTAGCCCGCCACCGGCTGCGTCAGGTCATCCAGCGCGCGGGCGGTGCCATCAGCGGCAATATCAAAGGCGCAAATCGGGGTCATCGCAGCTCGGGCGCGCGGCCCAGCCGTTCGGCCAGCCCTGCCACGGTCAGCCCCTGCACGATGATCGAAAAGATCACCACGATATAGGTCGCCGTCAGGATCAGAGGTTTCCATTCCCCCTCGGGCAGGGACAGGGCCAGCGCGACCGAAATCCCGCCCTTGAGCCCGCCCCAGGTCATGATCGGGATCACCCCTTGGGAAAAATCGCGAAAGGGTTTCAACATCAGCACAGGCACTGAAACCGCCGCAAGTCGTGCCACCAACGCCAGCGCGATCGCCGCGAACCCGGACCACAGATAGGAGGTGTCGAAGGCCACCGCGAAAACCTCGAATCCGATCATCAGGAACAGCACCGCGTTCAGAATTTCGTCGACCAGCTTCCAAAAGGCATCGACGTAGCGGCGGGTTTCTTCGGACATGCCGTATTTCGCGCCCACATCGCCAATCAGCAGGCCCGCGCAGACAGCCATGATCGGCGCGCTGACGTGCAGCCAGACGGCCAGTTCGTAGCCGCCAAAGGCAAGGCCAAGGGTGATCAACACCTCAAGCGAATAGTCATCAATCCGGCGCATCACGCGAAAGGTCAGCCAGCCGAGCGTCAGGCCCAAAGCGGCCCCGCCCAGCGCCTCTTGCACAAACAGCCGTCCGGCATCGGCAAGGCCCGAACCCTCTGCATCGCCCGTGGGAAAGGCCAGCCCGATCAGCACCAGAAACACCACATAGGCGACACCGTCGTTGAACAGGCTCTCGCCTGCGATCTTGGTTTCAAGCGATTTGCGCAGATCCGCTTCGCGCAGCACCCCCAGCACGGCAACCGGATCGGTGGGTGAAATCAGTGATCCAAAGACCAGCGCAACCATCAGCGGCATTCCAGTCAGCCAGCTGAACCCGACCCCGACAATCACGGTGGAAAGGGCAATGCCGACTGTCGCCATCAACATCACCACGACCCATTCGCGCCGCAAATCAGAGAGCTTCACATGCAGGGCGCCTGCAAACAGCAGCAGGCCCAGCATCCCTTCGAGCAGGGCATCTGAAAACTCGATCTCGAGCACCTGCGCGCGGATCGCTTCCTCGACGGTGAGGGCGGGAAAGAACCAGTCTGTGATGATAATGCCAAAAGAGGCGAGCAGGGCGACCACCAGAATGCCGATGGCCGAAGGCAGGCGCAGGAACAGATAGTTGATGGTGCCGAATGCCCCCGCAAGAACAATAAGAAGCGAGGTGATTTGCAGCAATGTCATCGGGCGTCCTGATCTGGTTGATCAGGGTCTAGCATGTGCCGCGCGCCCCTGCCAGCATATCGACGGATGTGGCAGACGCAGCCAAGTGCCGCCCATCGGACGGACGCGCGCGCCCGCGCCAATCTTGAAACGTGCAAGGCCGGGGTTGGCCTGCGTATCAAGCACACCAAGGTCCAGCCAAAGGTGGCCCCGGTCGGCAAGCCATTCCATCGCCGACGCCAGAATCAGGTTATGCGCGCCCATCGCCCGGCCTTTTGGCCCACTCCACCCGATGTGATAGGTGGCAACGGGGCCGTGACACAGGAACAGCATCGCCACGACCGGTGTCGTGCCGATCTGATGAAACCCGCGGCCCTTCTGGATATCGCATGGCCTGTCCGCATTGACGATCCGCAGGCCCGTTTTGACGAGCTTTCCCAGCATCGCGCGGTGCAGACGGGGGCATCCATGCACCAGACCGACCCGCCCCTGACAGCGCTGGGGGCCGCATTGTCTGCATTGGCAGTGGCCTTGTCCGCAGGGGCGATTTTGGTCGTGGTCAGGACGCTTTAGCCCAGCTGCACCAGGGCGTGGCGTTTCTTGCCCGCCGACAGTTTGATCGGCGTGGCCAGCGCGCTCGCGTCCACCATCAGGCCCGCATCGGTCAGCGGTGCGTCGTTCATCCGTGCGCCGTTTTCGGCGATCAGGCGCTTGGCCTCCTTGCCGCTGTTTGCAAGGCCGGATTTGACGATCAACTGCACAATCGACATGCCATCACCAAGATCGGCCGCTGACAGGGTCAGGGTGGGCAGGTCATCGCCCACGCCGCCCTTTTCGAACACCTCGCGGGCGGTGGCTTCGGCGGCCGCAGCCGCATCAGCTCCGTGCAGCAGGCCCGTGATTTCATTGGCTAAAATGATCTTGGCCGCGTTGATCTCTGACCCTTCCAGCGCGCCAAGACGGTTACATTCCGCGAGCGGCAGTTCGGTGTAAAGCTTCAGGAACCGCCCGACATCGGCATCGGTCGTGTTGCGCCAGAACTGCCAGAAATCATATGACGAAACCATATCGGCATTGAGCCAGACCGCGCCATCAGCCGATTTGCCCATCTTCTTGCCGTCCGAGGTGGTCAGCAACGGCGAGGTCAATCCGTAAATCTCGTGATCCAACACGCGGCGGGTCAGGTCGATCCCGTTGACGATATTGCCCCACTGATCGCTGCCGCCCATCTGCAACAGGCAGCCATATCGGCGGTTCAGTTCAAGAAAATCATAGGCTTGCAGGATCATGTAATTGAATTCAAGGAACGACAGCGACTGTTCGCGATCCAGCCGGGATTTGACGCTTTCGAACGCCAGCATCCGGTTGACGCTGAAATGCCGCCCGATGTCGCGCAGGAAATCAAGGTAGTTCAGCCCGTCCAGCCATTCGGCGTTATTGAGCATCAGCGCGCGGTTGGGCGCGTCCGTGTCATAATCAATGTAGGCGGCAAACACCTGTTTGATCCCGGCGATATTGGCGTCGATCTGGTCGGGGGTCAGCAGGGGGCGTTCATCGGCGCGAAAGCTGGGATCGCCCACCTTGGTGGTGCCGCCGCCCATGAGGGTGATCGGCTGGTGCCCGGTCTTTTGCAGCCAGCGCAGCATCATGATCTGGATCAGGCTGCCCACGTGCAGCGATTTGGCTGTGGCGTCAAACCCGATGTAGGCAGGCACGACGCCCTTGCTGAACGCCTCGTCCAGCGCCTGATAATCCGTGCAATCGGCCAGAAAGCCGCGTTCGATCATGACGGTCATGAAATCGGATTTGGGGTGGTAGGTCATAACTTGCCTCTGTATCAGGTTCGGGGCATCTATAAGGGGCAGTTTGGTCAAGGGAAAGCGCATGTTGAAATCTGGCACGGTGCGCGCTCTTGGGGCGATGTCGGGAACCTCGCTTGACGGGGTGGATGTGGCGGTGATCGACACGGACGGGCATACCATTTCCGGGTTCGGGGACACGCAGTATCATCCCTATTCAGATCATGAACGCGCGGTCCTGCACGGTGCGTTGGGGCAGTGGCAGGACACGGTCGGCGATGATGTGGTCGCCTTGATCGAGGATGCGCATGTGGCGGCGATGACAGGGTTCGACGGCATTGATCTGGTGGGGTTTCATGGCCAGACATTGGCCCATGACCCCGCCGGTCGCGGCACCCATCAGGCGGGCGACGGGCAGCGGCTGGCCAACCGTCTGGGCCTGCCTGTGGTCTGGGATTTTCGCAGCGCCGATGTGCGCCTTGGCGGGCAGGGCGCGCCGCTGGCGCCGTTCTATCATTTCGCGCTGGCCAAATGGATCAAGGCGGATGGCCCGGTTGCCTTCCTGAATCTTGGCGGGGTTGGCAACCTGACATGGGTGGACCCGTCCAAAGCCACACCGGAAAGCGCGGGCGCGCTGCTGGCCTTTGATACCGGTCCCGCCAATGCGCCGATCAATGATCTGATGCAGCAACGGCGCGGGGAGCCCTTTGACCGGGACGGCAGGTTGGCGGCGCGTGGCGCGGTGGTGACCGGCGCGCTCGAGCTGTTTCTGGACGATCCCTATTTCTACAAAATGCCGCCCAAGTCACTGGATCGCAACGCGTTTGATCAGATGCTTGACCTTGTGCGCGAGCTGGATGACGCCGATGCCGCCGCAACGATGACAGGCATGGCCGCCAGTGCGGTGATGCGCGCAATGGAACATTGCCCCGCTGCCCCCGGCACGCTGCTGGTCTGCGGCGGCGGGCGCAAGAATCCGACCATGATGGCGATGCTGCAAGCGGGCGTTGATTGCCCCGTGCAGCCGGTCGAAGCCGTCGGGCTTGACGGTGACATGCTCGAGGCGCAGGCCTTTGCCTATCTGGCGGTGCGGGTGGCCAAAGGCCTGCCCACATCCTGCGCCGGCACCACCGGCGTGCGCGCCACTGTCGGGGGCGGGATACTCAGCCGTCCCAATTGAGTATTTCTGAACAGAAGAAATTAGGAACGCGTTAACCATGCCACGCTAGGCTGGTGGCGCGGAACAGGCAGGAGTGCCGATGGCCGTAACAGGAGAAGGCTCCCCCAATGCGCGCGGCGACTGCGGGGGAGCTGCCTCTTTCTTCTTTTGTTCAAAAATACCTCTGGGGGAGTCGCGGAACGCGACGGGGGCAAGGCCCCCAGCGACGCAGCCATCAACGCGGCAGGTGGATGTTGAATTTTGCCCGGATCGCGCTGTCCAGATCAGGTGCAAATTGCGCCGCACTAGTGGTGGACAGGATCCGTTCCTTGGCGGCTATCGCGTTTTCGATCAGGTCGGGTTTGTCTTTTTCGGCCCATTCCTTGGGCGACATCCGGTTACCCAGTGACGGGTAGACGTTATCGCTTTCCATCCGGCTGAGAGTTTGATCGGTGCCAAGGTAATGTCCGGGCCCGCCCAGACAGACCGCGCGCATTTGATCAAGCGCAAGCGTTTCGTCGTCCACTTCGATCCCGCGCACGCAGCGCAGCGCCTGACCGATCAGATCATCCCCAAGGATCAGGCTCTCGTGGCAGAACCCCAGCAGCGAGGCGTGCATGCCCGCCGCCTCGTAGACCATGTTCAGCCCCGACAGCCCGGCCATCACATTGGAACACATCTGTTCCCATCCCGCCTGCATGTCGGGCAGTTTGCTATCGGCGATTCCGGCCGCCGCACCGCCTGGAAGGCCATAGAACCGGTGCATTTGCGCGCAGCCCGCCGTCAGCAGCGCCTGTTCGCCCGACCCGCCGGTCATTGCGCCGGTGCGCAGGTCCAACCCGAAGGGCCAAGTGCCAAACACCGCCGGATGTCCCGGCGCCATCGCATTCACATAGACGATCCCCGCCAGGCATTCTGCGACCGCCTGCACGATCGCACCGGCGATGGTTGACGGTGCCGTGGCCCCCGACATCCCCGCCGACAAGAGCAGCACGGGCATCCCTGCGCGGATGCAGTTTTCCATGACCTCGCAGGCCTCGGTCGCAAAGCGCATGGGCGGGACGACAAAACAGTTGGAATTGCTCATGAAGGGGCGCGCGCGCCATGCGTCCTCGCCGCCCGCGATCATGTGCAGCATCTCGATGCAGGGGGCCACGTGGCCGGGTTCCACGAAGGAGGTGCCGATATGTTTGGTCGTGCCGCTGGTGGTCGCGTAGACCGTGTTGAGGTCCATTTCGAGGTTATCAAGGATATCGCGGCAGACCATCGGCCGCTGCAGGAAATGGATATTATCAAGCTGGTCGACGATCCGCGCCGCATCGAACAGATCCTGCACCGTGCTTTCGCGGTAATTGCGCCCGGCGACATCAACCATATGCACCGCTGCGCCCGCTGTGCCATAGTGCACGCGTGTGCCTGACAGGTCCAGATCATGGACCGGATCGCGGGCGCAAAGCGTCACATCGCGTTTGGCGATGGCCAGCATGTCTTCGACCAATGCGCGCGGAAAACGGATGCGCCCGTCGTCGCCCTGCACCGCACCTGCAACGGTCAGGATTGCAACGCCGCTGGGGGGCGCATCGGCCAGACCGATCTCTTCGAGGGCGGTGAGGGCAGCCGCGTGGATACGCGCCACATCGGCGTCACTGAGGGGGGAATACTGTCCGCCCGAAAGCCCCGGGCGCACCGGGCGCATAGCGTCGGACAGTTTCGCGGCGCGGCTGGCGTGGCGTGCGGCGCGCCCGCCGGAACGGGTCGCGCGCGGGGTCGGGTTCTTGGACGGGTAGGTCACATCGGTCATGGCTGTCTCGTTTATGCAAAGGGATCAGGAGAGGTGCGTTACCACACCAAGGGCCGCCCCCGCGCCGCACGACCACGGCGCGCGCCGATCGTGCGCAAGATAATCCAAATGTGAGACGCGGGGTTTGGATTCACGGCGGACCTTTTCATAAACTGGTCCCAGCCTTGCCGCCCGTTCGCAGGCCGTCTTGCCTGTTTACGACCCATGGTCGTTTTTGGCCCATGTGGGGTGTCGGCAGAAACGCGCCGCCGCGATTTGCTGCGCTGCAACATGCCGAGCCAAACGCGCCGAACCGGCAATTAAGCGCCCAAACCTCTAACGTTTCTGTGAGGTTATGGAAGCGCGCCCGTTTCGACCCCAAGTGTCCCTTGCGCGGTTGAAAGAACGGACCGCGACGTAATTCACATCAGAAGATGGAGACATCAACATGCGCACGACACTACTTGTTGCAGGCCTTGCAAGCCTCTCGCTCGCCGCTCCCGCCTTTGCTGGTGGTGTGGGCGATCCCGCACCGGCACCCGCACCGACCATCGTGCCGGCCCCCATGCCTGTCGCGACAGCAGACTGGGGCGGGTTCTACGCCGGTGGGTCGCTGGGCTACGGCGACGTCACGGGCAGCGCGACCCTTGGCGATGACGTAAACGGCGCGACCTACGGGGTCTTCGGCGGCTATCTGTATGACCTTGGCAACTATGTTGTCGGTGGCGAACTGGAAATCGAAGGTAGCAATATCACCGATACGGTTGCCGGTCTGGACGTTGACAGCGTTGCCCGTCTGAAATTCCGCGCCGGGTACGATGCCGGCCAGTGGTTGCCCTATGTCACGGCCGGTGCCGCGCAGCTGACCACATCAGGTGCGATTGATGACAGTGACACGGGTGCGTTTTATGGCATTGGTGCCGACTATCAGGTCAGTGACCGGATGCGTGTCGGGGCCGAAGTCCTCCAGCACAACTTTGACGACTTTGCCGGCAGCGGTATCGACGTTGATGCCACGACACTGGCGGCGCGCGTGTCGTTCCAGTTCTAAGAGGTTCGCAGCGGGGCTGGATTTCCCCAGATCCCCCCCAACAACATCCCCGTTGCAACAGAACGGCGCATCCCGGTGCGCCGTTCGCATTTGTTCGGTCCAGCGATCGGCTGATTATGGCCGCAAGACGTGGCCCTGCGCCGTGCAGGCTGGATCAGGTGTCATGGCCTCCCTTATCATAGCGTGATATAATAAAGTGTTCGCCTTTGAGCGCGTATTCAAAAGGAGAGATTTCATGTCACTGCGTTCCCTCGTGATTCCCGCCCTGTTGGGCAGTAGCCTTGCCACCTCTGCCTTTGCGGGCGGGTTGGCTGATCCGGTCACCCCGGTGCCGCTTGCACTGCCGCCCGCGGCCCCCGTGGCCGGTGAATGGACCGGGTTTTATCTGGGCGGTCAATACGGCACCGGCCACCTGGAAGAAGTGCCAAACGGCGTTGATGAAAACGGCGCGATCTATGGTTTGCACGCCGGTTACATGTATGATTTCGGCGACTGGGTTCTGGGTGGTGAAGTTGACTACGACTGGACCGAGATCGTGGACGAGGGCGCGATTGACGGCGCGCTGGATTACATCGCGCGGGCCAAGCTGCGGGTTGGCTATGATCTGGGTGATGCGCTGCCATATTTTACGGCCGGCATGGCGCAGGCGCAGTTCAGCGATCCGGGCATCCCGACCATCAGCGACACAGGGTATTTCTATGGGCTTGGCCTTGCCTACAAGGTGCGCCCGAATGTGTTGGTCGGCGGCGAATACCTGCGCCACGAGTTTGAGGATTTCGACGGCACGGGGCTGAGCCCGACCATTGATACCTTTACCTTGCGGGCGTAATACGCCTTTTAAGGGTGGGGTGTCAGCGGCGGCTACCACTTGCCGCTGGCGCCACCATCGCCAGACTTGCCGCCACCGAAGCTGTCGTCACTTTCAGTTTGGGCGATCTCCAGCGGAATGACAAAGGGCGTGGCTGTGGTATGACCGCAGGCAAGGCAGGTGACACGGGTTTCGCCGCGCCCTTGGGCCATTTCGCTGGCCGCTTGCAGCGTGATCTTTTCGCGCTTCAGACCGGGCTTGCCACATTGCGGGCAGGGTTCCTTGGCCAGACGGGCAGCGCGCATGCGTGACAGACCGAAAAGCGCGGCGATGATCGCGCCGATCGGCCCTAGAATGGCCCAGATGCCAAGCCCGCCACCATCGCCGCTGCCGCGTGACGGCCCGCCCGCGTGAAATGGCGCAACGATGCGCGTGTTGATCCCTTCGATTCCGCTGGCAATGCCGGCTGCAAAATCGCCATTGCGAAAGACGGGAAGGATATCTTCGTCGATCACACGGGCCGCCGCGCTGTCCCAGTCGCTGCCATAGGCATCGCCCAGCGTGATCGCCAGTTCGCGATCCTCGCGAAACACCAGCAAAAGCACGCCTGTATCCACGCCCTCGGCACCGATCCCCCAGGCATCGAACAGGGCTTTGCCATAGGCCTTGATGTCCATGTTCTGGGCGTAGAACCGCACCGAAGACAAGGTGACAATCGTGACCTCGGCACCGGTGTCGGCGCGTATGGTTTCCAGCGTTTGCGTCAGGCGCGCTGCGCTGGCGTCGTCCAGCATCTCGGCGTAGTCGTTGACAAAATTGGTGGCAGGCGTGGGAAAGGTCTGTGCGCGCGCGCCCAATGACAGCCCGAAAATCAGGCCAAAAACAGCTATAAATCGCAACATTGCATTATTCCTTTGGCAATAATGCGTCCACGATACTCCCATTAAGGCCATTTCCAAGAGCGCTAAAATCGCCCGTGTCGAACATCGCCGTGGCGGCGTCATGGATGGTGCGATGGGTGGCGCGCGCAAGGGCTGAGCCCAACGACAGGCGGGCAACCCCGATTGCGGCGAAATCGGCGCGGCTGTGGCGCGCAAACGGGCCAGCCACCAGCGCGTTCACCGGCTTGTCGGTTTGCGCGACAATCTGCGCCAGATCGTCCATGCTCGCGGGCATCGGCGCATAAAGGCAATCTGCCCCGGCGGCTGCAAACGCCTGCAGGCGGCGGATTGCCTCGTCGATGTCATAGGCGCCGATCATGATCCCGTCGGCGCGGGCGGTCAGGACAAAATCATCGGGCAGGGCGCGCGCGGCTGTGGCGGCGGCGCGGATCTTGGCGACCGCCAGATCGAAATCATAGACGGTGTCGCCGCCAAAGGGCACATCCTCGATGCAGATACCTGCAAGGCCCGCTTGGGCGGCCAGCCGCAGGGTTTGGGCGGTGCCTTCGGGCGTGTCGCTATAGCCGTTTTCGAAATCGCCCTGCACGGGAACAGTCACGGCGGCGACGATATCGGCCGCATGGGCCAGCGCCTGATCACGGGTCACGGTGCCATCGGGTTGACCAAGGGTAAAGGCGTGCGCGGCGGAAGATGTCGCGATTGCCTGCGCCCCCATCGCGGCCAGCATCTTGGCCGATCCGATGTCCCAGGCATTGGCCAGGATGAACGCGCCGCCCCTGTCGTGCAGAGCGCGAAACTGTTGGCCCATGCTCATGCGGGCGCTCCGGTGGCCAGGCGCGCGGCAAAGCCCAACAGCCGCGTGATCGCGTCAACGTAGGCGTCATCATCGACGGTCATCGCCACGCGGATATGGCCTGCGGCGGCGGCGCCAAAGCTTTCGCCGGGCATCACGGCGATCTGTTCGGCGTCAAGCAGGGCATCGCCAAATTCTTCGCCCGTCATGCCCGTCGCGCGGATATCCAGCATCACATACATCGCGCCCTGGATCGGCGCGGCGTGGACCACGTTCTGTTGCGCCAGCAACTTTTGCGTCAGCGCGCGGCGGCGGCGGAAGGGGGCGGCGACCTGCTCTTCCACGCGCTGGCCCTGGCCCAGCGCATAGGTGGCGGCGTCCTGAATATAGCCGGGCACGCCATAGGTCGTATGGGTGGACAGGGTAATCAGGTAGTCGATGACATCTTCGGGGCCACAGACCCAGCCCACGCGGCTGCCCGTCATGGCGTGACTTTTGGACATGGAGCCGACCACAAGCGTGCGCTGCGCCATATCGGGCAGGGCGCGGGGCGAGATATGCGTGCCCTCCCAGACCTGGCTGTCATAGACTTCGTCCGAGATAAGCCACATATCGTTGGCGATGCAGGTCTGCGCGATATCACGCAGGGAGTCACGGGCGTAGACCGCGCCGGTCGGATTGTTAGGCGAATTGACCAGCAGGCTTTTGGCGCGCGTGGCCTTTGCGGCGGCGTCGATATCCGCACCGCGCGGCTGAAAGCCCCGCCCGGCATCGGCGGGCACTGTGTGCGGGATGCCACCCACGGCGCGGATCGTGCCCGGGTAGGTGGCGTAGTAGGGATCAATGAACAGGCCCGTATCGCCCGTGTCCAGCACGGCCAGATGGCTGGCATAGAGGGCCGATTGCCCGCCCGGCGTGATGGTGACATTGCGCGCCGATGTCGGCACGCCGCTTTGGGCGGTGATGCGCGCCGCCACAGCCGCGCGCAGACCTTCGGTGCCGGGGATGGCGGCATAGCCGGTGTGGCCCGATCTGGCGGCATTGTGCATGGCCTCCAGAATGTCGGTGCTGGTGCGGATGTCATGTTCGCCGACCGTCAGTTCAATGATCGGCGCGCCTGCGTCCTTCAGTGCACGGGCGCGAAAGAACAAATCCCAGCCTCCCGAGCCGCCACCGGTAATCTGTGTGATGCGCTGTGATAATTCCATCTGCGCAGGGAAGCCGCTTTGGCGCGGCAATGTCAATCCGATGTTGGCGGTGCGCTGTCCCCCAGCAGATAGCGCGGCCCCGCGCCGTGCTTTGCCGCGATATCGGCCGGATTATAAAGCGCGCATCTGTCCAGCGAGAGGCAGCCGCATCCGATGCAGCCATCGAGCTTGTCACGCAGGGTTTCAAGGGCGGCGATCCGCGTATCAATATCGCGCCGGAACCCCTTGGAAATGCGGGTCCAATCGGCGCGGCTGGGGGCCTTGTGGGCAGGTAGTTTCGCCAGATGCTGCGCAATGTCAGCCAGGGCGAACCCCAGCCCGGTGGCCGCCATCACAAACGACAGGCGCCGGATATCGGCCCGCCCGTAGCGGCGATGCCCGCCCGCGTTGCGCAAGGGCGCGACGATCCCGTGGGTCTCGTAAAAGCGGATCGCCGAAACGGCCAGCCCGGTGCGCGCCGCCAGATCGCCGATGGATAGACCGGACATGAAAAAACCTCTTGATCTCAAGTTCACTTGAGGAATTAGACATGAGGCTGACATGAAAGCCAAGAGGAGAGAACCAATGGCACGACTTGAACATGTGAACGTCACCGTGGCCGATCCGCGTGCCACTGCCGCAGTGCTGCAAGACCTGTTCGGCTGGCACACCCGCTGGGAAGGCAGCGCGATCAACGGCGGTTTCACGGTGCATGTGGGTGGCGATGACAGCTATCTTGCGCTTTATACCGGTCCCGCGGGTGGGCGCGATCAGGTTGCGGCGGACAACAGCTATTTGCGGCGCGGCGGGTTGAACCATATCGGTGTGGTGGTTGACGATCTGGACGCCGCCGAGGTGGCGGTGAAGGCGGCCGGTTTCACGCCGCACAGCCACGCAGATTATGAACCGGGGCGGCGGTTTTATTTTCACGAGGGCAACGACGTCGAGATCGAGGTGGTGAGTTACGCCTGAGGGCGTCGCCTGCGGCGGGCGGGGCTGGGGGGCGCTGCCCCCCGTCCTCGCGGACTCCCCCCGGAGGTATTTTTGAACAGAAGAAGTTACAGGGTGTCGCGGGTCTTTTTCGGCAGGGATGCGCGGATGATGTCGTTGGCAGTGTCCAGGCGGGTCATAGTGATATCCTATCGCATGTTGCACGATGGTCGCATGGATCAGGCGCAATCACAGGTCGCATTGCTGCGCGGGGTGAATGTTGGCGTAGAAGTGCCTGAGTTCGTGATGCGCGGGGAAGATTTGCGCGCTGCCGTCTGTTCCTGTGCGCCCGACGATCCGCGTCATCTGCACGGTTTCTTTTCCACATCGCCTGTGGTGATTGATCACGCTGTGCTTGACCGATACGGGTGTCGCGTCCGAGGCGGTGGCGCAGCGCGGCAATATCGTCTGGCTGCATACGCCCGAGGGTTTTGGCACATCCAAGCTGGCAGGCCACTGCGCACGCGATCAAGGGCGATGTGACGGGTCGCCATCTGCGCACCAATTGCACCCTTGTGGAAATGCTGGACGGATAGCGCCCTGCCTGCTATGTCGGCGCCATGAAGAGCAATTGTATCATCGCCTGCCTCATTATCTGCTGACATACGTCACGCGGGCCGCTCTTTCACGTTTATCCTGAACAGTTAAGTTGCTAAGTCCGCGGGCGAGAACCGTTTAAGGACTGACATGACAACGATCCGTTTGCACAACACCAAGACGCGCCGGAAAGAGGAGTTCATCCCCCTCGATCCCAAAAACGTGCGCATGTATGTCTGTGGCCCGACGGTCTATGACCGTGCCCATCTGGGCAATGCGCGCCCTGTGGTGGTGTTTGATGTGCTTTATCGCTTGCTGCGTCATGTGTATGGCGCCGATCATGTGACCTATGTGCGCAATTTCACCGACGTGGACGACAAGATCAACGCGCGTGCCGCTGCGACGGGGCGCGACATTCGCGCGATCACCGATGAAACGATCGGCTGGTATCACGCGGATATGGAGGCGCTTGGCACCCTGCGCCCCGATCTGGAACCCCGCGCGACCGAATTTATCGCGCCGATGGTGGCGATGATCGCTGATCTGATCGCCAAGGGGCATGCTTACGAGGCCGAGGGCCATGTGCTGTTCGCGGTGGAAAGCTATGCCGATTATGGCGCGCTGTCGGGGCGGTCGATTGATGATATGATCGCCGGTGCGCGGGTTGAAGTGGCACCGTACAAGCGCAATCCGATGGATTTCGTGCTGTGGAAGCCGTCCGATGATCAGACGCCGGGGTGGGAGAGCCCCTGGGGGCGTGGCCGACCGGGTTGGCATATTGAGTGTTCCGCGATGAGTTACGAATTGTTGGGCGCGTCGTTTGATATCCACGGTGGGGGCAATGATTTGCAGTTTCCCCACCACGAGAACGAGATCGCCCAATCCGCCTGCGCCCATCCCGAAGGCGATTTCGCGCGCTACTGGCTGCACAACGAGATGTTGCAGGTCGAGGGCAAGAAGATGTCCAAGTCCTTGGGCAATTTCTTTACCGTGCGCGACCTGCTGGATGGCCATGATGGCCAGCCCCCTGTGCCGGGCGAGGTGATCCGGTTTGTGATGCTGGGGACGCATTACCGCAAGCCGATGGATTGGACAGAGAAGAAGCGGGTGGAGGCGGAGCGGACGTTGAGCAAGTGGTCCTCGCAAGTGATGGATCGAGACGGCGAAGAAAGGCCTAACGCGAAATTTTTGGCGGCCTTGGCGGATGACCTGAACACTGCGGGCGCGATTGCTGTCATGCGCGAGATGTCAAAAAGCGGAGACTATGATGGCTTGGCACATGCCGCGAAGCTGTTGGGACTGGATCTTGGAAATTTTGATCTTGTGCTGGCTGGCATGCACAACGCTGACGTTTCCCTGCGCCAATACGACCTTTCGAAGTTTGAAGATCAGCTACTTGAGCTGAGAAATGCGGCTGTGCATTCAAAAGATTTTTCTAAGGTGGACACCATGAAAAGGGCGTTGGCCGACGCTGGTGTGGAAGTCCGGATGTCAAAGTCGCGCGTTGAGTTGATAACTCTCAAAGACTTTGATCCCACGAAATTGGAGGGCCTCCGATGATCCGCAGACCAACACAGGACAGCCCCCGGCCGCGGGTGGGGGTGAAGCCCCCGCCCATGGGGGCGGTCGGGGGCTGTGCGTGCCAAGGGCACGAACGCGTTCTTGACGTCGTATCGCAACACGCCCCGGACTTGATCCGGGGCCTCAACCTTGCCGACGAGGCCCCGGATCAAGTCCGGGGCGGGAGGATCGCATGACCAAACAACGCCTCTACCTTTACGACACCACCCTGCGCGATGGCCAACAGACCCAAGGCGTGCAGTTTTCGACGTCCGAAAAGCAGCAGATCGCGCAGGTTCTGGACACCCTTGGGCTGGACTATATCGAGGGTGGTTGGCCCGGTGCGAACCCCACGGATAGCGATTTTTTCGACGCCGCGCCCAAGACCCGCGCGACGATGACCGCCTTTGGCATGACCAAACGCAATGGATACTCTGCCGAAAATGACGATGTGCTGGCCGCCGTGATGAACGCGGGCACCCCCGCCGTCTGTCTGGTGGGCAAGACCCATGATTTCCACGTGACCACCGCCTTGGGGATCACACTGGAGGAGAACCTTGAAAACATCGCCGCCTCGGTCAAACATCTGGTCGCTCAGGGGCGCGAGGCGCTGTTTGACGCCGAACACTTCTTTGATGGCTACAAGGCCAACCGCGATTATGCGCTGGCGGCGATCAAGGCCGCTCATGATGCGGGCGCGCGCTGGATCGTGCTGTGCGATACCAACGGTGGCACGCTGCCCCACGAGGTTGGCGCGATTGTGACGGATGTGATCGCCAGCGGGATCGCAGGCGAAAACCTGGGGATACACACCCATAACGATACCGAAAACGCGGTGGCCAATTCGCTGGCGGCCGTGGATGCAGGGGTGCGGCAGGTGCAGGGCACGCTGAACGGGCTTGGCGAACGCTGTGGCAATGCCAACCTGACCTCGCTGATTGCTACGTTTCTGCTCAAGGAACCCTATGCATCCGCGCTCGACACCGGCGTGACGCCCGAGGCACTGACCCGATTGCGCCGTGCGTCGCGTTTGCTGGATGATATCCTGAACCGTGTGCCGCAAAAACAGGCGCCCTACGTGGGGGCTAGTGCTTTCGCGCACAAGGCCGGTCTGCATGCCAGTGCCATCGCCAAAGACCCGACAACATACGAACATATCGACCCGGCACTGGTCGGCAATACGCGCATCGTGCCGATGTCGAACCAGGCGGGGCAATCCAACCTGCGTGAACGTCTGGAACGTGCCGGTCTGAGTGTCAAAAAGGGCGATCCGGCGCTGACCCGCATCCTTGAGCGCATCAAGGAGCAGGAGGCGCGCGGCTATTCCTATGACACCGCACAGGCGAGCTTTGAGCTGCTCGCGCGCGAGGAACTGGGGCTGCTGCCGACCTTTTTCGAGGTCAAGCGCTACCGCGTCACGGTGGAACGCCGCCGTAACAAGCGCGGCAAGATGGTGTCGCTGTCAGAAGCCGTCGTCGTCGTGAAGATCAATGGCGAGCGGATGCTGAATGTCAGTGAAAGCCAGGGGCCGGATGGCAGTGACCAGGGTCCGGTGAACGCATTGGCGCGGGCCTTGTCCAAAGACCTTGGTCCCTATCAGGCGCTGATCGACGACATGCATCTGGTTGACTTCAAGGTGCGCATCACCAACGGCGGAACCGAGGCCGTGACCCGCGTCATCATCGACAGTGAAGACGGGCAGGGGCGCAGTTGGTCCACCGTGGGTGTGAGCGCCAACATAGTGGACGCATCCTTTGATGCGCTGCTTGATGCGATCACCTGGAAACTGGTGCGTGACGGGGCAACGACGTGAGCCTGAACGCCTGCGCGGCACTGGTTGAAAAGGGCGATCCTGACCGGTTCCTTGCGGCGATGTCCTGCGCGCCGGATGTGCGGGCGGTTCTGTTCCCGCTATATGCTTTCAACCTTGAAGTGGCCCGCGCCCCCTGGGTGACCCGCGAGCCGCTGATTGCGCAGATGCGTCTGCAATTCTGGCGCGATGCGGTCGGCGATGTGATCGCGGGTAAACCTGCGCGCGCCCACGAGGTCGCAGGGCCGCTGGCCGCAGTCATCACGGCGCACAGCCTGCCTGCATCGCTGTTTTCCACCCTGATCACCGCGCGCGAATGGGATATCGACGGCGCGCCCTTCGCGACCGAAGAAGAGGTGATCGCGCATATTGATCGCGGCGCCGGATCGCTGGTGGTGTTGGCGGCGCTGGCTTTGGGGGCCGTGGCCGGGGACGAGGGCGATCTGCGCGAAGCGGCGATTGCGGGCGGCATTGCCAACTGGCTGCTGGCCGTGCCCGTGTTGACGGCGGCGGGGCGCAAACCGCTGGCCCATGAAACGCTTGCCGAAGTGCGCAATCTGGCTGATTACGGGTTGGGCATGATCGCCAAACATGGCCGCCGGGACTTTGGCCGGGCAGGGGCGGCACTGCGGGCCAACTGGCGCGCCCGTGACCTGCTGCGCGCGGCGCACAAAGACCCGCAGGCGGTGCCGGACGGGCGCTTGGGAACATCCGAATTCCGGCGCAGGCTGTCCTTGATCGGGGCGACCTGGCGGCGCTAGGCCGCGAATACGCGCGGGCGCATCACCAGCCAGATCAGCGCGCCCCCCGCCAGTGCCAACAGCGGCACCATCGCGGTGTTGACGGCCGTCCAGCCTTCCTGGGCGGTGCCGCCCGAACAGTTCATCAACCCGCCCGAGGCCAGCGAGGCAATCGTCACCATGCCAAAGACGATAAAGTCGTTCATGCCCTGCACACGGCCTTGTTCGTGGGGTTTATAGGCGCTGGCCAGCATGGTCGTGGCCCCGATAAAGCCAAAGTTCCAGCCGATTCCCAGCAGCACAAGTGCAAGGAAAAAGTTACCCAGTTCCACGCCCGACAACCCGACAACCCCCGCCGCACCAAGGAGCGCCAGACCCAGCGCGACGATCCTGCGCGCGCCGAAACGGGCGATCAGATGGCCGGTAAAGAACGATGGCACGAACATCGCCAGAACATGGGCCGACACGATGTCGGACGCATTCGAGGTGGTGAATCCGCAGCCGACCACGGCCAGCGGTGTCGAGGTCATTACAAGGTTCATCAGCGCATAGGCGACCATCGCGCAGATGATCGCCACAAGGATCACCGGATCGCGCAGCAAATCACGGCGTGACCGGCTTTGCGGGCTATCCGCGTTGACGACCGGCGGTTTCGGGATATCAAGAAAGATGAACATCAACATGCCAGCGGCGTTGATCAGAATCGCGACCATATAGGTGCCAACGAAGGGCACGGCGGTCAGATCGGTCGTCACCTTGACCAGTTGCGGGCCGATGATCGCGGAAATCAAACCACCTGCCATAACATAGGAAATCGCCTTGGGGCGGAAGGATTCCGAGGCCGTATCAGCCGCGGCAAACCGGAAAAAACCCTGCGCGGACATGTAGATACCGGTCATGTAGCTGCCCAGAAGGAACAGGTAGAAGCTGCCAATCGACAGGGCATAGGCGCCAATCAGCGAGCCGATCATCCCGCCAATCGCCCCGACGAAAAAGCCAAACCGCCGCCCGCGCAGCTGCATCACATGGCTTAGCCAGGGCGCGGTGGTCATCGACCCGAACACGATCATCGAAATCGGCAGGGTGGCGAAACACAAAGACAGCCCCGAAGCGCGTGCAAGCTGCTGTCCGGCCAAGCCGCCGATCACGAAAATCATCGTGATCTGGCTGCCCAGAAAGGCCTGTGCGCCGACAAGGATCGCCACATTGCGCCGTGCGCGGCCGTCGTCGATCTGGGTGTTCACGTCACTCATGGCCCTAGCGGTAGTCCGGTTGCCGGGTCATGGCAAGGCACGGTCAATCAGGTGCGCAAAGCTGCCGCAGGCGCGCCCTGCGCGCAGGCCCATATGGGGCAGGGCCGTGCCTGCGGCGTCGGTGGCGTGAAACAGGGGATCGCCGCGCGCGTGCAGCGTTGTTGCATAGTGGAATTCGTGACCGGCCCAGCGCCCCGCCATCGGGCCATGATTGCTGTGCAGGTGGCGATAGCCAAGGTGTAGTTTGCGCTCTTGGAACGAGGTCGCGAGATCAAGCAGGCCCAGCATCGGATGGGCGGTGCCGTCCGCATCGGTGATGCCTTGCCCCATGACCATGTATCCGCCACATTCCCCATAAATATCAGTATTTTCTGCGGCACTTCTTATGCATTGCATGAAGTTCGTGGCGCCCGCGATCTGCCCGGCATGCAATTCAGGATAGCCGCCGGGAAGATAGATGAAATCGGCGTCCCTTGGCCCCTCGTCGGCCAGCGGCGAAAAGAACGACAGCTCCGCCCCCGCCGCACGCCAGTCATCCAGCATATGCGGATAGGCAAAGGCAAAAGCCTGATCGCGGGCAACGGCGATGCGCTGCGCAGGGGGTGCGATACGCGGGGCCGCCTTTGCACTGATCCCGGGGGCAGCGGCGGCCAGCGCCAGCAGCGCCGCCATGTCCAGACCTGCGCCGATCACATCGGCTGCGCGCTCAAGATAGCTGTCCAGATCGGCGCGTTCACCCGCCTGCACCAGCCCCAGGTGGCGCGAGGGGTGCGCCAGAGCTGCATCGCGCGCGACCACGCCAAGGATTGCCACATCCGCCAAGGCGTGGCGCAACATCGCTTCGTGGCGGGGCGATCCGACATTATTGAGGATCACGCCAGCCACCGTGACGCCCGGATCATGCGCCACAAACCCGGCGACCAGGGGCGCAACTGATCCGGCCATGCGCGCGCAATCCACAACAAGCACCACGGGCAGGGCCAGGTGGCGCGCCAGATCCGCCGTTGCCCCGCGCCCCGCAGGTGGCGCACCGTCAAACAGGCCCATCGCGCCCTCGATGATCAGATCGCCACTGCCTTCGGCAAGCGCGCGCAGGCGGTCGGGCGTCATCGCCCATGCGTCAAGGTTCACACATTCCCGTCCCGTGGCGGCGGCGTGAAACCGCGGATCGATATAGTCGGGGCCGGATTTGGCAGAGCGGATATCTGCGCCCATGCGGGTGGCAGCCCGCAAAAACCCCAGCGTCACAGTGGTTTTGCCCGATCCCGAGGAGGGCGCCGCAAAGATCAATCCGCCCATCTAGGCGCTCTCGGCGGGGCGTCCACGACCCAAGGGGTCAAGGTTGCGCGGGGCTTGTCCGGCAGCCTGACCCTGCCAGTCAAGCACTTGCCGCATCAACACCGATCGGCCCACGCAGATGATCGCAGGCGGCTCGAGACCCGCCGCCGCGATGTCATCGACGATGGTGCCAAGGGTGGTTTCCAGCACTTGTTGCTGGGCGGTTGTGGCGGTGGTCACTACGGCGACCGGTTCTTCCAACGGGCGGCCAGCGGCCAGCAATTCCGCTGTGATCCGCGCGATATGCTTCATGCCCATATAGATCACGATGACCTGCGATCCGGCCGCAATCGCCTTCCAGTCCAATGACGATGTCACATCGCCTGACTGATCATGCCCTGTGACGAAGGTCACCGACTGGTTCACATCGCGGTGGGTGACGGGAATGCCCGCATAGGCCAGCCCGCCGATGCCTGCCGAAATGCCCGGGATAATGCGCACGGGGATATCGTGCTGCACAAGGGTCTGGGCCTCTTCGCCGCCGCGCCCGAACACGAAAGGATCACCCCCCTTGAGGCGCAGCACCTTTTTGCCCGCGCGCGCCAGATCGATCAGATGCAGCGATATATCGCGCTGTTTGGCCGATGGTTTGCCGCCGCGTTTGCCCGCATAGACATGGTCGGCCTGCGGTGCCCAGTCCAGAATGGCCTCTTGGACGAGCGCGTCGTAGATCACCACATCGGCCTGGCGCAGCGCGTTCAGCGCATGCAGTGTCAGCAACCCCGGATCGCCGGGCCCGGCACCGCACAGCCAGACCCAGCCGGGCTGCATTTGCGGCCAGTCATGGGCGGGAAGGGCGAGCGAGTCGGTCATCCGCTGTTTATGGCCCGTCACGCTGGGTTGCGAAAGGTGGCAAACGACACCGGATTGCGGATTGGCGGCATCGCAACGCGCGGTTAAGGTCGCAGAAATGACACGCAAGCCAACAGGGGAATTGCGCCGTGGCTGGACCACAGGCGCTTGTGCGACCGCCGCCACCAAGGCGGCGTTGATACGTCTGTGGGGCGGGCAGTTTCCCGAATCCGTGCAGATCACACTGCCCAAGGGCGAAACACCCGCCTTTGCGGTTGAACACATGGATGCAGGCGCGGATTGGGCCGAAGCAGGCATCATCAAGGACGCGGGCGACGATCCAGACGTCACGCATGGCGCGCTGATCATCGCACGGGTGACCCCGTCAGACGGTGGCGTGCGGTTTTTCGCGGGCGAAGGTGTCGGCACCGTGACCAAGGCGGGTCTGCCCATCGGTGTTGGTGAACCGGCGATCAACCCGGTGCCGCGCGCCATGATGGATGAAATTGTGGCAGAGATGGCGGGCCACTACGGCCAATCGCCCGACATCGCCATCACGATTTCCATCCCGAACGGGGCCGAGATTGCGCAGCGCACCTGGAACCCGCGTTTGGGGATCACAGGCGGGCTGTCGGTGTTGGGGACCACCGGCATCGTGCGGCCTTTTTCCTGCGCGGCCTGGATCGCGTCGATCCATCGGGGGGTCGATGTGGCGCGCGCCAATGGCACGACGCATGTGGCGGGTTGCACCGGCAATATGTCGGAAAAAACTGTGCAGGCGCTATACGGGCTGCCCGATCACGCGATGCTGGATATGGGCGATTTCGCGGGCGGAATGCTGAAATATCTGGCGCGCCATCCGGTTGAACGGGTCACCATCGGCGGCGGGATCGGCAAGATCACCAAACTGGCGCAGGGGGCGGTTGATCTGCATTCGGGGCGATCAACGGTTGATTTCGCGGCTTTGGCCGCCCTGATGGATGATCCGCGCCTTGCGCAGGCCAATACCGCGCTCGAGGCTTATGAAATTGCCGGGCCGCCATTGGCGCAGGCGGTGGCCGATCTTGCGTTGTCGCGGCTGCAAACGGAATATGTCGGGATGATGTTTGACGTGGTGATCATTGATCGCGCAGGCCAGATCATCGGGCGCGCGGGGCCATGAAGGTCCTGCTACTGGCTGGCACGCGTGAGGCCAAGAAAATCGCCTGGGGGCTTGTCGGGCAGGGGGTAAGCGCGATTGCCACGCTGGCGGGTGCGACGCGCGACCCCGAACCTTTGCCGCTGCCGACCCGCGTGGGTGGCTTTGGCGGGGCCGAAGGGTTCACCGCCTTTGTGCAAGAGGTGGGGATCACGGCCGTCATTGATGCCACCCATCCCTTTGCCTCACGGATCACCGACCGCACGGCGGCGATCTGCGCGGCGCGCGGGTTGCCATATTTGCAGGTGCTGCGTCCGGCGTGGCAGGCGGGCAAGGGTGATCATTGGACGGACATCCCGAACCCGCAGGCTGCGGCCGATATCATTCCGGCGACGGCCACGGTGTTTCTGGCGACGGGTCGCCAGACTTTGGCGCAATTTGCGGGCCTTGAGGGGCGGCGTGTGATCTGCCGCCAGATTGATCCGCCCACTGCGCCCTTTCCGTTCGAAGGCGGTGAATTCGTGATCAGCCGCCCGCCGTTTTCCGTGGCACGCGAGGAGGCGTTGTTTCTTGCGCTTGGCGTGGATTGGCTTGTGGTCAAGAACGCGGGCGGCGCGGCCAGCGCGACGAAACTGACCGCCGCGCGCAATCTGGGCATTCCCGTGGCGATGATCGCACGCCCGCCGATGCCGGATGCGCCGCGGGTTCAGACACCGGCTGAAGCTTTGGCATGGGTCGTGGCACTGTGACGGGTCGCATTATTCGCACGGATGCTTGCGTGGCCGAAGGGGCGGCCTGGCTTGCGGCGCGCGATCCGCGCTTCGCGCAGGCGCTGGCCCGCACCGGCCCGCTGCCCCTGCGCCTGCGACCCGAAGGATTCGCCGAGCTGCTGAGCGCGATCATGTCCCAGCAGGTCAGCGTGGCCTCGGCCCGGGCAATCTGGGCGCGGTTGGCGGCGGCGGGGCTGGATGATGCGGCGCGCGTTGCCGCAGCCCATGAAGACGATCTGCGCGCCTGCGGATTGTCGCGCCAAAAGATCAAATATGCCCATGCGCTTGCGGCGGCCGGCATTGATTTCGACGCCCTGCGCGGCCAGCCCGATGGCGCGGTCATCAAGACCTTGACCACCGTGCCGGGCATTGGCCCCTGGACGGCCGAGATTTACGCGATGTTTTCGCTGGGGCGCGCGGATGTCTTTGCCCACGGTGATCTGGCCCTGCAAGAGGGCGCGCGGATGCTGTTTGACCTGCCCGCACGCCCCGGCGAAAAGGAGATGCGGGCGATGGCGCTGGACTGGTCGCCCTGGCGATCGGTTGCGGCGCGTCTTTTGTGGGCTTACTACAAGCTGGAAAAGGACAGGGAAGGGATAACATGACACGCGCATTGACGGCCGGACGCCGCGAGCCTTTGTCGAGCGAGACCCGTTCGGCGGTGATCTTCTTGCACGGCTATGGTGCCAATGGGGCCGATCTTCTGGGTCTGGCCGATCCTTTGGGTGAACACCTGCCCGACACGCTGTTTCTGTCGCCCGATGCGCCCGAAGACTGCGCCGGATCGCCAATGGGGTTCCAGTGGTTTCCGATCCCGTGGATCGACGGATCAAGCGAGGAGGAATCAATGGAAGGCATGGCCCGCGCCGTGGCTGATCTTGACGCCTTTCTGGACGGGGTGATGGTGGATGAAGACCTGCTGCCCGAACAGGTCATGGTATTCGGCTTTTCCCAGGGGACGATGATGGCGCTGCATGTGCTGCCGCGCCGCGAAGACCCTGTCGCGGGGATATGCGCCTTTTCGGGGCGTCTGGTGCAGCCCGAAGTGTTGCAAGACGAGCTGCTGTGCCGCCCGCCGGTGTTGTTGGTGCATGGCGACAGCGATGATGTGGTGCCGCCCGAAAGCCTGCCGCAAGCCGCCGAGGCCCTGCAGGGCGCGGGGTGGAAGGAAGTCTATGCCCATGTGATGAAAGGCACCGGCCACGGCATTGCGATGGACGGGCTGGAAGTGGCGCTGGCGTTCATGCGGCAACGTCTGGGCTATGCCTGAGCCGGGGTTTGCGCCGCCCTTCGGGCGTCGCGATTCGAGTATTTTTGAACAGAAGAAGCCGGGGGTGGGTTTGTCCTTGCCAATGTGGCACATCTGGGGCTTGTCAGATCGTGTGCCCTATATATAGTCGGGGTATGTGCAGCGGGGGCGACCCTTGCCGTGAAGCGGGCAGAACGTGATGGATGGTGATTTTAGAACAGATTTTGTGCGGGCCTCGGGCAAGCTGAAACAGCATCCCGCTTTGGTGCTGAACGCCGATTACCGACCGCTTTCCTATTATCCGCTGTCGCTTTGGCCCTGGCAGGAAGCGGTCAAGGCGGCCTGGCTGGACCGGGTGGATATCGTCGCGCAGTATGACGAATATGTGCACAGCCCCTCGACGGTGATCAGGATTCCATCGGTTGTGGTGCTGAAAGACTATGTAAAACCTCAAAAGCGCGTGGCCTTCACGCGCTTTAATTTATTTCTGCGGGACGAATTCTGCTGCCAGTATTGCGGTGCGCGCGGTGATCTGACCTTTGACCACGTGATCCCGCGGGCGGCGGGCGGTGTCACCTCGTGGCAGAATGTCGTTGCCGCCTGCGCCAAGTGCAATCTGCGCAAGGGCAGCAAAAGCCTGCGCCAGTCGGGGATGTCACTGCGCAAGCCGCCGCGCCCACCCGGTGCCGAAGAACTGCGCAATACCGGGCGCAAGTTTCCGCCCAATCACCTGCATGACTCCTGGGTTGATTTTCTTTACTGGGATGCGGAGCTGGAGGCCTAGGGGCGGCCCGCGGACTGGCTTGCAAGCTGCAATTCTGATCAGATGCTGAACCGCGCGGGCGAGGGTTGGCGCGTCGCTTGGCCCGATGGCGTTGTTCGCGTAAACAGTTGAAACCGTCACAATAGGGGCTTGGGTGCACGGGCGCAGTTGACCTGCACGCGGCCCCTGCGTATTGGGGTGACGTTAGCGCTAACGAATTAGGAGCGGGCGAATGGTCTCACGCGTTATTCCGACGGATGATTTCGATCTGGTGATTTTTGGCGGAACCGGCGATCTGGCGCGCCGCAAGATCCTGCCCGGTCTGTTTCGCCGCTTTCTGGCCGGGCAAATGCCTGAAACCTCGCGGGTGATCGGTGCGGCGCGGTCGGATATGGACAGCGCAGGGTATCGCGACATGATCCGCGCGGCGATTGCCGAATTTGGCGGGCCCGAAAAGCGCCAGAAAAAGGCGATCGAGGCTTTCGTGGCCCAGCTTGAATATGTCACCGTCGATGCGATGGGCGATGGCGGCTGGAAGCCTTTGGCCAAGCTGATGCGCAAGGATGTCGTGCGCGCGTTCTATTTTTCGGTCGGGCCATCGCTGTTTGGCGCCCTGGCCGAGCGTCTCTATGGCCACAAGATTGCCGATGAAACCAGCCGGATTGTCGTGGAAAAACCCTTTGGCCGCGATCTGGGCAGTGCGCGCGAATTGAACGCGACACTGGCTGCGCATTTCAACGAGGATCAGATTTACCGGATTGATCATTATCTGGGCAAGGAAACCGTCCAGAACCTGATGGCCGTGCGCTTTGGCAATATGCTGTTCGAGCCGCTGTGGAACAATCACTACGTCGATCATATCCAGATCACCGTGGCGGAAACGGTCGGTGTGGGCGGGCGCGGCGGCTATTATGATAAATCCGGCGCGATGCGCGATATGGTGCAGAATCACCTGATGCAGCTGTTGTGCCTGATCGCGATGGAGGCGCCGCATCAGTTTGACGCGGACGCTGTGCGGGACGAAAAGCTCAAGGTGATCCGCGCCTTGCAGCCGCTTGATCCACACCATCTGGTGCGCGGCCAGTATGACGCGACCTCCAAGACCCCCAGCTACCGCGACGACGCGGAAAACCCGCGCAGCCACACCGAAAGCTTTATCGCCATGAAGGCGCATATCGCCAACTGGCGGTGGGCGGGTGTGCCGTTTTATCTGCGCACGGGCAAGCGGCTCAAGGCGCGCACATCGGAAATTGTCGTTGTGTTCAAAGATCTGGGGCATTCGATTTTCGAAGGTGATGAAAAACGCCACCGCAATATCCTGACGATCCAGTTGCAGCCCAACGAAGGGATGAACCTGCAAGTAACAATCAAGGAACCGGGGCCGGGGGGCATGCGCCTGATTGACGTGCCGCTGGATATGACCTTTGCCGATGCCCTGGGCCCGGACGCCGACGATGTGCCTGATGCCTATGAACGGCTGATCATGGATGTGATCCGTGGCAACCAGACCCTGTTCATGCGCGGTGACGAGGTCGAGGCGGCCTGGGCCTGGACAGATCCGATCATTGAGGGCTGGCAGGCGCGCAACGATGTGCCCAAGCATTACGACACAGGCTCGGCTGGCCCCGAGGACGCGATGATGCTGATGCATCGTGACGGGCGCAAATGGCGTGAAATCAGGTAAGGTGGGTCAAGACCCACATGACCGATCTGAAAGGAACCCCGATGGACCTGAAAGAATATGCCGACGCGGAAATGATGATGATGGATCTGGCCAACGTCATCGCCGGTGAATTGAAAGCGGCCTTGCTGCACGATGATCACGCGTCATTGGCCGTGCCCGGGGGACCACGCCGGGGCCGATCTTTGACAGTCTTTGCGCCACCAATCTGGACTGGGCGCGCGTGCGGGTGATGCTCACCGATGAACGCTGGGTGCCCGAAACGTCCGAGCGGTCCAACACGCGACTTTTGCGCCAGCGTCTTTTGGTGGATCGGGCCGCGGCGGCGACCTATGTGCCGCTTTACGCCGATGCGCCCAACCCTGAAGACCGGCTTGATGAATTGCAGGCCACTGTTGCGGATCACCTGCCGCTTTCGGTCTGTCTGTTGGGCATGGGGGCGGATATGCACACCGCCTCGATCTTCCCCGGGGCCGATCAGTTGGATAATGCCTTGCATGGCGATGACCTGCTGGTGGCGATGCGCGCACCCGGCGCGCCCGAACCGCGCATTACATTGTCGGCGCATGTGCTGAAGGGCGCGATGAAGCGCCATATCGTCATCATCGGCCGCGAAAAACGCGAAGCCCTTGAACGCGCACGCAATCTAACCCCGAAGAAGCACCCGTCGCGGCCGTCTTGCGTGGCGCAACGGTGCATTGGGCAGAAAGGTAACTGATATGTGGGACGCATTGCGCGCACACCATGCCGGGGTAAAAAACCGCCGCTTTGAAACACTGGTCGATCAGGCCCGCGCCGCCGATTTTTCCGTGCAGGCGGGCGATATGCTGCTGGATTACGCCAAGACCAACATCGATTCTGACGGGCGCAAGCTGCTGATTGATCTGCTGGATCGGGCGGGCGTTGCCGCCAAACGCGATGCGATGTTCAGCGGCGCGGCGATCAACGAAACCGAAGGGCGCGCGGTCTTGCACACCGCCCTGCGCAATCTCGATGGCGCGCCGGTCATGGTGGACGGTGTCGATGTCATGGACGGCGTGTTGCAGACCCTGTCGCGGATGGCACGTTTCGCCGCCGATGTGCGCGGGGGCGTGTTTCAGGGGCAGGGTGGCGCGATCACCGATGTGGTCAATATCGGCATCGGCGGGTCCGACCTTGGGCCAAAGATGGCGGCGATTGCACTGGCGCCCTATCATGACGGGCCGCGCTGCCATTTCGTCTCAAACGTTGATCCGGCCGATATCGCGCAGGTCTTGCGCGGTTGCGACCCGGCGACGACGCTGGTGATCGTAGCCTCGAAAACATTTACCACGATTGAAACCATGACCAACGCCCAGACCGCCAAGGCCTGGATGGGTGAAACGGTGTCCGATCCCGCCGCGCAATTTGCCGCGCTGTCCACATCGGGTGACAAAACGGCGGCCTTTGGCATTGATCCGTCGCGCGTGTTCGGGTTTGAAGACTGGGTCGGCGGGCGTTATTCCATGTGGGGCCCGATTGGCCTGTCGCTGATGATTGCCATCGGCGCCAAGGCTTTTCGCGCCTTTCTGCGCGGCGCGCAGGCGATGGACACCCATTTCCGCAGTGCCGAGTGGTCGCAGAACATGCCCGCATTGTTGGCAATGGTGGGCATCTGGCACAACCAGATCTGTGGTCATGCGACCCGCGCGGTGCTGCCCTATGACAACAATCTCGCGCGCCTGCCGGCCTATCTGCAACAGCTCGAGATGGAGAGCAACGGCAAGGGCGTCAGCATGGATGGCGCTGACCTGAGCGTCAATTCCGGCCCCGTGGTCTGGGGCGAACCGGGCACTAACGGGCAGCACGCCTTTTATCAGTTGATCCATCAGGGCACGCGCGTTGTCCCTTGCGAATTTCTGGTCGCCGCCCGTGGCCACGAAGACGACTTACATCACCAACACCAACTGCTTGTCGCCAATTGTCTGGCTCAATCCGAAGCCCTGATGAAGGGCCGCGATCTGGCTGAGGCGCGCAGCAAGGTTGCCGATAAATTCGAGGGCGCAGAGCTGGAGCGCCAGGCCCGCCACCGCGTGTTTCCGGGCAATCGCCCGTCGGTGACGATTGCCTATCCGCAGCTTGATCCCTTCACCTTGGGCCAGATCGTCGCGCTTTATGAACACCGCGTGTTTGTCGAAGGGGTGGTGCTCGGCATCAACTCCTATGACCAATGGGGCGTGGAACTGGGCAAAGAACTGGCCACCGCATTGCAGCCCGTTGTTGAAGGCGCGCAGGGGACCGATGACAAGGACGGATCAACGGCGGCGCTGGTCGGCTTCTTGCGCCAGAACGGGGTGTAACCGTTACCCCTGCACCGCGCCGTCTGTTGCAATGAAGTGCCGCCGCAGGGCGTCCGTCAGCGGACGTTTTGAATTATCGGCGTTCAGCACCACGACGACAGCGGTGCCGGTGGTGGTGAGGGTCCCATCCACGAATGTCGCATAGTCCATGCTGAAGCTGCTGTTGCGCATCGCCACCGTGCGCGCCACGTTGATATAGGCGGCCCCGCGCATCACCTCGGCGTGGTAATCCAGACCGACAGTCTTGACGACAAATTTCGAGTCCGGCCCCGCGAGGTCATAAAGCCCGTAAGATTCCAGATAGACCACCCGCAGGGTTTCATACCAGCGCAGATAGACCACGTTATTGACGTGGTTCAGCGCATCAAGTTCACCAAAACGCACGCGGTCCGCCATCCCAAAGCCCCACGGGGCGGGGATACCGGCGGCGCGCAACGCGGGCGCGTCAAGCGGGGTCAGAAACGGGGGCATCTTACTGTGCTGCGACGACGATGATTTCCACGCGGTAGCCGGGCGTGGCCAGCCTGGCCTCTCCGGCATAGCGTGCGGGGCAGTCGCCTTGCGGCACCCATGCATCCCACACGGCGTTCATTTCCGCGAAATCCGCCATATCCGCCAGCCAGATCTGCGCCGTGAGGATACGGGTCTTGTCGATGCCCGCTTCGGCCAGCAGGGTGTCGATCTGATCAAGGCACCCTTGGGTCTGCGCGGCCACGCTTTGCCCCTCGGCCGCCACCTGGCCGGCAAGGTGGACGATCCCGTTGTGGATGACGGCCTGACTCATCCGGGGGCCGGTGTGCAGGCGGGTAATCGGGGAGAGGGGAATATCGGACATATGGGCGTTCCTTGTTGGCCAACCGCGTTACGCGCGGGACATAAGTTCAAGTCCTCAGGTAGCGAAGCGGTAGGGCATGAATCAAGTCCTCAAATAGCGAAGCGGTAGGACATAAACCAGTGGAGCGGGTAACGGGAATCGAACCCGTAACTGAAGCTTGGGAAGCTTTCGTGATACCTTTTCACCATACCCGCGCGCCCCTGAGATAGCCGCGCCACCAAGGGGCGTCAATGGCTACCGTGCGTGCGATCATAGGCATTTGGTGCGGGCGGCTTATGGGCGGCGCGGGCGGCTTTGCCGGGGTCATGGATTTCGATCAGCAAGGGAAAACAGGGTGCCGTATCAGAGGTATGTTCCGCCGAACAATCGCCACCCGGACAGGCGGACAGGCCCAGCGTGAGGTCAATTTCCGCATAAAATTCAAGGTAGTCACCGGGGCGCACCGGGCTGGCCTTCATGAAATACTGCCCCGTGTCGCGGGTAAATCCGGTGCACATGAACACGTTGAGAACATCGTGGATATGGACCTCGGCGTCGTGCAGGGGCAGATCGCGGTGTGCGGCCAAAGCGCGCGTCAGGTTGGAATGGCAGCAATGGTGATAGGGCGCGCCCTTCAGCAACGCCCCCGTGTAGGGATCACAACGTGTGCCGATTACATCGTGGACCGATCCGCCAAACTCATCGAACCCATACCAGTCCAGTGTGTCGTCGGTGATCGTCGCCATCGGTCGCAGCGTCGGAAAAGACGACCACATCCGATCGCCCGTCGACAGATGGGTGCCATGCAGCGCGCGGGTCTTGCCGGAATAGAAGCGCTCACTCAGATCGGCAGTGTTCCAGAGGTTCAGATCACCGACCTGCGCGCCGCCGACCGATACGATCCGAAAGAAACAGCCCGCAGGCACGTCAATGCAGGCAGCGTCGCGGGGTGGCACGGTGATCTGCGCCGATTTGGTCGCGGTCTGGCGCAGCGCTGCCAGCGCGGGCAAGTCCGGCGCGGGGAGCGTGTCGGGCGGATAGCAGATGACGGGTTGCACGGCGCGGCGGGCGTCGGCGTCATCTGGCGGGGCAAAGTGAGGCACTTCGGGCTTCATCGGCGGGGCTTTCTTTGACCGTTTGGAACGGCGTGGGCGGCCAGTTTCGGCGGGCGAACCGCGATCGTCAAGCCGTCACGCGGTGGCGGACGCTAGAACAGCAGCGTCAGTCGCAGGCTCCCCCAAAGGATGTGCCAGAACAGGTAAAAGGCGATACGCAACCCGAACATGGCTGCAAAACCATAGCGCTGGAAAAGCCAAAGCTGCACAGCGCTGATCAGCGTCACATTGCCCAGCACCAGCAGGGCCTGCAACGTCGGCCCTGACAGATAGGCAACCTGAAACAACGGTTCCACCAATATGACGGGCGCGATGATCCACCAAACCGGAACCCAGCGCGGCACGATCAGCGCAAGAAGCGCAAGCGGGATAAGGTGAAACTGCACCTCGGCGACAACGGCGATCGCAGGATAGAAAAACAAAGCGTCCGGCAGCGGCAGGTTCAAGTCGCGCGGGAACCGCAGCGCCAGATCAATTGCGACGGGCGGCAGCGCCAGCAATGCGCCCAGCCCCGCAAGAACAAATAGCCCCCTTGGCGCTGTCCAGAGGTGGGACTGCGGCAGTCGTTCGCGGTAATCCAGCAACACAAGCGCGCCCAGCCCAAGACCCGCGCTGACAATGACCGACGGCAGCAGCGGCAAACGCCCCAGAACGGGAAGGGACGATCCAGTTCCGGACATCAGCAGCAGGGTTGCCGCCACAACGGCAATCGCCGCGATGGTCAGATACGCCCGATGGCGGCTGACAGGATGATCCAGTGGCCCCATGAAACCAAACTAGGCCATCAAACACAGCTTTGCATTGATGCAGTTCAAACGGACCGGCGCAGCGCGGGCAGCGTATCGGGCGGATAGCAGATGACGGGCGGCACGGCCCTGCACGCATCGGCGTCCCTGGGGCGGGGGTGTCGTGGGGTTTTCAGTTTCATGTCTGCCAATCCTCGCGATCCAGCCGATAGACTTTCCACGGCGCGGGCACTGGCCCCAGTGCCAGGTCCGCATCATAACCATGGCGCGCGCCCAGCTTCATCGTCGCTTTTTGCGAGCGGATGTTGGTTGGGTCGATATGGAACCAGACCGCATCGAAATCGGCAAAGGCATGGGCCAGCATCAGCGCCTTCATGGCGCGGTTGACGGTGCCACCCCAATAGCGACACTCCAGAAACGTGAACCCGATTGAAATCGTGCCCGGCCTGTCGGGGGCGGTGTAGTAGCGTGAACAGCCGATGATGTCGCCGGACCCATTGTCGATCACGACCAGCGTGGCGCGGCTGGCCAGCAGCATGTCGAAATAGGGGCGGAACACCTCGGGCTTGTGCCGATCATGGGCCGGGTGACCGGCCCATGTTTCGGGATTTGATGCGGCCCGATACAGCCCGTCATAGTCATCAGGTGCAAGCGGGCGCAGGGTCAGGGTTGCGCCCTTCAGGATGGGTTGCGCATCAAATCCCATCAGCGCCGCCTGCGCCGTCCGCCGCCCTCGCCGCCGCCGGTGTTGAAGGTCGCGGTGGGGAGGGTGACGATGGAATTGAGAATCGGGAAGGGTTCCACGGCATTGGGGATCGCCGATGCGTTGACAAAGTGTTCCTGAAAGCGCGGCTCGATTGCCGTTTCAACCTTGTGGATCTCGCGCACGGTCGCTTCGATTTCCGCGCGCGCGGCACGGTTCAGAAGGGCGATACGCGCGCCTGTGCCCGCAGCGTTGCCCGCGGATGTGACCTTGTCCAGCGGCGCGTCCGGGATCATGCCCAAAACCATCGCGTGTTTCGTGCTGATATGTGCGCCAAAGGCGCCCGCCAGCACGATCCGGTCCACCTTGTCGACACCGAATTTATCCATCAGCAGGCGCGCACCGGAATAGAGCGCGGCCTTGGCCATCTGGATTTCGCGGATATCGCGGTTGGTGACGGTAATGGTGGGGCCGCCATCGGCACTGCCATCGTGGATCAGGTAGGAATGCGTGCGCCCGTCCAGGAAAATCCGGTCGCTGCCGGTCTGTTCAGGCGATCCGATCAGGCCGGGCGCATCCAATAGCCCCGCCATGCGCATCTCGGCGACGATTTCGATGATGCCCGACCCACAAATGCCAGTGACACCGGTGGTGGCGATCGCCTCGCTGAAGCCGTCCTCGGTTGACCACAGATCGCTTCCGATCACTTTGAAGCGGGGGGCCTTGGTCACCGGATCAATCTCGCAGCGTTCAATCGCGCCGGGGGCGGCGCGCTGGCCCGAACTGATCTGCGCGCCCTCGAAGGCGGGGCCGGTCGGGGATGAACAGGCCAGCACCTTGTCGCGGTTACCCAGCAGGATTTCCGCGTTGGTGCCGACGTCGACGATCAGCACCAGATCGTCAGATTTGTCGGGGGCCTCGGACAGGGCCACCGCCGCCGCATCGGCCCCCACATGTCCCGCGATGCAGGGCAGCAGGTAGGCGCGGGCTGCGGGATGAATTTCAAGGTCCAGATCGCGCGCATTCAGGCGGATCGCGTCGGACGTCGCGAGGGCAAATGGCGCCTGACCCAATTCAAACGGGTCAATCCCAAGGAACAGGTGGTGCATCACCGGATTGCAAACAAACACCGCGTCCATGATCAGGGTCTTGTCGATCCTGCCCTCCTCGGCGATCTGATCAAACAACTGGTTCATGCCCGCGCGCACGGCCTCGGTCATTTCAGCGGCTCCGGTGGCGTTCATCATGGAATAGCTGACGCGGCTCATCAGGTCTTCGCCAAAGCGGATCTGCGGGTTCATGATACCCGACGAGGCGATGACCTCGCCCGAGCGCAGATCGCACAGATGCGCGGCGATGGTGGTCGATCCCAGGTCAACCGCCAACCCGTAAACCGTGCCCTCATAAAACCCTGGCCAAAGGTGCATGATCCGCGGCGGATCATCGGCGCGGCCCTGATGCAGGGCGACAGTGACCTTCCATTCACCCTTGCGCAGGATCGGCTGCATGACACCCAGAATATGCAGATCAGCCGTCACATCATCAATGTCCCACTGATCCTTGAGCGCCATCGCCAAGCGCTCCAGATCGCCGCTGGGGTCATGCATATCGGGTTCGTTCACGACCACGTAATAAAGGCTGACCGTCGGGTCGAGGATGATCTCGCGCGCCTCGGCCCGCTTGCGCACGACCTGTTTGTGGACCTGACTTTCCGGGGGCACATCAATCACCACATCACCCTGCACCGTGGCCTGACAGCCCAGACGCCGGCCCTTTTTCAGCCCGCGCTTTTCGTCATAGCGGGCCTCCACGGCGTTCCAGGGCGACAGGGCATCGTCGCGCACGGTGACACCGTGTTTGGAAAACTCGCCATAAGACGGGGTGATCTGGCATTTGCTGCAAATCCCGCGCCCGCCGCAGACGCTGTCAAGGTCAACGCCCAACTGGCGCGCCGCCGTGAGGATCGGGGTGCCCACGGGGAAATGCCCGCGCTTGCCCGAAGGTGTAAAGATAACAAGGGGATCGTTGGTCATGCCTGTTGGCCCTTTTGCAGGTGTCGTGGCCACGATAGTGCAACCTGCGGCAGGGGAAAGGGCGATCCCGTCATTTCGTCGCCTTATCGCGGCATTGCCCTTTCGTTCAGGGGGTATCCATGCGATAGGCACGTGCCAAAGCCATCCATAGGAGCACTGATATGGAGATTCGCGAGGCCCTTACCTTTGATGATGTATTGCTTGTGCCCGGCGCGTCTGCCGTTTTGCCCAGCACCGCCGATACCCGCACCCGCGTCACCCGCGCGATTGCGATGAATATCCCGCTGCTCAGTTCCGCGATGGACACCGTGACCGAGGCGCGCATGGCCATCGCAATGGCGCAGGCCGGCGGCATCGGCGTGGTGCACAAGAACCTGGGCGTCGAGGAACAGGCGCGCGAGGTGCGCCGCGTCAAACGGTTCGAGTCCGGGATTGTCTATAACCCCGTGACCCTGCGCCCCGATCAGACCTTGGCCGAGGCGCGCGCACTTGTTGACCGCTACAATTTCACGGGCTTTCCGGTGGTGGATGACAAGGGTCGCGTCATGGGGATTGTCACCAATCGCGACATGCGCTTTGCCACATCGGATGATCAGCCGGTCTCGACGATGATGACCAGCAGCGATCTGGCCGTGCTGCGCGAACCTGCCGACCGGGACGAGGCGATTTCCCTGATGAAGGCGAAACGTATCGAAAAACTGCTGGTGACCGATGAAAAGGGCGTCTTGACGGGGCTTTTGACCCTGAAAGACACCGAACAGGCGGTGTTGAACCCGACCGCCTGCAAGGACGAGTTGGGGCGCTTGCGTGTGGCGGCGGCCACCTCTGTGGGCGATTCAGGCTTTGAACGCACCGAAGCGCTGATTGATGCGGGCGTTGATATCGTCGTGATCGATACCGCGCATGGCCACTCCGAAGGGGTGTTGGCAGCCGTGTCGCGCGTCAAGGCGCTGTCGAACAATGTGCAGATCATCGCCGGAAACGTGGCCACCGGTGACGCGACCCGCGCGCTGATCGATGCAGGTGCGGATGCGGTCAAGGTCGGCATCGGCCCCGGGTCAATCTGCACCACGCGGATGGTTGCCGGTGTGGGCGTGCCGCAACTGACGGCGATCATGGATTGCGCGGCGGCCGCCGGTGACGTGCCTGTGATTGCCGATGGAGGCATCAAGTTTTCGGGCGATTTCGCCAAGGCGATCGCAGCGGGCGCGTCCTGCGCGATGGTTGGCTCGATGATTGCAGGCACCGATGAAAGCCCGGGGGAAATTATCTTGTATCAAGGACGTAGCTTCAAGTCTTATCGCGGGATGGGCAGCCTTGGGGCGATGGCGCGCGGCTCGGCTGATCGGTATTTCCAAAAGGATGCGGCCAGTGACAAACTGGTGCCCGAAGGGATCGAAGGACAAGTGCCCTATAAGGGATCGGCGGGGGCTGTCGTGCATCAACTGGTTGGCGGATTGCGCGCCGCGATGGGCTATACGGGCTGCGCCACGGTTGCCGCGATGCGCAAGGATTGCACCTTCGTCAAGATCACCGGCGCGGGTCTCAAGGAAAGCCATGTGCATGATGTGCAGATTACGCGCGAATCACCGAATTATCGGATTGGATAGGGTTTTCAGATTGTTGCGCGGCAAAGTTAAGGTCGCATCATGACGCCCGCTGCCCGTGTGTCAGCCGCGATTGAAATCCTCGATCGGATCATATCCGGTGATGCTGCCGAACGCGCCTTGACCACGTGGGCACGTGGCAGTCGTTTTGCCGGGTCCAAGGACCGCGCAGCGGTGCGCGATCACGTCTTTGGGGCGCTACGCTGTTGGCGGTCGTTTGCTTGGCTTGGGGGTGGCGCATCGGGACGCGCCCTGATGTTAGGTGCGTTGCGCGATGCAAACATCTCTCCCAAAACGATTTTTACCGGTGAAGGCCATGCACCTGCACGCCTTGGCCCCGACGATAGCGCGGGGCAATCGCTTGAGGCCGCACCTTTGGCGGTGCGCTGCGATATGCCCGATTGGCTGATGGATCAGATTGTCGCTGATCTTGGTGATCGGGCTGAAACTGTTTGCGCTGTGCTACGCCATCGCGCCGCGGTGCATCTGCGCGTCAACCTGTCACGCACGACGCGCGATGATGCAGCACGCATGTTGGCGGACGAGGGGATCACGACGCGACCCCTTTGTAACGTAAAGACCGGCTTGCAAGTCACTGAAAATGAACGGCGTGTTGTGCAATCAGCAGCCTATCTTGAGGGCATGGTCGAGCTTCAGGACAGCGCCTCGCAGCAGGCGATCGCGCGCTGTCACATCACGCCAGATATGCGAGTCCTTGATTTCTGCGCCGGGGGTGGTGGCAAGGCCCTCGCGTTGGCGGACCGGAGCGCCGAGGTCTTTGCCCATGATGTCGACCCAAATCGCATGCGCGACATCCCGCAGCGAGCGCAACGGGCGGGTGTTGATATTGCCCGGTTGGATACATCAACTTTGGCAGGTAATACGCCGTTTGATATGGTTTTTTGTGACAGCCCCTGTTCAGGAAGCGGCACATGGCGGCGCGCGCCCGATGCGAAATGGCGGCTGACGCCTGATCGCCTGAATGATCTGAACGCGATGCAGGATTCGGTGCTTGATCAGGCCGCTGATCTGGTCGCGCCACAGGGGCAGTTGATTTATGCGACCTGTTCGTTTCTGACCCGGGAAAATCGCGCCCGGGTCGACGCATTTTTGGCGCGGACATCGGGCTGGCACGTGGTCGACGAACTGCGGCTTTTGCCCGCATCAGATCAGGATGGTTTCTACCTTGCAGTGATCGCGCGCGGGTAATTCGCAACCAAGGGTTGCAAAGCGTGCGCTATTCCATAGTCTTGGCCTATCTTAAGCGACGCTTAACACTTCTGAGGTGTGATGAAGGCGACGCGATTCGAGGCGGGACCACGTGACGCAAACCGACATGACCCTGGCGGATGACCCAAAACCTGAACGCGGCGCTGATATGCAGCGCTGGCGTGTGACGGCGCTCGCGCTGATCGGCATCGCGGGCTTTGGCGCGGCGTTTCTGTCACCTGATCCGTTGATCGGGCTGGCCGCGCAGGTCGGTGGGGCGACGCTCACCGCGCTGGCGGGATTTCTCGCGCTCAAGGGCGCGCGGCTGAAATCACGTCACACCGTGATGCTGCAAACCGTTGCGGGTTTCGTCGAAAATGATACGACGCCCAGTTTCGTGACCGACAGCGACGGCGAAATCGGCTATCGTAATCCCGCGGCTCGCGAACGGTTCCATGACCATGCGGTTGATACGCTGGGCTTTGCCTTTGGCGATCTGTTTGCCAATCCCGGCGCGGTGCTGTTTCGTTTGCAAAGCAAGGCGCATGCCCTTGGCTCCGCGCGCGAGGATATCGTCACGCGGCGCGGACATGTGCGGCTGTCGGTGCATCAGATCGATGCCGCGGCCTATCTTTGGCGGCTCGAAGACCTGACCGACAAGGCGGGGGGCGGACGGGCGGCGGATTCGCTTAGCCTGCCCATGCTGACGGCGGGGCCTTCGGGCACAGTGTTGTTCATGAACGAGGCCTTTCGCCGACTCTTGGGCGGGCGCGCGAAATCGCTCGACAAGATATTCCCGCAATTGCCGCTGGTATCGGGGCAGGTGCACCGCGTCGATGCCGCCGAAGGCCCGGTCGAAAGCCTTGTGGCCGAGGTGAGCGGAAGCGGCGGACGCCGCGAAATCTATCTGTTGCCCAGCGGCGATAGGGGTGACAGCGCGCTGTCGGCGCCGATCATGCCCAACGCCTGGGACGCGATTGAAGAACTGCCTGTGCCGCTTCTCAAGGTCGCGGCAACTGGCGAGGTGATCGCGTCAAACCGCGAGGCGCGGTTGCTGCTGCAATCGCCGATCACGCCGCAAACACGCCTGTCGGACCTGCTTGAGGGGCTGGGACGGCCGATCATCGACTGGCTGCAAGAGGCCGCCGAGGGGCGCGGCAGCCTGGCGCCCCAGTTTCTGCGCGGCACCGGTGCCCATCAGGATACCTTTGTGCAAGTGTCGCTGAACCCGGCCGGTGACAGCGACGCGACCCATCTGATTGCTGTGCTCAATGACGTGACCGAGCTCAAGACGTTGGAAAAACAATTTGTCCAAAGTCAGAAAATGCAGGCGATCGGCCAGTTGGCGGGCGGTGTGGCGCATGATTTCAACAACCTGCTGACGGCGATTTCGGGCCACTGCGATCTGTTGCTGCTGCGCCACGATCAGGGCGATCAGGACTATAGCGACCTGGTGCAGATCCATCAAAATGCGAACCGCGCGGCGTCACTTGTGGGACAGTTGCTGGCGTTTTCGCGCAAGCAGAACCTGCGCCCCGAAATTCTGGATCTGCGCGATACGCTGTCGGAAATGACCCATCTTTTGAATCGTCTTGTGGGTGAAAAGGTGCGTTTGACGCTGGATCACGATCCCAGCCTTCTGCCGATCCGCGCGGACAAGCGCCAGCTTGAACAGGTTTTGATGAACCTTGTGGTGAATGCCCGCGATGCGCTGCCACAGGGCGGCGAAATTCGTGTTGAGACCGAAAATGCCGTCCTGGCCATGCCGCTTACGCGCGATCGCGCGACGGTGCCACCGGGCAGTTATGTTGTGGTGCGGGTGATTGATGCGGGCACCGGAATTGCGCCCGAAACCCTGCCAAAGATCTTTGAACCCTTTTATACGACCAAACGCACGGGCGAGGGCACGGGGCTGGGCCTTTCCACCGCTTATGGGATCGTCAAGCAGACTGGCGGGTTCATCTTTGCCGATAGCGAGGTGGGCGTTGGCACGACGTTCAGCCTGTATTTCCCAAGTCACGAAAAGCCGCTTGAAGTGCCGGTCCAGACCCCGGTGATCGAAGCGCAGGCGCCCCAGACGCGGGCCGAAGGAGTGGTGCTCTTGGTCGAGGATGAAGCGCCGGTGCGTGCCTTTGCCAGCCGCGCCTTGCGGCTGCGCGGCTATACGGTGCTTGAGGCGGATTGCGCCGAAATGGCGCTGCATATGCTGGATGATCCGGACCTTCAGGTCGATATTTTTGTGACCGATGTAATCATGCCCGGCAAGGATGGCCCCACATGGGTGCGCGAGGCGCTGACCACGCGGCCCGATACCAAAGTCGTTTTTGTGTCTGGCTACGCCGAGGATGCCTTTGGCGAAAATCAGGCGCAAATTCCCAATTCGGTCTTTTTGCCCAAGCCGTTTTCACTCAACGACCTGACGACGACGGTGTCACAACAGCTCCACTGACTGAAAGGGCGGCAAGTGGCGGGTGCCATCGGCCCCTTGGAGTCGTGAATTCAGCCCGGTGAAGTTATGACATCTGCCCCGCGAAGGTGCGGCGTCAGCCCCGCGCGGTTGTGAGATTTGCCGCGCATGGCTGCGGCCTCAGGCCCCTGCGGTTGTGCCACAAGCAGTCCGCCGTTGTGCCATCAACCCCGCGCGAGAGAGACCACGACAACCCGCAGGGCGGCGTCATACGTTTTCCTGCAACGACACCAGATGGCAGGCCGACCCGGTCAGTGCGGCGTAATCATCCTCGATCACATGCACGCCGAAATTCCCCATGAAACCGGCAAAACGCCCCTTGTCGCGAAAGGCCTCGGCAAAGCCGAAATCCTGCAAATAGGGCGCAAAGGCACGCGCCACACCGCCCACCAGAAACACGCCCCCAAAGGGCAGCTGAATCAGCGCAAGGTTGCCCGCGACCGTGCCAAGGATGCGGGTGAACACCTGCGCAGCCTCAACCGCGCGGGGGTCATCACCGCTGGCGCAACTTTGCATGATGTCTTGGGCCCTGGCCTCGCGCGGGTCACCCGCCTCAAAGCCCAGAAAGGCATAAACCCGTTCAAGCCCGCGCCCCGACAGCACGTCTTCGATCGCCGGAAACCCGTGCGCTGTCGCGACATATTCGCAAAGCGCCAGTTCGCGCGGCGTGCGGATCGGCAGATTGGCATGGCCGCATTCGGACGGGGGCACAAGGCGGGCACCGTTGCCTTCAAAGACGGGTGCCGCGTTAAAACCGGTGCCCACACCGATCACCATTTTCGCGGCCGTCGCTTCGGCATCGGGGCCTTGGATGATTGTGCGGATATTGGCCGGATCCAGATGCCCCAAGGCGTGCCCCTGCGCCTGCAAGTCGTTCAGGATCGCGACCGTTTCCGCTTTGCTGGCGCGGGCCAGCGTGTCCTGGTCGATTGCCCAGTCCAGATTTGTCATGGTGGCGCGCCCGTCACGCACCGGCCCCGCCACGGCAACGCAGGCCGCTTTTGCATCAACGTCGCCTTCATCGCGCACGTATTGCCGCAAGACGGTTTCCAGACCGGCAAAGTCGCTGTTGCGATACCGGCGGATCGTGTCGGGCAAGACCTGGCGCCCGTCTGCAAGGGCCACGCGCGTGTTTGTGCCGCCAATATCGGCGACAAGGGCGTAAGCGTTGGCGGGGTGAGGCATGGATTCCAATCCTGTTCGGCGCGGCGATGGGCGCCTGATACGGGGGATTTGCTGCCCACTCAAGGCTCACCCCCTGAAAACAGCACAAATTAAGCCCGCAAACCCGACCAAGCCTTTTGCGCGCGCCCGCATTGGCCTATGTGTAACAAAACAACCAGCGAGACCCCGATGGCCAAGAAGCCGACAAAAAATTCCAGTGGCCGTGGCCAGCGTGACCTGACCGTCAAGGTCAAGACCGCGCGCGGACGCAAGCTGAGCTCAACCTTGTGGTTGCAGCGCCAGTTGAATGACCCCTACGTCAAACGCGCCCAGGCAGACGGCTATCGCGGGCGTGCGGCCTACAAGATACTGGAACTGGACGACAAATTCAGGTTCCTGGTGCCGGGCGCACGGGTTGTTGACCTTGGTGCGGCCCCCGGTGGCTGGTGTCAGGTAGCCGTGCCGCGGGTGAATGCGCTGGGGGAACGATCCGGCAAGGCGATTGGCACGATCCTTGGCGTGGACCTTCAAGAGATGGAGCCGATTGCCGGCTGCGAGCTGCACCGCCTCGATTTCATGGAGGACGACGCCGACATCAAGGTCAAGGAATGGCTGGGCGGGCAGGCGGATGTGGTCATGTCCGACATGGCCGCCAGTGCCTCGGGGCACAAGCAGACCGATCACAACCGGATCATGGCGCTGTGCGAAGCGGCCGCGTATTTCGCCTTTGACGTGCTGACCGAGGGCGGCACCTTTGTTGCCAAGGTTCTCGCAGGCGGGGCCGAGGGCGATCTGCAAAAGCTTCTCAAGCAGAAATTTACCAAGGTGGTGCATGTCAAACCCCCGGCCTCGCGGTCCGACAGTTCGGAAAAATTCGTGATTGCAACAGGTTTTCGCGGCTAGACGGCTTGCCCGACTGGAATATGGTTTCTATGGTCAAGGCATTGCAATTTAGGGGTTAACGTATGAGCACGCACAGCTGGTATTACGTGGTGGACGGCGCGCGCGCCGGTCCGGTCGAAGAAAGCGAAATCACGCGGCTGATCGATGCCGGAACCGTCACAGCCCAGACCCTTGTCTGGCGCGAGGGGCTGGATGGATGGGTTGCCGCCTCCGAACATTTCGCCATGTCCGGCGCCATGTCCACCCCGGGGGCACCGCCGCCCATGCCGACACCCGCCGCGCCCCAAGCCGCAATTCCGCGCAGCCATCCGGGGGTGCAACAGGCGCTATACGACGGCGCACCCGCCCGCGGCTTTGGCGAGGCAATCAACGTGTGCCTGAATAAATACGTCGATTTCAAAGGCCGCGCGAGCCGGTCCGAGTTTTGGTATTTTATTCTGTTCACTTTCATTCTGGGCATCGCGACCAGCCTGCTTGATGTGATGCTGTTCCCGAATAATGCGATGTCGCCGCTCAATTCGCTGGTATCGCTGGCCGTGTTCTTGCCCGGCCTTGCCGTGGCCATGCGCCGCTTGCATGACACCAACCGCAGCGGCTGGTGGATCGGCGGGTTTTACCTTGGCCTGATCGCCTATGTGGTGTTTATCGGCGTGGCGACCGGCGTATCGCCCTACAGTGAACCGTCAGGTGGCATGTTGGGGCTGATGGGGGCTGGCGGCCTTGCAGCACTGGGTTTTGCGATCGCGCTGCTGGTGTTTTACTGCCAGCGCGGCGATCCGGGGCCGAACCACTACGGCTAGGCCAGTGTGATGCGCGTGCCCCAATCGGCGCAGGCACTGACCAGCCGTTCCGAAGGGACCGCATCGGTGACAAGGTCATCGGCCTGCATCAGCGAGCCGATCCGCATCGGCGCCTTGCGGCTGAATTTTGACGCATCCGCCACGACGATGGATTGACGCGCCTGTGCCAGAATGGCGCGGCTGACGTGGACTTCCTGCGCGTCGAAATCAAGCAGATCACCTTCGCCGTCGATCGCCGAGGCGCCGATTATCGCATAGTCCACCTTGAACCGTTCGATCGCCAGTGTCGCCAGATCGCCAACCAGCCCACCGTCGGCGCGGCGCAGCTGCCCGCCCGCGACGACCACATCGCAGCGCGGATTCTGCGCCAGAATATTGGCCACGTTCAGATTATTGGTGACGACCATCAGGTCGCTGTGATGGCGCAGGGCATGGGCAACGGATTCGGTTGTGGTGCCGATATTGAGGAATAGCGAGGCGCGATGCGGGATCAGCCGGGCGGTAACAGCGGCGATGCGCGCCTTGGCCTCGCGGTGCAACGCGCGCCGGTCACCGTAACCGATATTGCCAACCCCCGAGGCCAATACCGCACCGCCATGCACGCGTTCCACCGCGCCCAAAGCGGCCAGCGCGCGCAGATCGCGCCGGATCGTCTGCACTGTCACATCCAGCTGGCTGGCAAGGGCGGTGGCGCTGACCTTGCCCTGGGTGCGGGCCTGCGCCAGAATCGCAGCGTGGCGGGCGATGTTCGTTTCATCCATAAACCGAACATGACATAGCGCAGACAGCCCAGCAATATGGTGATTTGGCGCTTTCGCTTTGGGTTCGTTATTGTGGTGACGAACCTGCGCCCGGGTTGTTCTTGCCCGCCGTGGCCATAACAGCCATCACCATGCCAACACGGGGGGGATGCCATATGAAAAGCCAGGCGGACTATGATCTTTTTGTGATTGGCGGCGGCATCAACGGTGTTGGCATCGCCCGCGACGCGGCGGGGCGCGGCCTGCGCGTGGGGCTGGCGGAAATGAACGATCTGGCCAGCGCGACCTCAAGCGCCTCGACCAAGCTGTTTCACGGTGGTTTGCGCTATCTGGAATATTTTGAATTCGGGCTGGTGCGCAAAGCGTTGATTGAACGCGAAGTCCTGCTGCGCGCCATGCCTCATATCAGTTGGCCGATGCGGTTTGTGTTGCCGTTTCATCGGGACATGCGCTTTGAAGGGGATACGCCCACATCGAAACTGTTGTCGCTGTTCCTGCCCTGGATGAAGGGGCGGCGCCCCGCATGGCTGATCCGGCTGGGGCTGTTCCTCTATGACAATCTGGGCGGGCGCGAAATTTTGCCGGGCACCCGCACGCTTGATCTGACGGTTGACCCTGCGGGTGCACCGATCAAGGGCAAGTTCCGCCGCGCCTGGGAATATTCCGACTGCTGGATCGAGGATTCGCGCCTTGTTGTGCTCAATGCCCGCGACGCCGAAGATCGCGGCGCAACCATCATGACCCGCACCAAGGTGATCAGCGCAACACGCGTTGACGGGCTGTGGCAGGTGACGCTGGAAGGGGGCAAGACCCTGAGCGCGCGCGCGCTGGTCAATGCCGCCGGTCCTTGGGTCGAGGATGTCGTGCGCGGCGTTGCCGGCCTCAATTCATCCGAGGGCGTGCGCCTTGTGCGGGGCAGTCATATCGTCACCAGGCGCCTGTTTGATCACGACAAGAGCTACTTTTTTCAGGGCGAGGATGGGCGGATCATCTTTGCCATTCCTTATGAAACAGACTTTACCCTGATTGGCACAACTGACAAGGAACACAGTGACTTGGGCGTCGAACCTTATGCAACGGATGAAGAACAGGATTACCTGTGCGCCTTTGCGTCCCAGTATTTCAAGCGCCCCGTGACCCGTGCCGATGTGGTCTGGACCTATTCCGGCGTGCGCCCGCTTTATGATGACGGCGCGAAATCGGCGACGGCGGCCACGCGCGACTATGTGCTGTCGCTGGATGACAATGGCGCGCCCTTGCTCAATGTCTTTGGCGGCAAGATCACGACCTATCGCAAACTGGCAGAGAACGCGCTGAAGAAACTGGTGCCGCTGATTGGTGGCACGGGTGTGTGGACGGCGACCGTGCCCTTGCCGGGCGGCGATTTCAAGGTGGCGGATAAACCTGCGCTGAACACGCGTTTGCAGGCTGATTACGGATTTTTGACGCTGGACTGGGCCAAACGCCTGATCCGCGCCTATGGCACGGATGCCTGGAAGGTTCTGGGCGAGGCGCGGACGCCTGACGATCTGGGCGCTGATTTCGGCGCGACCCTCACGGGGGCCGAGGTGCGCTGGCTGATCAGCCGTGAATATGCGCGCACCGCCCAGGATGTGATCTGGCGGCGCAGCAAACTTGGCCTTAGGCTGGACGCCGGACAGGTGGCCAAACTTGAACAATTCATGGCCCACGAGCAGAAAAAGGAGGGCGCGAAATGACCCATATTCTGGCGATTGATCAGGGCACCACATCCAGTCGCGCGATCATCTTTGACGCGGATATGGCCATTGCGGCGACCGCCCAAAAGGAGTTCACCCAGCATTTCCCGCACAGCGGCTGGGTTGAACATGACATTGATGAAATCTGGTCAACAGTGGTCACGACCTGCCGCGAAGCGATGGAAAAGGCCGGGCTCAGCGCAGGCGATATCGCCGCGATCGGCATTACCAACCAGCGCGAAACCACGCTGGTCTGGGATCGCAAGACAGGCGAACCGGTGCACAACGCCATCGTCTGGCAGGACCGGCGCACGGCTGATTTCTGTGCGCAACTGCGCGCCGAAGGCTTTGAAGCCGAGATCACGCAGCGCACGGGGCTGCTGGCCGATCCGTATTTTTCCGCCACCAAGGTGCATTATATCCTCAACACGGTTGCGGGCGCGCAGGCCCGCGCTGAGGCGGGCGAGTTGCTGTTCGGCACCGTCGATTGCTATCTCATCTGGAAGCTGACGGGTGGCAGGGTCCACGCCACAGATGCCACCAATGCGGCGCGCACGATGTTATATAACATTCGTGACGGGGCATGGGATGACACGATTTGCCAACGCCTTGATATTCCGCGCGCCATGCTGCCCGAGGTGCGCGACTGTGCGGCCGATTTCGGGGAAACCCGCGCGGACCTGTTCGGCGCGCCGATCCCGATTTTGGGCGTTGCGGGCGATCAGCAAGCCGCGACCATCGGGCAGGCTTGTTTTGATGCGGGCATGTTGAAATCGACCTATGGCACGGGATGTTTTGCCTTGCTCAATACCGGCGATACGCTGGTGGAAAGCCGCAACCGGATGCTGGGCACGATTGCCTATCAGCTTGACGGCAAACCGACCTATGCGCTTGAGGGGTCGATTTTCATCGCCGGGGCCGTGGTGCAATGGCTGCGTGACGGGCTGGGGGTGATTGGCGCGGCAGACGAGACGCAGGCGCTGGCGGAAAAGGCCGATCCGTCGCAGGAGTTGTATCTGGTGCCTGCCTTTACCGGCCTTGGTGCGCCCCATTGGGACGCCAAGGCGCGCGGCGCAATCTATGGGCTGACGCGCAATTCGGGACCGGCTGAATTTGCCCGCGCGGCGCTCGAAAGTGTCGGGTTTCAGACCCGCGATCTGCTCGAGGCGATGCAGGCGGATTGGGCGCAGGCCGAGGAGGCGAGCGTGCTGCGCGTGGACGGCGGGATGAGCGCGTCGGACTGGTCCATGCAGTTCCTGTCCGACATCATCGGCGCGCCGGTTGACCGGCCACAGGTGCTGGAAACCACCGCTTTGGGGGCGGCGTGGCTGGCAGGGATGCGCGCGGGCGTCTACCCCGATCAGGCGGGGTTCGCCGCCTCATGGGCGCTGCAACAGCGGTTTGAACCACAGATGGACAGCGCCACGCGCGAACGCCGTTATGCGGGCTGGAAGGATGCAGTTGACCGCACGCTTAGTCGGTAAGCGGCCTGTTAGATTGCCAGCGTGCACACATCGCGCCCGTGGGGCAGGGTTGTCAGCACGGTGCCAGCCGCCGTCTTTCGCAGATCATAACCATAGCCCTTGAGGCGATGCTGCCATTCGCGGTCAGACACGCAGGACTTGCGTTCGGACATCACGAAATCGCGGACCTGTGCGATGATCATCGGGTTGTTTGCCGTGAAGTGCATTGTTCATTCTCCATTACCAATAACGCTTCCTGAGGATGACTGTGCACAGATTTCATGTTCGCATTTCAGCGCGATTGGGGCAAACAAGGGGTGATTTCGGACGCGATTGTGGCGCGGGGGTTTGGGGCCGGCTTGCGAAAACAACGAACGCCATGGCCGCAGCCATGCCCAAGGCACGGGCCTTTCTGAGCAGGCGACCGCGTGGCCGAAAAACCTGCCGAATGACACATAACAATGCCGGAATCTTGGGAACCAATGGCGGAGAGACAGGGATTCGAACCCTGGGAACCCTTTAGAGGCTCAACGGTTTTCGAAACCGTCCCGTTCGACCACTCCGGCACCTCTCCGCGCGGGGTCAACGGGGGCGGGCTTACTGTGACCGATTGCGGCGCGCAAGCAAAAAGGCGCGAAATGGCGCGAACTTCTGACATTTGCGTGCGTCCCCTTGGAAAGCGCGGCCGCGCGCCATATCACTAGGGCAACCCCAACCAAAAGGTTCGCCATGTTCACCCGATTGATGACCGCCGCCGCCCTGACTGCATTCGCCTTTCCCGTCATTGCCCAGCAACACACCCCCGAGGCGCAGCTGTTTGATGCGCTTGGCATGGATGACATGCTGGAGGTCATGCGCGAGGAGGGCATCGCCTATGGCATGCAGATCGATCAGGAGATGCTGGGCGGATCGGGCGGCCGCGACTGGCGCGCCACGGTCGAGCTGATCTACGATTCCGAGCGTATGAAAACCGAAGTCAGTGCGGAACTGGCCGCCGAGATGGCGGGCATGGATATTGCACCGATGCTGGACTTTTTCACATCCGATCTGGGACAGGAGATTATCACCCTCGAGGTCAGTGCGCGCCGCGCCCTGCTTGACGAGGTCGTCGAGGCTGCCAGCAAGGACGCCGCCGCCATCGCCAGCGCGCAGGAAACGCCGCGCTTCTTGCAGGTGCAGCGTTTTGCCGACGTGAATGATCTGATCGAAACCAATGTGGTCGGCGGCATGAACTCCAACTTTGCCTTTTACATGGGGCTGATGGAGGGCGGCGCGCTGAACGGTGACATCAGCGAAGAGCAGATCCTGACCGATGTCTGGTCACAAGAGGCCGACATTCGCCAGAATACGCAAGACTGGGTCTATTCGTATTCGCTACTGGCCTATCAACCGCTAAGTGACAACGATCTGGACGCCTATATCGCCTTTAGCGAAAGCGCGGCGGGGCAGGATCTGAATCGCGCGCTGTTTGCCGCCTTTGACGGGATGTTCGAAGATATCAGCTTTGCCCTCGGGCGGGCCTCGGCGACCTATATGATCAGCCAGGAACTGTAGGGCAGGGGTATGCGGCGCAGTCAAACCTGACGACGCCGCTGATCGCGCGCCTTGCACACCCCGTTGCGCCGCGCCGCGATTATCCGGGTGCCTGGATCGTGGCGAGGAAAAACACCAGCTCGAGGATCCGGGCCTGCGCCGTGGGCAGGCCACTCGTGCCCATTCCGAATTCGCCCTCTTGTGCAATGATGTCGGCGTTGAACCGATTGCCCCAGATCGGCATCTCGGTGGTGCCGTGGCCTGCGGCCTGACCAGCGTCGGCGATGGTGTCATAGATCTGTTCAAACGGGAACCGCCCGCCATTGCGTTCGGCAAGCCCCGTCAGGTCGGAGGGTGCCGATTTCAACAGATCAAGGATCGGGCCGTTTCCCGTCCCGTCCGCGCCGTGACAAACCGCACAGTTGGCCATGAACGAGTCACGGCCAATGTCTTGGGCAAGTGACGCGCCGGGCAGGGCCAGAGCCATTGCCGCTGCTGCAAAAAGTGATTTTGTGGTGCTGATCATCGCTATTCTCCAATTCTGGTCGATTGACTGATGGACACAGCGTGATTTTAGCGGGACTCGCGCGGGCAAAAATTGATTTTTGTCAACCGCCGCCCGCCGCACTGTGAGATGCACGCCCGGCGGGGTATCGCCCTCGTCATGCAAAACAGCCGCCCCGAAGGCGGCTGTGATACGCTGAATATGCAGTTTCGATTAGTCGAGCGGTGCCATCCAGCTTGCGGCCTGAAAGCCGCCAAGCGGTGTGGTCAGGGCTGTCTGGGCGGCACGCGGGCCAAAGTTCCAGCGGGCACCAAGGTAGATGTTGGATTCCGTTCCGGTGTCATCGTCATTGACGTCATAAACGTCCAGATAGGCGTAGCGCGCGACCAGATCCATGTTGTCGGTGATGGCATAGGCTGCGTCCACTGTGACCAGAGAGAACTCTCCGGGCTGGTCACCGCAATCGACAAAGCAATCATCCGCCTCACCGAACTCATAGCTCAGGCCAGCGATAATACGATCATTGAACTGATGCCTGGCGCCGACACGCGCGGCGTAGCCGACGTATTCGTTGTCACCAGGATCACCGATTGCGTCCATTGCGCCAACCTGGGCATAAAGCATCGCGCCAACAGGTAGTGTGTAGCTGGCTTCGAGGCCAGCCAGCGACCCCGTCATCGGATCCTCAGAGTCGTAACCGTCAAAATAGCCAACGGCCGCAAAGGCACCGACATAGGTCGCGCCAAATTCACGTCCGAAATGCAGACCGATAACGCCGCTGTGCAGCGGGCCGCTTTCATAGACATCATCAAGCCCTTCGTCATCTGTCATTTCGAACCGGCCATCAAACGACAGACGGTAATCGCCAAAGTTGCGCTGACTTTGTCCGGCAATGTAGGCGCCGACAAACGGGCTGCCGACAATGGCTGTATCGGTGCTGGTGCGGTCTGATGAAAACAACCCGCCTTCGATATTGCCGACCCAGTCTTGCGCCGCCACGGGGGCTGCCAAAAGAATGGCCATCATGGCGACTGTGTTTCTGAAATTCCGTTTCATGCTGTTCCCCTTCAAGGCGCGAAAACCAACGTGGTTTCGCTATGCCCGCATTTTAATGACTGCGCGGGGAGCACGGCTTAACTTCGCGCAAGTTGGGGGGGCGAAATGTAGTTTACCTTAGGATACCTTTGCCGCAGGTCTGGTGGTCTGACGATTGGTGCGCCGTGCAGCATCAGACCGCACGAAGGCGACCAGACCTGTATGCGTGGCACTTTATGGCTGCCAAACACGCCCTGCCTTTAAAGACTGGCAAATCCGATAGCAAACTCGCCAGCCCCTGGGGCCGTCTGCCGATGCACGGCAGCCGCGGTTTGATTCCCTGCGGACCCTTGGCAGGACGGGGGGTGCAGAAGGGCTGTCTGGTGAGCGGGACGAATTGAACTTTCGCTGCGTCTGCGATGAATGTCCGCTATCACATTTTATCTGAAAAATCCGCTTCATCTCTCAGTGAGTGTGTGAGCTATTTCTCAATGTTTGGACGGATTTCGGCGTAAATTACGCTACTCTTTGCTCCTGCTGATCGGGTTGGGTTTTGTCTTTTCTCAGCCAATAGACTGGAGTTCCCCCGGTTTCGTGGACGCTTGCGATTGTAGAACTCGATCCCGATGCCGATATCCGGTTTGTTGGCCATCTCATAGTATTCTGCATAATCTGAGGTTGAGCGACAAAACTGCAGGTCGGATAGGCCAATTCGAAGCCGTCCCAACCGAACAGCAATTAATGGTGAAAAGAGTTCAAAGTCTGCCTTTGGCAGTTCTGGATCTACGGATGAAATATTCAACCACAATTAAATTTGGCACCCAACAAAGCCAGGCGACAATTGGGTAGGCGACGTCCAAAGAAATGCCTGAAACAAGCTGAGCGGGCAATATTATCCTCAACGTCACTCCTGCAAACGTCAAAGCGATTGAGCGGATCATCCATTCCTGGTGAAGGCCGATCTGACCAAGTCTTACGACTTGCAGCGCCCGGAATGTCGCGATCAGCCAAATCACTGCCAGCAACACAAACCCTGACTGAGCGATTGGGCCGCCCTTGGCGTTGAAGCCGATTAAGACGCCGGTAACCCCTGCTAACAAAACCGCGGCGCAATATATTCTACCCATCAACCGATGTCGGCGAATTGATTTCGCGCGAAACCTCTTTGACAGTTGAAACGGTGCGACGAAGAGCGCAATCGGCGCAGTGATGATGTGCAAGTAAAACGCATTTTTGAATGTCAGCAGTTGATGGGTCTCGTTCGCATAAACCACTTCCATCCCAAGCACGATAAATCGATAGGAAACGAGGGCGACAACAATGGACAAGAACCAGAACATGCCCTGTTGAATTTTCATATAATCTAGCATTCGATTATCCTTTTTTTAACGTGTCAAGCAGCCACTTAACCGAAGGGGCGCATGTCGAAGGGGACGTGCCCCGAGACGACTTCGAGATGTGCGCGTGTGACGTTGATCCTCAACAGATGGACTGACGCGCCAAGCAATCCTGAGCCAACCGCGATTATTCCGATGTGCTTTGCGGGGATTCTATTCATCATTTTGTAAACTCCTTGAACTGTGCGACACATGCCCTCAGCCCAAGCCACCCGCATTATCATCTGATAAGGACCGCAAAGATGGATTTACGGACGTTTCTGACTCAATCACCTGATATGTCAGATATTGCTTGCGCGGATGATTTTGCGTCCTATTGGAAACGAAAGCGCGTGAACAAAGGCGCGCATCTTTCCCGGCAAGAACAACCCGAAACAGATGAATTTATTCTTTTGGAAGGGCGCTTGGCAAGCAGCATTTGTGACCAAGACGGCAAGGAAGTTTGCGTCGGGTTTTACGTGGGTCCCTGTGTTGTCACGCCAAATATCGCCCGAACGCGGGACGGTGTGTCGCTCGTGTCAGTTATGGCAACCACTGATGCCCTTCTTGTTAGGATCGACAGTGATCTGCTTTCAAGTGTGATGATTTCATCTGAACCCGTCCGAAATTGGGCCAATGCTGTTCTGCGGGATGCGTTAAGCCGGAAGGTGGATCGAGAGTGGTGCCTCGCGGCTCTTGGAGGGGCCGAGCGGCTCAACTGGTTTCGCCAAGCATTCCCTGGCTATGAAGACATCTTTACCCATGCGTTGATAGCGTCCTTTTTGGGAGTCACGCCTGTCACATTGAGCCGTTTACGCGCCAGTGACAAACACAGATAGGAAGCGGACATCTATGCCTGTTGCAGCATCCGGTAAAGTGGACTCAAAGCCGACATTGCTGTTCTTTATGTCTCCGCCAAAGAATCGCCCGCCGCGTCAGGTGCTGACCACCATGATCGCGACGATCAACGCTTCGATGTTGGTCTCGTAAAGCGGTAGGTCCGATTGCAGTTGCAGCGTATGCGCCGGCCGGATCGAACGGGGCACGCGGGCAATGTCAAAGGCCTGTGTCAGTGTGGCCCCGCCGCCTGCGCGGATGTCGGCGATCAGGGCAGGGTGGTTGGTTTTCACGAATACCTCGACCCGTCCGCGCCGTTCATTGTAGATGCTGTTTTCGATGGCCGTGCCGATCCCTTGAGTGGGCCAGGTCAGTGGATTGCCAAGGTGATTTGGCCCTTCGGCGCAGGCCGATGTCAGGAGCAGGCTAAGAACGGCGAATTTACGCATATTGGCGCACCTCAATGGGTTGACTTGTGGCACAGATACGCAGATAAGCCGCCATCCGCACAAGTGACTTGTGGGGAGATAGCGAAAAACCGCCCGCTGGGCGCGCAGTCCACAGGTGGCCGGATTGGCCGAAAATGCCCCGCATATCGTATCGGGCGGGGAACCTCAGTGACGCGGAAGATGAAGGAAAGACATATGTTTGCGGTTCTCAAAACCGGCGGCAAGCAGTACAAAGTTGCCTCGGGCGACGTTCTGCGTGTTGAAAAAATCGCCGCTGCGGCTGGCGAAAAAGTGCAATTCAACGACATTCTGATGGTTGGCACGACAGTTGGCGCGCCTTTGGTCAAAGACGCGGGTGTTCAGGCCGAAGTGATCGACCAGATCAAGGGTGAAAAGACGATCAATTTCGTCAAGCGCCGCCGCAAGCACGGCAGCCAGCGCACCAAGGGCCACCGTCAGCAACTGACGATCCTGCGCGTGACCGACATCCTTGAAAAAGGTGCGGACAAATCGGGCGTCAAGGCGGCCATCGGCGGGGCCGGCTTTGAGGCCGTGATCGCCAAGTCGAACAAAAAATCCGTCAAAGCTGCCAAGCCTGCCGCTGAGAAAGCCGCAGCGCCCAAAACAGCCGCGAAAAAAGCAGCCCCCAAGGCCGAAGCCAAGGCCGAAACCAAAAAGGCAGCGCCGAAAAAAGCCGCCGCCAAAAAGACCGAGGCCGATGATCTGACACAGATCAGCGGTGTGGGTCCGGTGATCGTCAAAAAGCTGCATGCCGAAGGCGTGACAACTTTCGCCCAGATCGCGGCATGGACGCCTGAACAGGTTGCTGATATGGACGAGAAGCTGAACTTCAAAGGTCGCATCGACCGCGACGAGTGGCTGAAGCAAGCCGCTGACCTCGCGAAATAAGGAGAGACACCAATGGCACATAAAAAAGCAGGCGGTTCATCCCGTAACGGTCGCGACTCCGCAGGGCGTCGCCTTGGCGTGAAAAAATACGGCGGTGAAGCTGTCATTCCCGGCAATATCATCGTGCGTCAGCGCGGCACGGTCAAATGGCCGGGCGAAGGTGTTGGCATGGGCCGTGACCACACGATCTTTGCAACTGTCGAAGGCAACGTGACCTTCCACAAGGGTCTCAAGGGCCGCACGTTTGTATCGGTTCTCCCCGTGGCGGAGGCCGCCGAGTAAGCCGAACCTCACAAGCTGAGAAAATCAGGGGGATCGGTGCAAACCGGTCCCCCTTGTCGTATCCCCCGTATAGTTGAGGAGGGCGCGTTGCCCGTCGCAATTGCCAGTTTCACGCTTTTTGCGGCCAGTCAGGTCGCAACACCCGGTCCGGCCAATATGGTCTTGCTGGCCACGGGCGCGCGGTTTGGCCTGCGCCGGGCGTGGCCCTTCGTGGCAGGCGTGGCCCTTGGCAAGCAGTTGATCATCTGGCCGATCGGATTTGGGCTGATGACATTGCAGGACAGGGTGCCGCTGCTGTTTGCAGTACTGAAATGGATCAGCGTGGCCTATATCCTTTATCTGGCCTGGCGTGTGGCGGGGATGCGGCTGGGTCATGGCAAGGCCGATGACACGCCCCCCGGCTTTGTCGCCGGATTGGTTGTGCATCCCCTCAACCCCAAGGCATGGGCGCTGATCACGACCGGGTTCACAACCTTTGTCACGCCCGGCACCCCGACCTTGCAAGCGACCGCCACAATCGCCATCTGTCTGTTAACGTTGCAATTCATCTTGCATCCGCTTTGGACATTCGCCGGTGAGCGGATCGCCGTGACCCTCGCCGGGACCACCGGCGAGCGTTACCTGATGTGGAGCCTGGCCGCTTTGACGGTCCTATCCGTCCTGTTTGCGCTTTTCGGAGGAGGGAAGCCTTTATGATCATCGACAAAATCCCCCCCAGCCGACACTAACGTCCGATCGCTTTGTGTTGCGCCCCGTGCGGCGCAGCGACGAAGGTTTGCTGAACCTTTATTACGCCGACCCGCGCGTGGCACGGATGTATCGTAACGTGCCTCATCCGCTGCCCGAAGGGGCCGTGACGGCCTATATTGATGACGCGACCTCGCCCGAGCGGGTGCGCGATGTCTGGGCGATCGATGGGTCTGCCCAAGGCCATGCCGAGGTGATGGGGTTGATCACCCTTGAACGGATGGATCGTAATCAATCGGAAATCAGCTATTGGGTGGCGCCTGCGTTCTGGAACACCGGCATCGCATCCGAGGCGGTGCGCGTCCTGCTGGACGCAAACCCGCAAAACGCCCGCCAGATCTATGCCGAGGTGTTTCAGGACAACCCCGGATCGGCCCGCGTGCTGACCAATTGCGGTTTTGACTATCTCGGTGACGCCGAAGCCTTTAGCGTGGCGCGCGAGGCCTCGGTGCCCACATGGACCTATGTGCTGAAAATGGACAAATGAAAGCACCCACGTTGATCACCCCGCGTCTGACCCTGCGTGCCCTGCGCAAGTCAGACGCCCCCGAGATTGCGCGCAAGATCGCGCCTTGGGGGGTGATCAAATGGCTGTCCGCGCCGCCCCATCCCTACCGTCTGGCTGATGCGCGGTGGTTTATTGCCAATCAGGGCACGGGCGTGCATTGGGCAATCACCACGAACGATGCCTTTCTGGGCGTGATCGGCATGCCCGATCTGGGCTATTGGCTGGCGCAGGCGCATCAGGGGCGCGGCTATATGACTGAAGCGGCGCGCGCCGTCATCAAGTGGCATTTCGCGCAAAGCGAAGACCCCATCGTATCGGGGCATATGATCGGCAATCACGCTTCGCGCGCGGTTTTGTCAAAGCTGGGGTTTGTGGACACGCATGTTGCGGTGCAGTTCGCCGAACCGCTGGGCGAGGAGGTGCAGGTACAGCGCATGGCGCTGACGGCGGATCGCTGGGCGGCATCATAACCATGCTCCATCCCTTGAGAGCAGGCGCGCAATAGCGTATCGCCTGCAGCGACCCTAAACGAAAGCCCCGCGCATGAAATTCCTCGACCTGTGCAAAGTCTATATCCGGTCCGGCGGTGGCGGTGGCGGTTGCGTGTCGTTCCGGCGCGAGAAATTCATCGAATACGGCGGGCCTGATGGTGGCGACGGCGGGCGCGGCGGCGATGTGATCGCCGAAGCAGTTGACGGGCTGAATACCTTGATCGACTTTCGCTACCAGCAGCACTTTTTCGCCAAGAATGGCGTGCCCGGCATGGGCAGCCAGCGCACCGGTGCGGACGGCGATGATATCATCCTCAAGGTGCCGGTGGGCACGGAAATTCTGGATGAAGATCAGGAAACGGTGATTGCCGACCTCACCGAAGTCGGCCAGCGGGTGATTTTGGCCAAGGGCGGTAACGGTGGCTTTGGCAACCTGCATTTCAAATCCTCGACCAATCAGGCGCCACGCCGTGCCAACCCCGGATTGCCGGGGATTGAGCGCACGATCTGGCTGCGTCTGAAACTGATCGCCGATGCGGGGCTGTTGGGATTGCCGAACGCCGGCAAATCGACATTTCTTGCCGCCACATCCAACGCGCGCCCGAAAATTGCCGACTATCCGTTCACGACCCTTGTGCCCAACCTTGGCGTGGTCGGGGTGGACGGTGTTGAATTTGTCGTTGCCGACATTCCCGGCCTGATCGAAGGCGCCAGCGAAGGGCGCGGCCTTGGCGATCTGTTTCTTGGACACGTCGAGCGCTGCGCGGTGCTGTTGCACCTGATTGATGGCACATCGGGCGATCCCGTCGGTGATTACACCACCATCATTGCCGAGCTCGAGGCCTATGGCGGCGCACTGGCCGACAAGCCGCGTGTCACGGTGCTCAACAAAGTTGATGCGCTGGATGACGAGGAACGCAGCTTTATCCGCGATGAAATCAAGGCGGCAACGGGCGTTGATTGCCTGCTGATGTCCGGGGTGAGCGGCGAAGGCACCACCGACGTGCTGCGCGCCCTGCGTGACAAGATCGACAAGGACCGCCTGCGCGCCAAGATCGAGGCCGATGGCCCAAAAGAGGACGAAGCATGGCGTCCCTAAGCCACGCAAAACGGCTGGTCGTCAAGATCGGCTCGGCTCTGCTGGTGGAGCGCGCCAGCGGCACATTGCGCACCGATTGGTTGCGGTCACTGGCCGCCGATGTTGCCGATTTGCGCGGGCGCGGTGTGGATGTGGTGCTGGTATCGTCGGGATCCATCGCGCTGGGGCGCGGTGTGTTGGGCCTGCCACCCAGTGCCTTGGCGCTGGAACAATCACAGGCTGCGGCGGCTGTCGGCCAGATCAGGCTGGCGCGCGCCTACGAGGATGCGCTTGCGCCCCACGGTATCATCACCGCGCAAGTGCTTGTCACGCTTGAAGATTCCGTGGACCGGCGGCGTTATCTCAACAGCCGCGCGACGATGGAAACGCTGTTGTCCCTTGGGGTGACACCGATCGTCAACGAAAACGATACCATTGCCACCGATGAAATTCGCTATGGTGACAATGACCGTTTGGCGGCGCAGGTCGCCGTGACAATTGGGGCGGATATGCTGGTGCTCTTGTCGGATGTGGACGGGTTCTATTCCGACAATCCACAGGTGAACAGCGGCGCGCAACGCTATGATATCATTGACAGGATCACGCCCGAAATCGAGGCGCAAGCCGGTGATGCCGGATCGGGCCTGTCCAAGGGCGGGATGAAGACCAAGCTGATGGCGGCACGGGTGGCAACGGACGCAGGCTGCGCGATGGTCATCACATTAGGATCACCATTGAACCCACTGAAAATGTTGGAAAGTGGCGCGAATGCGACTTGGTTCACCGCCCAAACGGATCCGCAGGCGGCGCGCAAACGCTGGATCGGCGCAATGAAATCACGTGGCACGGTCACGGTCGATGCGGGCGCACAGGGCGCGCTGGCCAAGGGCAAAAGCCTGTTGCCAGCAGGTGTTACGGCCGTCACCGGCACGTTCGGGCGCGGCGATCCCGTTGAAATACTGGGGGCCGACGGTGCGCATCTGGGCCTTGGCCTTGCCCGCTACACGGGCGATGAGGCACGTTTGATCATGGGGCGGCGCACCGCTGACATTGAAACCCTCTTGGGATACACGGGACGCGCGGTGCTGATTCACCGCGATGACATGGTGATCTAAATGACTGATATTGCGACACTTATGGCCGACATCGGCGCGCGGGCCAAGGCGGCAGCCGCCGAGCTGGCCTTTGCCAGCGCCGAGCGCAAGCACGCCGCCCTGATCGGTGCTGCCGAACATGTCTGGACAGATCGCGCAGCGATCATCGCCGCCAATGCCAGGGATATGGAGTTTGGGCGTGAAAAGGGCCTGAGCGGCGCCATGCTTGATCGGTTGATGCTGGACGAGGATCGGATTCGCGGGATCGTCGATGCCCTGCGCGCGGTCGCCGAACAGCCCGATCCGGTGGGCGAAACCCTTGCCGAATGGGACATGGCCAGCGGGCTGCATATCAAGCGTGTGCGCACGCCGCTGGGTGTGATCGGCGTGATCTATGAAAGCCGTCCGAATGTGACGGCGGATGCGGGTGCGCTCTGCCTGAAGGCCGGAAATGCGGTGATCCTGCGCGGTGGCTCGGAAAGCCTGCATTCCAGCGGTGCGATCCACGCGGCGATGGTCAAGGGGCTGGTTGATGCGGGCCTGCCTGCGGACGCAATTCAACTGGTGCCAACGCGGGATCGCGCTGCCGTCAGCGCCATGCTGACCATGACCGATACGATCGACGTGATCGTGCCGCGGGGCGGCAAGGGCCTTGTGGGGTTGGTGCAACGCGAGGCGCGGGTGCCGGTATTCGCCCATCTTGAGGGGATCGTGCATATCTACATCGACAAATCCGCCGATGCTGATATGGCCCGCGCGGTCGTGATGAACGCCAAAACGCGGCGCACCGGCATTTGCGGCGCAGCGGAATGTCTGCTGGTGCATCGCGATGCGCTGGCGCTGGGGCAGCAGATTGTCGATGATCTGATGGCCGTCGGAGTCGATGTCCATGCGCAGGGGCTGAAGGGATCGGTTCCAGCCACCGATGATGACTGGGGCATGGAGTATCTTGACATGAAGATCGCCGCGAAAGTCGTTGATAATATTGACGAAGCGATTGCGCATATCCGCACCTTCGGGTCAAATCATACCGATTGCATCATGTCCGAGGACGCAGGCGCGGTGGCGCGTTTCTTTGAGCGTCTCGATAGCGCGATTCTGATGCATAACGCGTCGACCCAATTCGCCGATGGCGGCGAGTTCGGGATGGGCGGCGAGATTGGTATCGCCACCGGCAAGATGCATGCGCGCGGCCCCGTGGGCGCGGCGCAGTTGACCAGTTTCAAGTATCTTGTGAGCGGGGATGGCGCCGTTCGGTCCTAGAAGCGTGTGGAAATTTTGCCCGTGTCAAACGCCAGCGAAAGGCTGCGCTTCAACTCGTCCAGAACTTCGGGCAGCAGCGCAAATTGCACCAGCGCCGAGGACAGCGGCACGCGCGCGCGCGCATTGGTCAGGCTGTCCCAAAGATCGACGTCGATATTCATGCGGTCGCTTTCACCGGTGACCACCCATGTATCATCTTGTAAATCAACGACAATATGCCCGCCAAGCGCCATCGCCGATTCAAGGCACTGGATCAGCAGAAAGGCGGCGCGCACGGCGCGGCGCGGCAAATCACCCGCAGCCCGCCATTCATAGGCCAGCCGGCCACCACGTGACGCCGCCGACAAGGTCGCAAGGATTTCACTGCGCGAAATGACCTGATCGGCGCTGGCCGCCCCAAAGGCGATGCGGAAAAACCGCAGCCGCGCGTTGGCGTTTTCCACGCTTTCGTTGATCAGCTGCAATTCTGGCCCTTCGGGCGCGCCGGACATGCCCAGCAGTTCAACACCGTTGCCAATCGCGCCCAAAGGGCTGACAAGGTCATGACAGATGCGCGATGATACCAGCGCGGAAATATCGGCGCGTGTCCTCATGCGGGCACCGGAAAGGGCGTGATGGAGGGGATCAATGCGATACTGGAACCGGGGATGTTGGTGCGCCACCCCACCCAGCCCGATTGGGGCGTGGGGCAGGTGCAATCCAACATCGGCAGCCGCATCACGGTCAATTTCCGCGAGGCGGGCAAGGTTGTCATTGATGGCACGCGCGTGAGCCTGTCCATAGTATCCCCCGGGGGTGGTGATTCAACTTAGGGTAGCAAGGAAGCGCGCCCTGTCAATCAAGTTGGTCTCAAACTGGCCCGTGATGGTTGCCAAAGCGTTAACGCGCGCCTAGAAAATCACCTCCCAACGGCAAGAATGCGATGACAAAACCCCACAAGCCTGTTTTTCAAGCGCGTCTGGCCCGCGACGACACGGATCTGATGGCAGCCCTGCGTCTGCGCTATGACGTGTTCGTGCGCGAATTGGGCGGCGACGGGCCGTTGGTGGATCATGACGCGCAGGTTGAACGCGACAAGTTCGATCCGTTTTATGACCACCTTGTGCTGGTCGATGAAACACGCCGCCCCGGTGACCATGTGGTTGGTGCATATCGTTTGATGCAAGCGGACGGTGCCGCCCGCGCCGGGCAGTTCTACTGCGAGGACGAATATGATCTGACGGCATTGCGCGCGCTGGATCGCAAGCTGCTGGAACTGGGGCGGTCCTGCCTGCATCCCGATTATCGCGGCGGCACGGCGATGTTCGAACTCTGGGGCGCGCTGGCCCGCTACGTCGCCGCCTACGAGGTCGAAATTCTGTTCGGTGTCGCGAGCTTTCACGGCACGGATATCGCCGCATTGGCCCAAGCCCTGTCGTTGCTGCATCACCGCCATCTGGCACCAAAGAACCTGCGTGTGACATCGCGGGTGTTTCAACCGATGGATCTGATGCCCGAAGACCAGATCGACCGCCCCGCGGCCATGCGTGACACGCCCGCGCTGATCAAGGCCTACCTGCGGCTGGGCGGCTGCGTGGGCGAGGGGGCTTACGTGGATTATGCCTTTAACACCACCGATGTCTGTCTGGTGATGGATACCGCGCAGATGAATACCCGCCACCAGGGCATTTACACACAAGGCACGGCATGAGCACCTGGGACAGTGATACCCATCCGCCCCATCCGGCTATGGGTGCAGGCGCGTGGTTGCGCGTGGTGGGGCGCGGGTTGCCGTTGGCAGTGTTGGTGTTTGGCTGCCTTGCGGTCTTGTTGCTGGTGCGGCTGATCGAGCGCCCCCTTTATGGCGCGCGCCGCCCCGTGACGCCCTATATCACGCAGTTTGTCTGCCGCAGCGCCTTTGTCTTGCTGGGGATGGGCTATCGGGTCGAGGGCGAGGTCATGTCCGGCCCCGGCGCGGTGGTCGCCAATCATTCGTCCTGGCTGGATATATTCGCACTGAATGCGCGCAAACGCATCTATTTCGTGTCCAAGGCCGAGGTGGCGAAATGGCCCGGGATTGGCTGGCTGGCACGCGCCACGGGCACGGTTTTCATCCAGCGCGACAGGCGCACGGCGTCCGCGCAGGTGGCTGTGTTTCAGGACCGTCTGGCGCTGGGTCACAAGCTGTTGTTTTTCCCCGAGGGCACATCGACGGACGGGCAGCGGGTCTTGCCCTTCAAGCCGACACTGTTTGCCGCGTTCTTTGCCCCGGGGCTGCGCGAGACCCTGTCGATCCAGCCCGTTTCGGTGGTCTATCGCGGACCCACAGGGGCGGATGCGCGGTTTTACGGCTGGTGGGGCGATATGGACTTCGGCCCGCATCTGCTGTCAACGCTGGCCGCGCGCAGGCAGGGCAGTGTCACGGTGACCTATCACGCGCCCGTGCGGGTCGCGGATTTTGGCGATCGCAAGGCGCTGGCAAGCACGCTTGAAAGTCGGGTGCGCGAGGGGCTGATCAGGTCATTGCAGCCCTGAAGGCGCGCAGGGCTTGGGCGGGATCGTCTTGGTGCCAGATTTCGTCACCGATGCCAAAGAAATCGGTGTGCGGCGCCAGGGTGCGGATCAGATCGGTGTCAAGCGCGCCTTCGGCGACCACCGGCACTTCGATCATCTGTGACCACCATTCAAAAAGCTCGGGCTGCGCGCGCGTGCCATCCCCAAGGGGCGACTCCCCGACGGGGCCGAAGCTGACGTAATCCGCGCCAAGTTCGCCCGCCGTCATCCCGTCATGGCGCGAGGCGGCGCAGTAGGCCCCGACGATCGCATCGGCGCCCAGATCCTTGCGCACCTGACGCACGGAACGGGCGTGATCAATCAGATGCACCCCGTCAAGGCCCAGCCGTTCGACCATCAGGATATGGCTTTCGATCACCAGCGCAATGTCGCGGGCGTGCGTGACGGCGCGCAGGGCATCGGCGGCCTTTGCGATGCGGTCTTCGTCGCGAGTGGCCAGCGACAGGCGCACGCAGGCCACATCGGTGCTGTCAAGACAGGCTGCCAGCCGGTCGGGAAAGCTGGAGAGCTCGAATTCGGCCGGTGTGATCAGATAGATCTGTGGCAGTTCGGGGGTTTCGTCGGACATATGCGTGTTTCCGCTAGTGAGAGTCGCGCCGTTCTAGCGACATTCCCCGCGCTTGGCTACTTGGGAGGCAACGACCCAGCATGGGCAAGCGCGAGCGCCATCAAAGCGGCGCGGCGGGCGTCATCGCCGATCAGGTCTTCGCTGGCATCAACCATCCCGCCCATCGGCCGTCCGGTAAAGGAAAGCGGCGCGCAGCCCTCGATGTTGAGGGCATCGGGTTCTGCGGGTTTACCGACGCGGAACATTCCGCCACCTTTGTGGACACCGCAAACCATATGGCCATTGAGCAGAAAACACAGACCGCCAAACATCTTCTTTTCGCTGATGCCGGGCGTGTGTGCCAGATCGTCGCGCATCAGTGCCGCAAGCCCGTCGTCGTAAGCCATCCTCGTCTCCTTGCGTTGTCGGATGTGCAAGCGTAACACGGGCCACGCCCCCGAAGGACAAAAAATGCCGACCGAAACCGCCCAACCCACATTCGTGCTGATCCGCCCGCAAATGGGCGAAAACATCGGCGCGGCAGCCCGTGCCATGTGGAATTTCGGGCTTGACCGGATGCGCATCGTTGCCCCGCGTGACGGCTGGCCCAACCCCAATGCCACAGCGATGGCCAGTGGCGCGGGCCGGTTGCTGGACGCGGCGGTGATCAGCGCCGACACGCCCGCCGCATTGGCCGATTGCACCTATGTTTATGCCACCACCGCGCGCCCGCGCGGGCTGACCAAACCGGTGCTGTCGCCCGAGGCGGCAATGGCGGAGGCGGCGGCGAAAATCGCCGCTGGCGGCAAGGTTGCGGTGATGTTCGGCCCCGAACGCGCGGGCATGGAAAACGAGGATATCGCGCGGGCCAATGCGATTATCTCGGTGCCGGTGAACCCCGATTTTCCCAGTCTCAATCTGGCGCAATGTGTTCTGCTGGTGGGATACGAATGGCGCCGCGCAAGTGCCGAGGTGGTCGCGACCCGCGTCGATATGGCGCGCGATGGCGCATGGGCCGAACAGGTCGAAATTGAAAAGCTCGCCGATCACTACGAGGACACGCTGGAACGCGCCGGTTTCTTTTGGCCCGAGGCCAAGGCCGAGAGCATGAAAATGAACCTGCGCAACCTCTGGAGCCGGATGCCGCTAAGCCGCGCCGATGTGCAGATGCTGCACGGGGTGATGCGGCAAATGGTGCGCTGGAAGGACCGCGATTAGCGCGTGTCGCTGGCCTGCGCGCCCTCGCGGGAGGTTTTTGATCAGAAGAAATGGGGCTGTGCGCTTGCCTTGGCTATAGGTGCGCAATAGCTTTCCGGAAAGAGGCAAGGAGAACCGCATGGCGCAGAACCCACGCAGCATTTTTGAAGAGGTCGCGAGCAGCGAAAAGGTCGCGCCTGTGGCCAAAGGCAGCATTGATCGGCGCGGGCAGGGCGCGCGCGGCGCGATCCGGCGCTGGCTGATGGTATTGTTCGCGATGGTCGTGATTGTCATTGCCGTGGGCGGGCTGACGCGGCTGACGGATTCTGGTCTGTCGATCACCGAATGGAAGCCCCTGTCGGGGTCGGTTCCACCTCTGAATGCCGCCGATTGGGAGGCCGAATTTGCCGCCTACAAGTTAATTCCCGAATACGTTGAACAGAATGCCGGCATGTCGCTGGCCGAATTCAAGGTGATCTATTGGTGGGAATGGGGCCATCGCCAGTTGGCCCGCTCCATCGGGCTTGTCTGGGCGATCGGGTTCTTGTGGTTCTTGCTGCGCAGACAAATTCCCACGGGCTGGACGGGGCGGCTCGTTTTCGTTGGCGCATTGGGCGGTTTGCAGGGCGCTGTGGGCTGGTGGATGGTGTCCAGCGGGTTGCGTCCGGGCATGCTGGATGTGGCATCGTATCGGCTGGCGATCCATCTGGGGCTGGCCTTTGTCATTTTGGGGTTCATCGCCTGGTATGTGCTGTTGCTGGGGCGGCGCGAGGCCGATCTGATGCAGGCCCGCCGCGCGGGCGAGGCGCGGTTGTTTTCGATCACCACGGGGCTGATGCATTTTGCCTTTTTGCAAATCCTGCTGGGCGCGCTGGTGGCAGGCATTGATGCGGGGCGCAATTTTCCCACCTGGCCCTTGATGGGCGACGGGTTCTTCCCGCCTGACCCCTTTGCCGGCACCACCGTCCTGCGCGCCTTTTTCGAAGATGCAGGGCTGGTGCAATTCATCCACCGGATGGCGGGCTATCTGCTGTTTGCCTTTGGGATCGTGGTCTGGCTGCGGGGCCGAAAATCGGCCAATGGCGCCACCCGTTTTGCGTATAACGCCGTGCTGGCGATGTTGTCGCTGCAAATGGTGCTGGGCATTGTGACCGTGCTTTATGGCGCACCGGTGCAAATTGCCATCGTGCATCAATTCGGGGCCGTGGTTCTGTGGGTGCTGATTATCCGTAGCCGTTATCTGGCGCGCTACCCATTGCCGCAATCCGTGAGGGGATAGCCATGACTGCCTATAAGGATTTGATGGCCTTCCAGCGCGAAACCGAAGCGCTGGGGCAGATCGCCGGTCGTCTCGGTTGGGATCAGGAAACCATGATGCCACGCGCGGCGGCCGCGCAACGATCCGAGGAAATGGCCGCAATCGAGGGCGTGCTGCATGCGCGCCGCACCAACCCGCGTGTCGGAGATTGGCTGGCTGCCGCCGAGACCAGCGGCGAAGTCGAGGTGGCCAACCTGCGCCACATCCGCCGCCAGTTCGAGCGCGCCAGCAAGGTGCCAGCCCGCCTGGCTGCCGAGATCGCCCGCGTCACCAGTGCCGCCCAGGGTGTCTGGGCCGAGGCCCGTGCGGCAGATGATTTTGCCGCCTTTGCCCCGACCCTGCGCGAGGTTCTGGCCCTCAAGCGCGAAGAAGGTGCCGCGCTGGCCGCGGATGGCGATGTCTATGACGCGATGCTGGATGATTACGAACCCGGCGCCACGGCGGCGAACCTGTCAGCGATGTTCGATGCCCTGCGCCCGCGTCTGGTGGACCTGCGCGCGGCTATTCTCGACAAGCCTGCGCCGCAGGGCCTGACCGGTGACTTTGACGAGGGTGCGCAGATGAAACTGTCGCGCATGATCGCCAAGGTCTTTGGCTATGACATGGCCAAGGGGCGCGTGGACAAGGCCGTGCATCCGTTTTCCAGCGGTTCGGGCACCGATGTGCGTATCACCACGCGCACCGCCGCCAGCGATCCGTTCAACTGCATCTATTCCACCATTCACGAGGTCGGCCACGGGGCGTATGAACAGAATATCGACGCCGATTATCTGTTGACCCCTTTGGGGGCAGGTGCGTCGATGGGCGTGCACGAAAGCCAGTCGCGCATTTATGAAAACCAGCTGGGGCGCAGCCGCGCCTTTACCGGATGGCTTTACGGGCAGATGCGCGATGCCTTTGGCGATTTCGGGATCGCCGATGCAGATACGTTTTACGCGGCCGTGAACCGCGTCACCAACGGCTTTATCCGCACCGAAGCCGACGAGGTGCAATATAATCTGCACGTCCTGCTGCGTTCCGATCTGGAGCGCGCCCTTGTGGGGCGTGATCTTGAGGTTGATGACCTCGAGAGCGCGTGGAATGACCGTTTCGCCGCTGATTTCGGCTTTGCGGTGGACAAGCCCAGCAATGGCGTGTTGCAGGATGTCCATTGGTCGGTCGGGCTGTTTGGCTATTTCCCGACATATACCTTGGGCAATGTTTATGCGGGCTGCCTGCACGAGGCGCTGCGCGCCGCCGTTCCCGATCTGGACGCGCAACTGGCGCAGGGCGACACCGCGCGCGCGACAGGCTGGCTGCGCCAGAACGTGCAACGCCACGGCGGGTTATACGAGCCCCGCACGGTGATCGAGATGGCCAGCGGGGCGACCCCGAGCGAGGCACCGCTGCTGTCCTATCTGGAAGGCAAATTCGGCGCGATCTATGGATTGTGACAGCGCCCGTTGATCTGGCGCGCAGCGTGGCCGTTTGGGGGACGCGCTTTTGCTGGTCGGGGGATTGCGGGGTAACGTGGGTTTTAACCCACGTTACCCACCCAAACCCTAGAAGAACGGATTATAGGTAAAGGCGCGCGGGTTCTGCCCACCGCCAATCGCCATCGTGACGCCAAGGGTGATCTGATTGCCCTCGAACACCGATCCGCCGCCAAAATCATTCACCGTGTTGCCGTAATTGGCATAACCGGTCAGACGGTCGGTGATGTCATAGCCCAGCCCAAGGGCCGCCAGCTCGAAATAGCCAAAACCACCGTCATATGTGACCCGCTGGTAGCTGCCGGTGCCTTGCAAACGACCGGTCAGATCGAACGCCGTCGAGATTTCAGCCAGCGAGGCCGGTTCGATGTCGGACTCAAACCGCCCGACACGGGCCTCGACACGGTAGCGGTCGGCCACATAGGTGCCTTCGAGGGCGTAGATATAATCGCCCTCGTTGTAGCTGTCGGCGCCGATCATCAGGCCGATGCGAGTGCTGTCTGTGGGATCAACGAAGGCGTGAATCGTCGCCGCACGGGTGTCACCCACCGACAGCCAGGCCTGCGAAACATCAACCTCGTGCGAATAGGCCAGCCCGACCTGCACACCTGCGCGCGGCGTGATCAAATAGCTGGCGTCCGCCGTGAGCACGGCAAAAGTCGTGTCGATATTGCCGCCTTCGTCATATTTATAAAGCTGAAAGCCGAGGTCGGCGCTTTCAAACCCCTGCGCCTGCGTTGTGCCCGCAAGTGCGCAAAGGACCATAGCCCCCCAAAAGGTGGTTTTCATATCAATATCCTTTCCCATCCGTGATTCACTTTAGGAGAGGCGATGCGGCAAGCCAAGTGGATTGCGTGATCGGTAAGGTGGGTTGAAACCCACGTTACCTGTCAGACCAGTCGGGCGTGCGTTTTTCGAGGAAGGCACTGATGCCCTCGTCGGTGTCGCGCTCCAGCATATTGGTGGTCATGACCTCGCCCGCATAGGCGTAGGCCTGCGCGGTCTCCATCTGGGCCTGCGCATAAAAGGCCTGCTTGCCGATGGCCACGGCGCTGGCCAGCTTGCCTGCCACCGTTTCGGCCAGCTCCTGTGTGGCGCTTGCCAGTTGATCAGCGGGCACGGCACGGTTGATCAAGCCAAGGCGCAGCGCGTCGTCAGTGTCGATGAACCGCCCCGTGGTCAGCATTTCAAAGGCGGCCTTGCGCGGGATGTTACGGGTCAGGGCGACCATCGGCGTTGAACAGAACAGCCCGATATTGACGCCATTGACGCCAAAGCGCGTGCCATGTGCCGCCACGGCCATGTCACAGGTCGCAACCAGCTGGCAGCCCGCGGCGGTGGCGATGCCGTGGGGCATGGCAATGACAGGTTGCGGGATTGACTGAATGCGCAACATCAGGGCTGCGCAGCGCCTGAAAAGATCGGCGAAATAGGCGGCCCCGCCATCGGCACCTGCGCGCCCGGCTTGCATTTCCTTCAGGTCGTGACCAGCGCAAAAACCCTTGCCTTCGCCCGACAGGATCACTGCGCGCACCGTGCGATCCTTGGCGATATCATCCAGCGCGCCGTGCAGCGCGGCCAGCATCGCATCACTCAGCGCGTTCAGCCGCGCGGGCGCGGTCATGCGCAGATGCGCCACTGCGTTTTGATCATCGCGCGTGAAAAGCATGGCGTGCCTCCTTGTTCTTTGGGTTGTTTCACGGCAACTCTAGGCGGGCAACAGGGCCGAGGGAAGACATGGGATTACAAATGGACAAAGCGGCGCTTAACGCCTTTCTGGTGCATCAGTTCCCGCAGGTTGCCGCCCAGTATGCGATTGAAGACGTCGGCGAGATGTGTCTGACCCTGCGCCTGATCGCCGCAGAACAGCACCTGCGCCCGGGCGGCACCGTGTCCGGCCCTGCGATGTTTGGTCTTGCCGATGTCGCCACATATCTGGCGATTCTGGCGATGATCGGCCCTACGGCTTTGACCGTCACGACCAATGCCAATATCGATTTCATGCGCAAACCGGCGGCGGGCGTCGATCTGATCTGCAAGGCGCGGGTGCTCAAGCTGGGTCGTGTGCTGGCCGTGGGCGATGGGCTGATCTATGGCGTGGGGCAGGCGGACCCTGTGGCGCGCGCCGCTTTGACCTATTCGATTCCACCCCAATCGGTGCCATTGGCCTGACACCGCGCACAAATTACCCGCTATTCTGTGGGGGAGGGATGGCGGCCAGGACAATCGGGCCTAAGCTATGGGGTAAAATAATACCGCATTTTTAAGATACTGTTTTGCAATGATTTTTAGCGATACGTGGCCCTTGACTGCGCGCGCAAACCCTGTAGAACACCCCAATCCTAATTTCCCAGCTTTTTAAGGGCACTCCGATGAAAACCTATTCTGCTACCCCGGCAGACATCGACAAGAAATGGATCCTGATCGACGCCGAAGGCGTTGTTCTGGGCCGTCTTGCCGTTGTGATTGCGACCCGCTTGCGCGGCAAGCACAAGCCGTCTTTCACCCCGCACATGGATATGGGCGACAATGTCATTGTCATCAACGCCGACAAGGTGCAGTTGACCGGCAACAAGCGCGATAAGCCGAACTACTGGCACACCGGCCACCCCGGCGGCATCAAGTCGAAGACAACCGGCGAAATCCTCGAGGGTGCCCACCCCGAGCGTGTCGTGATGCAGGCCGTCAAGCGCATGTTGCCCGGCAACCGCCTGTCGCGTCAGCAAATGACCCATCTGCGCGTCTTTGCAGGGACCGAACATGGCATGGACGCCCAAAAGCCCGAAGTTCTGGATGTCAAATCCATGAACAAAAAGAACACGAGGACTGCATAATGGCCGATCAAGTGAACTCCCTCGAAGAGCTGGGCGCTGTGGCCGAAGGCGTCGAAGCGGCACCCGTCGTTGAAACCATCACCCGCGAGCCTGTCCGCGACGATCTGGGCCGTGCCTATGCCACCGGCAAGCGCAAGGATGCGATCGCCCGCGTCTGGATCAAGCCCGGTTCGGGCAAGGTCACCGTCAATGGCCGCGAAATGAAAGTCTATTTTGCACGCCCCGTGTTGCAGATGATCCTGCGCCAGCCGTTTTCGGTTGCCGGTGTCGCTGACCAGTTCGACGTCAATGCCACCGTCAAGGGCGGCGGCTTGTCCGGTCAGGCCGGTGCGGTCAAGCACGGGATCTCGAAAGCGTTGCAGCTTTATGATCCGTCCCTGCGCGGCGCGCTGAAAGCCGCCGGTTTCCTGACCCGCGACAGTCGCGTTGTGGAACGCAAGAAATACGGCAAGGCCAAGGCCCGCAAGAGCTTCCAGTTCTCCAAGCGTTAAGTTTGGCGATATGGTTTTGGAAAGGGCGCCCCAGCGGGGCGCCCTTTTTGTGTTTGGTATTGCTGGAGAGTTATGGCATCCCACAAATGGTAATGAATCCATCAGTATTCTTCGATCAACACAATTTTTGTAAGGTATTCACCGTATGGCAGGCGACTTTCGATGGATTGGTTATGTTGTAGTTGTAGCGATAGCTTTGCTCTCGCTTTTCTTTGCATTTTCGAAAGGTGAAAAATGGTGGCAAAAGAACCCTTCAAAACTTGGTTTCAAGTGGGGTTACTTTTACATTGTTAATACTACTATTGGAATTGGATTGATTGCGTTTGTAATTGCGCTTCTTGGGTTCGCCGACGGTGATTTGAGAACCATAATTACTGGAGTCACGGCGCTTGGGATTCTGTCTATTATACATCGTCAAGCAATCCAAAGACGACGGTGGGCTTTGATCCTTACGACAATCTTGTCGCTAAATTTACTCTGGATGATTATCAATATTTTCTATCTCCGCAATCGTTGGCCTGAATTTCGCGCCGAAAGCGCAGAACGAAACCCGAGAATGTCGCGGCAAAGTGGCATAGGTGTGAATCAGGTTAAACGATATGCTGGCACAATCCCGCAAACTTGGCGGATCGCCATCTTTGCTGCACTAAGTTGGGTTTTGGCTGTTGGCGTTTTCGTCGTGTTGTTTTCGCCTTACGGAAGTTACATGCGCGATGATGATATGATGCATATGATATACGTAATGTTTCTCCCAAGTGGGGTTGGGATGGGGCTCTATTGGGCCTACGAGCGGTTTGTTCGTTAGTCTCTTTCAACATGCTGGCAAGTCCCACGCACTAGATTATGCCACGCGCCCGAACCGAGGGGTGGAAGCAAAGCGCCCGCCCCGTGGGGGCGGTTCGGGCGCTGCCAAATCTTTGATTTGGCAAAGTGTTTATTCGAACGGTTTGATCGGCCCCAATCCACGCAGATAAACGCCGTCCTCGCTTTCAAGCAGATATTGAGGCGGGACGGGCTTTCGGTGCCGAGGCTGCACCGGTAAAGAGTTTCATTGCGCCGTGGGACATCGCCCGGAGGCGCGCTGAAAGCCGCCGGTTTCCTGACCCGCGACAGTCGCGTTGTGGAACGCAAGAAATACGGCAAGGCCAAGGCTCGGAAGAGCTTCCAGTTCTCCAAGCGCTAGTCTTGCATCAACGATGCGTTTATTGTTTCAGGGACCGCCAGTCTTGGCGGTCCCTTTTTCGTATCGCAACAAAAAACGCACGCCCGAAGGCGTGCGCATTTGCGGGTCAGTGACCGCGCGGTTTTAGCTGTCGGTTGCTGGCATCATGTTGATTGCGGCTTCCATGCCGGCCTCGCGGTGGCCGGGAACGTTGCAGGCAATCAGGATATCTTCGGCGTCGCCGCTGAAGGTCCAGACCAGTTCGGCGGATTCACCGGGGGCCAGCAAACGGGCGTTGGCATCGGCGTGCATCATCCCGGCTTCCAGCATCTTGTCGTGGTAAAGTTCGCGGGTGGACATCATGCCGCCGCGCAGCATCGTTGTCATTTCACGCAGGTGGGCGTCCTGCATCGCATCGGTGCCGATGTTGAATTCGTGAACGGCACGGCCTGTGTTAACCATGACAAACTTGATGGTTTCGCCCTGCTTGATATCATAAGAGCCGGGGGTGAAATACATTTCGCCCATATCGACCTCGATCACCCGGTCGATGGTTGAGACATCGCCCGACTGGCCGATATTGGCGTCCGCATCGTGGCCGACATCGGCCAGTGATACAGTTGCAAATGTAGCTGCGCCAAAACTCGCCAGGGCGATCTTTGCAACGCTTGATTGGAACATAGACATCGTGTGGTCCTTCTTTGAGTGTGTGCCAGCCGATATCTCCGACCTCATGCCCCCCACGCATTTGTTGGCGGGGCAATCGGGATGTGGATCATCGGTCAGCGGTTTCGAATTTCTCCTGCGCACCGGACTTTGGCGTCCGGCCTCTGTGGCATGGGTTGACACTATCGCGCAGCGCAGCACTTGACTTTGATCTCGATCAAAGGTCGGGCGTAATGCAAAAAACTTGCCTTGAGGCGCCGCAGGCGTGGTGGCCGCGCTTTGGGTGCTAGTCGTCGGGTTTGATCAACCCCAGCCCGCGCAGATAGATGCCGATACCGCTTTCCAGCAGGTCTTCGGGCGGGAAGGGGGATTTGGTGCCCGGGCTGCCACGGGCGAACAGTTCGACCACCCCGTGCGACATCGCCCAGATATGGGCGGAAAACATCTGCGGGGGCGGGCGCTTGTTTGCGGGGATGTGTTGGCTCAGATCCTCGGCGGCCTTTTCCAGCACCCCCAGTGCACGGGTCGCGGCGGCGTTCAGGGCAGGGGTGCGCTGGATCGAAATGCCGCTTTCAAACATCGCCACGTAATGCCCGGGAAAGCGGCGCGCGAAGGCCAGATAGGCGCGCCCTGTGGACTCGAAGGCGGCCAGTGCCGATGGCTGGCCCTTGTCATAGGCGTGGTCTAGCAGATCGGCGAAAATCTCGTAACCCTGACGTGCGGCTTCGGCGATCAGGTCTTCGCGGCCCTCAAAATGGCGATAGACGGCGGCCGGGGTCACACCCGCCTCGCGCGCGGCCTCCGAGAGGGTGAAACCGGTCGGGCCCTTGGTTTCGATCAGCCGCAGGGCGGCCGTGATCAAGGCCTCGCGCAGATTGCCGTGATGATAGCCGCGCTTGCTCACTTGGCGGACCAGAGTTCGGGGCCACCGGCGACCTTTGCATCGACCCGCCCCAAGGCATCCGCGTCTTTGCGGGCATAGTCGATCTGGGTCAGCACGGCGCGGATGGCGTTGACGCGGGCGCGGCGTTTGTCGTCACTGCGCACCACGATCCAGGGTGTCGTATCGGTGTGGGTGCGGGCCAGCGTTTCGGCGATCGCGTCCGTATAGGCAGCCCAGCGTTTCAGCCCCTCGACGTCGATCCAGCTGAGTTTCCATTGTTTGAGCGGGTCTTTTTCGCGGTCCAGAAAGCGTTGCAACTGTGCCGCGCGATCGACGTTCAGCCAGATCTTGAAGACCATGATGCCTTCGTCTACCAGCATCTGTTCAAATGGCACCACCTGGGTGAACCAATGGGCGCGCTGCTGCGGGGTGCAAAAGTCAAACACATGCTCGACCACGCCCCGGTTATACCACGAACGGTCAAAGAACACGATTTCACCCGCGGTCGGCAGGTGCTCGATATAGCGTTGGAAATACCACTGGCCGGCTTCTGCCTCGGTCGGTTTGGACAGCGCCACAACGCGGGCACCGCGCGGGTTCAGGTTTTCGCGAAACCGTTTGATCGTGCCGCCTTTGCCCGCTGCATCGCGCCCTTCAAAGACAATGGCGATCCGCGCACCACTTTCGCGCGCCCAGGCCTGCATCTTGACCAGTTCGATTTGCAGGGCAGCCAGCGCCTCCTCGTATTCGCTGCGCTTCCAGCGCTTGTGATAGGGGTAATCGGTGGACAGTATCTCGCCCTTCTTGGCGCCCTTGATTTCAGAGCGCACGGCGTCGGGGGCGGTGTTGTTGAAAAACGCGCTGATTGCGCCGTCAAATGGCAGGTCCATAGGATACTCCGGTATTTTGGGCAGTATGGGCGGGACGGGCGGCTAGCGCAATCGGGACGCCGCGGCGGCGCGGTTGATCGCGGCAATCACCTCATCCGGGGCCACGTGATGTGGCATGTGGCCGATCCCATCCAGCACGGTCAGGTTGGCCTGCGGAATTTGCCGCGACAGCGGGATTGAATGGATATCAAGCGGCACGATGGTGTCGGCGTTGCCGTGGATGATTTCGACGGGAATCGTGATTTCGCCATAGCGTTTTGACATTTCAACCACATGCGGGCGCAGGCTGTTGACCTGCCGCCCGTTGGCGCGAAACGGGGCGCGCCGCGTGGTCAGGGTTGCGCCAACGTAATGGGCATAGCCATCGGGTGCGTCTTGTGGCTCAAAGATGCTGGCGATATTGTCCTCGATCCGCTGCTGGCTGGCGAATGCGGTGATCAGCGGCGGCAGCAATGCACCGCCGACAGCCGTGCCGTTGATCCGGTAAAGCGCGCCCAGCTTGCCCGGCCAGGGGTTCGAGGGGGCGGCGACGTTGATCACCGCCGCGATATTATCGGGACGTTCCAGCGCCCAGGCCAGCGCGACCGTGCCGCCAAAGGAATGGCCCAGCACGATGGGCCTCTCGGCGCCAAGTTGTTGGGCGGCGGCCTGAAGCATGATCGCCTGCTCAGCCGGGCTTTCGGCGGCCCGGTTGAACGGGCCACCAAATTCATCGCTCGCCCGGTCGCTATAGCCCAGCCCGGGGCGGTCAAACACGATCACGCGGTAGTCTTCCTTGACCAGATCGACAAAGGCAAAGGTAAAATCGCGCGTATTGCCGCTGGCGCCGTGGATCAGCACCAGATCGGGGCCGCTGCCTTCCATGACGTAGTGCACGCGCTGGCCGTTCACGATAACGAAATCACCCTCGGGCGGGTAGTCCACCTCGGCCTGTGTCTCGCGCTGGTCGGCGCGTTTGTCCACAAAGGTGCCGCCTGCGGTCAGCAGGGCAAGCGCGGCGAGTGAGAGTTTAATGGCCAATTTCATTCAAATCATACGGTGTGGACTGATACACTTGGGTCAGCCAGTTACCATATAGAAGGTGTGCGTGACTTCTCCAGCGATTTTGCGGCGGTTTCGTCGGGTCATCGTTCGGATAGTAGTTTTGCGGCACGTTGATCGGCGTGCCTGTCGCCACGTCGCGATCATATTCTTCCTTGAGGGTGCCGCTGTCATATTCGAAGTGGTTGAAGATATAGAGCGCACGATGCGCGGGGTCTTCGACCAAGCACGGGCCCGCATCGGGGCTGGTGATCAGGGTGCGCAGGCCGGTCGCGGCGTCGATTTCATCCTGGCGCATCTCCGTCCAGCGGCTGACGGGAATCACGCAATCATCTGAAAAACCGCGTAAATATGGTGATGACGCATCCGTCACATAATGGCGGAAACAGCCGAATGCCTTGTGATCCAGCATGTGTTTTTTGATGCCATGAAAGTGGTTGATCATCGCCATGCCGCCCCAGCAAACGCCAAAGGTGGAATGAACGTGGGTCTGGGTCCAGGCGAAGATCTCGCGCAGTTCGTCCCAATAGGTGACCTGATCAAAGGGCAGGTGTTCGATTGGCGCGCCGGTGATGATCAGCCCGTCGAAACGTTCGTTTTTCACCTCGCCGAAGGGGCGATAGAATTCTTCCATATGTTCGGCAGCGGTGGTTTTGGCCTCGTGATCGCTCATCTTGATGAGGGTCAGCTCGATTTGCAGCGCGGTTGCACCGATCAGGCGGGCAAACTGGGTTTCGGTCTGGATTTTCTTGGGCATCAGGTTCAGCAGGGCGATCCGCAGGGGGCGGATATCCTGACGGGCGGCCTGATCTTCGGACATGACGTTGACGCCCTCGCGGGTGAGGACATCAAAGGCGGGCAGGTCGGCGGGAATCTTGATGGGCATTGTCTTGCTTTCGGCGAAGGTGGGACAGGCGCTAGGCCGGCAGGGAGCGGGCGATCAGGGCGTCAAAATCCGCCGGGCTGCGCAGATCTGCGATCGCTTCAGCCGTGACGGTGACACCCCAGCGCGACATTCGCTCGTAAAGTGGCTGGCGGTGCGCCAGCGCGCTGGCATAGGTCCAGCGGATGAAGTCATCAGGATTAACATCACCTTCTGACAGATTGTTTTCATTCAGATATCTGTCCCAGCAATCTGCCAGAAAATCAGGGCGATAGGCCATCGGTTTTGGCGCCTTGTCAAAGCGGCGCACCAGTTCTGCGGTGTGTGCATCGCTGCCTTTGATCCAGACCATCAGGCAGTTCTGCGATAGCATCTGCATCAGAGGATCATCATCCGTGCCATTGACCCATTCACAGATCGACCCGCCGGTATCGCAGATGAAATGCGGATAGCCATAAAGCGCGCCCGCACGGTCAATGAAATGCGGTGTGTCATTGAGCGCGGCAATCTCGGCGGCCTGAAACTGCGCCTGGCGCCGCTTGAATTCCGCCATTGGCAGGCCACCTTGGGCCGGATCGCCCGGTTTGCCCAGATAGGTGGACACAGGTGTCAGATTATCAAACGTGATGTTCGAGCCGATATAGATGCTGTCCGACAGCAGCAAATCGCGCAAGAACGGCACCTGCATCGCTTCGCGCTTGGCGTTGTCGGCGATCAATTCGCCCATATAGCGCGTGCCGATCCGGTAATCGACCGAGTAGTGAAACCAATCGCCGCTGGCGCGCAGCATGTTGGACACATGGGTTTTCCCAAGGCCGGACATGCCGAACAAAAGCACCCGCTTTTGCGGGGCATTCAACCAATCGGATGCGGTTTCATAAATCATGCCCGTTAGGTAGCGCGCGCGCCCCAGCCCTGCAACGAAAAAGCCCCGCCGGTTGGGCGGGGCTGATGTTGTGTGATATTGACGTGGCTTAGAAGTTGTAAGCCATCTTGAGGCCTACGGCCACGGCAGTATTGTCGTTAAACACGCCGCCGATGGGTGGCACGGTTACTGCATCACCGATCCAGACGTAACGCAGGCCGCCGGAAATCTCGAGGCCGTTGCCAAGGTCATAGGCCCCACCAAGCTGAAGGCTGGTATAACCGTCCGTTGGCCCCAGATTCCCTGTTGGCGTGCCGGTGCTGCGCTCGTGGCCAATCGAAACCGAGGCCGCGAAATTGTCCGAGAAACGACGCCCAACGCCAACGTTATAAGTGATGACATCGTCAGTATATGACACAATGTCGCCAACGGGCGGGGTGCTGTCGGTCAGTGTCACACCGTCCCAGGCGGCATAGCGGATCGAGCCAAACAAGAGCGTGTCGGCGGCGATACCTGTCTGGAAATCGAGGTTGACGGATTCAGGCATGTTCGCAGTCAGGTCGCCTGCGCTTCCATCGAGCGAAAAATCAAGCGCGCTGGAATAGGTCAGGGCGATGCGCATTGCGATATCCGGACGTTCGTATGCGGCACCGATAACGTAGCCTGTTGCACTATCAGGTGAATAAACCGATGAATAAGCACCTGCGGGCAGTGGGGCAGATGTAATGCCGGTGTATTCACCGCTGGCGGTCACATGACGCACGCCTGCATGGACGCTAAAGTTCTCATTGATCCGGTAACGGCCAATCACCGTTGTTCCTAGGGACTCCACCTTGGCAGAAGACCCCGCAAGAGCATAGCCAGGATCGTCATATGAAACCGACGCGCCAAATGGCTGGTCAAGAATGACCGCAAGCGACAGCGCATCGGACAGATCGGTCTTCAGCGCAAAACCGATTTGCGTATAATCGACGCCGATATTGCCCGAAGCCTGACCGAAGGCTGTGCCGCTGATGCTTGGCGAAACCATCCCAAACGTCAGTTCGACGTAATCGCCGTCTTCAAAGATTGCTGTGATCGGCTGACCAGAACGGTCAATCCCACCCGCGGTGGCCATCGTGGTGGTCGCAAGCAGGGCGGCGCCTGCGGTCATAAACTTGTTCATACTCTCTTCCCTGTGTGTTGCGCGTTGCCTGCGCAGATCCTCGTCCCGGCACCATTGCTAAAGTCCGGATCACGTTTCGGTCAATTCTTTACGCAACGTCAAAGTTGTATTCGCGCCGTAGCGTTACTTTTGCGTTACTAAGGGCGCTTTTGCCTGTCCGAACCGGATGTTGAGGTAGTTGCCGCCAAAGATCAGCGCCGCCCCGACAAACACCAGCGGATCAAGCACTTCGCCGTAGAACTGCGCACCGATCAGGGCGATTACCGGCAGGCGCACGAAATCCATTGGCATCACCACGCTGGCCGGTGCAATCCGCAAGGCCGAGGTCAGGCAGAAATGCGCCAGCAAGCCCGCACAGCCGATCAGCAAAAGCCAGGGCAGTGTTTGCGCGCTTGGCAAGGCCATATCGCCGTCAAATCCCGCAAAGATCAGGCCAAAGACCGCCTGCATCGCCGTGAGATAGAACAGGATACAGGTGATCGTTTCGCTGCGGGTCAAGCGGCGTGTCAGGATGGCCGAAATGGCAAACCCCACGGCGCTGAGCGCGGCGGCGATTACCCCTGCGCCAAGCGGCGTCGCACCGGGCTGGGCAACCAGCAGGATGCCCGTAAAACCGATCAGCGCGGCAATCACGCCGATCCGGGTCAGCCGTTCCCCAAGGATCAGCGGCGAAAGCATGATCACCCAGAGTGGTGTCGTGAATTCCAGCGCGAAAACCTGCGCCAGCGGGATCACGGTGATCGCAAAGAACCACAGATTCTGCCCCGAAAAATGCGCCAGATTGCGGATCAGGTGGATGCCAAGATGGCGGCGGCTGATCTGGCGCAGGGTGCCTGCCGCGCTGGCCACGATCAAGACGATGCCCAGCCCGAACAGGCTGCGGTAGGTCATGATTTCAAAGGTATCAAGGTCGAAGCTGACAGCGCGTCCGGCAATCGCCATCGCCGTGAATGACGCAATTGCGCCGGTCATCCACAGGGCTGCTTGCAGGGTTGGTGACATGGTGGAACCTTGACTGTTTCAAAGCATGTGACACAGCCCGCACATTAAGAAAAGGCTGCGTGGGGGTAGGGGGGCGCTGCCCCCGTCCTCGCGGACTCCCCCGGAGTTGTATTGAACGGAAGACGACCGGGTTATCGCAGCCAGTCCAGCCGATCCGCGGGGGCCATACCGAATGCCCCACCAAGGCTGTAGGCCATCGCGCGGGCAGCATTGAACCACAGCGCCAGCGTTTCGCGCAGGATGATCCGGTGGTTGATCCGCCCCGATACGGGATCGCGCCGCACGGTGTTCGACATGACCAGTGAAATATCGGGCTGGTCGCGCCCCAACTGCCATGCCGCCCAGCGCAGCGATGCCCAGCTACGGGGCAGGTGAAAGCCCTCGCTGACGATGATGATCCGTTGTGCATCACTGATCAGTGGCAGGGAAAACAGGCCGTTTTGTAGCGTCGATTGCGCGCGCCCTTCGACGATCAGATCAGTGGCAGGCACACCATAGTCCTGGGCCAGCGCCGCCATCTGCCCGCCTGCGCTGGGGCCATCGGGACTGGCCGTTCCGCCCGTGGTCAGCACCCTGGGCGCGACACCGGCGGCGTAAAGCTGGGCGCATGTGGCGACCCGGTCAATGCTGGCGGGGGCAAGCGTGCCATCGGGCCGCATCCCCGCACCAAAGCAGATGATCACATCCGCCGGGGCCAGATCAGTGGTGTCCGTTTCGGGCCAGGCCAGCATCCACCCCAGCACCGCCATCAGGGTCAGCGCCCAAATAGCCACTCCGCAGATCAGCAGCCTGCGCAGAAGACGGGCTATTCCCACTCGATCGTGCCGGGGGGTTTGGAGGTGATATCATAGGTGACGCGGTTGATGCCCGGCACCTCGTTGATGATCCGCGTGGCCGTTTCACCAAGGAAATCATGGGAGAACGGGTAATAATCCGCGGTCATCCCATCGACGGATGTGACCGCACGCAGGGCACAGGCAAAATCATAGGTGCGCCCGTCCCCCATCACACCGACCGTGCGCACGGGCAGGATGGCGACAAAGGCCTGCCAGATATCATCATAAAGCCCGTGACGGCGGATCTGGTCGATATAGACCGCATCGGCGCGGCGCAGGATATCAAGCTTTTCGCGGGTGATCTCACCGGGGCAACGGATTGCGAGGCCCGGGCCGGGGAAGGGGTGACGCCCGATGAACGACGGCGGCAGGCCCAGTTCGCGGCCCAGCTCGCGCACCTCGTCCTTGAACAACTCGCGCAGCGGTTCGACCAGTTTCAGGCCCATCTTTTCGGGCAGGCCGCCCACGTTGTGATGGCTTTTGATTGTGACCGAGGGACCGCCGGAAAAGGACACGGATTCAATCACATCGGGGTAAAGTGTGCCCTGGGCCAGAAACTCGGCGCCCGCGATCTGATTGGCGTATTTCTGGAACACATCAATGAACAGGCGGCCAATGATCTTGCGCTTGGTTTCGGGGTCGCTTTGGCCATCAAGCTCGCCCAGGAACAACTCCTGCTCGTCGGCGTGGATCAGGGGCATGTTATAGTTGTCGCGGAACATCGTGACGACTTCCTCGGCCTCGTGCTGGCGCAGCAGCCCGTGATCGACAAAAACACAAGTCAGCTGATCACCGATCGCTTCGTGCAGCAGCACAGCGGCGACCGATGAATCCACACCGCCCGATAGCCCGCAGATGACCTTTTTGTCGCCGACCTGTTCGCGGATCTTGCGGATCGCTTCTTCGCGGTAGGCGCCCATCGTCCAGTCGCCGTGAAACCCGGCGATGCGGACGAAATTTTCATAAAGCTTCGCGCCGTTGGGCGTGTGATGCACCTCGGGGTGGAATTGCACCGCATAGAAATTGCGCGCCACATCGGCAGTGATCGCGAAAGGGGCATTGGGCGAGGTGCCGTAAACCTCGAACCCCGGCGCGATGCGTGAAACATGGTCGCCGTGGCTCATCCAGACCTGTTCCTTGTCGGTCAGAAACCAGCCATCGAGCAGATGCAGCGTGTTTTTCGGCGTGACATAGGCGCGCCCGAATTCAGCCGTGCCGTGGCCGCGTTCCACATGGCCGCCCAGTTGCGCCATCATGGTTTGCTGGCCATAACAGATGCCCAAAACGGGCACGCCCAGTTCAAACACCAGTTGCGGGGCGCGCGGGCTGCCGTCACGCGTCACACTGTCCGGCCCGCCCGACAGGATCACCGCCTTGGGGGCGAAATCGGTCAGAAAGGCGTCGGTGACGTTCTGATAGGGGTGAATTTCACAATAGACGTTGAGTTCGCGAAGGCGGCGCGCAATCAGCTGCGTCACTTGCGATCCGAAGTCGATGATCAAAAGGCGGTCGTGTTGGGCTTGAATATCCATGACGCCTCGTAAATCGGAACTTGGGGTGGTGCAAGATGTGGTGAACATGCGCAATGTCGCTTTTCCCCCCCATGCGCCGCAAATCCGTGCAGGGCGCGGGGGGCGCGGGTGTAGGTTTGCGCAAAACAGATTCTATTGGGATGATCGCCATGACCGAAGCAGCAGCAGAACCAGCACGTGCAGGCCGCCGTGGGCGTGGTGGTGGCGGGGCCGCGCGGCGCGCCGAACGCACCGCCGTGTCAGTGGAAACGGCCAAGTATATCCAGCGCAATATCCCCAACTATGAAATCCTCGACGAGGCGGCGTTGGATGTGATCCAGGCCAACGCCGAACAGATTTTGGAAGAAATCGGCGTGGCATTTGTCGACAATCCAGCCGCGTTGGAACGGTGGAAGGCCGCGGGGGCCGATGTCAGCGGCGAGCGTGTGCGCATTCCCAAGGGGTTGGCACGCAAATTGTGTGAAACCGCGCCCGCGACATTCACCCAGCACGCCCGCAACCCTGAACGTTCTGTTGAAATCGGTGGCAAGAGCCTTGTGCTGGCCCCCGTCTATGGCCCGCCGTTTGTACGCGACGCGACCGGCGGACGCCGCTATGCCACGATCGCGGATTTCCAGAAATTCGTGAAGCTGGGATATATGTCGAAATGGCTGCACCACTCGGGCGGCACGGTTTGCGAACCCACCGATGTGCCGGTGAACAAGCGCCATCTGGACATGTTGCTGGCGCATATGACGCTGAGCGACAAACCCTTCATGGGCTCGGTCACCGAACCCGAGCGCGCGCAGGACAGCATCGAGATGTGCGAGATTCTGTTCGGCAAGGACTTCGTGGCCGACAACACGGTCCTGGTGAACCTGATCAATATCAATTCGCCGATGACGTTTGATGCGACGATGATGGGCGCCTTGGAGGTCTACGCCGCCCATAATCAGGCCTGCATCATTTCGCCGTTCATCGTTGGCGGGGCGATGGCACCGGTATCTGTGGCCGGCACCCTGACCCAGGTCTTTGCCGAAGTGCTGGCCGGTGTCGCCTATTCGCAGCTTATCCGCGCCGGTGCGCCGGTCATTTTCGGGGCTTTCGTGACCTCGATCGACATGAACTCTGGCGCGCCCACATTCGGCACGCCCGAGGCGGCGCATATCACCTATGGGGCCGGGCAGTTGGCGCGGCGCATGGGGCTGCCCTATCGCAGTGCGGGGTCGTTCTGTGGATCAAAGCTGCCAGATGCGCAGGCCGCCTATGAAACCGCGAACAGCCTCAATATGGGGCTGCTGGCGGGGGTGAATTTCATGCTCCATTCCTGCGGCTGGCTCGAAGGCGGCCTTGTCGCCAGTTTCGAGAAATTCGTCATGGATGCCGATCAGCTGGGCACGCTGCACCATCTGGCCAAGGGTGTCGAAATGGACGAGAACGCGCAGGCGATGGACGCGATCCGCGAGGTTGGCCCCGGCGGGCACTATCTGGGATGCGCCCATACGCAAGCGAACTTCAAGACCGCGTTCTGGCGCTCGGACCTGTTTGATTACAAGCCCTTCGAGACATGGGACGAGGAGGGCGCGCGCGACACCCAGGCCCTCGCCAGCGTTCGTGTGCAAAAACTGGTCGATACCTACGTGCAGCCGCCGCTTGATCCCGAAATCCATGCTGCCCTTACCGCCTACGTCGAGGCGAAAAAGGCCAGCATGCCCGACAGCTTTATGTAGCGACGACTGATGGGCGGGACGTGGCGCGCAAGATCCGTGCCTCGCCCATGATGGCGATCAAAAGATCCAGATGGCGGGCGATGCCATACTCGGCCTGTTTGGCTGTGCGTTGCCCGTCCATGACCGATTCCAGCTCTAACAGCATCATCAGCGCCTGTGCCGGGCGGGGCAGGTGATCTGTGCGTAGCACGCGGCGCAAATGCCGCTCGCGGTCATAATCGTCCAAACCAAAACGGGCAGCATTGACCAGCAATTTCGGGCGCTCCAACGCGCCAACCATCCCCAAAACATCCAACATGAGCAGCATCCTTTTGTTTCCAGCCTGTGGACAATTACACAACCTATGCGGGTGTTGCGCAGAGGCAAAAGGTTAAGAACGCAGGGGTTAAGAATGTTTATCTTTTAGAAACAATGATGAACAAACTGCTCATTGTTAACAAATCGGAAACGTTTACAACTTTAGGTTGTGGACAACTTGCGGGTGCATTCAGAAGAACTGTGCATATCACATGGGGACAACATGCGGACTGAACCACGTTTCATGGTCGCGCGGGTGCTGCCTGAATTGGTGCCGCAACCGGTGCGTCACTATCTTGATCACACCGCTGCGGGCACATCCATTCGCGCACTCGCCCGCGCCGCCGAAGTTCATGCCAGCACGATTCTGCGTCAGGTGCGCCGGATCGAAAACCGCCGTGACGATCCGCTGGTCGATGCGGCCCTGCGCCGGCTTTCCGAAAACTCTGATGCAGCTTCGCTTTTGCAACAGGAGCCATGCATGATACAGACCCCCCGCACGCACGCCCACGAGGAACAGCAACGTATCAGCGCCGAGTGCAGCCGCGCCCTGCGCCGTCTGGTTGAAACCGGCGCAGTGCTGGCCGTCGCGCAGGACATGGAAATGGCCGTGGTGGTGCGTGATGCCCCCGATGGCAGCACGACGCGGTCCGCCGTGGTCGGACAGGACGTGGCGCAGGTGCTGGCCCTCAATGACTGGATCGCCACCGACAATCCGGACGCACGGGTGGTGAAATACCGCGTGACGGCGGCGGGGCGCCACCAGTTGCGCGCCTTCATGGCCAGCGATGAAAACCGCGCGACCGGCATGGCCGAAGTGCGCGCCAGCTTTGATCATGCCCGCGCGCTTGCCCCGGCCGAAAGCCCGCTGAACGGGCTGGCACGGCGACGCGACAAGGATGGCAAACCGTTTTTAAGCACCGCATTGGTGCGGGCGGGCGAACGCCTGCGCGAAGATTTCGAGCTGGCGCAGATGGGTCCGCGTGTCACCCAGGACTGGGACAGTTTCCTGACCGCTGGCACCACCCAGACCCACACAAGCGCGCCTGGCAATTCGCCCGCGGCCGCAGATGCGCGCGTCAAGGCGGCCCTGGCCGATCTTGGCCCCGGTCTGGCCGATATCGCGCTACGCTGCTGTTGTTTCCTTGAAGGTATGGAAACAACAGAAAAGCACATGGGCTGGTCGGCGCGTTCGGGCAAGATCGTGCTGCGGATCGCCTTGCAACGCTTGCGGCTGCATTACGACAGTCTGGGGCAGGCGGGCAAGATGATCGGCTAGCCGCCGACCAGCCAGCCAACGCCAAAGGCCACCGCCGCGCACAGCGTCCCGACCGATACGGTTTCACCCATCGTGCGGGCAAGGCGTTCACCTGTCGCGCTCCAGCGCAGCAGGCCAAGCGCGGCAAGGGCAGCCAAAGTCGCCCCGACCGATATCCAGAAGGTGCGATCGGTCGGGGGGAACACAAAATAGGGGACAAGCGGGATCACCCCAAAGGCCAAAAAGGCGACAAACGTGAAACTGCCGTTGATGGCCGGGGTATCGTCGCGCGGGTCGGGTTGGCCAAATTCATAGGTCATCATCAGATCCGCGACCGCCTCGGGATGGTCGCCAAGGGCGGTGGCGGTTTGCGCGGCGATGCCCTGGGGCAGGCCGCGTTCCTGCAAGATCTGCTGCAATTCGCGCAGCTCTTGGGCGGGATTGTCGCGCAGGGCGCGCAGTTCGGTATTGCGGCGCGTATGATACATGTCGCGCGCCGCACGCCCGGAGAGAAATTCGCCCAGACCCATCGACACACCATCGGCAAACAGGTTGGCAAGGCCAAAGACCAGCACCGCCAGCCCGCCGATCTGCGCAACGCCATCGGCCGCCGCCCCCGCAAAACCGGCGACGATCGCAAAGGTCGTGACGATCCCGTCATTGCCGCCGTAAACGATCTGGCGCAGGTATTCCTGCACCGCTGTCTGGCGGTGGATATCGCGGCGGTGGGTCGGCCAGTTGATCGCCATAGGGGTATCCTCTTGTGCTGCGGCGATTATAGCGCGGCGCGCGACGATTGCACATGATGCATGGCGGCATTGCCCCCCTTGGGCTTGCCCAATGGATCACGTAATGTGATCTAGATATCGTTGACGCGGGAGGAGCCACAACATGCGCGATCTGAAAATTCCGGCACAGCGCCACCCCGAAAAGCAGCGCCGCCCCGATAGTGCGCAGCCCAAGAAACCCGACTGGATTCGCGTCAAGGCGCCCGGGGGCGCCGGCTATGCCGAAACCGCCAGGATCATGCGCGACAACAAGTTGACGACGGTCTGCGAAGAAGCAGGCTGTCCCAATGTTGGCGAATGCTGGTCCCAGGGTCACGCGACGATGATGATCATGGGCGAAGTTTGCACGCGGGCTTGCACGTTTTGCAATATCGCCACCGGCAAACCGCCCGAGGATTTGGATATCTTTGAACCCGGGCGCGTGGCCGATGCAGTGAAAAAGCTGGGGCTGAACCACGTCGTCATCACATCCGTTGATCGCGACGATATCGAAGACGGCGGGGCGGAACACTTTGCCCAGACGATCCGCGCCATTCGCAAGCAATCGCCCGACACCACGATTGAAATTCTGACGCCGGATTTTATCCGCTGTGATGCCAGCGCATTGGAGGTCGTTGTTCAGGCGCGCCCTGATGTGTTCAACCACAACCTTGAAACCGTGCCGGGCCTTTACCCCGAGGTCCGACCCGGTGCGCGCTATTTCCACAGCCTGCGCCTGTTGCAGCGCGTCAAGGAACTTGACCCGACCATGTTTACCAAATCGGGCATCATGGTGGGCTTGGGCGAGGACAAACAGGCCGTCACGCAGGTCATGGAAGACATGCGCGCCGCCGACATCGATTTTCTGACCATCGGCCAATACCTGCAACCGACTCCGAAACACCATGCGGTGGACCGTTTCGTCACGCCAGACGAGTTCAAATCCTACGAAAAGACCGCCTATAACAAAGGGTTCTTGATGGTTTCGGCGACACCGCTGACCCGGTCCAGCTATCACGCGGGCGATGATTTCGCGCGCCTGCGGGCAGCGCGGATGGCGAAACTCGGGGCGTGATCACTCCACCGCTGGCACGGCCTTGAGGTAGGCAGCGATCGCGGCGCGGTCGCTTTCGGGCAGGCGCGCGGTATTGGCGATCACGTCGACCATCTCGCCGCCCGCCGTGTCAAACTCGGGTGTGAAGCCGCTGGTCAGATATTCGACGATATCGCCCGCGCTCCAGCTTAATGCGGCGGGGGTGATATTGGGAATGGTGCCTTCGCCGCTGGGGTTGGGCGCACCGGCCAGCCATTGGGCGCGCCGCAGCCCGCCCAGAACATTGCGCGCCGTGTGACATTCGCTGCAATGCCCCAGGGCCTCGACCAGATAACGGCCACGCGCGACATCGTCGGGCAGCGGGTCCGCCAGCGCCCATGCATCGGTGCTGAACAGCAGCTTCCAACCGCCCAGCATCCGCCTGATATTGAACGGAAAACCAACATCATGGGGTTGGTTTTCGACATCGCTGGCGGGCAGGGTGCGCAGGTGCGCGATCAGGTCGACAATATCCTGCGGATCGGCCTTGGCATAGGTGGTATAGGGAAAGGCGGGGTAGTAATGCGCGCCCTCGGGGCCGACCCCGCGCATGATCGCATTGGCCAGATCATAATCGCTCCAGGCCCCGATACCGGCGCTTGGGTCGGGCGAAATATTGGGGGCGATGAAGCGGCCAAAATCACTGGGAAAGGCCCGCCCGCCAGCCAGCACGGGCCGGTCCGACGGGTCACTGTCGGGCGCGGTGTGGCAGGCGGCGCAGCCGGCGGCGGCAAAAACCAGTGCGCCGCGGGTCGCGTCCCCTTGCAGCCCCGCAAGCAGGGCAGGGTCAAGCGACGCGGGGCGGGTCGCAAACCACGCGACCGCGCCGCCGATGATCGCCAGCACAAACCCGGCGCGGATCACCCGCATGCGGTTATTCGTCGCTTTGACGATAGGCGCGGTGGCAGGCACCGCAGGCCCCGCCGACCGGTCCAAAGGCGGCTTTGAGCGCATCAAGACCATCGCCGGCGGCGGCGTCCAGCCCCTGCGCGGCGGCCAGAAGATCGGCCTGATCGGCCACGAAACCGTCCATGTCATCCCAGATTGCGGGCAGGGCGCGGCTCCCCTCGACAGACGTGTCGGACCCTTCGACCCAATAGCCTGCCTGATCAACCGCGGCGAGGGCCGCAAGGTTGCTGGCTGCCGTCATCGCGGCTGCGGCGTCATAGGGGATCTTGTCCTGTGCCATACCGCCCAGCGTGCCAAGGTTGAACGCAAAAAGCGACATATGCGCCTGTCGCGCCTTCATGGATGCGGCGACGGCGGGGTCAATATGTGCTTCGGCAGTGGCGAAACCGGCAAAGGCAATCGACGCCCCGGCAAGCAAAAGGGAAAGTTTGGTCATGACCAGCTCCTAGGTTAACGTTGACCAAGCGTAACACGGGCTGATCGGGGGCAAACAAGTCATTCTTGAACAGAGCCTGTGCATGCGCGCACGATTTTGCCGAAAGCCAACCCTAGCGCACAATCTTTGGGCGTCCGCCCTGCACCGCCATCCAATCGGGAAAGCCGATCCAGCGTTCGATGCCGACAATCACCAGCGAAATCACGATCACGCTGATCACAAGGATCACACGTTTCTGGCTGGGCGGGCGCTTGGCCCAGCGGGCCATACGCAAAAGATGACGCAGTTCTTGCATGGGCGCAGGATGCCAGACACGGACGCAAAGCAAAAGGGCGCAAGATGACCCTGCGCCCTGAAGTCCGAAAACCGGTTTGCTGCGACCTTAAAATTCGTAGCCAACCTCGAAGTTGTAGATCGGATCGTCGCCGCCACTACTGAAGGCCGTGACATCAGCGCGCACATAGGCGCCAACATCGAAAGTATACTGCCCGCCGATTCCATAGATTTCTTCGGCTCCACCACCGCCATCAATCTGCAAGATGGTCAGACCTGCCTCGAAATTGTCATTCACCTGATACTCACCGGTCAGCAATAGGGACGACAGATCAGGGTCAAAGGCCGCATTCATCGTGTATGAGATCAGGCCCGAGAACGGACCATCGGCGTATTTCGTCCCCAGCGAAAAGCGCGTTTCCTCGCCCGGTCCGAATTCGGAAAGGGTTTCAACCAATACGAAAGGTGTGAAATTGCCCGCGTCATAAGACAGGGCGGCACTGCTCAGCGTGACGTCGGCACTTTGGGAATAGTGCAGGCTGAGGCCCACATTGAACTGACCATAGTTGCCATCGTAACGCAGTCCGTAAATGTCCTCTTCATCAAGTGTGAGCAACTCTAAGATGCTGCCAGTGAACGACGACAGAAAAATTCTGAAGCTCGGGTCCTGGCCATAGCGTGGGCTATCGGTAAAATCGGTGATGACCGACTTTGGCCGACCGAACTGCAGGGTGCCGGGCCCAACGTCATACGTAAGACCATAATAGAGCGCATCAATATTGTCTCCAAGGTCGGAGGATTCGGCGAGGCTTTCGTAGTCCAGAAAATATCCAAGCCCCGCGCTGCCTGGGAACTGCCCCTCAAGACTGAAGTCGAGCGTGACATACTCAAAGTCGTCGGTAAAGTCGGTGCTGATGCCATAAGCGATCGCACCCTCGAACATCATATCAGGTCCGCTTTGCGCCGCGACACCCGTGGCGATGCTGGCAAGGCCAGCGCATAATACGATCTTCTTCATTTTCTCACCTCTAATAAGTTACTCTTTTGCGCCCAAATACAGCGCCACTACAGACCCGATACGACAAACAGCCCGTTCATCTGGGCTCATCAAAAAAAGAAATCCGCAAGATACCCCGATCATGCGCCCAATCGCGTCATCTGCCAACAGGCCGATGACCCAAGGTCAGCCAGTGTTGCGGGGCCGCAATGCCCTAGACGAACCTGACCTTGCCGATGAACGGCAGGTTGCGGTTGCGTTGGGCATAGTCAATCCCGTAGCCCACGACAAATTCATCCGGAATTTCAAAACCCAGCCAGTCCGCCCGATAGTCAACTTCGCGCCGCGTGGGTTTGTCCAGCAGGGCGATGGATTTCAGGCGTGCGGGGTGTTTGGTGCGCAGGTATTCGGTCACATGCGCCAGGGTGTGGCCCGTGTCGATGATATCTTCGACCACAAGCACGTCACGGCCTTCGATCTGGCCGCGCAGGTCTTTGAAAATCCGCACTTCGCGGCTGCTTTCCATCCCGTCGCCATAGCTCGAGGCCTCAAGGAAATCGACCTCGACGGGCAGGTCAAGCTCACGCACCAGATCGGCGATGAACACAAACGATCCGCGCAGCAACCCGACCACGACCAGTTTGTCGGTGCCTTTGAATTCGCGCTGGATCTCGCGGGCCAGATCCTCGATCCGCGCGGCAATGGATTTGGCGCTGATCATTTCGTCGATGACATAGGATGAATGGTCGGGCGTGGACATCGGCGTCTCCGGTCAGGGCTTGCGCTTTGTGTGTGTCACAACTCGCGCGGGGTGTGCAATGGGCTGGCGCGGGGGCAAGATTACCGTTAGGTAAACCACACAACCTGTGATAGAGAATTTCGGCATTTGTTAGGGGATGTTATGGCAGATACGGATCCGCTTGGCTTTTTGGTAGCGCCGATTTCGGCGATGATTGAACAGGTTGGGGCCAGTGTCGCTTCGGCCTCGGTTGAACTGAACCGGCAGCAACTGGCTGCCCTGCAAAACTACCCGCCCGAACTGATCGAGGTGGGGCTGACGCCGACGATCTTTCATATGCAATCGGTCGAGGTCGAACTGAAGCTTGCCCTGCACCTGCAACCCGCCAAGGAGACCGAAGACACCCGCGGGATCGGGCGCAAGGCATGGGATTTCATCATCGGCGCCACGCCGGTGAATGCCAATTACCAGAACGGGCAGGAGTTCGATGTGAGCGGTGCGTCCAGCCTGCGGATGCATTTCGCCCCCGGGCCACCGCCCGGCGTTGACGACGCGCTGACTGACCAGTCGGGCGAGGGCCGCTAGCATGGCCAAACGCACAACACCGCCCCCCGGTGATGCCCCGCTTGAGGTGCGCATCGTCGGCCTGTCCGATGACATCATCGCAACCCTGACCGGATTGCAGACCCGGATTGCCGCGCTCGAGGAAAACGACCGCAACTTGCGCGCCCAGATCGCCGCCCTCGAAAGCAAGATCACCGAACAGGCGCGCGGCCCGATGTTCGGGGCGACAGGCCCGGTGCTGCCGCCCCATGCCCAAGCTGATCCCGACACGCAGGTTGTCGCAGCGGGCGAACTGGCCGGGCAACTGGCTAGCGAGATTGCCCGCGCCCATCCCGAAGACGGTGCCTTTAGCCTTGATAACATTGAAATCGACATGGCTGGCGCGCTTGGTAAGGACGCCGACAATGTGATGCTGGGCGTCAACCCGCGTCAAGCCATGACCGGCGATACCGCCACCCGCGTCAAATTCAGTCTGCGGCGCCGCACCCGTATCCAAAGCGTAGATTAGCACAAACCAGATAGGAGAGATCATCATGAGCGTCGGACAGGAACTTCTTAATACGCCATTTCCCGAAATGGTGCAGAAACTGGCCATTGCGGTCGCCGAATCCCAGACCAAACTGGATATGAACTCTACCGCCGTGGCCAGCTATATGGCCGAACAGATGATCACCCTGCCAGACCTGTCAAAACCCGAACAAACCAAATCGTTTTCGCTGGTGTCGATGGGCTTTTTGCCGACATTCTATGCCGTCCAGGAGGCCGAGATCGAAGTGAAGATGGCAATCACGATGGCCAAGACCACCGAAAAAAGCGGCAGTGCCAGCGCCAAGGGGGGGTGGGGGCCGTTCGCGGCTTCGGTCAATGCGTCCTATTCGTCGCGCTATGCTTATTCGCAGGAAGGGGCCAGCACGCTGCGCGTCAAACTTGCGCCCGCCGAACCGCCGATGATCTTGCAGAAATACATGGAGGCGCTGACTGACAAGATGTCGGCGGACCTGCGCGGCGCACTTGACGCAGAAGAACCGACCCCCGAGCCAACCAAACCAACCTAGCATCGCAACACCCGGTTCGATTGCTGCGCGCCGCCCTTGCCACGGGCGGCGTTTTGTCCGACATCAGGGCAACACAAGACGGAACGAACCACATGCCGCATCACGCCGAGACCAAAACGCTGCCCTATACGCCAGAGCAGATGTATGCGCTTGTGGCTGATGTGGCGCGTTATCCCGAATTTCTGCCCTGGACGGCGGCGGCGCGCATTCGCAGCGTCACCGCGCATAGCGATCACAGCGTGATGCTGGCCGATCTGGTAATCAGCTTTAAGGTCTTTCGCGAAAAGTTCGGCAGCCGCGTGACGCTCTGGCCCGCGCTGCATAAGATCGACACCGACTATATCGACGGGCCGTTCAAGCATCTGCACAGCACCTGGGTGTTTACCCCCCATACCGAGGGCTGCACCGTTTCCTTCGAGGTGGATTTCGAATTCCGCAACCGCCTGTTGCAGGGCGCGGCGGGCCTGTTTTTCAACGAGGCGATGCATCGGATCGTGCAGGCCTTTGAAACCCGCGCCGCCGATCTTTATGGGCAGGCCCGCTAGGGCCCGCCCGACAAGTCAGCTGTTCATGTCATAGGCGCGTTCGCCATGCACCGACAGGTCAAGCCCGTTTGTTTCGGCTTCGATATCGGCGCGCAGGGGCGTGATCGCCTTGACGATGAATACCAGCGCGATGGTCACGACAATCGTATAGCCCCCGACAATCGCAAGCCCGCCCAGCTGCGCCGCCCATGATCCAAGGCCGAACACGGCGATCATGATCGACCCGAAAACGCCGCCCACGCCGTGCACCGCGAACACGTCAAGCGTGTCGTCGATCTTGAGGGTGATGCGGATCAGGGTCACCGCCTCCTGGCACAACACGCCCGCGACCGCGCCGATGACCAGCGCCTCGACGGGACCAACGAAACCCGATGCCGGTGTGATGCTGGCAAGGCCTGCAATCGTGCCCGTCACCAGCCCCACGAGCGAGGCGCGCCCGAATTTGATCTTTTCCCAAAGCGCCCATGACAGCGAGGCCGCAGCCGCCGACAGATGTGTCACGGTGATTGCCATCGCCGCGCCGCCGTCCGCCGCCAGTTGCGAGCCGCCGTTAAAGCCGAACCAGCCGACCCAAAGCATCGCCGCGCCGATCATCACCATACCCGGGTTATGGGGGGGCGTGGTCTGGTGACGCCGCGGCCCGAGGAAAATCGCAAGGACAAGCGCGGCCAGCCCGGCCGTTTCATGGACAACAATCCCGCCCGCGAAATCCTTGACACCGACATCGCCAAAAATCCCGCCATCGGACAGAAAACCGCCGCCCCAGATCCAATGCACGATGGGCGCATAGACCAAAAGCATCCAGAGCGCGGAAAACAGCAGCACAAAGCCAAAGCCGATCCGTTCGACATAGGCCCCGACAATCAGTGCGGGGGTGATGATCGCGAATGTCATCTGAAAGGCAAAGAACAGCACTTCGGGCAGGGTGCCTGCCAGCGTGTCCGCGTCAATGCCGTTCAGGAACATCTTGCCCAGACCGCCCCAGATGCCGCTGGTGTCGCTGCCAAAGGCAATCGAATAGCCCGCAACCAGCCACAGCACCGACATCAGGCAGGCGATGGCATAGCAATGCATAAAGACGCTCAGCACGTTGCGCGCGCGCACAAGCCCGCCGTAAAACAGCGCCAGTCCCGGCAATGTCATGAAAAGAACCAGCGCCGTTGCGACGATGATCCATGCGGTATCCGCTCCGTTCATATCCTTGTCCCCTTTGGATGTGTTGGCCGCTTTGGCCACGGCGCGCGCGCAATAAAAAGGCGCAAGGCGCGAAAATGCGCCAAATTTACAGGCAGTTCACAAAGTGCGTGATTTTTAGGCAGACTGACCGGCGTCTGGCGCGCGATTGGGCAGGCTTGAATCGACAGCCTGCTGCAAAATGGAAATGGCATGGTTGACGGCGGCGCGGCGGACATGCGCGCGCCCCAGAGGCCCAAAATCGATGGTATGGGCCGAGGTTTCATCGCCTGTGGCCAGCCCGAAACAGACCCGGCCTTCGGGTTTGTGATCCGATCCGCCGGGGCCGGCGATTCCGGTGATCGACACCGCAATATCGGCCCGCGAGTGCTGACGTGCACCGCGCGCCATTTGCAGCGCGACTTCTTCGCTGACAGCGCCAAAGGCGGCAATCGTGGCCGGATCGACCCTTAGCATCTGCGTCTTGGCGGCGTTTGAATAGGTGATGAAGCCGCATTCGAACACGTCTGAACTTCCTGCGATTTCAGTCATCGCGGCGGAGACCAGCCCGCCGGTGCAGCTTTCGGCGGTGGCGATCATCAGCCCCTTGGCGCGGGCGGCGTCCAGAAGGGCGGCGACGGTCATAGCAAAAACTGATGATACAGCGAGGCCAGCGCCACCACGCCAATCGCCGCGAAAATCCCTGCGATCACATCATCCAGCATCACGCCGGTTGCGTTGTCCTTGCGATCGGCCCAGCCGACAAACCCCGGTTTGGTGATGTCGAACCAGCGAAACAGCGCAAACGCGACAAGCCACCCGGGCCAGAGGCTGAGCGGGGCGGCGCCCGTCACCTGAATACCATAGATCACCGGCAGCAGGGCGATCCACTGGCCGACGACCTCGTCGATGACAATCTCTGACGGGTCGTGATTGTCCTTGCCCGCAGTCATCCATCTGGTCGCATAGTAGCCCTTGATATAGGCGGCGGGGATCGCCAGCGCGAATAACCAGAACCCACCGACCATATAGATTGCCCAAGCCATCGGCAGGGCCACCAGCGACCCCCAGGTGCCCGGCGCGGGCCGCAGGTGGCCGACATAAAACACGGTCGCCGTAAGATGCGCCCACTTATCTTTCATGATTTCACCAATGTTGCTGTGGCCATTGCCGCAATCCCTTCGCCGCGCCCGGTGAAGCCCAGGCGTTCTGATGTCGTTGCCTTGATGCTGATCCGGTCAAGGTCAAGCCCCGTAATGTCAGCCACCCGTGCACGCATGGTGGCGGCGTGGGGGCCGATTTTGGGAAATTCGCAGATCAGCGTGCAGTCGATATGGGTGATGGCAAAGCCCATCTCGCCCGCCAGTTCCACGGCGTGGCGCAGGAAAACATGGCTTTCAACGCCCTTCCATTGCGGATCGGTTGGCGGGAAATGCTGGCCGATATCGCCGCGCGCCAAGGCACCGTAAATCGCGTCTGTGATGGTGTGCAGGCCGACATCGGCGTCCGAATGGCCCTGCAATCCGCGCGCGTGCGGGATCGCCACACCGCAAAGCATCACATGATCGCCCGGCCCAAAGCGGTGCACGTCAAAACCGTTGCCGGTGCGCATATCCATCGTCTGTCCCATCAGCTTTGCGGCGCGCGCGAAATCGGCGGCGTGGGTGATTTTCAGGTTGTCGTCCGCGCCCGCAACAATGGCAACATCCAAACCCGCAGCGCGCGCCACTTCGACATCATCTGCCGCCGTGCCATCATAGGCGCGATGGGCTGACAGGATCGCATGATAATGAAACCCCTGCGGCGTTTGCGCACGAAAAAGCCCGCTGCGGTCTTGCGTGCCCGTGACCAGATGATCCGCGCCCGTCCAAAGCGCATCCGTGACGGGCAGGGCGGGGGCGGCCCCTGTGTGACTGTCCAGCGCGGCGATCACGCGGGCGATCAGGTCAGCACCGACCAGCGGGCGCGCGGCGTCATGGATCAACACATAGTCGGGCGGATCATCGGCCAGTGCCTCCAGCCCCGCGCGCACCGATGCATCGCGGGTGGCACCACCGGCCACGGCGGGCAGGCCCATATCGGTGGCGCGGTGCAGATCATCCGCATGTAGCACCAGGATGATATCATCGACCTGGCCTGCAAAGGCGCGCACCGTGTGCGTGATCACCGGCGCGCCGCTGAGATCCTGCCATTGTTTTGGCTGGTCACCGCCCGCGCGGCTGCCACGGCCCGCGGCGACAAGTATGGCGGTGGTGCGCATCTGATAGCCCCCGTGTGTTCGCGCCATTTGTAACCAGCGTGAACGGCAAGGGAAAGCGCCTGATCGCAGCGCCCAAATTTTAGGCATTTGCTGTTTTGCAGCCGGTTTCTCGCGCGGATTCATTGCGCCTTGCCGCGTTGCCGCGTAAATCAGGTATGCACAAGGATTAAGCAAGTGATCAAATCGCAGGCAAAACCCCAGAATATCACGCTGGACAGCATGGCGCTGGCCCCTGCGATTGCGCTTGCGCCCCTTGCAGGCATAACCGACCTGCCGTTTCGCCAGTTGGTTGCCGGGTTTGGCGCAGGCTGGGTCGTCAGCGAAATGGTCGCCTCGCAGGAAATGGTGCAGGCCAAGCCCGGCGTGCGTGAACGCGCCGAGCTGGGATTTGATCAGGCCAACACGGCCGTGCAACTGGCCGGGCGCGAGGCCCGTTGGATGGCCGAGGCCGCCCGCGTGGTCCAGGGCAACGGTGCGCGGATGATCGACATCAACATGGGCTGCCCGGCCAAAAAAGTCACCAACGGCTATTCGGGGTCGGCGCTGCTGCGCGATCTGGATCATGCGCTGACCCTGATCGAGGCGGTGGTCGCGGCGGTCGACATCCCCGTGACCTTGAAAACCCGCCTTGGCTGGGACGACGATCTGCTGAATGCGCCCGATTTGGCCCGCCGCGCCGAAAATGCGGGCATCCGGTTGATCACGATCCACGGGCGCACCCGATGCCAGTTTTATAAAGGCGCGGCGGATTGGGCGGCGATCCGTGCGGTTGTCGATGCGGTCGATATTCCGGTGATCGCCAATGGTGATATTCTGAACGCCGACGGTGCGCAGGCGGCACTTGATCAATCGGGCGCGCAGGGCGTGATGATCGGGCGGGGGGCGCAGGGGCAGCCCTGGGCGCTGGCGCAGGTGGCACATGCGCTTTGCGGCACACCTGCGCCCGACATACCGCAGGGTCAGGCGCGCGTTGATATGGTCGCGGGGCATTACGACGCGATGCTGTCGTTTTACGGCGCGCCGCTGGGCAGCAAGGTCGCGCGCAAGCATCTGGGCTGGTATATGGATGGGGCTGGGACGCCGCAGGCTTTGCGCAAGCGCGTCCTGACCGGCACCGACCCGCGCGAGGTGCAGACCATGCTGCGCGATGCGGTGGCGGCATGAAGATTGATGCGCCCCTTTGGTATTCGCTGCCCGTGCCGACGCTGCTGCTGTCACCTGATGACATGATCAGCGACAGCAATCCGGCGGCCGAAAATTTCCTGAACCTGTCGTCCAAATCCCTGCTGGGTGCGCTGGTTTGGGACAAGGTGATGATCGATGCCCCGCTGGAAGACGCCTATGCGCGTGCGCGTGATCGCGGCACCATGCTATCGGTCAATGATGTGGATGTGGGCAGCGGCGAGCGCGCGCCGATGCATTGCAACATCCAGTTCGCGCCCTTGCAAGGCAGCGACGGGTTCATGCTGATGATGATCTCGCCGCGCGAAATTGCCGACAGGATCACCCAGCACGCGCAATCCACCAAGGCGGCGAAATCGGCGATCGGGATGGCCGAAATGCTGGCCCATGAAATCAAGAACCCGTTGGCAGGGATCACTGGGGCGGCGCAACTTCTGTCGATGAATTTGAGCAGTGAAGATCAGGAATTGACCGATCTGATCGTCGAGGAATCGCGCCGTGTGGTGAAACTGCTGGAACAGGTCGAACAGTTTGGCAACCTGCGCCCACCCTTGCTGCAATCGGTCAATATCCACGATGTGCTGGACCGCGCGCGCCAGTCTGCGGCCGTGGGCTTTGGCGCGCATATGCTGCTGGTCGAGGATTACGACCCGTCACTGCCCCATACCCTCGCGGACGGCGACCAACTGTTGCAGGTGCTGCTGAACCTGCTGAAAAATGCATCCCAGGCCTGCAAGGACGGCGGCGTCATCCGTCTGCACAGCTATTACGAACCCTCGCTGCGGGTGCGGCGCGCCGATGGCACGATTGCCCGTCTGCCGCTGCAAATCGAAATCATTGACGACGGGCCGGGCCTGCCGCCCGATCTGGCCCCGCACATCTTTGAACCCTTCGTGTCGGGGCGCGAAAACGGCACCGGCCTGGGCCTTGCACTGGTGTCGAAACTGATTTCCGACGTCGGCGGCTGGATCGGCGTTGAATCCACGCCCGGGCGCACGGTCTTTCGTATCTCGCTGCCTGTAGCCCCCAAAGACGCCCCTTACCAATCCGGAGAAGACTGATGGACGGAACCGTTCTTGTAGCTGACGATGATCGCACGATCCGCACGGTGCTGACGCAGGCGCTGACGCGGGCGGGGTGCAAGGTCCATGCCACATCGTCGCTGGTGACGCTGATGCGCTGGGTCGAGGAGGGCAAAGGCGATCTGGTGATTTCAGATGTTGTCATGCCAGACGGGAACGGGCTCGAACAGCTGCCAAAGATCAGCGCCGCGCGTCCGGGCCTGCCGGTGATCGTCATCTCGGCGCAAAACAACATCATGACGGCAATTCAGGCCGCCGAGGCCGAGGCTTATGATTATCTTCCCAAACCCTTTGACCTGCCCGATCTGATGAAACGCTCGGCGCGCGCGCTTGAGGTCAAGCGCCGTGTCACGCCCGCGCGCACCGATGTGCAAACCGATCACGATGAATTGCCGCTGGTCGGGCGCACACCGGCGATGCAGGCGCTGTATCGGTTGGTGGCGCGGGTGATGAACACGGCCCTGCCGGTGCTGATCACCGGCGAAAGCGGAACCGGCAAAAGCCTGATCGCCCGCGCGGTGCACGATTTCTCTGATCGGCGGTCTTTGCCGTTCGTGGTGGCAAGTGCGGTCGATTTGCAGGGGATGGATGGCCCGTCCACGTTGCTGGCGCGCGCCAAGGGCGGCACGCTGGTGTTTGACGAAATCGCCGATCTGCCAGATGACGCGCAGGCGCGGATCGTGCGCATGTTGGATGCCTTGGGCGATCATGCGCCCCGTATCATGGCCACCTCGCAGGTCGATTTGACGGCGCGCATGGAGGACGGCGCGTTTCGCGAGGATCTGTTCTATCGGATTGGTGGCGTGACCATCACCGTGCCGTCGTTGCGCGAAAGGGTCGATGACATCCCGCTTCTGGCCGAGCATTTTCTGCTGCGCGCCGAACGCGATGGCGGATCGCTGCGTCGCCTTGCGCCCGGCGCTGTCGATCTGGCGCGCAACTACAGCTGGCCCGGTAACGTGCGGCAGTTGGAAAACGCGATTCGCCGCCTTGTCGCCACCGCAACCGAAGATGAAATCACACTGGGCGAAATCGAGGCTGTGCTGGGCAATCAACCGGCAATGGAACCGCTGCGCGGCGCGGCGGGCGAGGGCGACAAACTGTCGGCCAGTGTCGCCAAACACCTGCGCCGCTATTTTGATCTGCATGGCGGTGCTTTGCCGCCACCGGGCCTTTATCAGCGGATTCTACGCGAGGTCGAAGCCCCGATGATCGAAATCGCGCTGGACGCGACGGGTGGAAATCAGGCGAAATGCGCTGATCTTCTTGGGATAAATCGCAATACCTTGCGAAAGAAGATCACCGAACTCGATATGAGCGTGACACGGCGCCGTAAGTTGATGTAAAACCGCAACATAAGCGTGGCCGGCTTGCCGCAGACACAGTCTGTCGCACTCAGGACCACTCGGCGGTAACGGGGCAACGGCCCCACATATAAGGGCGTGCAGGTGCAACGGTCCCTTCTGGGTATCAGTTTGGCAAGGTTCAGTCGCTGGCGGCGCATGAAGCCTGTGCAAAATGCAACGACCTTGGGGTTGGTGCTGCTTGGGCCAATCCTTGCGGGGCTGACGATCACGATTTTGGGGCCGCTGGACCAGACCGCGACGGCCCCGTCCCTGCGCCTGATCCTGCTGGCCGATCTGGTTTATATTCTGGTCATTGCGGCGCTCGTCTTGCAGCGGGTGATCGGGCTGATCATGGCACGGCGCGCGCGTTCGGCCGGATCGCGATTGCATTTGCGCCTGACGGGGGTGTTTGCGCTGCTGGCGCTGATCCCCACGGTTCTGGTCGCTGTCTTTGCGGTGCTGTCGATCAACGTGGGCCTTGAAGGCTGGTTCAGTGAACGGGTGCGCAATGTGGTTGGCAATTCCCTGTCCGCCGCCGAAGCCTATGAAGAAGAACACCGCAAGGAGTTGCGCCGCGATGGCTTGGGCCTTGCGGGGTTCCTCAATACCGAACGGGCCAAGACATTTTTCATGAGTGACGGCGAAGTGCGGCAGGTGCTGGGCGCTGTTCAGCCGCAGATCGAACGCACGCTGGCCGAGGTGTTCGTGATTGACGGCGCGGGCGAAATCAAGGCGCGCGGCGCGCGGTCGTATGAATTTGGCTTTGAGCAGCCCAGTGCCGAACAGATTGGGCAGGCCCGGGCGGACGGTGTCGTGATCATCGAGGATTGGGACAATAACGAATTTCGGGCGCTGATCCCGCTTGACGCCTTTGTGGACCGCTATCTGTTCGTCACCCGTCAGGTCGATGGATCGGTGCTGTCGCTGCTTGATGAAACGCAGGAAACCGTGGCGCTTTATGAGCAGCTGGAATCGGATCGTGGGCGGCTTTTGTTCGAATTTGGCCTGATATACCTGGGCTTTGCGGTGATCCTGATCCTTGCGGCGATCTGGCTGGGGATCTGGTTTGCCGAACGTCTGTCGCGCCCGATTGGTCGCCTTGTGGGCGCGTCACAGCGGGTTGGCGGCGGTGATTTGAACGTGCGCGTTCCCGAAGAACAGGGCGATGATGAAATCGCGCAACTGGGCCGCTATTTCAACCAGATGACAACGCAGCTCAAGGGGCAGCGCGAGGAATTACTGGATAACACCCGCCAGATCGAACGCCGCCGCCGGTTGTTCGATTCCGTGCTGTCGTCGGTGTCCTCGGGTGTTGTGGGGCTTGATGCTGATGGCACGGTGGCCTTTGTGAACCGCTCGGGCGGGCGGCTATTGGACATGGCGCAGGATCAGGGCGATGTCGCGATTTCCGTCGCCGTGCCGGAATTCGCGCCGCTGTTTGATCAAATGCGCGCAAGCGGGCGCGATGCGGTGCAGGATCAGGTCAATCTGGTGCGTGGCGGGCAACAGGAAAGCCTGCTGGTGCGCATGGCCCCACGGCGCCGCGATGATGGCACGCTTGAAGGTTATGTTGTCGCCTTTGATGACGTGACCGATCTGGTCAGTGCACAACGCATGGCCGCATGGGGCGACGTGGCGCGCCGGATCGCCCACGAGATCAAGAATCCGCTGACGCCGATCCAGCTGAGTGCCGAACGCATCAAGCGCAAGTTCGCGGCACAAGTGGGCGATGACCACGAAGTTCTGGAGCAGATGACAGATGTTATTATCCGTCAAACCAACGACTTGCGGCGCATTGTTGACGAATTTTCCAAATTCGCGCGGATGCCCGAACCCGAACGCATGACCCATGATCTGACCGCGCTGGTGCGCGATGCGGTCGTATTGCAGCAATCGGGCCAGCCCGATGTGAACATCACCGCCGATTTGCCGGATCGTCCGGTGATGGCCGATCTGGACAGCACGATGATCTCTCAGGCGTTGACGAACCTGATTAAGAACGCGGGCGAAGCCACTGAAACAATGCAGGAAAATGGCGCGCCGGATGGCTATGAACCGCAGGTGCGTGTCGCGATGGACGTGACCCCAGGCGGGGCGCATATCACCATCAGCGACAACGGTGTGGGGCTGCCCGAAGACCGCGCGCGCCTGTTCGAACCCTATGTAACGACCCGCGAAAAGGGCACCGGGTTGGGCCTGCCGATCGTGAAAAAGATTATCGAAGAACATGGCGGCACCCTGCAATTGCAGGACGCAGAGGCCTTTGACACAACACATCATCGCGGGGCGATGGCGGTGATCGACCTTCCGGTCCTGACCGCCGCCGCCCTGCCACATCAAGAAACTGCATGAGGACCACAATGGGCGATATCCTGATTACCGACGACGAACGCGATATCCGCGAGCTGATCTCGGATATTCTCGAGGACGAGGGGTTCAGCACACGGCTGGCAGGCAATTCCGATCAATGCATGGCGGAAATCGCCAAGGAATCACCGGCGCTGATGATCCTTGATATCTGGCTCAAGGACAGCCAGATGGACGGGATCGATATCCTCAAGGCCGTGAAACGGGACCACCCCGACATACCGATTGTGATCATTTCCGGCCACGGTAATATCGAAATTGCCGTCGCGGCGATCAAGCAGGGCGCGTATGATTTCATCGAAAAACCCTTTAATATCGACCAGTTGATGGTTGTCATTCGTCGGGCGATGGAAACATCGCGGCTGCGGCGCGAGAACCTGCAACTCAAACGCGGTGACAGCGCGGGGGCGGACATGCTGGGCGACAGTGCCGCGTTCCGCACCCTGAAATCGCAGCTCGACAAGGTTACGAAATCCAACGGGCGGGTGATGTTGACCGGGCCTGCGGGCGCGGGCAAGGAAATCGCCGCGCGCTACATTCACGCCAATTCAAACCGCGCGGCGGCCCCGTTCGTGACGGTCAGTTCGGCCTCGATTGAACCGGACCGGATGGAGGACGTGCTGTTTGGGCGCGAAAGCCCCGAACGCGGCGTTGAAAAGGGTCTGCTTGAGGAAGGGAATGGCGGCGTCGTCTATTTTGACGAGGTCGCGGATATGCCGCTTGGCACCCAGTCGAAAATTCTGCGGGTGCTGGTGGATCAACAGTTTCAACGGGTGGGCGGCACTGGCAAGGTGCAGGTCGATCTTCGGGTTATTTCAAGCACGAACAAGGACTTGGCAGCCGAAATTGAAGCGGGAACCTTCCGTCAGGAATTGTATCATCGCCTGAATGTCGTGCCGATCCATGTGCCCAGTCTGGAAGAACGGCGCGAGGATATCCCGATGCTGGCCGAGCATTTCATCGGCGTGTTCAACAAGGTGCAGGGCTTGCCGCTGCGCAAGCTGGCCGATGATGCACGCGCGCTATTGCAGACGATGCTGTGGCCCGGCAATGTCCGCCAGCTGAAGAACGTCGTGGAACGTGTTTTAATCCTTGGAGAAAACACTGACGAGATTACCGCCAAGGAGCTGCCTTCTAATGAGGAACCCAGCAGTGGCGAGGACCGGGTGCTGCTATCAGGTGGCCTTGCGACGCTGCCTCTGCGTGAGGCCCGCGAGCTGTTTGAACGTGAATACCTGCTCACCCAGATCAACCGCTTTGGTGGCAACATCAGCCGCACCGCCAGCTTTGTCGGGATGGAGCGCAGCGCGCTGCACCGCAAGCTGAAATCGCTGGGGGTGGTAACCTCGAACAAGGCTGGCGCAAGAGTGGCCCACATCGAACCGGTAGCCGAGGATGCAAGCGATTGACCGTGCCCGCACGATCAGGCACCACAGGCCAAGCACATGAGGGGCTGACATGAAGGTTATCATTTGCGGCGCAGGGCAGGTCGGTTGGCAGATCGCGCGCCATCTGTCCGGAGAACGCAACGATGTCACGGTCGTGGATCACAACCCCGATCTGGTGCGCCGCGCCACCGATACGCTGGATGTGCAGGGCGTTGCGGGCCATGCAAGCTATCCCGATATTCTGGAACGGGCGGGCGCGCGCGATGCGGATATGATCATCGCCGCCACTCACAGTGACGAGGTCAATATGGTGACCTGTCAGGTGGCCCATTCGGTTTTTGCGATCCAGCGCAAGATCGCGCGCCTGCGCGCGCAAAGCTATCTTGATGCGATCTATTCCGACCTCTACCGCCGCGATCATCTGCCCATTGATGTGGTCATTTCCCCTGAAAAGGAAGTGGCCGAGGCCGCCTTGCAGCGCCTGTCGGCCCCCGCAGCCTTTGACACCGAAAGCTTCCTTGATGGCAAGGCGCAGCTTTTGGGGATCAACATCGCGCCCGATTGCCCGGTGATCAACACGCCGCTGCGCCAGTTGACCGATCTGTTTTCCACATTGCAGGCCATTGTCGTCGGGATCCGGCGCGATGGCACCCTGTTTGCCCCCGGCGCGGGCGACCAGATTTTTGCCGGTGACGAGGTGTATTTGTTCACCCGCACCCAAGATATGACCCGCACGCTGGAGATTTTCGGCAAGACGAACGAAAAACAGGAACGGATCGTGATTATCGGCGGCGGCAACGTCGGCTTGGCTGTGGCACGCGCGCTGGAACAGCGCACCGACCGCGTGCGCGTCCGCGTCATCGAAAAGAACCGCAAGATCGCCGAAGACGCCGCAGATGCGCTGGAACGCACGATCGTTCTGAACGGCGACGGGTTGGATGTGAACCTGCTGGCCGAGGCCAATATCGCCGGGGCCGATGCGGTGCTGGCTGTCACGGATGACGACAAGACCAATCTGCTGGCGGCCGTGCGCGCCAAGGGGATGGGCTGTCCGATGGCGATTTGCCTGACCAATGATCCGTCGCTTGTGCCGCTGATGGCGCCGCTTAATATTGACGCCTATATCAACCCGCGCGCCACCACAGTCAGCAGCATCCTGCGCCATATCCGGCATGGCCGTGTGCGCGGCGTCTATTCCATCGGTGACGCCGAGGCCGAAGTGATCGAGGCGCAGGTGCTGTCCACATCACCGATTTCCGGCCAGCGCATTCGCGACATCGATTTCCCCGAAGGCGTGCTGGTGGGCGCGGTCCTGAAAGGTGACAAGCTGGTCAAGCCCACGGCCGCGTTGCGGATCGAAGAAGGCGATGTCATCGCGATCTTCTGCATGGCCGATGACGTGAGCGAGGTCGAACGCCTGTTGCAGGTCTCGATCGACTTTTTCTGATGAAGCTGCGCCTGGCCGAGTATCCCTTTATCGTCCTGTTGATGGCCATCGCCGCCCTCGCGATGCTGGTGCCGGCGATCTATGCGTTTACCCTTGGGGATTTTGCCGGGGCGCGGGCGTTTTTCTATAGTGCAATCCTGTTCACCTTGCTGTCGATCCTGCTGGCCATTGCGACCCAGCATTATCGCCCCGCCAGCATTGCCCGCAGCCAGTTGATCGCCTTGCTGGCGGCTTTTTCGGTGTTGCCGCTGATGCTGGCCGTGCCCTTCTACGAGGCGCTTGGCACCGTCTCGTTTCGTGATGCCTGGTTTGAAATGGTGTCAAGTTTCACCACCACGGGCGCGACGCTTTTTGACAATCCGCGCAGCTTGACCCGCCCGCTGCACCTGTGGCGGGCACTCGTGGGCTGGATGGGTGGCCTGCTGATCTGGGTGGCGGCGGCGTCGATCCTTGCGCCGATGAACCTTGGCGGCTTCGAGGTGCGCGCCACGGCAACCGCGGGGCAGGGTGCCAATGATTTCCGCCAGATCGCGCGGATTGCCGACCCCTCCGAACGGCTGACCCGTTTTGCCGCCAAGCTGGTGCCGCTTTATACGGCGTTGACCCTGCTGCTTTGGCTGGGGCTGACCATGCTGGGCGAGGTGCCGTTTGTCGCGCTGAGCCATGCGATGTCGGTGATGGCGACCTCGGGGATATCACCGGTGGGGGGGCTGTTTTACAGCGGCGCGGGGGTGTTTGGTGAAATGCTGATCTTTGTTTTCATGCTGTTTGCCCTGTCACGGCTGACCTTTGGGCGCGGATTGATGGGCGAGGACCGCAAAGGCGTGTTCTACGACCCCGAATTTCGCCTGGGCATGACCTTGGTCGTAATCTTGCCCGCCTTGTTGTTCCTGCGCCACTGGATCGGCGCAACCGAGGCCAGCACCGGCATCGGCGACGTGCAATCGGGCCTGCGCGCGCTTTGGGGCAGTATCTTTACGGTGATGTCTTTCCTGACCACCACGGGGTTTGAATCCGCTAGCTGGCTGGGGGCGGCGAACTGGTCGGGTCTGCCGACACCGGGGTTGTTCCTTGTGGGGCTGTCAATGATCGGTGGCGGCGTTGCGACGACGGCGGGGGGCGTGAAACTGCTGCGGGTCTATGCGCTTTATAAACACTCGGAACGGGAACTTGAACGGCTGGTGCATCCCAATTCGGTGGGCGGGGCGGGGGCCGACGCGCGCCGTATCCGTAAACAAGGGGCTTATATCGCGTGGATCTTTTTCATGCTGTTTTCCATGTCCATTGCTGCGGTCATGGTCCTGCTCTCCCTGACCGGCGTGCAGTTCGAGACGGCGATGGTGCTGGCGGTCGCGGCGCTGTCCACCACCGGGCCATTGGCCGATGTCGGGGCCGAAGCGCCGATTTCCTATGCCGGTCTCACCGCTTTTGCGAAATACGTGCTGGCAGCGGCAATGGTCGTCGGGCGCCTTGAAGCACTGGCGATTATCGCGCTTTTGAACCCTGAATTCTGGCGCCGCTGAGCCGCTTATTTTTCCTCTTTAATCTCGGGGCGGGGCGCGACATACTCGGGCCGATGGGAATGGCCGGTGCGCGGCCGCAAGAATAGAAGGGTTAGGCAATGGCCTCAGATAAACAGAACCTTCAGGATGCGTTCCTGAATCATGTCCGCAAGGTGAAGGTTCCAGTCACGATCTTCCTGATCAACGGCGTGAAACTGCAAGGTGTGATCACCTGGTTTGACAGCTTTTGCGTGCTGCTGCGCCGCGATGGCCAAAGCCAGCTTGTCTATAAAAGCGCGATCAGCACCATCATGCCGGCCCAGCCGATCAGCCTTTATGATGGCGAAGAAGGCTAACCATGTCCGAGGATGAACGGTCCGCGATGCGGGCCTATGTCCTGCACCCCGAACTCAAGGTTGCCGGATCAAAGCGCAGTTCAGAACCTGCGCTGGCCGAAGCCGTTGCGCTTGGCGATGCCCTGCCTGACCTTGACGTTGTCGGCGCGGAAATCGTCCGCTTGCCGAAACTGCATCCGGGCATGTTGTTTGGCAAAGGCAAGATCGCCGAACTGAAACAGCGCATTCACGACGCCGAGGCGGGTTTGGTGCTGATCGATGGCCCCGTGTCCCCCGTGCAGCAACGCAACCTGGAAAAGGAGTGGGGCGTCAAACTGCTGGATCGCACCGGGTTGATCCTGGAAATCTTCAGCGACCGTGCGCGCACCAAGGAAGGTGTGTTGCAGGTCGAAATGGCCGCTTTGACCTATCAGCGCACGCGGCTGGTGCGGGCCTGGACCCACCTTGAGCGCCAGCGCGGTGGTTTGGGCTTTGTCGGTGGTCCCGGCGAAACCCAGATCGAGGCGGACAGACGCGCGATCGACACGCAGTTGAACCGGTTGCGCGCCCAGCTTGCCAAGGTGCAGAAAACCCGCGCCCTGCACCGTGCGGGCCGTGCCAAGGTGCCCTATCCGACCGTGGCCCTGGTCGGCTATACCAACGCGGGCAAATCGACGCTGTTCAACAAGATGACGGGGGCGGATGTCTTCGTCAAAGACATGCTCTTTGCCACGCTTGACCCGACCATGCGCAAGATCGAATTTCCCACGGGTGAAACCGTGATCTTTTCTGACACGGTGGGCTTTGTCAGTGACCTGCCGACCGAACTGGTCGCCGCCTTTCGCGCCACCCTAGAAGAGGTGCTCGAGGCGGATGTGATCCTGCATGTGCGCGATATCAGCCATCCGCAAAGTCAGGATCAATGGGCCGAGGTCGTCACCATTCTGGGCGTGCTGGGCGTGTCCAAGGACACGCCGCAGATCGAGGTCTGGAACAAGATCGACAACCTGCCCGCGGACGAAGCCGAAGCGCAACGCATCATTGCCAAACGCACCGGAAAATACGTTACATCGGCGATCACCGGCGAGGGGGTTACCGAGTTACTGGATCACGTGCTGGCCGAAGTGACCGATCCCAAAACCCACGAAATGCTGCAAATCGGCTGGGACGACGCGGCCTCGCACGCATTTCTGCACCAAATGGGTGTGGTCGATGACAGCCGCGAAAACGCCGAGGGCTGGCAGGTTGATGTCACATGGTCCCGGCGCGACCGCGACCGGTTCCATAAGAAACGGCGCGACCGGCGTTAGGGTCGGGGTGTGCCCGGCTCCAGCACCGTCACGCCCACCGCAGCGGCCCGCGCAAGTGCGGGATCAAGCGACATGGGGATATATTCGCCGCGCCGCCACAGTTCGCTCAGGTCGTCGTAATAGCGTGACAGCGGGTGGCCGGACTGCCCCGTGGCCGTCACAAAAACCGAACTATCAGGGTCGGCGAAATCATAAACTCCGCGATAGCCTGCGGCGTGAACGTTCTGGAACGGCGTGGGATCAACCCCCGAGGTGCGCCCCCGTTGTAGCGTATTGTCGCCGCCGCTGGTGGACTGGCGAATGTTGACGAACCAGTTGAGCACCGCAACCTTGCCCAACACCGGGTGATCCTGGGTGGCCTGATGGGCATCACCCCAACGCAGGCTTTCCAGCGCCGTGCCCTGATTTTCAGCGATCCATAACAGGGCGTCGTCAAGGGCCAGACGGGCGATATCGGTGCAGGTTTCGACAGGGGCCGATTGCAGCACATCACACCAGCGTGCAGCACCATCCACGTCACGATACACGCGTTCGACGAAAACCGGGTCCAACTGGGTAAATTCGCGCGATAGCCCGCCCAGTTCATCGCGGATCAGACGGTCCTGCAAGGCGCGCATCCAGGCGGCATAGATCAGCGGCTCTGGCAGATGTTCGTTCATTTCGCCGTTCCATTCGCTCAGCATTTGCAGGGCAAGCTGGCGCTGGCGTTCGGGGGTGCCTTCGGGCGCGGCCTCGCCGGTGAACCACAGATCGGCCCCCACAAGCGGCAGCAGGGCGCGAGCGGTATAGCTGACGGTGTCCAGTTGCGCTTCGATGAAGCTTTCGCGGGTATGGACCTCGCGGACCTGCATTAGACGGCGCCAGCGGTTGATGCGCTGGGTGTCGCCCCAGTCAAAGGTCACATGGTTTGGAAAGGGGCGATCAACGATCTTGTTGTTGGTATTGCCGACGATCCCGCCTGCGGGGTTCACGAATTCGGGGTTGTCGGCGTAAGGCAGGACCCCTTGCCATTGGTTGGTGGGAATATAGCCATAGGTTGGCATCCGGCCCTGGGATTGATGGGCCGGATCGCGGGCGGGCATGGCCCCGATCAGTTTCATGGCGATCCCGTTGCGGTCGGCCAGTGTCAGCACCTGCGACGGCGCGATATAGGATTGCGCAGCGGCAATCGCCTGGCGGACATTGCGCGCGCGCATCAGGCCCATCGCCGCCGATATGGTTGTATCTTCACGCGACAGGGCCGTCCATGACAGGGCGGTCACATGGCCGGGCGGGCGGATCGTGCCCAGATCAAACTGGTCGGGCGGGATCACGGGGCCGTTTTGGGTCCATTGCAGTTTGACCGTCACGGCGGCGCTGTCGCGCACGGTGATGATACTGTCACGGGTTTCAAAACTGGCCCAGCCATCGGCGGTGCGATACTGGGTTGGATCCTGGGCGTTGACCTCTTCGATAAAGACATCCTGATCATCCAGATAAGACGATGTCTGCCCCCAGCCAAGATCGGCGCTGCGCCCAACCATGACCAGCGGCACGCCGGGGATCGTGCCGCCAATAACGCCGCCTGTTTCCAGTTCAAGCCGTGCGAGATACCATTGGGTCGGGGCGGTCAATTGCCCGTGGGGGTCGTTGGCCAGCAAGGTCGATCCGGTTGCCGAGCGGCTGATCCCTGCCGCCCAGGCGTTCGAGGCACCTGCCAATTGGCGCGGGCGCAGGGGCGAGAGCGGATCAAAGGGCATGCGTGTGTTTTGTGCATAGCGCGTCGTGCCTTCGATCAGGCTGGCGTATTCGGGCAGGGCGGCGGTGGGTGCGCCGGGGGCATCGGGCAGGATGTCGTTGACCCGTTCATCCCCCAAAATCAGCGAAGTGCGCGCGCGCAGCACTTCGTTTTCGATCTGGCCTGACTGCTGCAGGGCCATGAGTTTGATCACAGCAATGGAATCGGCGGGTTGCCACGGGGCCACGGGATGGTTGAACAGCCACATTTCCGGCGCGCCGCGCCCGCGCGCACCGGCATTGACCTCTGCCAGCCACGCGTTGACGCCTGCGGCATAGGCCTCAAGTGCCTGGGTGGTGGGGGCATCCTGCGCCGCCACGGACTCGCGCGCGGCCCCGTAAAGATCAAGGCGGCGCATCAAGGTGTCGATGCGCAGGGTGCGTTCACCAAAAAGTTCTGACAAACGCCCCTGCACCGTGCGGCGCAACATTGTCATTTGCCACAGGCGATCCTGGGCATGGGCGTAGCCAAGGGCAAAGTAGACGTCGGCGTCCGTTTCGCCGAAAATATGTGGCACATTGGCATTGTCCCGCACGATTTCCACGGGCGCGGAAATGCCGCTGACCATGAACGTTCCCGCATAATCGGGCAGAGACCGTGCGGCAAAGTAATACGCCAGCGCGATGGCGGCCACGATCAGCACAATCAGGGCCGAAGCAAGCCGCATGAGCCAGCGAAACAAACGCGCCATAAATGCTGTGTCCTTATGAGTTGACGGACCCGTGGTGTGGGTATCATGGTCTGATTTCCACAAACCACGCGAGAGGGCAAGAGATGGCAAGGATTGGTTTTCTGGGATTGGGTGTCATGGGCGCGCCAATGGCCGGGCATTTGCAGGCTGCGGGCCACGATGTGACGGTCTACAACCGCACGCCAGCCAAGGCCGCAGCATGGATCGCGACGCATGGCGGCGCGATGGCGGCGACGCCTGCACTGGCCGCCAAAGAGGCCGATTTCGTCATGGCTTGCGTGGGCAATGACGACGATCTGCGCGGCGTTTGCCTGGGTAAGGATGGCGCCTTTGCGGGCATGGCGGCGGGCACTGTGTTTGTTGATCACACGACCGTCTCGGCGACAGTCACGCGCGCGCTTTACGATACGGCGGCAAAGGCCGGGATCAGCTTTGTCGATGCGCCCATTTCGGGCGGGCAGGCAGGCGCGGAAAAGGGAGTGCTTTCCGTGATGTGCGGTGGCGATGAAGCCGCCTATCAGCGCGCCGCCCCGGTCATCGACGCCTATGCCAAGATCTGCAAGCGGCTGGGCGAAAGCGGGGCCGGGCAACTCACCAAAATGTGTAACCAGATCGCCATTGCCGGGCTGGTGCAGGGCCTCGCGGAATCGCTGCATTTCGCGCAAAAGGCGGGCCTAGACGGCGCGGCCGTGGTCGAGGTGATCAGCCAGGGCGCGGCGGGAAGCTGGCAAATGGCAAACCGCTATCAGACCATGCTGGCGGATCAGTTTGACCACGGCTTTGCCGTTGACTGGATGCGCAAGGATCTGGGGATTGTGCTGGACGCGGCCGATGACGCCGGCGCAAGCCTGCCCGTCACGGCATTGGTCGATCAGTTCTACAAGGATGTGCAGCGCATGGGCGGCGGGCGTTGGGATACCTCGAGCCTGATCAAACGCCTGTCCAGTTTGGACTGACCCGTTGATGGGGGCGCTGCCCCCGTCCTGCGGACTCCCCCGGAGGTATTTCAGAACAGAAGAAGCCCTACTTTTCGGGGATCAATCCGCGGGGGCTGAACCTGAGCACCAGGAGCAACACCACACCCATCGTCAGCAGGCGCATTTGCGCCGCGGCCTCTTGCAGGTGGTCCTTGAGCCAGTATCCATCGGTCATGCCGGCGGTAATCAGCCCCATCAGGGCGCGCCCCAGCGGTTCGACCTGAATCCACAGGAACCAGATCAGAAAACCGCCCAGCACGGCACCAAAGTTGTTGCCTGATCCGCCGACGATCACCATCACCCAGATCAGGAAGGTAAAGCGCAGCGGTTGATAGGTGCCCGGCGTCAACTGCCCGTCCAGCGTTGTCATCATCGCACCGGCAATCCCGCAGATCGCCGAGCCAAGGATGAAGATCTGCAGATGCCGCGCGGTGACGTCCTTGCCCATTGCCTCGGCGGCGACCTCGTTGTCGCGGATCGCGCGCATCATCCGGCCCCAGGGGCTGTTGAGCGCCTTTTGCGCCAGCCACAGCAACACGATCAGCACGATCGCAAAAAGGATGCCATAGGCGAATTTGACGTAAAGCGTCGAGGCCGTTGTGGGATCAAGCCCAAGGCTTGCGGCGCGGTCGATAAAGCCGGGATCCTGTTGCAGATCGACCTCGTAGGGGACGGGCCGGGGGATGCCGATCACGTTTTTCACGCCGCGCGCCAGCCAGTCTTCGTTCTTCATTACGGCGATGATGATTTCCGCGATCCCGAGGGTGGCAATCGCCAGATAATCGCTGCGCAGACCCAGCGCTGTCTTGCCGATGATCCATGCCGCCCCGGCGGCCAGCACACCGCCCACGGGCCACGCGATGATCACCGGCAGGTTCAACCCGCCAAGGTATCCTGTCGAGGCGGGATCGACCGCTTCGATGGCGTCCACGGCCCCGTCAAAGACGTAGCGAAACAGAAAAAACCCTGCCACAAGCACGGCCAGCGTCGCCCAGTTGCGCGCGCGCCCCGGCACGCGGGTCCATGTCAGGATCGCTGCCGCGATCGTGCCTCCCCCAAGCGCCAGCCCCAGCACCACACGCAAGCCGCCTGCCGCCCAAGCCTCGCCTGTTGGCGGCATGGAAACGATCACCGCCGCCAGCCCGCCAAGCGCCACAAAGCCCATCACACCGATGTTGAACAGCCCCGCAAACCCCCACTGCAGGTTCACCCCCAGCGCCATGATCGCGCTGATCAGCCCCATGTTGAAAATCAGCAGCGCCGAGTTCCAGCCCTGCACAAACCCGGTGCCGATAATCAGCAGGGCGACGACCCCGAAAAGGGCGATATTGCGCATATTCACGGTCATACGGATTGTCCTTTGAAAAGCCCCGTGGGTTTGAACAACAACACGATAATCAGGATCGCAAAGCTCACGGCGAATTTGTAATCGGTTGACATCAACTGCACGAGGCTGTCGGGCGCAAGGCTGTCAGGCAGCCAATAGCCCAGCACCTTTTTCCACGCATAGGTAATCGTGACCTCGCTAAAGGCGATCACGAAACCGCCGGCGATGGCACCAAGCGGATTGCCCAGACCGCCGACAATGGCACTGGCAAAGATCGGCAGCAGAAGCTGGAAATAGGTGAAGGGTTTGAAGGACTTGTCCAGCCCGTAAAGAACGCCCGCAATGGTCGCCAGCCCCGCCACGATCAGCCATGTCACCATTACCACCCGTTCGGGATTGATACCCGAGAGCAGCGCAAGGTCTTCGTTGTCAGAGAATGCGCGCATGGATTTGCCCGTGCGCGTCTTGTTGAGGAACCAGAACAGCAGCGCCACGACAACCACAGCTGTCAGCACGGTCAACCCCTGCGAGGTGCGGATCGCCAGACCTTCATTCAGGCCGGTCAATTCCTTGAAGGTGCGCGCGTTGATGATGAACCTTTCGCCATCGAGAAAATTGCGATCCTCGGTGCCGATAAAGAAGCGCACGATGCCGTTCATCACGAACATCACGCCCATTGATACGATCACGAGGATCACGGGGGCGGCCTTTTGCTGGCGGTAGAATTTGTAGATCAGCCGGTCGGTGCCCAGCAGCAACAGGGCCGTGCCCGCAATGCCAAAGGGCAGGGCGAGCAGGGCAGTGGGCAGCGGCCCAAGACCCAGCCCAAGGTTTTGAAACAGGACCGTAAAGGCGATGGTGACCATCGTGCCAAAGGCCATCGTATCGCCATGCGCAAAGTTGGAAAACCGCAGGATGCCATAGATCAGCGTCACCCCAAGCGCGCCAATCGCAAGTTGCGCGCCGTAGGCAAGGCCCGGCACGAAGACAAAATTGCCAAAGGTCACAAGGCCGTTCAGAAAATCCATGAGGCGGTCCGTTCTGTTGTCGCGCGGGTCACTACGGGTTGCCCTCGGTGCAGGTGCCAGTCAGCGTGTAGGTCGAAATACCGGACCCGCCCGCCATATGGCCGACAAATTCGGCTGCGCCATTGGGGGCGAATGTCATGATTTCGGTGCCCGCGGCGTTGACGAAGTAAAAGTGGATCAGCGATCCGCTTTCGCGCAGGAACCCTGTGGCCGAAAAACTGCCGTTTTCGTAAAGGCCGGTCTGGGAATCGAGATCAAGGGTAAAGGTGTAGTCGGGTCGCGAGGCCGTGTCGCAATCGCCGTTGCTATAGCATTGTGTTGGGAAAACGCAATTTTTTACAATGGTTTGCGCCTGCACGGCAAATGGCGCGAAGATCAGGGCCAAGGCAATAGTCGGGGCTTTCATCATCATCCTCCCAGGAAACTCGCGCGCACTTCGGGATCCGCAAGCAGCTCCTTGCCGGTGCCTGTGTGGCCGTTGCGTCCCTGCACCAGAACATAGCCCTGATCGGCGATTTCCAGCGCCTGACGCGCGTTCTGTTCAACCATCAGGATCGGGATGCCGGTGCGGGCGACCTCGATGATGCGATCAAACAATTCATCCATGACGATGGGGGACACGCCGGCGGTGGGCTCGTCCAGCATCAGCACCTTGGGCTGGGTCATCAGCGCGCGCCCCACGGCAACCTGCTGGCGTTGCCCGCCCGACAGTTCACCTGCCGCCTGATGGCGCTTTTCCTTGAGGATCGGAAACAGGTCATAGATTTGCGTCATGGTGTCGCGGAAATCGTCGCGCCGGATAAAGGCGCCCATTTCCAGATTTTCCTCGACGGTCAGGGAGGTGAAAATATTGGAGGTCTGCGGCACAAACCCCATGCCCTTGACCACCCGGTCCTGCGGCGACAGCGATGTGATGTCTTCGCCGTCCAGGCGCACCGACCCGCCGCGCATGTTCAACATCCCGAACACGGCCTTCATGGCGGTGGATTTGCCTGCGCCATTGGGGCCGACGATCACGGCAATTTCGCCCTTTTCCACAGCAATCGTGCAGTCGTGCAAGATATCGGGGCCTTTGCCGTAGCCTCCCGTCATGCTGTCACCGATCAGGAAGGGGCCACCGGCGGCGGGCGTGGCGCGCCCCATGCGATCACTGCCTTCCGCGGTGCTACGCGGGCCCTGTTTGGCGATGCTGGCATCCTTGTTGCCACGCGCGTCGTGATAGGGGTTGTCGCTCATACCGCTGCCACCTGATCCTTGTTTTTCAGCCCGGTGCCAAGATAGGCCTCGATCACCTGTTCGTTGGCCTTGATTTCGTCAAGCGTGCCTTCGGCCAGCACGCGGCCCTCGGCCATACAGATCACCGGATCGCAGAGGCGGCCGATGAAATCCATGTCGTGTTCGATCACGACGAATGTATAGCCGCGTTCCTTGTTGAGGCGGATGATCGCATCACCAATCGTGTTGAGCAGGGTGCGGTTCACGCCCGCGCCGACTTCGTCGAGGAACACGATCTTGGCGTCGACCATCATGGTGCGGCCCAGTTCAAGCAGCTTTTTCTGCCCGCCGGACACTTGCCCGGCCTTGTGATCGGACAGATGCTCGATGGTGAGGAATTCCAGCACCTCGTCGGCGCGGGCCGCAAGGGCACGTTCCTCGTCGGCGATCCGCTTGCGCCCGAACCATGTATTCCAGAGCGTTTCGCCCGCTTGCCCGCCCGGCACCATCATCAGGTTCTCGCGGCAGGTCATCGAGGAAAACTCGTGCGCGATCTGAAAGGTGCGCAGCAGCCCCTTGTGAAACAGCGTGTGCGGCGGCAGGCCGGTGATATCTTCGCCATCCATCGTGACACGGCCCGACGTTGGATTAAGAACGCCCGCGATCACATTGAAAAGGGTTGTTTTTCCGGCGCCGTTCGGGCCAATCAATCCGGTAATCGAATTGGGCTGGATGGTCAGGCTTGCGCCATCAACAGCGTGGAAGCCGCCAAAATGTTTGTGCAGATCCTCGACGACAATCATGCGCGTTCCCCTGTGCGCCCTGATGGGCGTCCCCTGTTGCAAACGGCCCGAGGCGAAAACCCCGGGCCGCGCAGTATCAATCCTAGCAGATCCTAGCGGAAACGCACCGTGTTGATCGCACCGTCGCCGATTTCGATCTCGCGGTAGTTGCCGGCACTTTCGCCAGCACCGATCAGTTCCACAGCCGTGGCGCCGACATAGTCAATTTCGCCTCCACCGGCGAGGATTTCGATCGCCTTGGCCAGCTCGCCGGGGAAAATTTCTTCGCCCGGTGCGTTGGCCACGTTCATCACCTCATCCTTGAAGTCAGCCGAGGCAGACGAGCCAGCCGCTGCCATTGACAGCATGATCAGCGCCGCTGCGTCATAGCTTTCGGGTGAAAACGCGCCGGTGCCGTCGAAACCGGCGGCTTCGGCCAGACCCAGGAAGATTTCCGCGCCGTTGCTGTCAGTGCCCGGGAACTGCCCGAACGAGCCGTCCAGCGCCGAACCGATATCGTCAACCAGCTGCTGGCCAACCATGCCGTCGGGCAGAACGAACGTGTCGAACGCGCCGGTATCGAGCGAGGACTGGATGATGCCCTTGCCGCCCTGATCGGTGTATCCGGCCACGACCAGCACTTCACCACCAGCCGAGGCCAGCGCGCCGACTTCAGCCGAATAGTCGGCCTTGCCGTCTTCGTGGGCGGCGTTGATCGTCACGGTGCCGCCCGCTTCGGTAAAGGCCGCCTCAAAGCTGTCGGCCAGACCCTTGCCATAGTCGTTGTTGGTGTAGGTCAGCGCGACTTCGGAAATGCCGCGATCCATCAGGATTTGCGTCATCACGACACCCTGACGGGCATCAGAGGGCGCGGTGCGGAAGAACAGACCGTCATCTTCGGCGGTCGACAGGCCGGGCGATGTGGCGGAAGGCGAAATCATCACAACACCATTGGGGCGCGCCACGTTTTGCAGGATCGCGCCTGTCACACCGGAACAGTCGGCGCCCATGATGGCGTTGACGTTGTCGGATGTGACCAGACGTTCGGCCGCAGCCGTGGCCGCAGCCGCGTCAATACATGTGCTGTCAGCGCGCACGGGCGTGACGGTTGCGCCGCCCAGCAATGTGCCCGCTTCGTTGACTTCGGCGATCGCAAGTTCAGCGCCAGCACCCATTGCGGGCGTGATCGATTCCAGCGGGCCGGTAAAGCCGAGGATGATGCCGATTTTGACTTCTTCGCTGTGACTTCCGGCGAAGGCCGTGCCTGTCACAAGTGCGGTGGCCGCAGTGGCCAGCAGCAGTTTTTTCATTGATCGTCTCCCTATTGGACTTTGGTATCCAGAGGTCAGACTACGCAGCGATTCGCAAAAAGGGAAGGCGCTACGCTGGGGCATTTGGCGTGAAAATCGGGGCTTTTCAGGCCAATCGCCTGCGCACCCGGCCCAAAACCCCGCAATTCGCGCCTAGATTGAGAGCCGCGCAGCCTGCGCGCCACGTTCGCGGTAAGGGGTGGTGTTGTAATGCGCGCGGTAGCATTTTGAAAAATGCGAGGGCGAGGCAAAGCCGCAGGCCAGTGCCACGTTGATCACGCTCATATCCGTCTGCATCAGCAGGTTGCGCGCTTTTTGTAGCCGCAGTTCCATGTAGTAGCGCTTCGGCGAGCGGTTGAGGTAGCGCCGGAACAGCCGCTCCAACTGGCGCGTGGACATGCCCACGTCCTTGGCCAGCACCGAAGGGCTGATCGGTTCCTCGATGTTTTGTTCCATCGCCTGAATGACGCGCGACAGTTTCGGGTGGCGCACGCCGATACGGGTCGGGATCGACAGGCGCTGGGTGTCCTGATCGGTGCGGATGCTGGAATAGATCAGCTGATCGGCCACGGCATTGGCCAGATCCTCGCCGTGATCATCGGCGATGATTTTCAGCATCAAATCAATGGACGCGGTGCCACCCGCCGTCGTGATCCGGTTGCCATCCACCACGAAGATGGATTTGGTCAGGGTCACGTCCTCGAATTCTTCGGCGAAACTGTCCTGATTTTCCCAGTGGATCGTGGCCTTTTTCCCGTCCAGCAGCCCCGCCTTGGCCAGAGAATAGGCAGCGGTGCACAGCCCGCCCATGACAACGCCGCGCCGCGCCTCGCGCCGGATCCAGCTCAGGACTTTTTTGGTGGTAGCTGATTGCACGTCGATGCCGCCGCAGATCATTACCGTGTCGTCGCGGTTCAATTCCCCAAGGTCGGCCTGCAGTTTGAATTCGGTGCCGTTGGAACAGATGATCGTATCGCCGCCTTCGCCGATCAGCGTCCAGCTATATAGATCCTGGCCCGACATGCGGTTGGCGATGCGCAGGCTTTCAAGGGCGCTGGCAAAGCACAGCATCGTAAAGTCCTGCAACAGGACAAACACAAACCGGCGCGGTTTTTTCCCGGCGGTATCGACTTCGACGATTTGTTGCTGGATATCCATTTGCGACTCTTTGGTGCGCTTTCGGGCGCGCGTTTCGATCGACCTGATCAGGTTTGCAGGCCCATATCAAGCGCCAAGCGCTGAAATCCTGTGCAATCGCGTAACCTTTTGCCATTGGCCCTTGCGCCATGTCTGGCTATAAGCAGGGCCTGATACCGCTAACCGATGCGGCTAACTTGATACATACGGAGCAAACCAATGGCGGAATGGCAGAAATCGGACTGGCGCAAAAAGCCCCGGATCCAGATGCCCACATACACGGATGATGCAGCACTGAAGGCTGTCGAGGCCAAGCTGTCGTCCTATCCGCCGCTGGTGTTCGCAGGCGAGGCGCGCCGCCTGACGGCACACCTTGGCGAGGTATCGCGCGGCGAGGCGTTCCTGCTGCAGGGCGGTGATTGCGCCGAAAGTTTTTCCGAATTCAGCGCTGACGGCATTCGCGACACCTTCAAGGTGATGCTGCAAATGGCGATGGTGCTGACCTATGGTGCCAAGGTGCCGGTGGTCAAGGTGGGCCGCATGGCGGGGCAGTTCGCCAAGCCGCGCAGCGCCGACATGGAAGCCAAGGATGGGGTGGAGTTGCCCAGCTACCGTGGCGACATCATCAACGAACTTGCCTTTACGCCCGAGGCGCGAATTCCCAATCCTGACAAGATGTTGCAGGCCTACCTTCAAGCGGCTGCAACCCTGAACCTGCTGCGCGCCTTTTCCACGGGCGGGTATGCGGATGTGCACAAGGTCCACGCCTGGACACTGGGGTTCACCGAGGCCGACGAGGCCGAGAAATACCGCGAGATGGCGAACCGGATCAGCGACACGCTTGATTTCATGGAAGCGGCGGGCATCCGGTCCGAGGCGTCCCATGCGCTGGAGACCGTCGAATTCTACACCAGCCATGAAGCGCTGCTGCTGGAATACGAGGAAGCGCTGACACGGCTTGATTCCACATCCGGCAAGTGGCTGGCCGGGTCGGGCCATATGGTCTGGATCGGCGATCGCACCCGCCAACCGGACGGCGCGCATGTGGAATTCTGTGCCGGTGTGCAGAACCCGATTGGTCTGAAATGCGGGCCAAGCATGACCACCGGCCACCTCAAGGCGCTGATGGCAAAACTGAACCCGCAAAACGAGGCGGGCCGGTTGACCCTGATCGCGCGCTTTGGGGCGGGGCAGGTGGGCGAACACCTGCCGCGTCTGGTCAAGGCCGTGCAGGAAGAAGGCGCCAACGTGGTTTGGACCTGCGATCCGATGCATGGCAACACGATCAAATCGTCGTCGGGATATAAAACCCGTCCGTTCGAGAGCGTGCTGCGTGAAGTGCGCGAATTCTTTGGCGTGCACAACGCCGAAGGCACCGTGCCCGGCGGCGTGCATTTCGAAATGACCGGCGCGGATGTGACAGAATGCACCGGCGGTGTGCGTGCAGTCACGGACGAAGATCTGTCAGATCGGTATCACACGGCCTGCGATCCACGTTTGAATGCCTCGCAGTCGCTTGAGCTGGCGTTCCTCGTGGCCGAAGAACTCTCGGCACGCCGCAGCGCGATGGCCAAGGCCAAAGCAGGCTAGACGTCGTTATCGACCACCAGTTTCAGGGCCGGCCGCTGCGATGTGGCCGGCCTTTTGCGTGGTGCATCACCGGCGACCTCGGCCAGTTGCGGGCGCTGGTCAATGGGTTGAAACCGGCGCGCGCCCGCCGCGATTTCAAAGCGGCGCGGACCACGCCCCAGATCGCCCTGCACCCACAGCGCCCCCAGTGCGCGGCTTACCTGCCCCTGATCATCGGCCAGTGGCAACAACAGCAGCCGCCCGCGCAACAACCGCCGCCCGATACTGCGCGGAGACGCGATTGGCAATTCCACAAGGGCAGGGGTCATGAACATCTGTTCCAGCGCGCGGGTCAGATCGGCGCGCGCATGGGGCAGAAAGAATGTTGACAGCGGCATGCCCTGCGCATCCATCCCCAGCCAGGCATTGACCCGCTGGCCCGACACGCGCAACCGCGCAACCCCCGGCGCCACCCGCTGCACCAGAAACGTCGATGGCAGGGCGTGGTCAATCGCCACCGGGTCCACATCGCGCCGCAGCGGCAGGTGGCTGGCGCGAAACAGGGCGTTCCAATAATCCTCGATCGTGTTCAGACAGGCCCGACCCGCGTCGTCGCTGTCGTTTTTGGTGGTCAGATCAAGCATGGCGGTCCTTTCGACGCGGCCCTGTGCCGCATACATTAACACAGTGTTAACATCGCAGTTTTGTCTCCAATTTTCATCAACCAAAGTCTTAAAAGGTTAATCGCGGGCGGCTTTGGCGGGTGTGGGGCTTGCCCCGTGGCGGTCATTGGCATTAGGTGCAGGCAGCAGAAGCGAAAGGCCGTGCCCGTGATCAATTCAATGACCGCATTCGCCAGTCAACAGGGGACCGACGGGGCCGTCAGCTGGAGCGCCGAAGTGCGCGGCGTCAATGCCCGCGGCTTTGATCTGCGCCTGCGCCTGCCCGAAGGGTTTGCCGCGCTTGAAACGACCCTGCGCAAGGATATCGCGGCCCGTGTGGCCCGTGGCAATGTCACGTTGAACCTGCGTTTGACCCGCGAAGATGATGCAAATGCCCTGCAGGTCGACGCCGCCCAGCTTGACCGCGTATTGGCCGCACTTGATCAGGTGCAGGAACGTGCCTTTGACATGGGCGTGACCCTGGGCCAGCCCACGGCGGCGGATGTCTTGGCGCAGCGCGGTGTCGTGACCCAAGCGCGCGGCGAGGAAACAGATAACACGGCGTTGATCGCGGTGCTGAGCGAAAACCTGACCCGGATGCTGGATGATTTTACCGCGATGCGCGCCGCCGAAGGGGCCGCCTTGAAGGGCATCATCATCGCCCAGCTTGACCAGATCGCCGATCTGACCGAGGCCGCAGCCAAGGCCGCGCAGGATCGCCGCCCCGAGGTGCAAAAGAACCTGACTGCCGCCCTGAAACGGGTGATGCTGGACGCTGACGATATCGATGATGCCCGCGTGGCGCAGGAACTTGCGCTGCTCGCCGTCAAGGCGGATGTGACCGAAGAAATCGACCGGTTGCGCAGCCATGTGGCGGCGGCACGTGATCTGGTAGGCGCAAAAGGCCCGTCGGGGCGCAAGCTTGATTTTCTGGCACAGGAATTCAACCGCGAGGCCAACACCCTGTGTTCCAAGGCGCAGTCAAGTGCGCTGACGGCCATTGGTCTTGACCTGAAAGCGGTGATCGACCAGATGCGCGAACAAATCCAAAACGTGGAGTAACCCGATGAAAAGACGTGGCTTATTGATCATCCTTTCGTCGCCCTCGGGGGCAGGAAAATCGACGATGGCCAAGATGCTGCGCAGATGGGACGACACGATCGCGTTTTCGGTATCCGCCACGACCCGCCCGCCGCGCGCGGGCGAAAAGGACGGCCGCGAATACCATTTCCGCACCCCTGAACAATTCCGCGACATGGTTGCAACCGGCGAAATGCTGGAGCACGCCGAGGTGTTCGGCAATCTGTATGGCAGCCCCAAAGCACCGGTAAAGGCCAACATGGGCGCGGGGCAGGACACGCTGTTTGACATCGATTGGCAGGGCGGGCAGCAAATCCGCAACTCCTCGCTTGGTAATGATGTGGTATCGATCTTTCTTCTGCCCCCGTCGATGGAGGCCCTTGAAAAACGCCTGCGCGATCGCGGTCAGGATAGCGACGAGGTGATCATCAACCGCATGGCGCAAAGCCTGGACGAGGTCAGCCACTGGGCGGAATACGATTACGTGCTGGTCAATGATGACGTTGAACGCTGCGCTGATGATGTGCGCGCGATCCTTGTGGCTGAACGCCTGCGCCGCGAACGCCAGGAGGGGTTGAACGATTTTGTGCGCGAGCTGCAAAACGAATTCGAGGGGCGGGGATGACACTCTATGCCCTTGGCGATGACGCCCCGCAAATTGACGCGACCACATGGATTGCGCCGGATGCCAATCTGATCGGCAAGGTCACCTGCGCGCCCGACAGTTCGGTCTGGTTTGGCTGCACCCTGCGCGGTGATAACGAAATGATCACGGTCGGCGCAGGTAGTAATGTGCAGGAAAACAGCGTGTTACACACCGATATGGGGTTCCCGTTGACCATCGGCGCGGGCTGCACGATTGGCCACAAGGCGACGCTTCACGGTTGCACAATTGGCGACAATTCCCTGATCGGCATGGGGGCGATGGTGCTGAACGGCGCGGTGATTGGCAAAAATTGCCTGATCGGGGCTGGCGCTCTTGTCACCGAGGGCAAGGTGATTCCCGATGGCAGTCTGGTGCTGGGCGCGCCGGGCCGTGTGGTGCGCGAGTTGGACGCCGCGGCGATCAACGGCCTGCGCGACTCCGCCCTTGGGTATCAGGAAAACGCGCGCCGGTTTTGCGCCGGTTTGCGCGCGCTTTAGGGGGTCAGCACCCCGTCATTCAGCACCAGCACATCAAAGTCGATGTCGGGGCAGGCCGCGCAGACTTCGCGGCAGACGGCCTCGGGGTTGGGCAGATCGGTGGCCAAAGCGCGCAGGCGCCCGGCAAACCCCAGCGCCGTTAGCCGTTCGGCCAGATCAATCGCATCGAACCCGTCCCCCATCAGGGCGCACAGCACCACATCAGGTGCGATCCGCCTCAGCGTCTGCGCCGTCACATCGCCAAACCCCAGAAAATGAAACCCCGGCATATGCGGCACGTCGCGCCCCGCGCCGGTCCAGGCATTATAACGTCCGATCACCAGCATCACCGGTTTTTGCGTTTCAAATGTGGTCACACCCCCAATTCCCCTGTTCGTGTGATTGTGCCTTGGAACTGTTGCAAACAATTGAAAGATGAGAACAATCAGAACTTTCCGGCGAAACATACGATTCAAAAAGAGACACTTGCCGTATGGACCCTGTAAATGCGTAGTAATGCAACCCTGTTTCATCCAAGTTGTGGGCCATGAATCCTTTACAAATGATTAACGCCTTCGTTCTGCCTGTTATCGTTATCAACGAAGGTGACCGTATCGCAGCGATGAATCACCCGGCACAGGCGATGCTGGGGACGGATTGCACGGGCCTGCATTACATCACGGCGCTGCGCCAGCCGGCACTGCTGGATGCAATCGAGGGGGTGCAGCGCGATGGCGATGCCCGCACGACCCGCTACCTTGGCAACAGCCACGGGGCAGACACCACCTTTCGCGTTCATGTGGCGCGCGCCGGCTCCCAGGTGGTCCTGAGCTTCGAGGATACCACCGCGCTAGAGGCCGCAGGTCAGATGCGGCGCGATTTCGTGGCCAATGTCAGTCACGAGATGCGCACGCCCCTGACCGCGATTTCGGGCTTTATCGAAACCCTGCGTGGCCCCGCCCGGGACGATGTTGGCGCGCGCGACCGCTTTCTTGGGATGATGCAACAAGAGGCCGGACGCCTGCAACGGCTGGTGGATGATCTGCTGTCGCTGGCCCGTGTTGAAGACAGTGAACGCGACCGCCCGCTGGGCCGTGTGGACCTGACCGATTTGTGCCGCCGCACCGTTGCGGAAATGGCGCCTCACGCGCAGGGCAGCACGCTGGCCTTTACGGCCCCTGATGACGACATCTCGGTGCAGGGGGACGCCGACCAGTTGCGCCAGGTGCTGGTCAACCTGATCGAGAACGCGCTGAAATATGGCGGCGCGCAGGTTGACGTCACCCTGCATTCCCCCGCCACCGAGGCGCGCTTGCGCGGTATGGGCGTGCGTTTGGAGGTGCGTGATGACGGCGCGGGGATCGACTCGCACCACATTGCCCGCCTGACCGAACGGTTTTACCGCGTCGATTCCCATCGCGCGCGCGATGTCGGTGGCACGGGGCTGGGGCTGGCGATTGTGAAACACATCCTGAACCGGCATCGCGGGCGGTTGCTGATCGCCAGCGAGGTCGGGCAGGGCAGCGTTTTTACAGCAATTTTGCCGGTCTGATCGCGGCCTGCGCGATTTATTTTCGCACCGCACGCGCCGTGTCATGAAACTTTTACATAAACGTCACAAAAGCGTTTTGTGCGGGGCCTAGCAGGTGCGCAAGGTCATCACGCGATGACCAGGACTGACAAACAGGAGTTGCCCATATGTCATTCGCGAAAATCACCGTCTCTACACTTGCAATCGTTACGGCTGGCGCCGCCTCTGCCCGCGAGTATGTCCAGATCGCTGGATCATCGACCGTGCTGCCCTATGCCTCGATCGTGGCCGAAGCCTTTGGCGAAAACTTTGATTTCCCCACACCGGTCGTTGAATCGGGTGGATCGTCCGCTGGCCTTGCGCGGTTCTGCGAAGGCGTCGGTGAAAACCAGATCGACATTGCCAATGCCTCGCGCGCGATCCGCGAAAAGGAAATCGTCGCCTGTGCCGAAAACGGCGTAACCGACATCATCGAAGTGCGGATCGGCTATGACGGGATCGTCTTTGCCTCGGATATCAACGGTGCGGCATTCGAATTTAGCCAAAGCGATTGGTTCCGCGCCCTGTCACCGATGGTCCTGATCGATGGTGCCGTGGTCGAAAACCCCTATACCATGTGGAACGAAGTGAACCCTGATTTCCCCGCCCAAGAGATCACGGCCTTTATTCCCGGCACCAAACACGGCACCCGCGAAGTGTTCGAAGAAAAAGTGCTGGCCGTGGGCTGCGAGGAAACCGGCGCGTTTGACGCCATGATCGCGGGCGGCATGTCCGAGGATGACGCCGAGGATGCCTGCATCGCCGTGCGCACCGATGGTCTGTCCGTGGACATCGACGGGGATTACACCGAAACGCTGGCCCGCATCAGCGCAAACCCCAACGGGATCGGCGTGTTTGGTCTGGCGTTTTATGAAAACAACACCGACAAGCTGCAGGTTGCCACGATGGCGGGCGTCGAACCCACCGTGGACAGCATCTCGACCGGTGAATACCCGGTATCACGCCCGCTGTATTTCTACATCAAGGCGGCGCATATCGGCGTCATTCCCGGCCTCAAGGAATATGCGGCGTTCTTCGTCTCTGACGAAATCGCCGGGGCCTGGGGGCCGCTGGCGCAATATGGTCTGGTATCCGATCCGGCCCTTGCAGAAACGCAGGCTATGATCGAAGCTGAACAAACGATGGGCAACTAAGCCTTTGAATGCGGGCGGCATTGCGCCGCCCGCATATTCGCTGCCAGAACTGGAATACAAATGCACGCCTTCTGGATCGCCCTGATTGTCCTTGCCCTTGCGGCGATCTGTTTCGTGCTGGGCCGGGGGCGGGCGCTGGCATCGGCGGATGGCAACATCCGCAACCTTCATTCCCTGCCAAGTTATTACGGCTGGAACGCCGCGATCTGGGCCGCTGGCCCCGCCATTCTGGTGCTGCTGGTCTGGCTGATAGCCCAGCCAGTGATGATCAACCGCGCGGTCGCGCCCTTGATGGTCACTGACGCCGCCAGCGCCGGTTCGGGCGAATTGGGCCTGCTGATGAGCGATGTGCGCCGCGTGGCCGACGGGTTGGACCGGCTTGTCGCAACCGGAACGATAGCCGCGGGCGCGGTGTCGGCGCTGGATGTCACAACAACCGACCTGCGCACGACCCTTGCAGGCGAGGGTGTGGCCCTTGGCACGGATGTGTCAGCCGCGACCCTGTCGGCGGCGCTGGAATACCGCAGCCAAAACGCGCGCTGGTCGCTGTGGCGCATGATCGTGGTCATCGCTGTGGCCGTGCTGGGCGGGCTTTGGGCGCTGCGCAACACCAGCCGCGACTACCGCGCACGCAACAGCGTTGAAACGGCCCTGCGCGGCGTGCTGGTCGCGGCCGCCTCGCTTGCGATCCTGACCACGGTTGGCATCGTCTTTGCACTGATCTTCAACACCGTGGAATTTTTCCGTCTTTACCCCGCGGCCGAGTTCTTTTTCGGCACCGTTTGGTCGCCCAGCTTTGGCGGCGGGTCGTCGCTTGGCATTCTGCCGTTGCTTTGGGGCACACTCTATATTTCGCTGATCGCGCTGCTGGTCGCCGTGCCTATCGGGCTGTTTGCCGCGATTTATCTGTCCGAATACGCGGGCCCCAAGGTGCGCGCCTTTGCCAAACCGATGCTTGAGGTTCTGGCGGGGATTCCGACCATCGTTTACGGGCTGTTCGCGCTGCTCACAGTCGGACCGCTACTGGTTGCGGCCTTTGGCGCAGGCGGCGCATTGGGCGTGTCGTGGATGCAGGGCGGCACGGCGGTGATGACGGCCGGTCTGGTCATGGGGATCATGTTGATCCCGTTTGTGTCTTCGCTGTCGGATGACATCATCAACGCGGTGCCCCAAGCCATGCGCGATGGGTCGCTCGGGCTTGGGGCGACGAAATCGGAAACTATCCGCCAGGTGGTTCTGCCCGCTGCCTTGCCCGGCATCGCGGGCGCAATCCTGCTGGCCACCTCGCGCGCGATTGGCGAAACGATGATTGTCGTTCTGGGGGCAGGGGCGGCGGCGCGCCTGTCGATGAACCCGTTTGATGCGATGACCACGGTGACCGCCAAGATTGTCAGCCAACTGACGGGGGATGCGGATTTTTCATCCCCCGAAGCCCTGGTGGCGTTTTCGCTGGGCATGACCCTGTTCGTGATCACGCTGGGGCTGAACATCTTTGCGCTGTGGATCGTGCGCAAGTATCGGGAGCAATATGAATGACCGTGAATACCTCGCTTCTGACCATTGATGCGCGCACCCGTAAACGCAACGCCGCAGAGACCCGTTTCAAGGCCTATGGGATCGCCGCGCTGGCCGTGGGCCTGCTGTTTCTGATTGCCCTGCTGACGGCGATCATCAGCAACGGCACGGGTGCCTTCAAGCAGACGTTCATCACGCTGCCGGTGGAACTGCGCGCCGATATTCTGGACAAGGACGGCACCGGCGACCCCGAAGTGATCGCCAAGGTTTCCACTTTCGGCTATGCGCCGCTGATCGGCATGGCGCTGGAGCGGGCCGTCAACGAAACAGGGGTTGAAACACCTTTGCCCCCGCAGGCCATGCTGCAAATGGTCTCGGCCAGTGCCGCGGCGCAGATCCGCGACTTCGTGCTGGAAAACCCTGACCGGATTGGCGACACGGTCGAATTTCGCCTGCTCGCAGCTTCGCGCGTGGACGGCTATTTCAAGGACCGGGTGAGCCGCGAAAGCCTGGCGCGCGATCGCAACCTTGCACCTGAACATCTGGACGTTGTCGATGCGTTGCAGGATGCGGGAGTGATCGAGACATCGTTCAATGCGGCGTTCATCTTTGGCGCCGATGCATCCGAATCCCGTCCCGAACAGGCGGGCCTTGGCGTGTCGATGCTGGGATCGCTGTTCATGATGCTGGTGGTGCTGCTGCTGTCGCTGCCCATCGGCGTGGCGGCCTCGATCTATTTGGAAGAATTCGCACCCACCAACCGCTTTACCGACTTTATCGAGGTGAATATTTCCAACCTCGCCGCTGTGCCCTCTATTGTGTTTGGTATTCTTGGTTTGGCTGTCTTCATCCAGTTCATGCACCTGCCGCAATCGGCCCCGCTGGTCGGCGGGCTGGTGCTGACGCTGATGACCCTGCCGACGATCATCATTTCCACGCGCGCCTCGCTGAAATCGGTGCCGCCCAGCATCCGCGATGCGGCCCTTGGGGTCGGGGCCTCGAAGATGCAGTCGGTGTTCCATCATGTTTTGCCGCTGGCGATGCCCGGGATTTTGACCGGCACGATCCTGGGCCTTGCACAGGCGCTGGGGGAAACCGCGCCACTGCTGTTGATCGGCATGGTCGGCTATATCGCAACCAATACGCCCGACGGGCTGGCCGAGGGGTTTCTGTCGCCCAATTCGGCCATGCCCGCGCAGATTTATGAATGGGCGAAACGGGCCGATCCGGCCTATTATGAACGCGCATGGGGCGGGATCATCATCCTGCTGGTGTTCCTGATGGTGATGAACATCATCGCGATCCTGCTGCGTCGCCGCTTTGAACGCCGATGGTAGGGGCAAGCAAATGAACGATATGCGATTGATAAATAAGGCCGATGCCATGACCGATACGAAAATCTCAGCCAGGGGCGTCGATGTCCATTATGGCGACACCCACGCGATCACGGCGGTGGATGTTGAAATCGCCGACAAGACCGTCACGGCCTTTATCGGGCCATCGGGCTGCGGCAAATCCACCTTTCTGCGCTGCCTGAACCGGATGAACGACACGATTGATATCTGCCGCGTGACTGGCGACATCCGCATCGATGATGAAGACATCTACGACAAGCGGGTGGATCCGGTGCAGCTGCGCGCCAAGGTCGGGATGGTGTTCCAGAAACCCAACCCCTTTCCGAAATCCATCTATGACAATGTGGCCTATGGCCCCCGGATCCACGGGCTGGCCCGCGGCAAGTCGGACATGGATGATATCGTGGAACGCGCCCTGCGCCGCGGCGCGATCTGGGACGAGGTCAAGGACCGCCTGCACGCCCCCGGCACCGGCCTTTCGGGCGGGCAACAGCAACGCCTGTGCATCGCCCGCGCTGTCGCGACCGAACCCGAAGTCCTGCTGATGGACGAACCGTGTTCTGCCCTTGATCCCATCGCCACCGCGCAGGTCGAGGAACTGATCGACGAATTGCGCACGCAATACTGCGTCGTGATCGTCACCCACTCGATGCAGCAGGCCGCCCGCGTCAGCCAGCGCACCGCCTTTTTCCACCTGGGCAGTCTTGTGGAATACGGCCCGACCGACAAGATTTTCACCAATCCCGAAGACCCCCGCACGGAAAGCTATATTTCCGGCCGGATCGGTTAGGAGCACCGCCATGACCCAACATATCGCCTCTGCCTACGACCGTGACCTCGAGGAAATCCAGGCGCTGATCATGAAGATGGGCGGCCTTGTCGAAGCGGCCATTCTCGACGGCGCGCAAAGCCTTGAAACCCACGATGTCGCACTGGCCGAAAAGGTGCGGGCAGGGGACAAGGTGATTGACGACCTTGAAGAACAGATCAACGAGGCCGCCGCCCGCGTCATCGCCCTGCGCGCGCCAGTATCCAAAGATCTGCGTGTGCTGCTGGTAACGATGAAGCTGGCCGGCAGCCTTGAACGGGTCGGGGATTATGCGAAAAACATGGCCAAACGCACCGCCGTGCTGGCCGAAATGCGCGCCGTGGACGGGACCGAGTCCTCCTTGCGCCGGATGGCGCGCGAAGTGCGCGGGATGCTGAATGATACGCTTGATGCCTATCTGCGCGGCGATGCGGACCTGGCCGAATCCGTGCGCCAGCATGATCAGGACGTGGACCAGATGTATAACGCGCTGTTTCGCGAATTCCTGACCTTCATGATGGAAGATCCGCGCAATATCACGGCTTGCATGCACTTGCATTTCATCGCCAAGAACGTCGAACGTATGGGCGATCTGGTGACGAATATGGCCGAGCAGGTGATCTATCTGGAAACCGGCGTCATGCCCGAGGAAGCCCGCCCCAAGGGTGACAATACCTCGGTCACGCTGATTGACGACGAAGGTGTCTAGGTGTCCCGGCCCCATATCCTGATTGTCGAAGACGAGGCGGCGCAGCGTGAAGTGCTGCGCTACAACCTTGAATCCGCAGGGTTTCGTGTCAGCCTGGCCGAAGACGGCGAGCGCGCGCTTGACCGCATCGCCGAAGACCGGCCCGATGTGATCGTGCTGGACTGGATGTTGCCGCATGTGTCGGGGATCGAGGTCTGCCGCCAGATCAAGGCGCGTTCGGGCACGCGCGATGTCGCGGTGATCATGCTTTCGGCCCGTTCGGAAGAAGGCGACAAGGTGCGCGGCCTTGAAACCGGTGCCGATGACTATGTGGTCAAACCCTATAGCGTCACCGAATTGATGGCCCGGGTGCGCGCGCAACTGCGCCGCGTGCGTCCCACGGCGGCGGGCCAGGTGTTGACGTTTGACGACATCACACTGGACGGCGAGACCCACCGTGTGACCCGCGGCGATCATGTCCTCAAGCTTGGCCCCACCGAATTTCGCTTGCTTGCCACCCTGATGGAAAAGCCGGGGCGGGTGTATAGCCGCGACCAACTGCTCGATCTGGTTTGGGGCCGCGACATCTATGTGGATACGCGCACTGTGGACGTGCACGTGGGACGTTTGCGCAAGGTTCTGACCGCCAATGGTGGCGGCGATCCGCTACGCACCGTGCGTGGTGCCGGTTACGCGCTGGGGTAGGGCGCTTTCTGGCTGGATTTGGCGCGCCGCTTGCGCCAACCTTTCCCAAGAACAGGGAACGTCACACCATGCCAAGCACCCGCACGAGCCCGTCCTTTCTGGACGATGAGTATTACGCCCGCATCGCCAAGACCCGCGCCGCGATGGACAGGGCAGGTGTTGACACGATCATTGTGTCCGACCCGTCGAACATGGCCTGGCTGACCGGTTATGACGGCTGGTCGTTCTATGTGCATCAGGCGGTGATTTTGGGGATGGAGGGCGACCCACTGTGGTGGGGCCGTGCGATGGACGGCGCCGGTGCCCTGCGCACGGTTTACATGCCCGAAGACTGCGTGCACGGCTATGACGATACCTATGTGCAAAACCCCGACAAACACCCAATGGAGGATCTGTCGCGGCGACTGGCCGGTATGGGTTGGGACACCGGCACCATAGGTGTTGAAATGGATAATTATTACTTTAGCGCAGCAGCTTATGGGACGCTGTTGAAGCATTGCGCGAAGGCGCAGTTCAGCGACACAACCGGGCTTGTGAACTGGCAGCGCGCGATCAAAAGTCCGACTGAAATCACCTATATGCGCCGCGCGGCGGAGATCGTCACGGCCATGCACGCCCGGATCGTCGAAATTGCCGAACCGGGTCTGCCGAAAAACAAACTGGTCGCGGAAATCTATCATCAGGGCATCAGCGGCGCAGGTGGCCATTGGGGCGATTACCCGGCGATCGTGCCGATGGCACCGTCAGGATTGGACGCGACCGCGCCGCATTTGACATGGGATGACACGCCCATGCGCACGGGCGAGGCGACCTTTTTCGAGATCGCGGGCGCGCATCGCCGCTATCAATGCCCGCAATCACGCACATTGTTCCTTGGGACGCCGCCGCAGAAATACCTTGATGCGGAAAAGGCCGTGGCTGATGCGACCGAGGCCGCGCTGGACCAGGCAAAGCCCGGAAACCAGTGTCAGGACGTCGCGCGCGCCTTCAATACCACGCTGGCCAAACACGGCTTTGAAAAGGACAGCCGCTGTGGTTACGCCATCGGCATCAGCTATCCACCAGACTGGGGCGAGCGGACGATGTCATTCCGCAGCGGCGATACATCGGTGATGCAGGACGGGATGACGTTCCATTTCATGCCCGCACTTTGGCTTGATGATGGCGGGATCGAGATCACAGAACCAATCCTGATCACCGCGACAGGGCATGAACGGCTATGCAAGACACCAGCGGGACTTGTGGTGAAATCTTAGGAACGGCCTGTAACGCCATGGTAGGGCAGAGTTTTGACAAGACTGTTCGCGGGTATTTTTTGGATAGATAAATACGCATAATCAGTATTATGTTAAATAATGAACACCACGAGACCCCGCCGTATTACAATTTGCCCGCACCCGATTTAATGTTAGGTTCCCCTTACGTTACCTTGGATGGGACCAGTTATGACCGCTTTTGTCGATCACCTCGATGCGCTGACCAATGCGCAAAACGTCGAAGACCTTTGGGCACTGCACACCGAAAAGATGGCGACCTATGGGTTTGATCGGTTGATCTATGGCTTTAGCCGCTACGTGACGTCAAATTCACTCGGCGATCCGCAGGATTGGGTGATCATGACGAACCACGGCGACGACTACATGAACGTCTTTATCGACCAGGGTCTGTATTGGCATGCGCCGATGCTGCGCTGGGCGCTGGAGAACGATGGTGCCTGCAGTTGGCGCTGGATGGCGACGCCGGGAAATCTGACAGCCGACGAAGAACGCGTGGCGCAGTTCAACATCAAGATGGGTGTGACGGCGGGCTATACGATGAGTTTCCGGTCCGTGTCGCAGCGCGCCAAGGCCGCGATGGCGATCACCGCCAAGGAAGGCATGACGCAGGACGCCGTGGAACAGGTCTGGGTGCGGCACGGCACGGAAATTGCAGTGATCTGCAATGTGTTTCACCTCAAGCTGCTGACCCTGCCCCATGCCTCGCGCAAGCTGACGAGCCGCCAGCGCGAGGTATTGCAATGGGTTGGTGATGGCAAAACCACCCAGGACATCGCGGTCCTGCTTGAACTGACACCCGCAACGGTGGAAAAACACCTGCGCCTGGCGCGTGAGGCGCTGGACGTGGAAACCACGGCGCAGGCCGTTCTCAAGGCCGCGTTCTACAATCAGATGTTCATCATCGACATTGACTGAACCCGGCGGTGACGAAGCTTTGTAATTATTCCCCTGGCGTCACACGAAAGAATATGTCGCAGAGGTAGGGAATTCCTGACTGTCTTTCCCCTACGTCAGATGCAAATATAATCATGTTCCGTGAGTGGTGGCCTAAGGCCGGGAACAGCGGGTGAAACCCTTGTGATTTCAGGGCTCTTCACCCGCAACACTAAACTGACCGGGCGGGGTTTTCCTGACCCGTCCCGGTCAGCCCTCGTGCACGTGCTGCCAATCCTTATCCCTGGATGTAGCACAGTTTGGAGCGGCACCGCGTTCTCCCGATGTGGTGCCGCTCCAAATTCCCCTTATGATCACAGCGCGGCGCGGAATTGCCGAAAATGCGAATTTCATGCTACCCTATATGGCATGAAATTATATCTATTATCTTCAATGATTTACCTCATGGCCACGGCTGCATGGGCCGATGATGCGGCCCGTTGTGGCGATACGACCCTTGCTTCTGATGACCGGATTACGGCCTGCGAAGCGGCCGTGGAAAAGGCGACAGACCGGCCCGAAGCCTTGGCGGCACTGGGTGCGGCACTGCTTGATGCGGATCGCGGCGCAGAGGCGATCGCCCCACTTAGCGAAGCCTTGGCGCTGCGGCCTGATTACATATATGCGCTGGAACGGCGCTCGGTCGCATTCAATTCAATAGATCAAAACGCTGATGCTGTGCAGGATCTGGACCGTCTTGTCGCCCTCGACCCAGCCGAGGATTGGTATCATTACCGCATTGGTGTTTCCCGCAATCGTATGCGGGATGCGCCCGGCGCTTTGACGGCCCTCGAAACGGCCATCGCATTGAATTCAAACTATTTCTGGTCGCAGTTCGAGCTTGGCAAGACGCTCGGGCGAATGGAACGCCGCGCGGACGCCGGTGCCGCATTTGCGCAAGCCGCACGGATACGCCCTTTGTCGCAAGCCGCACAGGGTGCCGCTTTTCTGGAGTATGACGTTGCCAGCCTCCCGAACCGCGCGGCCTATCACGCCAGAATTGCCTACACGCTGAACCCGAACCAATTATCGATGCGCGACTGGCTTATCGACTATATGGGCGAACGCCCTGCCCCGACGTTGCGGCCTTTGGCATGGCAGCCACCGACTGTTGATCGCGAAATCCGCTATTTGCAGGTGCTCGCGCCGGTGGACGACCGCGAAGAGACCCAAAAGGCAATTGAAGAGATGATCAATTTCTTTGGGGGCGAGTCCTATCCGCGCCCCGATACAGCGACGATCTATCGGCTGTCGTTCTCGGGGGATGATCCCGAACGATTGCAACCACGCCGCATGATCGAACATGAAAGTGAGGACAGCCCCTTGGCGCCCCCGCCACAGGGCGTGTTTCGCGGCCTGTTTCAACTGGACCTGCAACCCTTGGGGCCGGAAACACCGGTTATGCGCCCTGTCTGGACGAACGGGGCGCGCCCCGCGGATGTTTGGCCATTAGAGGCGGGAAATCAGGCAAATGGCCGCGCCATATTGCAGATTGAATGCGTCGATGGCGGCGGTGTCCCTGCATTCATGATGGGATGCACGTTCGGGGTCGAAACGGTTGATATGGGGTTCTTTGATTGGACAATTGCCATTTCGACCGAGGCCATTCAAGTGCCGATGGGCGTTTTTGAAACCTATCGCGTCAGCTTTTCACTGGATGGCGAGATCACGATTTTGGGCAAGACAAACGCCTTGCGTTATGACGCCAGCTACTGGGTTGAACCGGCTTTGAATACCTGGGTCGCCAGCATCTTTACCATGGGCGACCAATATGCGTTTTCTCAGGCGATGGAGGTTGTCGAACCCGCGCAGCCGTAAATCAAAACGGCCCGCAACATCGCAGCGGGCCGTTCGTCATTGTCAGGTCTTGAGGGGTTTACCCCTTGAGAGTTTTCGCCACTTCGGCGGCGAAATCTTCTTCTTTCTTTTCAATGCCTTCGCCGACTTCAAGACGCACGAAACCGGTGATGGAAACGCCCGCTTCCTTTGCGGCTTCCTCGACCGTCTGGTCGGGGTTCACCACATAGGCCTGCCCCAGCAGCGTCACTTCGGACAGAAACTTTTTCATCCGGCCAACGATCATCTTTTCGATCACGGCTTCGGGCTTGCCGCTTTCGCGGGCAATCTCGATCTGAACCTGCTTTTCCTTTTCCACCAGCTCGGGGTCAAGGTCGGCTTCGCTCAGGGAGGCGGGGTTGGCGGCGGCGATGTGCATGGCGACCATTTTGCCGAATGCATCGTTGTCACCGTCCAGCGCGACCAGCACGCCGATCTTGCCCATGCCTTCGGTGGCGGCGTTGTGGACGTAGGACACGACAGTCTTGCCCGACACGGTGGCCATGCGGCGCACCGACATGTTTTCACCGATGGTGGCGACCTTGGCGGTGACCACGTCGGCGACCGTCTTGCCGCCCAGATCGGCGGCCAGCAATTCTTCGGTGGTCGTCACTGATTTGGCGACATTGGCGATGCTGGCGACCATCGCCTGGAAATCGGCGTTCTTGCCGACAAAGTCGGTTTCCGAGTTCACTTCAACGGCAACGCCCTTGCCACCCTCGACGGCAACCGCGACCAGACCTTCTGCAGCGGTGCGGCCGGATTTCTTGGCGGCCTTGGCCAGACCCTTGGTGCGCAGCCAGTCAACGGCGGCGTCGATGTCGCCATCAGTTTCGGTCAACGCCTTTTTGGCGTCCATCATGCCTGCGCCCGTGCTGTCGCGCAGTTCTTTAACCATTGCAGCAGTGATTGCCATCTTTGGTCTCCTTGGAATTGATGAGGGATCGGGCAGGTTGGTCCCCTGCCCGATGAAAATGCCTGAAGGCGCGGCTTATTTGGCTGCGGCGTCTTCGGTTTCCGGTGCTGCGGTTTCCGGTGCTGCGGCTTCTTCAGCAGCGGGTGCCGGTTCTGCCACAGTTTCTTCGACCATCTGTTCCATCTCGCCCATGTCGACACCGGCAGCGCCAAGCTGTGCAGACATCCCGTCAAGGGCTGCGCGCGCGGCCAGATCGGTGTAAAGCGCGATGGCGCGGGCCGCGTCATCGTTGCCGGGGATCACATAGTCGATGCCGTCGGGCGAACAGTTGGTATCCACCACGGCCACAACCGGAATGCCCAGCTTTTTGGCCTCGGCGATGGCAAGGTCTTCCTTGTTCACGTCGATGATAAAGATCAGGTCGGGCGTGCCGCCCATTTCGCGGATCCCGCCAAGCGAGGCTTCCAATTTGCCCTGCTCGCGTTCCATGCCAAGGCGTTCTTTCTTGGTCAGACCTTCAAAGCCACGTTCCGAGGCTTCATCGATTGCCTTGAGGCGCTGGATCGATTTCGACACGGTCTGCCAGTTGGTCAGCGTGCCACCCAGCCAGCGGTGGTTCATGTAGAACTGCGCGGATTTTTCGGCGGCATCCTTGATCGGGGCCTGTGCCTGACGCTTGGTGCCAACGAACAGGATGCGGCCACCCTTGGCCACGGTGTCGCGGATCACGTTCAGCGCCTGATCCAGCATCGGAACCGTCTGTGTCAGGTCCATGATGTGGATGCCGTTGCGCGCACCATAAATGTATTGCTGCATCTTTGGGTTCCAGCGTTGCTTCTGGTGACCAAAGTGAACGCCTGCTTCAAGAAGCTGACGCATGGAGAACTCGGGAAGAGCCATGTCCGTATTCCTTTCCGGTTTAGCCTCAGCGGGGGTATCATCGCGGATCAAGTCCGGGACAACCGGTGGATGCCTTGGGATTTCTCCCCAACACACCCGCCCCCGCCTGCGGGATTAAGTGCGCGCCGTATAGAACGGGTGTGCCGGGCGCGCAAGGGCTTTGTTTGGCGGGGTTTGCCCGTGAAATGCGAGGATGATCGCCAGCCCGCGGGCCGATGTTGCCCCTGCCCCTGCGGCTATCGGGGCATCCCTTGTCGCGCGGGGCTGCCCTGCTATACCGCGCGCATGACCAACGTCGACCTGACCCAAGATTGCGCCAGTTGCGCCGCCCTGTGCTGTGCCGCACTGCCCTTTGACAGCGGGGCGCAGTTTGCCATCGACAAACCTGCCGCCGCGCCCTGCCCCCATCTGTCCGCCGATGCGCGCTGCACGATCCATGCGGGGCTGGCGGATGCGGGCTTTGGCGGCTGTGTGGCCTTCACCTGCTTTGGGGCGGGCCAACGGGTCACGCAAGAGATGTTTGGCGGGCGCTCGTGGCAAGATGATCCCAGTTTGGTGGCGCCGATGTTCAATGCGTTTCAGGATGCCTTGCGGGTGCATAACCTGCTGGTATTGCTTGAGGAAGCGGCCAAGCTGCCCCTGCCTGACCCGGCCGGATGCGCCGCCCTGCGCGCCGCGTTGACCCCCGATGGGCCGCTGACCACCGACTGGCTGCACACTGTGCTGGCAGGCGATATCCAGCCCCGGGTCATGGCCTATCTGCAGACCCTGCGCGGGGTTGCGCGCCCCTAGAAAAATACCCGTTCGACAAACCAAAAACCGCCGACAATCGCAATCGCCACCGAGGCGGGTATCGCGACAATCCGGCGGTAGGCGTGCAACTGGTCGCGAAACGACACCGACAGGAGACACAGGAAAAAGATCGCCGCCAGCGGGACAAAGAACACCAGTGGCGACATTTCAAGGGTCTGCGTCAGCCGTGGCCACGACAGGAAACTCAGCACCAGTGTGGCCAGCAGCAAAACGGAATACAGCACCGTGGCCTGCATCACTTCGTTGCGGCCCCGATCCACGCGGATCGCCTGCACGACACAGATGAACATCACCCCGATCACGAAAAGCTGCCCGACCTCGACCCCGATGTTAAAGCCGACCAAGGCCGGGACAAAGGCATAGTCGGGCAGGCCAAATTCGGCCAATACGCTGGCAAAACCCAGCCCGTGCAACAGGCCAAAGCCAAAGACAACCAGCGGTCGCCACGGGTTCAGCCCCTTGGCAAAGATGTTTTCAACCGCGACATAGACGATCGAGGCGGCGATCAGCGGTTCGACAATCGCGGCCGGCACGTTGACATAGCCAAGCGCGGCCAGCGCCAGCGTGATCGTATGCGCCAGTGTAAAGGCGCTGACCTGCCAGATCAGCGGGCGGATCCGTGCCGCCAGGAAAAACAGCCCCAGAACGAACAGGATATGGTCCAGCCCCTTGGGCACGATATGGTCAAATCCAACCGGGATATAATCGACAAACGTCTGCCAGCCGCTGGCCTGATCGCCGCCCGCGATATTGATCGGGTCAGACAGGGCCCCGCCGCTGAGATAGCCGTCATAGGGGGCTTCGACCCCCATCTGGCGCACCACCAGCACGCCAAAGCGTGGTTCCCAACCCACGGTCAGGAATTGCGCCCCCGGTGGCAGGTCTGCGGTGATCACAAATGTCGAGGCGCGCACAACCGCGACATCGGCCACTTCGGGCACGCTCACGCTGACCAGCGTCAGCGGCAGATCGACACCATCCGCCTGCATGGTGATCCCGGCAGCCATTTGCGGCCAAAAGGCGGTGAACCGCGCGGCCATCTCGTCAGGCGACAGGGCGCGCAGATCGTCATAGGCTTCGGCCTGGGGGGCGGCGCCCGTGTCATCAAGCCCGTCCAGATCAATGGCGGCAACAAAGCTTTCCAGATTGGCGCTGATCGACAGGGTCACGACCCCGTCCGAGACCGTCAGATCACCGATCGCGGGCAGGACCTCATGGGCGGATACCACCGAGGCCAGCGCCAGCCAAAGTGCGACCGCTGTTGACATCACCGCCGCAAGGGACACCTTTGTCATATTGGAAAAGGAAATGATCATGCGCGCACTCGTTCTTGCTTTCTCGGTTCTTGCTACCCCTTTGGCAGCCCATGAATTCTGGCTTGAACCGCTGGCCTATCAGGTCGCCGCAGACGGTAGGCTTGAGGCCGAGATTGTCAACGGTCAATACTTTGAGGGGGCGAAGTTATCCTATCTGCCGCAACGCTTTGTGCGTTTCGAACACTACGCTGGCATTCGCCGCGCCGATGTCGAGGGGCGGCTTGGGTCAACGCCTGCGCTGAATGCGCCCGCCCTGTCGGCAGGGCTGAATGTGGTGATCTATCAATCCAGCATCGCCACCGTCACCTATGACGATTGGGAAAGCTTCCAGCGCTTCGTCGATCACAAGGATTTCGGCGATGTGCGCAGCCGTCACGATGCCCGCGCCCTGCCCGACGCCGGTTTCCGCGAGGCCTATGGCCGCTTTGCCAAGACCTTGATCAATGTCGGGGATGGTGTCGGTCGCGATCTGCGCACCGGGCTCGAGACCGAAATCGTCGCCCTCACCAACCCCTATACCGACGATCTGACCGATGGCATGCGGGTGCAGGTGTTTTACGGCGACGATGTGCGCGCCGACACGCAGCTCGAAATCTTTGACAAGGCCCCCGACGATACGGTCGTCATCACCACCACGCGCACCGACAGCGACGGCATTGCCGTGGTGCCGGTGATCGCGGGTCATTCCTATATGCTGGATGCGGTGCTGCTGCGCGAGCCAAGCGCCGAACTGGCCAGCGGAACCGAAGCCGTCTGGGAGACGCTATGGGCGAATTTGACGTTTGGTGTGCCTGACTAAGTGCAAAAAGGGGAAACGCGGACGGGAACTGCCCCTGATCATGGTAATCACCGTATCGCGGTTTCTTTCGTAGCTTGTGCGTTGACGCCCGTCGATACGCGCGCCACAAACCCGACATGACAAACCAACCTGACATCCTGTGCATCGGATCGGTCCTTTGGGATGTGATCGGGCGTGCGTCCAGCCACATGCGTGCGGGCAGCGATGTGCCCGGCCGCATCACCCGTCTGCCAGGCGGCGTGGCCATGAACATCGCCATGACACTGGTGCAATTCGGCATGCGCCCTGCCCTGATTTCCGCTGTCGGACGCGACCCCGAAGGCGATGAACTGGTCGCCGAGGCCGACCGCATGGAACTGATCACCAGCTACCTTTACCGCAGCGACGATCTGCCTACCGATGTCTATATGGCCGTTGAAGGCGCGAACGGGTTGATCGCCGCGATTGCCGACGCCCATTCACTGGAACAGGCGGGCGCGAAGATTCTGCGGCCCCTGTCGGATGGACGCCTTGGCGATGCGGCGCATCCGTTCAACGGCCCCGTGGCACTTGATGGCAACCTGACCGAAGAGCTGCTGCACGACATCGCCGCCTCGCCGCTGTTCACGGCCGCCGATCTGCGGGTCGCGCCTGCCTCACCGGGCAAGGCAAAGCGGCTGATGGCGCTGCGCCATCATCCTTCGGCCACGCTTTATGTGAATCTGGAAGAAGCCGGATTGCTGTGCAACACCGTCTTTCAATCCTCGGCCGAGGCCGCCGTCGGATTGATCGCCCAAGGCAGCCACCGCGTGCTGGTCACCGATGGAAGCAAATCCGCCTCTGAAGGGGTCGGCGACAGCATCATCACCCTGACCCCGCCCGAGGTTCTGGTGACCCGCGTGACCGGCGCGGGCGACACCTTCATGGCCGCCCATATCGCTGCCGAAAGCGCCGGTGTGGACCGCGAAACCGCCCTTGCCCGCGCCCTGCGCGCCGCCGCCACCTATGTATCAGGAGAGACCCCGCGATGATCCACTATGCCCCCGAAGTGGCCGCCGCCAAGGCCGCAGGCGCGCCGATCGTCGCCCTTGAAAGCACGATCATCACCCACGGGATGCCCTATCCGCAAAACGTCGAGACCGCCCGTCTGGTCGAAGGCGATATTCGCGCGGGTGGGGCCACGCCCGCCACCATCGCCGTGATCAAGGGGGTTTTGCACATCGGGCTTGAGGACGACATGCTGGAGTCCCTGGGACAGGCGCAGGATGTGGCCAAGCTGTCACGCGCGGACTTTGCCGCCTGTATCGCCCGCAGTGGCACAGGCGCGACAACCGTGGCCGCCACAATGATCGCGGCGCGGATGGCGGGGATACATGTCTTTGCCACGGGCGGGATCGGCGGTGTGCATCGCGGCGCTGAAACCAGCTTTGACATCAGCGCTGATCTGCATGAATTGGCGCAAACCCCTGTCACGGTCGTGGCCGCCGGGGCCAAGGCCATCCTTGATCTGCCCAAGACCTATGAGGTGCTGGAAACCCTTGGCGTGCCGGTGATCGCCTATGGGCAGGACAGCCTGCCCGCCTTTTGGTCAGCCACTTCCGCGATGGCCGCGCCTTTACGCATGGACAGCGCTGCCGATATTGCGCGCGCGCATCTGTTGCGCGGGCAGATGGGCCTGCCCGGTGGTCAGTTGATCGCCAATCCGATCCCTGCGGGCGATCAGATCCCCGCCGCAACCCTTGCCCCCCTGATTGATCAGGCCCTGGCCGAGGCCGCGGCGCAGGGTATCGCCGCGAAATCCGTCACGCCGTTCCTGTTGGGGCGGCTGTTTGAGCTGACCAATGGCGCATCACTAAGAGCAAATATCGCGCTTGTGCGCAATAATGCGCGTCTGGCGGCTGAAATCGCCTGTGAAATGGTCAGGATCGACCCGTAAAGCCCAGCAAATGCAACTGCTCGCTTGTGGCTGGCCCGTGCAACACATAAATCGTAGGTCAAGCAACACGGAAAACGTGACATGACGACGAATACCCCACCCGAGCCGCACCGCCGTGGCCTGATCGCGCGCATTCGCGGCAACTTTCTGGCCGGTTTGATCATCATTGCGCCGATTGGTCTGACGCTTTGGCTGATCTGGACGGTTGTCGGCTGGATCGATTCATGGGTCTGGCCGTTTGTGCCGCGCGGCTATCAGCCCGAAGAACTGGTGAACTGGGTCAACCAGATGATCCGCGGCCCCGAGGCCGAGCGCATCAGCGTCAACGTGCGCGGGATCGGCGTGTTCGTATTTCTGACCTTCACGGTCTTTGTCGGCTGGCTGGGCAAGGGGCTGATCGGGCGATCCTTCCTGCGCTGGGGCGAAGGGATCGTGGAACGCATGCCGGTCGTACGCTCGATCTACAGCGGTGTGAAACAGATTGCCGAAACCGTATTTTCCCAGCGCGATACATCCTTTGATAAGGCCTGCCTGATCGAATACCCGCGCAAGGGCATCTGGGCGATCGCCTTTATCAGCATCAACGCCAAGGGCGAGATCAGGACCAAGATCCACGGCGACAAGGAAATCGTAACCGTGTTTTTGCCGACCACGCCGAACCCGACGTCGGGGTTCTTGCTGTTCCTGCCCCGCGACGAGGTGATCGAGCTGGACATGACCGTGGAAGACGCCGCGAAACTGGTGATTTCGGCCGGTCTTGTCTATCCCAACGGCAAGGATCCAACCACGCCGCCTGCGGTCTTATAGCGCGTGTTTACCCCTGCCCTGATTGGTTTCACGACCGGCTTTGCGCTGATCCTCGCGATTGGTGCGCAAAACGCATTCGTCTTGCGTCAGGGTTTGCTGCGCCGGCATGTGTTCTGGCTGTGCCTGTTTTGTGCCGCCTCGGATGCGCTGCTGATCGCGGCGGGCGTCATCGGATTTGGGGTGATCGTGGCGCAGTTTCCCGCCCTGCCGGTTTTCATGGCCTATAGCGGCGCGGCCTTTTTGTTTGTCTACGGCGCTTTGCGGCTTTGGGCGGCCTGGGTGGGGGAATATGCGCTGACACTGGCAGGCACTTCCGCCTCTCTTGGGGCAACCTTGGCCACGGCGGCGGCGTTTACCTGGCTCAACCCGCATGTCTATCTGGACACGCTTGGGCTGATCGGCGCGGTATCCACGGATTTCGAAGGGGTGGCTGCCAAGACCGCCTTTGGGATCGGTGCGGTCACATCCAGTTTCGTGTTCTTCTTTTCGCTGGGTTACGGCGCGCGACTGCTGGCGCCGGTCATGCAATCGGCGCGGGCATGGCAGGTGCTTGACCTGCTTATCGGTGTGGTGATGTGGGCGCTGGCGCTGAAACTTGTGACCTAGCTGAACATGGCCCGCAGATCGATGGTTTCACGTTCGTTCAGATCATCAAAGTGAGACGCCAGAAACGCATCCGCCGCCGCCTGCCCCGCCGCCTTGAGCCGCGCCAGCACCACCGGTGTCGCCAGCGTCTTGGTTGCCACGTTCAGATCGTTCATCAATAAGTCATCGGCAATCATATGCACCAGCACGCGCTTCATCTGGCCCTGTTCGACCTTGCCGTCGGCAATCAGGCGCTGCACGAATTCAATCGCGCGCAATTCGCGCAAAAGCGATGAATTAAAACTGATTTCGTTGATCCGGTTCTGGATCGTTTGCGGATCGGTCGGCACCGTGTCGCGCACCAGCGGGTTGATGTTCACCACCAGGATATCGTCGGGCAAATGGCGCGCGAACAGCGGAAACAGGGCCGGATTGCCGGTATAGCCGCCGTCCCAGAACGCCTCGGATTTGCCGGTGGCGGGATCGTCAAATTCGACGGCGCGAAACAGGGTCGGCAGACAGGCCGAAGCCAAGATGGCATTCGCGGAAATCTCGTGCCCCGCAAAGACGCGAATCTTGCCGCTGCGCACATTGGTGGCGCAGATGTGCAGCTCGGGTCCGTCTTGATCACAGACCGCGTCATAGTGGAATTGTTCCACGATCCGTTCCAGCGGGTTGGCAAACACCGCGCCAAAGACATAGGGCGAAAACATCCGCGACGCGGCGTCAAAGGCGGCGTAGGCGGGCGAATAGGCCAGCGCCTGGGCCATAAAGGGGGTGGCGGGGCCAAATGCAGCCACCCAATCGGTGAATCCCGGTGCTGAAATCGCCCCGACCTGTTTCCAGAGCCAGTCAAGGTTGGCGCGCGCGCCGTCCCGCCCGTTTTCGATCATGCCGGCCTTGAGGGCGGCGCCATTCAGCGCCCCCGCCGAGGTGCCCGAAATCGCCGCGATCTCGATCCGGTCATCCTGCAGGACCCGGTCCAGCACGCCCCAGGTGAACGCCCCATGCGCGCCGCCGCCCTGCAGACCAAGATTGATCCGTTTCACAGCGCGGTCCAGCCGCCATCGACGCTGATCGTCGTGCCGGTGATCTGGGCTGCGGCGTCTGAACACAGGAACACGGCTGTGCCACCCAATTGTTCGACGGTGGCGAATTCCTTGGAGGGTTGGCGCGTCAGCATGACGTTCTTGATCACATCCTCGCGCGACATGTCGTATTCCTTCATCGTGTCGGGGATCTGGGATTCCACCAGCGGTGTCAGAACATAGCCCGGACAGATCGCATTGCAGGTGATCGGTTCCTGCGCAGTTTCCAGTGCGACAGTTTTCGACATGCCGACAATTCCGTGTTTCGCCGCGACATAGGCGGATTTATAGGGCGAGGCCGTCAACCCGTGCGCGCTGGCGATATTGATCACCCGCCCCCAACCGGCCTTGCGCATCAGCGGCAGGGCGGCGGCGGTGGTGTGAAAGGCGGAACTCAGGTTGATCGCGATGATCGCATCCCATTTTCCGCTCGGAAATTCGTCAATCGCGGCGACATGCTGGATGCCTGCGTTATTGATCAGGATATCGCATTTGCCCGCCTGCGTGATCAGGGCGCGGCATTCATCCCCTTTGGACATGTCCGCCTTGATGTAGCGCGCGGTTACGCCGGTGTCCTTGGCGATTGTGGCGGCCAGCGCGTGATCTTCGTCGCTTTCGGTGAACGAGTTGAGGACGACATCCGCCCCCGCCCGCGCCATCTCCCACGCGATGCCTAGGCCAATGCCCGAATTGCTGCCCGTAATGATCGCGGTTTTTCCTGAAAGTGTCATCTGTCGCTTCCCTTGGTGGTGCGGTGATCTGTGCTGCCGTGCAGCATAACCGTTGTGCCAGCCGCCACAAGGCCGCCCCCGCGCCTCAGAATGGCCCCGAAATAACACTGCCGTGAGTTGATCAAAAACTTGAGAGAGCCAGACTCATGCCCAATACAGTTATCAAATCCAGCGAAACCACCTTTATGTTCGGCGATTACAACGCCTTTGGCGAGTTCGTTGTGTGATCGTCAAGGGCGTGAACCTGACCTATGGCGTCGACGGCTTTCCCGATGGCGGCACGGTCAACTGGATCACGCTTTGGACCTGGACCCAAGATCTCACAAAGGCGGTGATGCGTGGCTTGCCTGTCACGGATGTTGCATCACTGAACGCCGACTACCCCGGATGGTCACGCCCGATCAGTTCTTTGCCTTTTGGGATGCCGCAGGCACACCACCCCTGAAGGTCTGGCAGGGCGACACCACCGGTTTCACCGGAAGCGATCAAGCCGACACGCTGGCGATGGGCACCTATAGCGGCGAATTGTTCGGCGCGGGTGGCGATGATCTGCTTTATGGCGGCATCGGCAATGCCAATCTTTATGGCGGCAGCGGCAATGACCGGCTTTATGCCAAGCACGACAATGACCGGCTTTGGGGCAACGCGGGCGATGACCGCTTCTTTGCCTCTGGCGGGGATGACTCGGCCTATGGCGGCACTGGCAATGATCTGATCCTTGGCGGGGCGGGTGATGATTGGATTTCTGGCGATAGCGATGGCTACAGCACGACCGAAATCCCCGGCGCGCCCGGTGGCGATGACAAACTGCGCGGCGGTGCTGGCCGCGATGTGATCTATGGTAATGCCGGTGATGATCGCCTTTTGGGCGACGGCGGCGATGACGGGCTTCATGGCGGTGACGGGAATGACATGCTCAAGGGTGGTGTCGGTGCCGACTGGGTCGTCGGGGATGACGCCGCCGGACTGACCACCGGCGATGATGTGCTGTTTGGCGATGCTGGCAATGACACGATCATCGGTGGCAGCGGCAATGACCGGATGTATGGCGGCGACGACGGCGATCTGATCTACACAGGCTCTGGCAATGACACAGCGTTGGGTGGTGCGGGGCGCGATACCTTTATGGTGGGTGGTGAGGGCAGCAATACTCTGTCCGGTGGGGCGGACGCCGATGTGTTCTATTTCGCAAATTCCGGTGCGTCAGGTGACACGCTGATCAAGGATTTCGATCCGGTCGACGAAGTGCTGATCATCCAATACGCCGTTGCCACAACCCCACAAGACCAGTTGGCCAGCTTTCTCGCCGGCGCCGTGCAAGCGGGACAGGACGTGATCTGGACCAATGACGCCGGAACCCACAGCATCACCCTCAACAACACCGCCCTGACGGATCTGACCGCGGACAACTTCTTTGCCGCCGGGGATACGCCTTACGAAACCTACTGACACCGCACCAAAGCAACACGACCCAAAGCCCCTGCCCGCACCGGCGAGGGCTTTGGGTTTCTGTGCCGGGCGATCTGGCAGGACTGATGACGCACTTCCGTCACTACTATACATAATTTATTCCTGTATAGTAGTTGCGTTACTGAACATGAAACCTTAATGTATAGTAATCAGCATGTGAGGAAACCAGATGGTAGAACTGAGAAGCGTAGCGCGGTCGGCCTATAGTGACCTCTTGCGCCTGCTGAAAGACGATATGGTGGCCGATCTGCGAGGATCTGTCACAAGCAAGCAAGTCGGAGGCAAGCAGCACTGGTACACCACCGAGCGCATCGGTTCCGACGTGAAGTGGTGGTATATCGGCCCCGACAACAGTGACACGCGCCAGCGCATCGAGCGTATACGTGCTCTGCAAGAACATGCGCCGGATCGCCGCAAAGAGCGGGCACGACTGGTGCGCCTGCTTCGCGCCGAGGGGCTCACCCCGGCTGATCGAGAGACCGGTAGCCTGCTGTTCAACATGGCCAAGGTCGGGACGTTCCGACTGGGTGGCACGCTCGCCGGCACCCACGCCTTTCGCTTGATGGAGGGAGAGCTTGGCGTGACCCTGCCCGGTGATGGCGCGGAGAATACAGGCGACATCGACATCGCCCAATTCGAGCGTCTTTCGCTTGTGTTGGAAGACAGAGTTCAACCCCCACTGGCCGAAACCTTCACCGCCCTGAAATTTGATCCCATCGAGTCTATTGACCGCAACAGCGTTTGGCGCTGGCGGCAGGCAAAGTCTGGCACGTTGGTTGAGTTTCTCACCCCGTCTTTCGAGGAAGACGAGGGTATCAAGGCCCTGCCTGCGCTTGGCGTGAGTGCACGGGCGCTGCATCACCTGAATTATCTGATCGCCGACCCCATCTATGCAGCCGCATTATACCGCGAGGGCGTCCTGGTGCAGATACCGCGCCCCGAGCGTTACGCGATCCACAAGTTGATTGTAGCCGACCGCAGGCGCGATGACACCGAGTCAGACAAGGCATTCAAGGACCGTCAGCAGGCCGCATGGTTGATCGAAAGCATGGCCGAGGACCGGCCAGCAGATGTTTGGCAGGCCTATCAGGATGCACTGGAACGCGGCCCGAAGTGGAAAGAGCGAATTGGCCGATCCCTGGACCGGATGCCGACTGTGCGCGACATTCTCGAGGACTGTGCAAACTGATCGGGCCAACACGGTTTCCGACACCCCAAAAAGAAAAAAACGCCAGCACAAGGCTGGCGTTAAGTTATTGAGGCAGGTTTCATACAGGCAAGAAACCTATCGAGCAGTGCCCTCTTTATAAGCAATCTGTCGCGTGTGTCCAAGCTAAAAGTTTGAAAACACTTGGAACCCTGTTTAGGCTCTGCGCCAACAGGCACAGGGATCAAAGGGATTGTCTCCAAAATGACCACAGAGTTTTTCGTCACATTACGCCGGATATCCCGCCGTTTTGTCGCTGCGGCAACCATTGCGCTTTGTGCCGGTTTCGCCGCCGCCGAGCCCCAATATGGCATAGCTATGTATGGGGACCCGGCCCTGCCACCAGATTTTGCGCATTTGCCCTATGCCAACCCTGACGCGCCCAAGGGCGGGCGCATCGTCACGGCCGAAGTCGGCACCTTTGACAGCCTCAATCCCTACATCCTGAAAGGGTCGGTGCCGTGGCAGTTGCGCTTCCTCACCGGAGAGAGCCTGATGGCGCGCTCGCTGGACGAACCTTTCACGCTTTACGGCCTTCTGGCCGAATCGGTCGAGACCGGACCGAATCGCGAATGGGTCGAATTTACCCTGCGCGAGGAGGCCCGATTCTCGGACGGCACCCCCGTCACGGTCGAAGATGTGATCTGGTCTTATGAAACCCTCGGGACGGTCGGTCATCCGCGCTATCACGGGTTCTATGGCAAAGTTGCCAGCATCGAACCGGTGGGCGAACGCGGCGTGCGCATGACCTTCAACACCGAAGACCGCGAGTTGGCGCTGCTGGCCGGTATCCGCCCGATCCTGCAAAAGGCGCAGTGGGAGGGTCTGGATTTCGCCGAAAGCGGACTGGACGTGATCCCCACCACCTCTGGCCCCTATCAGATCAGCGACTTCGAGGCGGGCCGTTTTGTCGAACTGACCCGCAATCCAGATTACTGGGGTTATGATGTCGTGCCTTTTGTGAACGGGCTTTATAACCTCGATACGATCCGGCTTGAATTCTTTGGTGATGAAACGGCCGCCTTCGAGGCTTTCAAGGTCGGCGAGGTCAATTCAAACCGCGAATTCAACGTCGCCAAATGGGAAAGCCAGTATAACTTCGAGGCGATCACCGCGGGCGATGTTGTCCTGTCGGTCCTGCCCCATTCGCGCCCCAGCGGTATCACCGGTTTCGTGATGAACACCCGCAAGCCGCAATTCAGCGATATCAACGTGCGCGATGCGATGATCCAGGCTTTCAACTTTGAATTCATCAACGAGGCCATGACCGGAAGCGCGCAGCCCCGGATCACATCCTATTTCAGCAACTCGCCGCTGGCGATGCAGGACGGGCCCGCAACGGGGCGTGTCGCCGATTTCCTTGAACCCTTTGCCGATAGCATTCCGGCGGATGCGATCAGCGGCTATGCCCTGCCCGTCGGCGATGGCAGCGAACGCAACCGCGCAGGGACCGCCGCCGCGCTCGAGTCGATGGAGCGGGCCGGATATACCGTCAAGGATGGTGTCATGTCCGATGCGGCGGGCAATCCGTTCACATTCGAGATTTTGCTCGGGTCAGGCAGCAGCGAAAACCAGTCGATCATCGACATGTATGTGCAATCGCTTGAACGGATCGGGGTGACGCCGACCATCGCCGTGGTGGACGGGGCGCAGTATAAGGAACGCACCGACGCCTATGATTTCGACATGACCTATATGCGGCGCGGCCTGTCGCTGTCGCCGGGCAACGAACAGAACCTGTACTGGGGCTCTGCGACGGCCAATGAACCGGGCGGACGCAACCTGATGGGCGTGCAAAGCGCGGCGATCGATGCGATGATCGACCGCTTGCTGACCTCGCCCAATCAAGATGATTTCCTGGCCGCGACCCGTGCTCTGGACCGGTTGCTGACCGCAGGGCGCTATGTGATCCCGATCTATCAGTGGAACATCAGCCGGATCGCCCATGACAAGAACCTGCGCTACCCCGACACCATGCCGATCTTTGGCGACTGGCCCGGCTGGCAGCCCGATGTCTGGTGGTACGACGAGGGCTAAGGCATCGCGCCGGGGCATGTCGCCCCGCTTCAACATGGCCGCCTACGTGCTGCGCCACGCCAGCACCCAGCCCGACAAGGTCGCGCTGTCGGTGCTGGGGCCGCATGGCTGCGATGATCTGCGGTACGGCGACCTGCATGCGGCTGTGGCCGGTACGGCCACGGGGCTGATCAGCCGTGGCCTGCGCCCCGGTGATCAGGTCCTGATGCGGCTTGGCAATACGCCGGAATTTCCGATCGTCTATCTGGCTTGCATCATGGCGGGGCTGATCCCCGTGGTCACATCAGCGCAGTTGACGGCGCGTGAAATCACCGCGATCTGCGCCGATCTTGATCCAAAGCTGATCGTCGCCGCCCCCGACGTGGCCCTGCCCGATGGCAACATTCCGGTGATTGATCTTGCGATGGTGGCGGATTTTCACACCCTGCCTGCCGCCGCGCCGGTGATGGGCGATCCAAACCGCCCCGCCTATATCATCTTTACCTCGGGCACCGCGGGCAAACCGCGCGCCGTGCTGCACGCCCACCGCGCGATCCTTGCGCGCCAGATGATGTGGGACGGCTGGGAGGGGCTGCGGCCAGATGACCGCCTTTTGCATGCGGGCGCGTTCAACTGGACCTATACGCTGGGAACGGGCCTGCTTGATCCTTGGGCCATCGGGGCCACGGCCCTGATTGCCGCACCCGCCACAACCGACATGCCTGCGCTCATGAAACGCCACCGCGCCACGATTTTCGCGGCTGCACCAGGGGTCTACCGACAACTACTAAAGTCGAAAATCGCCCCGCTGCCCGCCCTGCGCCACGGGTTGTCCGCTGGTGAAAAACTGCCTGCAACAATCCGCGCCCAGTGGCGTGCCGCCACCGGCACCGAAATCCACGAGGCCTTTGGCATGTCGGAATGTTCCACCTTCCTGTCGGGCAGCCCCGCACGTCCTGCACCCGACGGCACGCTGGGATATCCGCAGGACGGGCGGCGCGTGGCCTTGATTGCCAATGGTGCCCCCGCCGATGCCGGCGTCATTGCTGTGCACCGCGACGATCCGGGCCTGATGCTTGGCTATGTGAACCACGCCGAGGAGACAGCCGCCAAATTCAGCGGCGACTGGTTTCTGACCGGCGATCTGGGGCGTTTTGATCCCGGCGGCGCGATCATCTATGAAGGGCGCAGCGATGACATGCTGAACGCGGGCGGGTTCCGCGTCTCGCCGATCGAGGTCGAGGATGCCCTGCGCCCCCACCCCGCGATCGACGACATTGCCGTGACCGAGGTGCGCATCAAAGCCGACACGACCGTTATTGCGGCCTTTTATCTAAGCGCCGATGTGATAGAGGATGACGCATTGGCCGCCTATGCTGCCACCAGACTGGCCCGCTACAAGACACCCCGTTTGTTTGTGCGCGTCAAAGCCCTGCCACGGGGCGCCAACAACAAACTGCTGCGCCCTGTGTTGCGCCAGAACTGGGAGGCCGCACATGGTCAAACTTGATATCATCTCGGACCCGATCTGCCCCTGGTGCTATATCGGCAAGACCGCTTTGGACGCGGCCCTTCTCAAGGTGCCTGACCACCCGTTCACCATCGAATACCACCCCTTTCAGTTGAACCCCGATATGCCCGCCGAAGGGATGGACCGGCGCGAATACCTTGAAACCAAGTTCGGCGGCAAGGAGGGCGCGATCAAGGCCTATGCCCCGGTTGTGGAACGGGCCGAGGCGGCGGGACTGGCGATCAATCTCGACGCGATCAAGACCACACCCAATACGCTCAACGCCCACCGGTTGATCCATTGGGCCGGCATCGAGGGGCATCAGCTGTTCGTCGTGCACAAACTGTTCGAGGCCTATTTTGTCGAAGGGCGCGACATCGGCGACCCCGAAGTGCTGGCCGATATCGCCGACAGTGCGGGCATGGACGCCGCGCTGGTGGCCAAACTGCTGGCCAGCGACGCCGACATGGACGACATTCGCGCCCGCGACCAGCACAGCCGCAAGATGGGCGTGCAATCGGTGCCGACCTTTATCGTCGCGCAGCAACATGCGGTGCCCGGCGCACAACCAACCGAAACATGGGACAGCGTGATCGCCGAGATCATGACGCAAATCGCCGATCAATGATCACCGCACACCTGCCATCGGGCTATGTGCTCGGGCGGCTTTGGCCTGCCGCGCCACTGGTTCTGCCTGCGGCGCTGATCGGCGGCGTGCTGCCCGATTTCGACTTGATCTGGTTCTATCTGGTTGATGACCGCGCGGTTCATCACCACCGCTACTGGGTGCATGTTCCGGCGTTCTGGGCGATGGTGGCGGGGATTTCCCTGCCGCTGGTCGCGCTGTTGGCGCGGCGCTATCTGCTGGCGGCGGCGGCGTTTTTCGCCGCGCTGATCCTGCATGTCAGCCTTGATACCATTTCCGGTGACATCATGTGGCAATGGCCCTGGTCCGACCGGTTCACCCATCTGGTGACAATCCCGGCGCGCTGGGACAACTGGGTGCTGAACTTTGTCCTGCACTGGGTTTTCGCCCTTGAGCTTGTGGTCTGGGCGCTGGCCATATTCCTGTATCGCAGACGCCCATGACAGCCCCGACCGCCCGCCTGTCGCAGCTGGAATTTGTCGCCCTGATCGCCATGATCATGGCCACGGTCGCCTTTTCGATCGATGCGATGTTGCCGGCCCTGCCCGCCATCGCGTCCGAGCTGTCACCGGGTGCCCCCAACCGCGCGCAGCTGATCGTCACCAGCTTTGTGCTGGGCATGGGACTGGGCACATTCGTGACCGGCCCGCTGTCTGACCGGTTCGGGCGCAAGCCGGTAATGATCGCGGGCGCGGTGATCTACTGCGCGGCGGCGCTGATCGCCTGGGCGGCGCCAACGCTGGAAACGATGCTGGCGGCACGCCTTTTGATGGGGCTGGGCGCTGCGGGGCCACGGGTCGTTGCGGTTGCCCTGGTGCGCGATATCTATTCGGGCCGCGATATGGCGCGGATCATGTCCTTCGTGATGCTGATCTTTGCGCTGGTGCCGGCACTTGCGCCAAGTATCGGGATGATCATCATCACCCTTGCAGGCTGGCAGGCGGTGTTCCTGGCCTTTGTGGTCTTTTCCGGCACCACCGTGGTCTGGCTGGCCCTGCGCCAACCCGAGACGCTCACCCCCGCGCGCCGCCGCCCGCTGGATTTCACCAGCCTGTGGTCCGCGACCCGCGAGGTGCTGGGCCACCCCACAACGCGGCTGTCGATCATTGTGCAGACGCTGGCAATGGGCATGTTGTTTGCGTTGATATCCTCGACCCAGCAGATCTTTGACGTGACCTATGGACAGGGCGATTACTTCCACGTCTGGTTCGGCGGGATTGCCATTCTGGCCTCCTCGGCCAGCCTGCTGAATGCGCGTATCGTCGGGCGTCTGGGGATGCGCCCGATCATCAAGACGATGTTCTTGGTGCAGGTCGGGGCCTCGGCGCTGATGATCGTCGCGATGTTTGCACCGCTGTCGCCCCGCGTGGAACTGTTGATCTTCGCGGCATGGAACGTGTCGGTCTTCTTTCAGGTCGGGATGACGGCGGGCAACCTGAATGCGCTCGGCATGGAACCGATGGGCCATATCGCGGGGATGGCCGCGTCACTGATCGCGGCGTTTTCGACGATTGGGGCGGTGATGATTGCCGCGCCGATCGGACTTGCCTTCAACGGCACGCCCCTGCCGCTCGCGCTGGGTATCCTGATCTGCGCTGCATTGGCATTCTGGCTGACCACGATGATCCGGCGCGACAGCGACGGTTAAGTCTTGCTCGCCTTCGCCTTTTCCGCCTCTTTCACCTTGGCAGCCAGATCACGGGCAATGCCAAAGGCACCCTGAATCTTGTCGCGTTCCTTGGTCCAGTCGCGCCGGATCACGATCTTGTTGTCGCGCACCTTGGCCAGCCCGCGCTGGTCTTCGATAAAGTCGACCAGCCCCTTGGGAGAGACGAACTTGTCGTTGTGAAACTGGATCGTCGCGCCCTTTGGCCCACCGTCCAGTTTGGCAATCCCCGCCTTTTTGCACATCGCCTTGATGCGCACGACCAGCATCAGCGTGTTGACCTCGCGCGGGAGCGTTCCGAACCGGTCGATCAGTTCCGCGGCAAAGCCCTCAAGTTCGACTTTGGTGGTCAGGTCCGACAGGCGACGATAAAGGCCAAGGCGCACGTCGAGATCGGGCACATAGTCTTCGGGAATCAATACGGGCACGCCCAGATTGATCTGCGGCGACCATTCACCATCGTCTTGCAGGCCCTCAGCCTCGCCGGACCGTATCCTGGAAATCTGTTCTTCCAGCATCTGCTGATAAAGCTCGTAGCCAACCTCGTTCATCTGGCCCGACTGTTCTTCGCCCAAAAGGTTGCCCGCGCCGCGAATATCCAGATCCTGACTGGCCAGCGTGAACCCTGCCCCAAGACTGTCTAGCGAACCGAGAACCCGCAGGCGCTTTTCGGCGGTGGCAGTCAGCTTGGTGCGTGGCTTGGTGGTCAGATAGGCATAGGCGCGGGTCTTGGAGCGCCCCACCCGCCCGCGAATCTGGTAAAGCTGCGCCAGCCCGAACATATCAGCGCGATGCACGATCATCGTGTTGGCCGTCGGAATATCGAGCCCGCTTTCGACAATGGTCGTGGCCAGCAACACATCGTATTTGCCATCATAAAAGGCGTTCATCCGGTCATCGAGCTCACCCGCCGCCATCTGCCCCGTGGCCGTGACAAAGGTCACCTCGGGCACCTGATCTCGCAGGAAGGTTTCGATTTCCGGCAGGTCGGCAATACGCGGCACAACAAAGAATGACTGCCCACCGCGATAATGTTCACGCAACAGCGCCTCGCGGATCGTGATCGTGTCAAATTCGCTGACATAGGTGCGGATCGCCAGACGGTCGATGGGCGGCGTGCCGATGATGCTCAGGTCGCGCACACCGGACAAACTTAGCTGCAAAGTCCGCGGGATAGGCGTCGCAGTTAATGTCAGGACATGCACATCCGTGCGCATCTGCTTCAAGCGTTCCTTGTGTTGCACGCCAAAGTGCTGTTCCTCGTCGATCACCATCAGCCCAAGGGTCTTGAACCGGATGGATTTTGCCAGCAAGGCATGGGTGCCGATGACGATATCCACGGTCCCGCGCGCCAGCCCTTCGCGGGTCAGATTGGCATCCCTTGCTGAAACAAAGCGCGATAAGGGCCTGACATTGATTGGAAAACCCCGGAAACGTTCCGCAAACCCCTTGTAGTGTTGCCGCGCCAGCAGCGTGGTTGGCGCGATGATCGCCACCTGCACACCCGACATGGCCGCCACAAAGGCGGCGCGGATCGCCACCTCGGTCTTGCCAAAACCCACATCGCCGCAAACCAGCCGGTCCATTGGCCGCCCCGAGGACAGATCGGTCAGCACATCCTCGATCGCCTGCAGCTGGTCTTCGGTTTCCGCATAAGGAAAGCGCGCAAGGAACTGGTCCCACATGCCCTCGGGCGGATCAAAAACCGGTGCGGTGCGCAGGGCGCGTTCGGCGGCAACACGGATCAACCGCTCGGCCATCTGGCGGATACGCTCTTTCAGTTTGGCCTTTTTGGCCTGCCAGGCACCGCCGCCCAGCTTGTCGAGCAACCCGACCTCGTGGCCGAATTTGCTAAGAAGTTCAATGTTTTCAACGGGCAGGTAAAGTTTCGTCTGTTCCGCGTATTCCAGCAGCAGACATTCATGGGCGGCACCCGCGGCCGTGATCACCTCGAGCCCGACAAACCGGCCGACCCCGTGATCCACATGCACCACCAGATCGCCCGGTGTCAGACTTTGGGTTTCGGTCAGGAAGTTATCGGCGCGTTTCTTGCGTCTGGTTTGGCGGATCAACCGGTCGCCCAGCACGTCAGTTTCCGAAATCACCGTCAGGGATGTCTTGTCGCCTGCCGCGGCGTAAGGCGCGGCGAGCGGGCCTTCAAACCCGTGTTCCAGCGCCCAGACGGCCAAGTGCACGCCGCGTTTGCCCACACGTGACATATCGGTGACGGGGATCGCCTCGGCGATGCCTTCGTCCTCGATCAGCCCCATGAGGCGTTCGCGCGCACCCTCGGAATAGCTGGCGATCACCACCGGTCCATCTTCAAGCTTTGCTTTAATATGCGCCGCCAATGCCCCAAAAAGGCTGATATTTTCCTGCTGGCGTTCAGGTGCGAAATTGCGCCCGATCCGCCCGCCTGCATCCGTCACCCCCATGCCCGTCGCTTGCGGCAACTGGTTGAAGTTCAGGACACGGCGCGCACCAACGGCCGCTTCCCAGGCCGTATCATCCAGATACAGGGTGTCCGGGGGCGCGGGTTTGTAAACCGTGTCCATATGCGACTTTTGCTGCATCGCCTCGCGGCGCGCGTCATATTGGTCGGCAATCGCATCCCAGCGGGCCTTGCGCTGTGCGCCAAACTGATCATCAAGCGTGATGGTGGCGTCGGGCAGATAGTCAAACAGGGTTTCCAGATGATCATGAAAAAACCCCAGCCAGTGTTCTTCGCCCGCGTGTTTGCGCCCCGCACTCACCGCCTCGTATAGCGGATCATCCGAGCCAGCCGCACCAAAGGCGATGCGGTAATTCTGCCGAAAGCGCGTGATCGCCGCCTCGTCGAGAATGATCTCGGACACTGGTGCCAGTTCCACCCGGTCCAGCTTTTCTGTGGTGCGCTGCGTCGCGGGATCAAACCGGCGCGCCCCGTCCAGAACATCACCAAACAGATCAAGACGCACCGGACCCGATTGTCCGGGCGGATAGACGTCGATAATGCCGCCGCGCACGGCGTAATCGCCAGCCTCAAGCACGGTCGGACTTTGGGTGAACCCCATGCGCACCAGAAAGGATTTCAGCGCGGCCTCGTCGATCCGATCGCCCACCGCGGCGCGAAACGCCGCCTCGCGCAACACCTCGCGGGCCGGCACTTTCTGGGTGGCGGCGTTCAGGGTCGTCAGCAGGATGAACTGTGCCGGCATCCCCTGCACCAGCCCCGCCAGTGTGGCCATGCGCGCCGCCGCCACATCGGCGTTGGGCGACACACGGTCATAGGGCAGACAATCCCACCCCGGAAAGGTGATCACCGGCACGGTGGGCGCAAAAAACCGCAGCGCGGCCTGCATCGCCGCAAGGCGTTTGTCGTCGCGCGCGATATGCATTACCGGCGCGCCACTGGCCTGCATTTCCTGCACGACAAGCCGGGCATCAAAGCCTTCGGGCGCACCCGATACGGTGATATGTGCAGGTTTGGCCAAGGGGGTAACGCCTAGAATCCGGGGCCGACAGCAAGGTTTTGATACATGCCGAACATCGCCGTCACAAAGATCGAGATCATGCCGATCACCTGGGTCCAGATCCGGTGGCGATGCAGGCGTCGATGCAGCTCATCGCCTTTGGGTTCGTGCTGCTCAATCAGCCGCGCCGTGGACAGCGACAGCATTCCCACCAGCGTCATCGGAAAGGCGATCAGGAACACTGCCTGGGCAAACTCGATATCATAGACAAAGGCCAGCAGCCCCAGCGCCGTGAGCAGAAAACAGATAAACCCCAGCAGCCAAAGCCCCGACACACGCCCGATATAGAGCAGGCGGTTGACGTTGATGCGCACCATGTCCTCAAGGTCGGCCTCGGCCTGCCCGCCATGCTTTTTCGCGCGCTGGATCAAATCGAAAGGCACCCCAAGCACCCAATGGCTGGCCGAGGACCAGACCACGGCAAGGCCGATCCAGAACCAAAGGTTCGAGAACGATCGCATGTCGATCACTTCAAAGATTACTTGGGTCCAGTTCACGGGGGGCTGCTTGTCCAAATCGGTTTTGCGGGACACTAACGCCGCAGGCCGCCAATGCCCAGACTTGTGAGCACACAAAATCCGTGGCAGGCCTAGGGGTGTGACCAGAAAGGCCCGCCCATGAAACCGACCGTTGCCCCCTTTCCCGCCGCGCGCCTGCGCCGGACCCGCAAATCGCCCGCCCTGCGCGCGCTGGTGCGCCAGAATGCACTCAGCCCAGATGATTTCATCTGGCCGGTTTTCGTCATGGCAGGCAAGGACGCCGAAGACGCCGTGACCTCAATGCCCGGGGTGGTGCGGCGCACGGTGGATCGTGTGGCAAAGGCCGCGCGCGAGGCCCACGATCTGGGCATCCCCGCAATTTGCATCTTTCCCTACACGGACGCCGCCAACCGGACCGAAGATTGCGCCGCGGCCTGGTCGCCCGACAATCTGACCAATCAGGCGATCCGCGCGATCAAGGACGCCGCCCCCGATATCGCCGTGATGACCGATATCGCGCTCGACCCCTATAATATCAACGGCCACGACGGCTTTGTCGAAAACGGCGAAATCGTCAATGACCGCACGGTTGCGGCGCTTGTCAAAATGGCGTTGGCCCAAGCGGACGCGGGGGCCGATATCCTTGGGCCGTCGGATATGATGGATGGGCGGATCGGCGCGATCAGGACCGCCTTGGAAGGTGACGGCCACCAGAATGTATCCATCCTGTCCTACGCCGCCAAATACGCCAGCGCGTTTTACGGGCCGTTTCGCGATGCGGTCGGGGCGTCGCGCGCACTGACAGGTGACAAGAACACCTATCAGATGGACCCCGCCAATTCCGACGAAGCCCTGCGCCTTGTGCAGCGCGATCTGGCCGAGGGCGCGGATATGGTGATGGTCAAACCCGGCATGCCTTACCTCGATATCTGTCGCCGCGTGAAAGACACCTTTGGCGCGCCGACTTTCGCCTATCAGGTCAGCGGCGAATACGCGATGATCCGGGCAGCGGCCGCGAACGGCTGGCTGGACCACGACAAGGTGATGCTGGAAAGCCTGATGGCCTTCAAACGCGCCGGATGTGACGGAATCCTGACCTATTTCGCCCCTGCCGCCGCGCGCCTCTTGGGCTAAAACCTGCGCAACTGCATCTAGGTGCTGACAGGGCGCGGATTACTGCCTATAGTGTCGCCATAACGGCCAAAAAGGCCGACATATCGAGGCAGCACAATGACACATCTTACACGACGCAACTTTGCTTTGGGGGCCGTTGCAGGCACATCTTTGGCCGCATGTGGCAATGGCATCGGCGGACGCGGGGCGGAAACGATCGACGCGCGCGTCAACTCCACCCTGAATTTCATGTATGCGCAATACCCCGGCACCCGCGATCTGGCCAATAAATCGACGGGGATGCTGGTCATGCCGCTGGTGACCGAAGCGGGCTTTGGCCTTGGCGGGTCATACGGGCGCGGCGCGCTGCGGATCGGGGAAACCACGGTCGATTACTATTCATCCGCCGCCGCGAGCGCCGGTTTGCAGATCGGCGCGCAGCAGTTCAGCCATGTGTTGTTCTTCATGACCCAGAACGCGCTGGTGGAATTCCGTCAGGCCAGCGGCTGGGCGGCAGGCGCCAATCTTGAATATGCCCTGCTGGAACAAGGCGAATCCCTGCGCGCGGAAACGACAACGTCGCTTGCACCGGTGATTGCCGTGATCTTTGCCCAGACGGGGCTGCGCGTTGGCGCGACCCTTGAAGGCACAAAATATACACGCATCATTCCCTAAGCGTTTCCTGCGCAGAGATCAGTGCGATGTCTGCGCAGATCTCAGGCGCGCAGGCGTTCGCCCTTGGGGTCAAAGGGTGGCTCGGCCAGCACCACTCCGCGATGCGGTTTGCCAAGGATCATCACGTCGACCGCATCACCCGCCTTGACCCCCTTGAGATAGCCCAGAGCAAGGCTCATCCCGACGCTATAGCCATATGTGCCGCTGGTCACGCGGCCTACAGGCGTGCCATCGGGCAGGAAAACAGGTTCGCCCCCCGTGGCATCGGCGGTGTCGACATGCTGCACGTGGATCAACGATAGAACTTCACGCGATACATTATCTTTGATCTCTATATATGCGGATTTATTCAGGAAATCTTTTTCTTCTTTGATCAAACGATCCAGACCTACCTCTTGTGGCCAGTATTCGGGGCTGTATTCGCGCCCCCAACTGCCATAGCCCTTTTCGACCCGCAGCGACATCAGTGCGCGGCTGCCCACAGGCCCCGCGCCCAGATCCGCACCAGCCTGCAACAGCGCATCGTAAAGGCGCAGCTGATCATCCTGTTTGCAGTGCAGTTCCCACCCCAGATCGCCGGTGAAAGACACGCGCAGCGCGATGACGGACACCCCGGCGATGTCGATCCTCTGCGAGCGCATGAAGGGGAACGCCGCGGTGCTCAGGTCCGCATTTGTCAACTTTTGCAATAACTTGCGCGACAAAGGTCCAGCAATGTTAAAGCCGCAGATCGCCTCGGTCCGGCTTTCGAATGTGGTGCCTTCGGGCAGCGGCACCTCTTTCCAGAACCGTTGGTGATAACGTTCGGCCATGCCAGAGCCGATCACCATGAATTCATCCTCGCCCAAGCGCGTGACGGTGAAATCACCGGCAATGCCACCACGCACGCCGATCAGCGGTGTCAGACAGGACCGCCCGACCGGTTCGGGCATGTTATTGGCAAAGACCGCATTCAGCCAATCCGCCGCGCCCGGCCCTTTGCAGATGTATTTGGCAAAGTTGGAAATATCAATGATACCAGCGGCTTGGCGCAGCATCTTACATTCGCGACCAACGCTGTCAAACCACGTCTGGCGGGTAAAACCGGCGCTGTCTGGCACATCGGCATCGAAATAGGCCGGATGCTCCCAGCCATAGTTCAACCCGAACGCCGCGCCCATTTCCTTTTGCCGCGCGTATACCGGACGGCGCCGCAGCGGGCGGCCCGCCGCGCGCTCTTCGCCGGGAAAATGGATGCTGAAGCGGTGCGCATATTGGTCGCCCACCCGCGCCTTGGTAAAGGCCTTGTCGGCCCAATCGCCAAAGCGCGCCACATCCCAGGCGAACATATCATAGCGGCTTTCGCCAGTGGTGATCCAATCGGCCGCCATCAACCCCATGCCACCCGATTGGCTAAAGCCGGGGATGATGCCGTTACAGCAGAAATAGTTGCGCAGATCGGGGTGCGGACCAAACAACACGTTGCTGTCGGGCGACCAGATCATCGGCCCGTTGATCACCCGCTTGATGCCCGCCGCGCCCACGACCGGCACGCGATCAATCGCGCGCATCATATTGTCCTCGATCCGTTCCAGATCGTCGGCAAAAAGTTCATGTCCAAAGCCCTGCGGCGTGCCTTCCTCGGCCCAGAACCGCACATCCTTTTCATAGGCCCCGACCAAAAGCCCCTGCCCCTCCTGACGCAGATAGTATTCGCCGTCACGGTCCGCAACCGAGGGCAAGCGCCGATCCATCGCCGCAATTTCAGCGATGGTTTCAGTGACGAAATACTGATGTTCGGTGGGTTGCAGTGGCAGCGTGATGCCCGCGAGGGCCGCCACTTCGCGCCCCCACAGCCCGGCGGCATTGACCACCCAATCGGCACGGATATCACCCTTGGCGGTCTCCACGACCCATGTGCCATCGGGCTGCTGCAACGTGCCTGTGACGGGACAAAAGCGGATGATTTCCGCCCCCATCTGGCGCGCGCCGCTGGCATAGGCGTTTGTCACACCGCTGGGATCGACATTGCCGCCGTCGGGTTCATACATGATGCAGCGGATGCCATCGAAATCGACCAGCGGGTGCAGGCGCGCGGCCTCATCGCGCGACACTTCATGGAAGTTCATCCCGTAAAACCTGGCCTTGGCGGCTTGCAGGCGCAGCTGATGTTCGCGCGCTTCGGTCTGTGCCAGATACAGAGAACCCGGCTGAAACACACCACAACTTTGGCCGGTTTCGGCCTCAAGGGCATTATAAAGCTGCATCGTATAGTGCTGGATCCGGCTGATGTTGGTGCTGTCATGCAGCCCGTGAATATTGGCCGCCGCGTGCCAGGTGGAGCCGCTGGTCAGCTCGTCGCGTTCCAGCAAAACCACATCTGTCCAGCCCGCCTTGGCCAGATGGTAAAGGATCGAGCAACCAATGACACCGCCTCCGATAACGACAGCTTGGGCATGGGTGCGCATTTAGAGACCTTTCGAGCGAATCTTGCCCCTACCTTGACCCGCTGCTTTGGCCATCATTTGTATCAAGGCGACACAAGATGTCGCCAATGCGCTATCGTTTTGCGCGCCGTGGCCTGCACTGTGTCCCAACCTGCAGCGGAGTATCCACATGAAAACCACCACCCGGGCTGTCGTTATCGGCGGCGGCGTCGTTGGCGCCTCTGTCTTGTATCACCTCACGAAACTGGGCTGGTCGGACGTGATGCTGCTGGAACGCAGCGAGCTGACATCAGGGTCCACATGGCATGCGGCAGGTGGTTTCCACACGCTGAACGGTGATACGAACATGGCCGCGCTTCAGGGCTATACCATCAAACTTTACAAGGAGTTGGAGGCGATCACCGGCATGTCCTGCGGCCTGCACCATGTGGGCGGTGTGACATTGGCGGACAATCAGGACCGGTTTGACATGCTGGTCGCGGAACGGGCCAAGCACCGCTACATGGGTCTTGAGACGGAAATCGTCGGCCCTGCCGAGATTGCCAAGATCGCGCCAATCACCAATCTTGATGGCATCATCGGCGGGCTTTACGACCCGCTGGATGGCCACCTTGATCCTTCGGGAACAACCCACGCCTATGCCAGGGCCGCGCGCATGGGTGGCGCGACGATTGAACTGCATTGCAAGGTCGTTGAAACCAACCCACGGCTTGACGGCACATGGGATGTCGTGACGGAAAACGGCACGATCCACGCCGAACATGTGATCAACGCTGGCGGGCTTTGGGCGCGCGAAGTGGCAGCGATGGCGGGGCATTATGTGCCGCTCCACCCGATGGAACACCAATATCTGATCACCGAGGAAACCCCCGAAATCTATGAACGCGACGTGGAACACCCGCATGTCATGGACCCTGCTGGCGAAAGTTATCTGCGCCAGGAAGGGCGCGGTTTATGCATCGGGTTTTACGAGCAGCCCTGCCGCCCCTGGGCCGTGGATGGCACGCCGTGGGACTTTGGCCACGAATTGCTGCCTGATAACCTCGACAAGGTCGAAGACTCGGTCGCCTTTGCCTTCAACCGCTTTCCGGTGCTGGAACGGGCGGGCATCAAATCGGTGATCCATGGTCCTTTTACCTTTGCACCCGATGGCAATCCGCTGGTCGGCCCGGTGCCGGGATTGCGCAATTACTGGTCGGCCTGCGGCGTCATGGCGGGGTTCTCGCAGGGTGGCGGTGTCGGGCTGATGCTGGCGCAGTGGATGGTGCAAGGCGAATGCGAACGCGATGTCACGGCGATGGATGTCGGGCGCTATGGCGATTGGATTTCGCCCGGCTACACCCGCCCAAAGGTCGTGGAAAACTACCAGCGCCGCTTTTCGGTGTCCTATCCCAACGAGGAACTGCCCGCCGCGCGGCCCCATCGCACGACCCCGATGTATGATGTGTTTTCGGGGCTGGGCGCGGTCTGGGGGCAGCAATTCGGGCTTGAGGTGGTGAATTACTTTGCAACCGGCGACGAGCCGACCTTTGAAACCCCGTCATTCCGGCGCTCGAACGCCTTTGCCGCGACCGCCCGCGAGGTAAAGAACGTCCGACAAGCCGTTGGCATTAATGAGGTTCATAACTTTGGCAAGTTCAGTGTCACCGGTCCAAATGCCCGCGCGTGGCTTGACCGGATCATGGCCGGGCGCATCCCCAAGGTCGGGCGGCTGTCGCTGACGCCGATGCTGTCGCCCAAGGGGCGGCTTATGGGGGATTTCACCGTGTCCTGTCTCGCCGAGGATCACTTTCGCCTGACGGCCAGTTACGGTGCGCAGGCGATCCATCACCGCTGGTTCGACCAACATCAAGAAGATGGCGTAAGGGTCGAAAATATAAGCGATAAAGTGAACGGGTTTCAAATCGCGGGGCCGCGTGCGCGTGACCTTTTGGCGGCCTGCACGCGTGATCCGGTCGATCTGGCCTTTCTGGACCTTCGCGACATGGTTGTCGGGCAGGTCAATACGCTGGTGCAGCGGGTCAGCTATACCGGCGATCTGGGCTACGAGATTTACTGCGATCCGATGGATCAGCGACAGTTGTGGCAGACCCTATGGGGCGCGGGGCAGCCGATGGGCATCACCCCCTTCGGGATGCGGGCGATGATGTCGTTGCGGCTGGACCGGTTCTTTGGCTCGTGGCTGTCGGAATTTTCGCCCGATTATACGGCGGCGGAAACCGGGCTGGATCGCTTCATCAGTTTCAAGAAGAACGTCGATTTCATCGGCCGTGCGGCAGCCGAGGCCGAGCGCACGACCCCGCCTGCCCGCACCCTTGCCGCATTCGAGGTCGATGCGGCGGACGCCGATGTCACCGGCTATGAACCGGTATTCATTGATGGCGCCGTGCAGGGCTTCTGCACCTCGGGCGGTTATTCCCATCACGCGGGCAAAAGCATCGCCCTGGCGCTGATCCCGCGGACCCAAGCCGTGGCGGGCCGCAAGGTGCAGATCGAAATTCTGGGCGATCTGCGGGATGCGACCCTGATCACCACGCCTCTCTTTGATGCTGACGGGGCGCGGATGCGCGGCTAGTCTGGTCTCATGATCCTGATCCTTGCGGCTGGCGCTTCGACGCGTATGGGCCACGACAAATTGCTGCTTGATATCGACGGCCAGCCGATGCTGCGCCGGATGGTGGATATCGCCGCTGGGGTCGCCCCGGTTTTGGTCACCCTGCCACCGCGTCCGCATGCCCGCTATGGCGCCTTGAGTGGCGCGCCCTGTATTCTGGTGCCGGTGCCGGACAAGGGGTTTGCGGCCAGCCTGCGCCACGGTGTTGCCGCCCTGCCCGAGCACGCGGATTCTGTGCTGATCCTGCCCGCAGATATGCCAGATGTTTCCGCCGAGGACATGCGCGCGGTGATCAAGGCCAGCACGGATCATCCCGAATACCACATTTGGCGCGCCACCACGGCAGGCGGAAAACCTGGCCATCCGGTGATGTTTGATGCCAGCATGTTCGATCTGTTCGGTGCATTGTATGGCGAGGCGGGCGGCGCGGAAATCATCCGTAACTACCCCGCATTGACCTATGATGTGCCACTGAATGATGATCGGGCGCGCCGCGATATCGACACGCCCGAAGACTGGCAGGACTGGCTGAAAAATCGCTAGCTGGACAGCAGCCTTGCCTCGTGTTTTTTGAGAACCTTGCGCGCTGCGCCAAAGGCAGCGATTGCGCCCAGACCATCCAATTCCGGGAAAAGGCCCCAAATCTCAGAACGTTGCGACGCACCTATCCCGCGCATACCTTTCAGGTGTTTGGTCAATGATGATGCTGTCTTCGCCGCTGTCGCCCTAAATCGTGGCTTGCCCGTTCACACCGGGTATCGCACCCATCACAAAAAAGCGGGGACCGGTTTCCCGATCCCCGCTGACTACGCCCGATGAGGGCGGAGCTGCATATTACTTTACCAGGAGGCGTGCTTCGTGCTTTTTCAACGCCTTGCGGGCCGATTGGTAATCTTCAAGGCCGTCCTTCGACTTCAGCTCGGGGAACAGTTCAAAGATTTCGTTGCGCTGACCATTGCCAATGCCTTTGAGACTGTAATCGCCGGGCTGGAAGCTTTCGGTCCAGGCACCGTTGCCGAGCACCACTTCGTGGCGGTCGAACATGAAGTGGATATAGGCGGTGCCCATCACGTCGATCTCGTGGATGCCCGCGCTGCCGACCAGATGCTTGGCCGCGGCCAACACTTCACGCTCTTCAAAGTAAAGCTGCGTCATGTCGTTGGCGACCAGCATGCGGTGATTTGGCGACACGAGCATATCACGCTCGGGCAGACCATTGCCCAATGCGCCAGCCTTGATCAGGATCGGCTTGAGGTGCGGATTGGCAACCAGTTGCTTGCCCGTCATCTCCTTGCGGCCCACCCAGCGAATTTCCTGGATGCCGTTGTCACGGGTGATGATCCGGTCGCCTTCGCGCAGGTCTTCGACCAGACGCTCGCCTTTCGGGGTCGCGATCGTGGTGCCCGGCGTGAAGCAGGGGATCACGTTCTCGATTTCCGAGAAGGTCATGGTGGACCCGTCAAGGAAAGTCACTGTGCCCGCTTCGGGGTCGCCATCGACGTAGGTGATGAAATCGACGTTGGATCCGGTCAGATCAAGGACATCGACATCGCCATCATCGGGGTCTTCGCCACCGACGACCACATCGCCTGCACCGTCACCGGCTGTATCGACGATAAAGGTGTCGTTGCCAAAGCCGCCCGACTGTTCGTCGGACCCTTGGCCACCACGAATGATGTCGTTGCCGTCGCCGCCGTAGATTTCGTCGTCATCCACGCCACCGTCCAGATAATCCTTACCGGTGCCGCCAAACAGCGTGTCGTCGTCATCGGCCCCAAAGATCGTGTCGTTGCCAGCGCCGCCAAACAACGTGTCGTTGTTGTTGTCGGTCACAAGATCGGGACCAAACGGACCGGAGCCATCGTCAGGAATATTGAGCACATCGGGGAAGGATGGATCAAGACCGCCGTAAATCAGGTCATTGCCGTCATTGCCGTAGATTTCGTCGTTGCCTTCCGAACCGATCACGGTGTCGTTGCCGGTTCCGGCCTCGACGTAGTCATCGTCAACGCCAACGTCGATCGTATCATTGCCCGTGCCGCCAAAGACGGTGTCATTGTCGTCACCTGTGGTGATCGTATCGGCCCCGCTGCCGCCATAAACGGTATCAAGGTCGTTGTTGGGATCGTCGTCGGCGCCGTAAACACCGGGATAGGCCTGATCAGGCAGCGGGTTGTCATCACCCGAGGTGTCGATCACATCGTCACCCGAGCCACCGTCGACCTCGTCATTGCCGTCACCGCCGATGATGCTGTCGTCGTTGTTGCCGCCGTTGATGGTGTCGTTGCCGTCACCGCCGTCGATCAGGTCGTCGCCGCCGCCGCCATCAATGGAGTCGTTACCGTCCCCACCTTCAACGATGTCGTCATTCGCGCCAGCCCAAAGATCATCGTCGCCGTCGCCGCCGTAAAGCTCGTCGTCGCCGCCCGAGCCTTCCAGTTTGTCGTCGCCATCTTCACCAAACAGGATGTCGTCGCCAGCGCCGCCATCGATCATGTCATTGCCGGTGCCGCCATAGACAGTGTCATCGCCTTCGTCGCCGGACAGAATGTCGTTCCCGGTGCCGCCGAATACGGTGTCGTCGCCCACACCGGCCATGATGCTATCGTCACCTTCATCGCCAAACAGCGTATCATCGCCGCCGAGGCCTTCGCCGGTCACGACGTCATAATACATGTCCGTGATATTGATGCCGGAATTGCCCGAGCCATCCTGCGTATGTTCGACCACGATCTTGGCCACAGGTCCGGCAATCGAAACCTGAAGGTTGTATTTTGAGCTATCAATGTCGTCATAGCCGCCATCGCTATCGGCCGTATCGGCCCCATTCACGCCATCGGTGTCCAGCAGGGTCAGCTTGTAGCCGCCCACCAGATTGACGGGAATCTCGTTACCGTTTGCGTCGTAGGCGGTGATCTTGACAACACCGTCGCCATCGATGTCGTTGATGTTGAAATCGACGTCCGTGACCGGTGCCGAGAACACCCACTGGAATTTGCCGCTGCCGTCCTGGCCGTTGGTCACGGATTCAAGCGAACTGTCAGTGTCGATCGCTTCGCTGCCGCTGTCGATCCCGTCAACGTTCAACTGATCTGTGCCCAGCCGACTGTCGTGGCCGTTGACATCCTCGAGGCGGGTAAAGGTCACATCGACCGCGCCGGTGTCCTGCACGAATGTGGTGTCGACCTGTTGTTCCGTCGCTTGGTCCCATTCGAAACTCTCGCGCACGACGGTTTTGCCACCATCGCCAACGATGGTGTCGTTACCGGTCCCGCCGTATACTTCGTCGTCGCCGTTGCCTGCGACGATATTGTCGTCGCCACCATAGCCATAGATCAGGTCGTCATCCCCGACATCCCCGGGAAGGATTGCGTCGTTACCATCAACCTTGTCGCCGTCCGCGTCCGTGTAACCAAGGATGATTTGATCATCGCCATTCGTACCGTCAACCGTCCCGTCGCGCATGTCGACTTGCGTGTTCTTGGAGCCGGTATTTTTTGAGCCCGTATTTTTTGACCCGGTATTCGTCGACCCAGTATTTTTTGACCCGGTATTCGTCGAACCGGTATTCGTCGACCCAGTATTCGTCGAACCCGTGTATGTGGAGCCGGTGTGCGTGGATCCAGTATTCACTGAACTTGCGGTCGTCACGACCGTGTTTTTCGACCCAGTGTTTTTTGAAGAAATCGACATTGCTTCACCTATCTCAAATTTGGAACACACGTTCAGACGACCTTCGCCGCTGCACCCACGCTCGAATAAAGGGACTACTTCAGACCCAGACTCTTCGCCTGCCCCCCAGCACGCTTGGATCATTAATCTACAGACTGAGACAAAATATCGAGAAAAAAATGGCAGAAAAAAGGCGCGGCGGCCGATAGGAAATGGTTTTATTCAACAAATACAGCGTATTAACCAAATGCCTCTTCTGAGCGAGGTTCGCGCGCTCCATCTTACTTAGGCCGCATTTGCTGCCTAAAATGTGAACAATCCAAGAAAGCGGTATTAATTGTTTCAATCCTGCCACTAAAAACCGTCGAATCACCTCATGAGCACAAACCTTTCCAAGTCGTTAGCCGCTATCGGGCCTGATCGGCTTGCCGCGCGCCTTGACGCCCTGTCCGGCCGCACGGTCAAGACCATATCCCTGCCGGGCGGAAATCAGCGAAACGTGCTGCGCGTGACATTCCATGACGGCCCGTCGTGGATACTTATCAAAAGGGACAAGGATTACCGCGAAGCCCGCGAGCGTCAGGTGCTTGACGTTCTGGCCGCGATCCAGACCAAACGGGTGCCGCGTGTCCTGGGCGTGCTGGGTGAGTGGACGATCATCAGTGACCTGGGCAAGAACCGCCTGACCCATCATATTCAGCGCACGGCAGCAGCGGATCGCTGGCAGGTTGTGGAAAACACTGCCCGCGAGATATTGGCGTTTCAGGATGCGGCAAACGCATGCCCGGATATTGCATCGTTGCCGCCTGTTCTCTTGTCCGAGGATGAGCTATTGCATATCGCCACAGGCCCGGAACGCACCTGCACCCGCTACAAGCTGGACCTGCCGGTGCCCGTGCCTGACTCCCTGTTGCCCTGGATCGGCGCGCCCACGCCCCGCTTTATCAAGGGGGACTGCCGCGCCGCCAATATCGTCATGGACGACGACGGTGTGTTGGGCTGGATTGATTTTGAATACGCCGGATTGCGCCATGGCAGCGAGGATCTGGCATGGCTGCTATGTGATGAAACCTTGGCGGTGCCGCTTGATGGGCGGCTGGATGCGGTTGACGCCTTGATCCGCGAGGCCAGACCCGACGACCCTGAATCCTACCTCAAGTCCTTTTGCATCAACGCAACCCTTCACGCAGGCATGCGTTTGCGGGTGATCCATAACGAACTGCGCAAGGGTGCATGGCTCGACTATGGCAACATCATCAAGGATGATCTGGTCGGCGTGCACCCTGAACTGACGATGCGTCTTGCACGAAAGGCCGGCCTGCTCGCCGATCAATACCCCGAGACGCGGGCATTGGTCGACATTTACGCGGCCATTGGCGAGATGGTCGAACAAGCACGCACAGCACCGGACTGACAGCATAACCGTAGCCTGGGAAAATCGTTGGTACCGGTGGTCGGACTCGAACCGACACAACATTGCTGTCGGGGGATTTTGAATCCCCTGCGTCTACCATTCCGCCACACCGGCCAGCCAACGGGCGCGGTTTACCCCTGCCTGCGGGCCACGTCAACGCCCCTCAAGCCACCTTGCGCCAATGGCGTCACATTGGGTCAGATCGCGGCCTGCCACCGCGCACGCTTCCGGGCCGCCTGCCCCGCAAAATACGCATATCCTACGCGATCCCTGCACCCTGGCGCGCTTGACCTGCGCGCGCGCCCATGCCCTAAGGGGAAAAACAATTCGCGGCCGAGCAACCCATGATCAGACGACTTTACGACTGGACCCTGTCGTTGGTAGACAGCCCCCATGCGCTTTGGGCGTTGGCGGCGGTGGCGTTTATCGAATCCTCGGTCTTTCCGATCCCGCCTGATGTGCTGATGATCCCGATGATCATCGCGCGCCCGAACCGCGCGTTCCTGATCGCAGGCATTGCCCTGGTCGCATCGGTGCTGGGCGGGATGCTGGGCTATGCGATTGGCGCATTCGCCTTTGAAAGCATCGGCCAACCCATCCTGCAAAGCCTTGGCAAAGCCGATTCAATGGCCGAATTCAATACCCGCTTCAACGATCTGGGCTTTTGGGCGGTGCTGGTCGCGGGCATCACGCCCTTCCCCTACAAGGTCATCACGATCATGTCGGGCTGGACGGGAATGCCACTGGCGACCTTTATCATCACTTCGATCATTGCACGCGGCTTGCGGTTCTTTGTCGTGGCCGCGCTGCTGTGGAAGTTCGGCACACCAATTCGCGACTTCATCGAGCGTCGGCTGGGACTTGTGTTCACCGTGTTCTGCGTCCTACTGATCGGCGGATTCCTATTAGTGAGATACATATGACCCGCAATTCCCTGATTTTCATCGCCGCTGGCGGCTCGTTCGCACTTTTGGCCGGGGCCTTCCTGTTTCAGGCGATCGGCTATGCCCCATGTCAGCTGTGCCTGTGGCAACGCTGGCCCCATGCGGCGGCAATCGTGATCGGCGCGCTGGTGCTGGCAGCGGGTTTTTCGGGGCGTCTTTGGGCCTGGCTGGGGGCATTGGCGGCGGCGGCCACGGGCGGGATCGGGATATACCACACCGGAATCGAACGCGGCTGGTGGCAAGGGCCGACAAGCTGCACCGGCAGCGGCGATCTGGGCAGCGGCGCGGATCTGTTGTCGATGGACGGCCCGGCGCTGGTGCTGTGCGATCAGGTGTCGCTCTGGATATTGGGGCTGTCGATGGCCAGCTGGAACGTGATTTTCTCGCTCGCGTTCATGGCCATCTGGATCATGGCCGCGCGGCGCTAACGCCCCCGCCCGGCGCGCCGCGTCGATAGCAACAGATTGGTTTCACTGCGCGTCACGCCGTCAATCCGGCGAATGTCAAACAACACCTTGTCAAGTGCCTCAAGCGTGTCTGTGCCGATCTCGACCACCAGATCCCAAGCGCCATTGGTGGAATGCACAGCCGTGACGGCAACCATCCCCTGCAAGGACCGGGTGATCCGTTCGGTGCCACGCCCCTCGATCCCCAGCATCATCAGCCCGCGCACCGGACTTGGCGCGACATCGCGGCGGGTCTGCACCGTGAACCCGGCGATTTCCCCGCTTTGCAGCAACCGCGCCATGCGCGCACGCACGGTCGCGCGGGTCACACCCAGATCGGCCGCCAGATCGGACAGGGACGCGCGCCCGTCACGGCGCAGCGCGGCAATCAGGCTCGTATCAAGTTCGTCCATTTCGGCACATCTTTCTATCCAGTTCGGCCATTCGTCACCCATTTCGCACAAATTGACGCCTGACACCACCACCATAACGGACGACAGTCAGCTTATGGAAAACACACATTGCATTCTTATCGGCGCACCGGTGGACTGTGGCAAACGCAATCGCGGCTGTCTCATGGGGCCGGACGCCTATCGCACCGCCGGGCTGGCCGAGGCGATCACCGGCCTTGGCCATACCGCCACGGACCTTGGCAACCTGACCGCCGCCAAGGTGCCCGAAACGGCCCCGCGCAACCCGCTGGTTTACAAGCTGGCGGAAAATATCGGCTGGACAAGAACCCTGTCAGCCGCTGCGCGCAACGCGGCCAAGGAGGGAATGCCGATCTTTCTGGGTGGCGATCACGCGCTCTCGCTTGGCTCGGTCGCGGGGATGGCGGCGCATGCGGCAGACCAGAACCGGCCGCTGTTTGTGCTTTGGCTTGATGCGCATTCCGATTTTCACACGCCCGACAGCACCGACAGCGGAAATCTGCACGGCACGCCCGTGGGCTATCTGACGGGGCGCGACGGGTTTGACGCCTTCCCGCCCCTGCCCGCCGTGGTGCCGACGCAGAACATCTGCATGATCGGTTTGCGGTCCGTCGACAGTGCCGAACATGCGGCACTTCAGGGCAGCGATGTCACATATGTCGACATGCGCGCCATTGACGAGGGCGGGATCAAGGCACCGCTGGCCGATTTCCTTGCCAGGGTCGCGGCGGCGAACGGCCTGCTGCATGTCTCGCTCGATGTGGATTTTCTTGACCCATCCATCGCGCCTGCCGTCGGCACAACCGTGCCGGGCGGGGCCACGATGCGCGAGGCCCATCTGGTGATGGAACTGTTGCATGACAGCGCACTTGTGACCTCGCTCGATCTGGTCGAACTCAACCCCTTTCTTGATGATCGCGGGCGCACGGCGTCCCTCATGGTCGATCTCACCGCCTCCCTGCTGGGGCGGCGTATCTTTGACCGGCCCACGCGGAGCTTTACATGACAACCCCTTCCAAACTTGCCCTTGTTCCGTTCGTGTCGGTCGATCACATGATGCAACTGGTGCATTCCATCGGTATCCAGCAGATGCTGCGCGATCTGGCCGCTTATATCGAGGCCGATTTCAAACGCTGGGAATTGTTCGACAAAACCCCGCGCGTGGCCTCCCACTCGGCCGAAGGGGTGATCGAACTGATGCCCACCTCGGACGGGGAGGTTTATGGCTTCAAATACGTCAACGGCCACCCCAAGAACACCAAGGAGGGCCTGCAAACCGTGACGGCCTTTGGGCTTTTGGCCAATGTCGGCAATGGCTATCCGGTGCTGCTGTCGGAAATGACGCTGCTGACCGGGCTGCGCACCGCCGCCGCCTCGGCCCTGGTCGGGCGCTATCTTGCCCCCAAGGGCGCGACAACAATGGCGATGATCGGCAATGGCGCGCAAAGTGAATTTCAATGCATGGCGTTTCAAGCCATCTGCGGGGTCGACACGGTGCGCCTTTTTGATATCGACGCGGCGGCGCGCGAAAAATGCGCCCGCAATCTGGCGGGCTCGGGCCTCACGGTGGTGAAATGCACCACCCCCGAAGAGGCCATCATGGGCGCGCAGATCATCACGACCTGCACCGCCGACAAACAATATGCAACGATCCTGACCGACAACATGGTTGGCAGCGGCGTGCACATCAACGCCATTGGCGGCGATTGTCCGGGCAAGACAGAGCTGCACCGCGATATCCTGCTGCGGTCCGATATTTTCGTCGAATTTCCCGAACAGACCCGGATCGAGGGCGAAATCCAGCAACTTGACCCCGATCACCCCGTTACCGAACTGTGGCAGGTCATGACGGGCGCGGCCAAGGGGCGCACAGACGCGCGCCAGATCACGCTGTTCGACAGTGTCGGCTTTGCCGTGGAAGACTTCAGCGCCTTGCGCTACGTGCGCGACAAGATCAAAGGCACGGCATTTTACAGCGACCTCGACATGCTCGCCGATCCGGACGATCCGCGCGATCTGTTCGGCATGCTGTTGCGCGCAGGCTAACCCTTTCTTCTGTTCAAAATAACTCCGGGGGAGTCCGCAAGGACGGGGGCAGCGCCCCCGCGCCCGCCCGCCACACAAACAGGCCTTCGCCCATTGCACCCCAGCACTTGCGTCTGATATACCGCTGTTAACAAAATATAGCGGTTCAAGACCAGACAGGCGAGATACGTGAACGATACCCCGGAAACACCTGAAAACCCTGACGAAAACACGCCTGCGCGCTACGTCTATGATGGCCCTTCGATCTCGATCACCGACGAGATGAAGACCTCCTATCTGGACTATGCCATGTCGGTGATCGTCAGCCGCGCGATTCCCGACCTGCGCGACGGGTTGAAACCGGTGCATCGCCGCATCCTTTTCGCCATGAGCGAGACCAATAACAGCCACGACAAACCCTATCGCAAATCGGCCCGCCCGGTGGGCGATGTGATGGGTCAATACCACCCGCACGGCGATAGCGCGATCTATGACGCGCTGGTGCGGATGGCGCAGGATTTCTCCATGTCGCTGCCGCTGCTGGACGGGCAAGGCAACTTTGGCTCGATGGATGGCGATAACGCCGCCGCGATGCGCTATACCGAAGTGCGGATGGACAAGCCCGCCGCCTATCTTCTGGCGGATATCGACAAGGACACCGTTGATTTCCAAGACAATTATGACGGGAAACAAAAGGAACCCACGGTTCTGCCAGCCCGTTTCCCCAATATGCTGGTCAATGGCGCAGGTGGGATCGCCGTCGGGATGGCGACCAATATTCCGCCCCATAATCTGGGCGAAGTTGTCGATGCCACGCTGGCCCTGATCGACAAGCCGGACCTGAGCAGTGAAGAACTGATCGACTATGTCCCGGGGCCGGATTTCCCCACTGGCGGCATCATGCTGGGCCGCTCTGGCGCGCGCAAAGCCTATCTTGAGGGGCGCGGCAGCGTGATTATCCGCTCCAAAACCCACATCGAGGAATTGCGCAAGGATCGCTGGGCGATTGTGATCGACGAAATCCCCTATCAGGTGAACAAGGCCGCGATGATCGAAAAGATCGCCGAGGCCGCGCGCGAAAAGCGGATCGAAGGCATCGCGCATGTGCAGGACGAATCCGATCGCAATGGCGTGCGGGTCGTTGTTGAACTCAAACGCGATGCCACCGCCGAGGTCGTGCTGAACCAGTTGTTCCGCTTCACGCCGATGCAGACCTATTTCGGCTGCAACATGCTGGCCCTCAATGGTGGGCGTCCCGAAACGCTGACCCTGCGCCGGTTCCTCACATCGTTCATCGACTTTCGCGAAGACGTGGTCGCGCGCCGCACCGCATTTGAATTGCGCAAGGCCCGCGAACGCAGCCACATCCTGTGCGGTCTGGCCGTGGCCGTTACCAATATCGATGAAATCGTCGCTGCGATCCGGTCATCTGCGGACGCCGCCGAGGCGCGCGAGAAACTGATGACACGCCGCTGGCCTGCCCGCGATATCCTTGAATATATTGCCCTGATTGACGATCCGACCCATACGGCCAACGACGATGGCAGTTATAATCTGTCCGAAACCCAGGCCCGCGCGATTTTGGATTTGCGCCTGCAACGCCTGACCCAGATCGGCGTCAAGGAAGTGACGGACGAATTGCAGGAACTGGCCGGGAAGATCCGCGAATACCTTGCGATCCTGTCCAGCCGTGACCGGATCATGGACATCATCCGCACCGAACTGGCCGAGGTGCGCGACTTGTTCGCCGTGCCGCGCCGCACCGAAATCGTCGACTGGTCGGGCGATATGGAAGACGAAGACCTGATCGAGCGCGAGGACATGGTCGTCACCGTCACCTCGGGCGGCTATATCAAACGCACGGCTTTGGCCGACTTCCGCGCGCAGCGCCGTGGCGGCAAGGGCGTGGGCGGCATGGCCACCAAGGAAGAAGACGTGGTCACCACCCTGTTTGTGGCCAATACCCACACGCAGCTATTGTTCTTTACGACCGATGGCATGGTCTACAAGCTAAAGACATGGCGTCTGCCGCAGGGTTCGCGCACCTCCAAGGGCAAGGCGATCGTGAATATCCTGCCGATTCCGACGGGCGTGTCGATTGCCGCCATCATGCCGGTGGACCGCGACGAAAAAGACTGGGACGACCTGCAAATCATGTTCGCCACATCTGCTGGAAGTGTGCGCCGTAACCGGTTGTCAGACTTCACAAATGTGAAATCAAACGGCAAGATCGCCATGAAGTTCGAGGATGATCACGCCGACACCAAACTGATCAACGCGCGTATCTGCAGCGACGAAGACGACGTGATGCTGACGACCGATTCAGGGCGCGCGATCCGCTTTCGCGCCACCGATGTGCGGGTGTTCAACAGCCGCGCGTCGGTTGGCGTGCGCGGGATCAGATTGAACGGCGACGACACGGTCGTGTCGATGTCCGTCATTCGCCACTTCGAGGCCGATCCAGCCGAACGCGCCGCCTATCTCAAGATGCGCCGCGCGATGGCGGGCCTGGCCGATGATGCCGAAAACGAAGACGAAGAGGACGCCCCCGCAGGCGCGATTTCCCCCGAACGCTACGCCGAAATGTCAGCATCCGAAAACCTGATCCTGACGATTACCGCGGGCGGCGCGGGCAAGCTGTCCAGCAGCCACGACTATCCCCTGCGCGGGCGTGGCGGCATGGGGGTCATGGCGATGGACAAGGCGATGCGCGGCGGCGCGCTGGTCGCCTCCTTCCCCGTCGATCTGGACGACCAGATCATGCTGGCGACCTCGAAGGGTCAGTCGATCCGCGTACCGGTCGAAGGGATCAGCTTTCGCTCGCGCAGCGCCGGTGGCGTCAAGGTGTTCGACACCGGCAAGGGCGAAGAAGTGGTTAGCGTTGCCTGGATCGCCGAACAGGGCGACGCGGATGAAGGCGCAGAAGCCGAATAGACGTCAGGGTTCGCAAGTGACTGCGATCCCTGACGATTGTTCTGTCGTCTAGTAGGCGTTCCAGATCGACTGGTAGCTGCGCTGATCGAATCGTGTGCCGTTACCGAATTCATATCCCAGCGTGAACGCCATTTGATCGGCGGAACTGCCCGACTCTGTCACACGCCCCACTTCAAGCCCCGCGTAGAAACCGTTTGCCATTGAATAGCGCACGCCAAGTTCCGCGATAGTGTCATCAGTCCCGCCCGAGCGCATGAATTTTGATACGTTGCCTGTCAAGGCAAAGTCACCAACCGACGAAATTGTCTGCAGATCATATTCAAAACCAAGGCCGGCCGCGGTATTCCCGCTGTCACTCCCCTCGTAAAGGACCTGGGCCGCATAGCCTTGCAGGTAGAGCGGCCCGTTTCCATAGGCCGCTTCCAGACCGACATATTCTTCGGACGAGCCACCACCAAATTCGGTCGTGGTGTAGAATGCACCAACGGCAACGGCGTCTGTCACATCGTAATAAATGTGCAGTCCGTAAGTCGAGGTATCGGTCAGCGGGTTGTTGTCATAACTGAATACACCAAGATCAAGCTGAACACCGATACGGTCGGTGATGCCATAGTTCAATCCGCCCTCAAGGCGGGTGGCGGTATAGTTTGCTTCAAAGTCGTGATAAATCAGTTCGACCTGCGCGCCTTCGAAGCCCTGTGCAACCGCGCCCGTCGCCGCAAACACAAGTGCGATGCTGGTTGATTTCAACATAGGTAACCCCTTCTGGATAATTCTTGAGTTCATAACTTTAAATTTCGCAATCAGATGACCTAGGGTAACCGTGCACATTCCCCCCGGACAACCCGTCTGCCAGGCTTTGATCAAAGCCAGTGTCTGCGTGCCACAGCACCGGCCTTTGCAAGGCGATCAACGGATACAAGCGCGCCACCTGATCGACCGAAAACCGGCGGGCCTTTTCATTTGCGCATCCGCGCTCTACATCCGCCCTATGAACAACACACTGCATATCATCGGCGGCGGCATGGCCGGATCAGAGGCGGCCTGGCAGGCGGCAAACGCAGGTGTGCAGGTCGTGATCCACGAAATGCGCCCCAAGGTCGAAACCTTTGCCCATCGCACGGGCAATCTGGCGGAAATGGTCTGTTCCAATTCGTTCCGCTCGGATGACGATGAACAAAACGCTGTCGGCTTGCTGCACTGGGAAATGCGTGCGGGCGGTGGTATCATCATGGCCACGGCCGATCAGCACAAATTGCCTGCTGGCGGGGCCTTGGCAGTGGATCGCGACCCCTTTGCCGAAAGCGTCACAGCCACATTAACGTCACACCCTAACATATCGGTATCATTCGAGGAAATCGATACGCTTCCAGATGATGGCCAATGGATCATCGCCACTGGCCCGTTGACATCGGGCAAACTGGCCAAGGCGATTGCCGCCGAAACCGGGGCCGAGGCGCTCGCCTTTTTCGACGCCATCGCGCCGATCATCTACAACGACAGCATCAACATGGACGTAGCGTGGATGCAAAGCCGCTACGACAAGGGCGAAACCGAGGAAGAGCGCACGGCCTACCTCAACTGTCCGATGACCAAGGCCGACTACGAGGGGTTCATCGACGCGCTCCTCGCCGCCGAAAAAACCGCATTCAAAGAGGGCGAGACCGCCGGTTACTTCGACGGGTGCCTGCCGATCGAGGTGATGGCCGAGCGGGGCCGCGAGACCCTGCGTTTCGGCCCGATGAAACCTGTCGGCCTGACCAACGCTCATGACCCTTTGAGCAAGCCCTATGCCGTGGTGCAACTGCGCCGTGATAACGCATTGGGCACGCTTTACAATATCGTCGGCTTTCAGACCAAGATGAAGTATGGCGCGCAAACGGATGTTTTCAAACGCATTCCCGGCCTTGAAAACGCGAATTTCGCGCGCCTTGGCGGGATTCATCGCAACACATTCCTCAATTCGCCCAGCTTGCTGGATGATCAGATGCGCCTGAAGTCGCGCCCCAATATCCGCTTTGCCGGACAGATCACGGGCGTTGAAGGCTATGTTGAATCCGCCGCGATGGGCCTGCTTGCGGGGCGGCTGGCCGTGGCGGACCTGCGCGGCCAGACCCTACCGCCGGTTCCCGCGACCACGGCCACCGGGGCGCTGGTCACGCATATCACCGGCGGTGCCGACGCCAAGACGTTCCAGCCGATGAACGTCAACTTCGGGCTGTTCCCGCCCGTCGCGGGTCTCAAATCGGGCCGTCGCGGGCGCAAGGACCGCTACAAGGCCTATACCGAGCGCGCGAAATCCGACTGGCAGGCCTGGCTGACCCACACCGCACTGGACGACACCTGATCGGGCGCGCTAGCCTTGCGATATGGCCAAGACACCGATGAAACCCCAGTTGTGGACGCCCCGCCCCGTTGCCGAGACAGTCACAGTTTATCGCGACTGGGCCAAGGATTATGACGCCGATGTGGGCGCGCGCGGCTATGAGACGCCGACACGCATTGCGCAGGCGTTGGTGCCACACCTGCCCCTTGATACCCCGATCCTTGATTTTGGTTGCGGCACGGGGATGTCCGGCGCGGCACTAATCCGCGCGGGATATCACGTGATCGACGGCACCGATATCACCGACAAGATGGTCGAAATCGCACAGACCAAGGATATCTATCGCAAGCTCTGGATAAGCGAGCCGGGTGCGGTGCCCGCCGCGCCCGGCCAATACGGCGCGATCATTGCCACCGGCGTGATCAGCCTTGGCGCGGCACCGCCTGAAACGCTTGATCTTCTGATCGCGGCAACGGCGCCTAACGCGTTGATCGCATTGTCGTTTAACGATCCCACCCTTGCCGATGGCAGCTTTGATGCCGTGGTTGATGCGCGCCTTGCCGCAGGCCAGCTTGCGCTCGTCTCGCGCAGCCACGGCCCGCATCTCACCGCGATGGAGATGGGATCGGACGTCATCGTGCTGCGCCGTTCATGATCACCCGTTTCGCGCCGTCACCCACGGGGCCGCTGCACCTGGGGCATGCCTATTCGGCGCTTCTGGCCCATGACATGGCCAAGGGCGGCACTTTCCTGCTGCGGATCGAGGACATCGACCAGACCCGTGCAAGGCCTGCCTGGGAGGCGCAGATCTTTGACGATCTGCACTGGCTGGGGCTGCGATGGCCCAGCCCGGTGATGCGCCAATCAGACCGCCTGCCCGCCTATCGCGACGCCCTTGCACAGCTTTGGGCGCAGGGCTTGATCTACCCCTGCAGCTGCACGCGCCGCGATATTCAGGACGCCACGAATGCACCACAGGAAGGGGCCGCGGCCTTTGGCCCCGACGGGCTGATCTATCCCGGCACCTGTCGCCCCAGAACGCCACCCGCAGGCGCGCTCCCCGAAGCCGTCCTGCGGCTTGACATGGGGCGGGCCTTGGCGGCGCTTGGCCAGCCAAACCTGGCGTTCACCGAAACCGGCCCGG